>BNYG01000054.1 GCA_026000155.1 Bacteroidia bacterium | reverse complement strand
TGATGAAGCATACAAAGCTTCTTTAGACTACTTTAAGGGAGATGAATTGGCAGCCAAAGTGTTCGTGAACAAATATGCTTTGAAAGATGCGTTCGGCAATATCTTTGAAAAATCGCCGGAGGATATGCATCATCGTTTGGCAAGTGAAGTGGCACGGGTGGAAAAGAAATATCCGAATCCGCTCTCCGAAAAGGAGCTGTTCCAATTATTTGACCGTTTTAATTATATCGTTCCCCAAGGAAGCCCGATGACAGGCATCGGTAATAATTATCAGGTAGCTTCTCTTTCCAACTGTTTTGTCATCGGTTTGGATGGTCCGGCGGATTCGTACGGCGCCATCATCAAGATTGATGAAGAACAGGTGCAATTGATGAAGCGCCGGGGTGGAGTAGGGCACGACCTCTCTCATATTCGTCCCAAAGGTTCGCCGGTGAAAAATTCCGCCTTGACTTCGACCGGTCTGGTGCCTTTCATGGAACGGTATTCCAATTCTACCCGCGAAGTGGCTCAGGATGGTCGCCGGGGCGCTTTAATGTTGAGCGTTTCCGTGAAACATCCCGATACGGAATCGTTTATCGACGCCAAAATGTCGGAAGGAAAAGTTACCGGCGCCAATGTTTCCGTCAAGATTACCGATGACTTTATGGAATCGGTTGTCAACAATCGTCCGTTTGTACAACGCTATCCGATTGACAGCGATTATCCGGATTATACCAAAGAAATAAATGCGAAAGACTTGTGGGGGAAAATTGTACACAATGCCTGGAAATCGGCCGAACCGGGTGTCTTGTTTTGGGATACCATACTCAACGAATCTGTTCCCGATTGTTATGCAGATTTGGGATTCCGGACGGTTTCGACCAATCCTTGCGGGGAAATTCCCTTGTGTCCTTACGATAGTTGCCGGTTGTTGGCTATCAATTTATATTCGTATGTGAAAAATCCTTTTACGCCCAAGGCGCAATTTGATTTTGTTTTATTCAAAAAACATGTGGCTTTGGCTCAACGGATTATGGATGATATCATTGATTTGGAAACCGAAAAAATCGATGCTATCCTTCTGAAAATCAATTCAGATCCGGAACAAGGGGACGTGAAAACGACGGAAAGGGAACTTTGGCTGAAAATCCGTAATAAAACTTTGTTGGGACGGAGAACCGGCGTGGGCATTACCGCCGAAGGAGATATGTTGGCGGCTTTGGGCATTCGTTACGGAACGGAAGAAGCCACCGATTTTGCGGAAGAAATTCAGAAAACCCTGGCTTTGGCGGCTTATGGTTCATCGGTGGAAATGGCTAAGGAACGCGGCGCTTTTGAAATTTATGATGCTGCCCGTGAAGAAGGAAATCCGTTTATCAACCGCTTGAAAGAGGCTGATCCTCAGTTGATTGAAGATATGAAAAAATACGGTCGCCGGAATATTGCCTGCTTGACCATCGCGCCTACGGGCACTACTTCGTTGATGACTCAAACAACGTCGGGAATCGAGCCGGTTTTTTTGCCGGTCTATAAAAGAAGGCGGAAAGTGAATCCGAACGATTCGGCTGTCAAAGTGGATTTTGTGGATGAAGTAGGGGATTCGTGGGAAGAATATATTGTGTTCCATCATAAATTTGTTACCTGGATGGAGGCCCAGGGATATTCCACGACGAAAAAATACAGCGAAGAAGAAATCGATGCTTTGATCGAAAAATCACCTTATTACAAGGCCACTTCCAACGATGTCGATTGGTTGCAAAAAGTAAAAATGCAGGGACGGGTACAAAAATGGGTGGATCATTCGATCAGTGTGACTATTAATCTGCCGAACGATGTAGATGAAGATTTAGTCAACCGCTTGTATATAGAAGCTTGGAAATCAGGATGTAAAGGCTGTACGGTGTATCGTGACGGTTCCCGGAGCGGCGTTTTAGTGTCGGCTTCCAAGGGAAAAGACTGCGAAGAATGTCCGGAACCGCCGGTGATTGTGGCCAAACGTCCCCGGGAATTGGAAGCGGAAATTGTAAAATTCCAGAATAATAAAGAAAAATGGATTGCTTTCGTGGGTTTGCTGAATGGTCGTCCGTATGAAATATTCACCGGTATCAACGATGAAGACGAAGGGATTTTCCTTCCGAAAAATGTTTCCAAAGGAGCTATTATTAAAAACATCGATGATAACGGAAACAAACGTTATGACTTCCAATACACCAATAAACGCGGATACAAAACGACTATCGAAGGACTGTCCGCTAAATTCAATCCCGAATATTGGAATTATGCCAAACTGATTTCCGGCGTATTGCGTTATGCCATGCCTGTGGAACAGGTACTTAAATTGGTGGAAAGTTTGGAATTGAAAGATGAATCCATCAATACCTGGAAAAACGGAGTCGGACGTGCTTTAAAGAAATACATAACGGAAGGGGTTCAGGCCAAAGGTCAAAAATGTCCGAATTGCGGGCAGGAAACCTTGGTGTATCAGGAAGGTTGTTTGAAATGTACTTCCTGCGGGGCATCTAAATGCGGATAATTTTGCTTATCTTTGTAAAAATGTTTGAGCAATGAAGTTTACAAAAATGCATGGCGCCGGAAACGATTATGTGTATATCGATTGTTTCCAAGAAAAAGTAGAGTATCCGAAAGAATTAGCGATCCGGGTAAGTGACCGTCATAAAGGCATCGGTTCGGACGGCTTGGTATTGATCCTGCCGTCCGACACCTGTGATTTCCGGATGCGGATGTTCAATATGGATGGTTCGGAAGCCCAGATGTGCGGCAATGCCACCCGCTGTATCGGTAAATATGTTTATGACAACGGCTATACGCAAAAACAAAAAATCACCTTGGAAACCAAAGCGGGAGTGAAAATCCTGGAATTATTTCCGGTGAACGGAAAAGTGGAAAAGGTGAAAGTAGATATGGGCGAACCGGTATTGCTTACCTCCAAAGTTCCCGTGAAATGGAATGAAGAAAAGCTGATCAATCAGGAAATTGATTTCAATTCCGAAAAAATTGCCATAACAGCCGTGTCAATGGGCAATCCCCACGCAGTTACATTTGTTCCAAGTGTCACCGATTTGGAATTGGAACGCATCGGCAAAAAAATCGAAAACCATCCGATGTTTCCGGAAAAAACCAATGTGGAATTTGTCGAAATCCTTTCGCCCAATCGTGCTAAAATGCGGGTATGGGAACGGGGCAGCGGCGAGACACAGGCTTGCGGCACAGGCGCTTGCGCCACTTTGGTAGCTGCTGTCTTGAACAATAAATTGGAACGGAAAGCTACTATTTCTTTGTTGGGTGGGGATTTGGAATTGGAATGGAATGAGAAGAATAACCATGTTTATATGACCGGGGAAGCTGTTAAGGTTTTTGAGGGAGAGATAGAGGCATAGTATTTGTTATCGACTCAACGCAAACACGAATTCTAATCAATTATGTTTTTTATATGCCTGCCCGCGTGGCAATACTCGTCGAATATATACAGTATTATCTTTCACTATCAGTAGGAAAAGTACACGATAATCGCCACATCGCACACGATAACCATTTTCTACTCCTTCCAATTTTTTGCAATCCTTGATTTCACGTAGTGTATTGGCTTTTTTTACTTCGTCAATAAAACGTACAACGGCACGTTTGATAGGTTCCGGTAAAATTTGATAGTCTTTTTCAAATGTTCTATGAAATAGAATGTTCATTGTTATCTATATTTGTCAAGGTCTTTTTCAAAATTTTCTAATTCTTTACCGGTAAGATAATCATTCGTATCCGCGCTATTCATATCGTCAATCATTATTTGAGCAAAATGTTTATCTTCTTGCATTTCCGCATCGCGAGCAAGCAACACTTCAATATATTTTTTGAGTGTTACACCATATTCAATCGCTTGGAAACTCAGCGCTGTTTTTGTACTTTCGTCCAAGTCTATCAACTTACGATACTTTTTAGGTCGTTCTATTGCTATTGGCATATTATTTCTCTTCTAAATTTATAGAACAAAGGTATATAAATATATTTATATATACAAAGAGTAAAACTATATTTCTTAGAAATTCCCCGATTTTTGTTATCCAAATATTGCACATTCGACCGGAGTCATAAAATAGACGAATAAATTATGTAAAGCATGAAATAAATAGGTTGTCAGAAGGGGCTTTTTATGCTGTTTGACAATGAATATATACATATACCACATTCCCATAAAGAAATTGTAAACCATGTAAGAAATCGAATAAAAATGAAGGATTCCGAAAAGAAGAGCGGCTACCCAAATGATTCGACTTCGGCGGTTGTTAAACCAGTTTATCAATGAAAATCCGTAAAAAAGTGCATATTGGCAAGTCAATGTTTCAAAAAAAGGGTCTATGATTACGGGAAAAAGGATAACAATAGGAAGTGGTTTGGTAAGAATAGTTTCATTGGGTGTGGGTATAAATGCAATATCATAATTTTCGAATAGAAGAAAATAACTCGTAGTCCACACAATATAGAAAGGGATATAAGTTACAAATAAAATAAGGAGAGAATAGAATACATTCTGATTCCAGAGATAATTATTATATCGTTTTATTGGACACATAAATAAAAATAGTTAAGATAGTAAGCTGTTGAATGCAGGAATGAGATTGTTGCATATATGTAATAGCACTCCATATAAAAAACCTAATTTTAGGCGACAAAAAGAAGCAAACATAGCAAAGGAAAAAATTGGAAACAAATTAATCAGGTAAACGGGTAATAATTTGAGTTCAAAATTATCAATATTCGATATATGGGCGCATGAAAAAAAAACAATACTGCCCCATACAATATATTTACCGTAATTATTTTTGATTTTTTCCAATGACTTCTCTTGTACTTTGTCCAAAAAATAAAGTGGTAATGTACTCAAAAATAGTAAACTAAAACTTATCATTCTCCTTTTAATATCAGTGTCAAATATATTAAGATTTATGATAATTGCCCCTATTAAAACAAGATAGGCTATGTTAATATCCCTTTTTCTAAATGATAAGGGTAAGCGAAAAACTAATTCTTCAAGTAATGGAGCGGCAAAAATACATATTAAAGGTTCATAATAATTTCCTTTGTCTATTGGCAAATTTTTGATTTCAATTCCAAATTTATTTAAAATGTGTTTCTCTATGATTAAAAAAACAATAGCAATAATAGTTATAATGAAATTTAAAAATAATAATCTTCCAAATAAAGCTAATTTTTGTTTAACAGAATAGGCATTATAGTTATAATCACTTGTATAGGGATCTTTAATGAACCGGATTAACTCATAGAAAATAGAAAGCATAAACATAAATTATTAAAGAGAGTAACTTAAAATAACTTGTATGGCTTGCAAAGTTAGCAAAAACTCTTAACAGTAATAGAAATTTACGAGAATTAAGGTTTTTTCACCCTTAATTCTCATACTGTTTATTCATGTCCGACAATAGCTTTCCGAAGGTTTGTAGAAGCGTCGTTTAAACCCCTTTCAATTTCATCAGCAGTTTCACGTATGAATTTACCAATTGCCTCTCCTACTTCACGTGCACCTCCACCATTTACAAGAAATAATTCATCAGGAGTTATTTCTGTAACAAAATATGAATCTAATGTTTTCATTACGTATTGTTATTAATTTTTAACCGATACCTTCTATTATACCTTGAGCCACTTCTTGTGTCTTTTCACAGGCAACCACCACAATAGCACACCAAGTTTTAACAGAATTGCACATAAAGTCGCTAATTCCGCCTCCGTTTTCGTTCAACAATTCCTGTTGATTCATTTCCATTACGCCATAAGCGTTCAAATCCAAATTTTTCATAAAATTTACAAATTAATAATTTAATTATTTATTGCAAGCAACTTTTACCTGCAAATCAATCGAAGTTTTGCGTGCACTCAAAAATTCCGTTTGATTGCGCAAAAGTACGTTTGCTCACTGCACAAAACAAGCAGTGGAGAAAAAATCGAAAAATAACCGGTTGCCTGCCTCAATATCTTGTTGCTCTTTAGGTGATAAACGCCGGAAACTACACGAGATACTTGCTTCAAAATCTTCTGTGTAATAATACGTTCCGGCTTTTCGTGAATAATCAATCGGAGCGCCGAGGCCTTTCATTTCATTGATAATTTCATACAAGCGGCGTTCGCTCACGCCTAATTGTCCGGCAAATATTTCTGGAATGCCGGTATGCGACCGGTCAATCAGTTTATGTGCCCGCTGCAATAGTTCGATTTGCTTAAATAATATCATATCTCATCCTTTTTAGTTTGTTAATATTGCATCATATTGTTCAATCCATAGTGTACGATACACACCCCGTTTTTTCAATAGTTGGGCGTGACTGCCTGTTTCTACCACTTTTCCTTCTTGCAGTACAACAATTGTATCGGCATTTTTTACGGTGCTGAGACGGTGGGCAATCACAATAATTGTTTTCCCTTGTTGTGCCAGATTTGTCAGGGTTTGTTTAACATATTTTTCAGAAATAGAATCCAAGGAAGAAGTCGCTTCGTCAAAAATCAGTATTTCAGGGTCTTTGTACAGGGCGCGGGCAATGGCAATCCGTTGCCGCTCGCCACCGGAAAGCGAGGCGCCATGTTCGCCAATCGGTGTCATATAAGCATTGGGCAATTTTTCAATAAATTCGCGAATACCTAATTGTTCGCTCAATTCCACGATTTTTTTCATGTCCGGTTCAAAATCACCAACCGCAATATTTTCAATGATATTTCCGGCAAACAGTTCGATTTGTTGGGGAACGGAGCCAACCATCCGCCGCAGGCTTTCGTTGCCGATTTGTGCAACCGTATATTTCCCTATGTGGATACTTCCCGATTGAATAGGGTATAAGTGTTGTAGTAGGGATACTAACGTGGTTTTTCCCGAACCGCTTTCGCCGACAATCGCTGTCGTTTTTCCTTTATAAATAGTTAAGGTTAGAGCTTCAAACACTTGTTTCCGTGAGCCGTATCGAAAAGATACATTTTCAAATTTCAAATCGCCGATCATTTCCCGTTCTAATTGGATTTTTTGAAAATCGTCTTCTTCCCGCTCCAAATCCATAATCTGGAATAAACGGTCGGCGGCAATTAAAGCGTCCTGTATTGTTTGGTTGGAAGAAATCAATTTCCCTACCGGTCCCAATACATAACCTACCAAGGAATAAAAAAGCATCAAGGTACCGGGTGTTAATTCCTGATGAATGACCAAATTACTTCCCGCCCACAATACAGCAACGGTGATCCCGGCCGAAACCAATTCAATTCCGTTGCCGGCAATGATTGAACCGTAAATGCTTTGATAAGTGTTGCGCAATAAACCGACAAAACGCATCTCGGTTTTCAGATTGGCAAAATCTTCTATACCAAAGCGTTTAATGGTAGAAACCGAATTGAGCGATTCCACTAAATGAGCTTCCAGATCGGCTCCGCTTTCCATAATCTTGCGCTGGTATTTTTTATTCAAGCGATTAAACAAGAAATAAATCAAAAGGAATAAGGGGGCAGACATAAGCGTAATGACAGCTAATTGCCACGAGAAAACCAGCATCAGACCCAGGGTAAAAAGCAGTATCAGCAAATTAACCACCAAGTCCAAAGAAACATTATTAATAAATACCCGGATTTTGACCGCATCATTTACCCGGGAAATAATTTCACCGACACGCATCGTATCGAAAAATTGTTGGGGTAAAGTCAACAAATGTTTATAATAACCCAAAATAAGGGAAGCATCAATCCGCTGTCCGGTTTTCAGTGCCAGAATGCTTTTCATGGCTCCGATAAATGTCCGCAGAATGATGATTAGTATCATAACTATTCCCATCAGATTAAGCAGGTTTAGGTTTTGATCAACAAGGACATAATCGGTAATTTTACCGATATAAACAGAAGTTGCCAGTCCAAGGATACTGTAAATAATCGCTCCAAACAAAGCTTGCGACATCACACTTCGGTGGGGACGAATCAAATGAATAAAACTTCGTAAAGTGCTTTTCTTTTGATTGCCTTTTTCAAAACTTTCATTGGGAAGCATTAATATCAGTACGCCTGTCCATTCTTTTTGAAATTCCTCGTATGTTTTTTTATGAAGTTTGCCGTCACCCGGATCCATTACCAGAATGTATTTTTTAGTCACTTTGTAGATAACTACAAAATGTTGCAATTGCTCTTTCACAACGATATGGGCTACAGCCGGTTTGGGAATTTCCTTTAAACATTCCAAAGGACCTTTTACACCCTTGGCTTCAAATTCTAATTTTTTAGCAGCTTCGATCATTCCCAATACATTGGTTCCTTTTTTATCGGTAAAAGCATATTGGCGGATACGCGAAATCGGGAATTTCAGTCCGTAATAGGCTGCAATCGATGCCAGACAAGCAGCGCCGCAATCGGTAATATCGTGTTGTTTTACTTTAATATCTTTTTTCATTTTCCTGTATATTGCGTGGGATTCGACCAATCATCCATTTTCTGATATAATAAATCGAACAAGGAACGTTTCGTAATCATGAAATGCGCTGAAACCGTCATTCCTTTTTTCAACATTCCTTTTACACCGTTTTTACGTGTCAAAAAATTCCGGCTTATCCGGCATTTTACCTTGTAAAAAGCATTATTTCCGGAACTGTCGGTCAAAAAATCGGAAGAAATTTCTGTTACTTCACCGGAAATTGTTCCCCATTCATTGTAGTTAAAAGAACTGATTTGGATATTTACCGGCATTCCGGTAGTGATGTATCCGATATTTCGGGGTGAAACATATACTTCCGCATACAATGTAGAGTCGGGACTGACCACTGCCAACAGACTTCCAGCCTGCACCATACTGCCTTCATAAATACCACTGAATTGGTCTAAGGATCCGCTTACCGGACTGATTACGATATAACGGTCTTTCTCTTTCAATTCTTGCTTCAAAGCGGTTTCCATTTCTTCAAAAGAATTGGAGTATGTATTCAGGTCGTTTTGCCATTGGGCAATCTGATTGCTTTTCAGCGAAGCCAATACATTCCGGGATTTATTGTATTCATATTGATAACCTTCGTATTCTTCGGCTGAAATAATTCCCCTTTCAAAAAGCGTACGGTTTCGTTCCCAATCTTTTTTTGCTTTGAACACGTTGGTTTCCTGCTCTCTTGTCCGTTGAATATAAAGACTGTATTCTTGTCGTCGTGTGCCGGAGGCGAATGTGCCCGGCTTTACCCCTTTAGAGAGAGATTGTAAATCATTCAGGTGTTCCCGGAAATCGTCCAAACGTTTTTGTTGATAATCAATTTGAAAATCCGGATTGGCCGGAAGAAAAGTCAGAATGGTATCGCCTTGATTAACGGTTTGACCTTCCCTTACATAGATGGAATCGACTACTTCCGTAATGCTCGCTTTGATTTCCGTCTTTTCAGCAACCGGACGG
>BNYG01000053.1 GCA_026000155.1 Bacteroidia bacterium | reverse complement strand
GACGAGACTCATTCAAAAAAGGGATTTTATATGGCGTTGTGGGTCTTATTATTTATGAATTTATTGGATTGACTTTTGACTGGTATGATATTATAGCTACAATTTTAAGTGGATGTGCAACTTTTCTCATTTACTTGACTTACAAATATTTTCAAAGTAAAAAACGTATAAGAATGAAGATATAAACGCTCATGTGCAAGTTAGTGTGATTGCGGATAGTCATTTTTATTTATTACCCAGCATACTTTTCAACAGCGCTATTTGTTCGTCTTTGGCTTGCAACAGTTTTTCATAAATGGCCTTGTTTTCTTGATAGAAATTTGCGAGATATGTAGATACTTGGTCACATTTCGTAAAATGAAAATTATTTGTTTGGTAAAGTCAAATCTTTCATGTACATTTGCAACATAATCATAAACACAAAAATCATGAACGTTATTCCAAAAACAAATACGGTTACGACTGTGATTCCTCTGTTTGCACCTGTTAATGTTACTTCTTCCAGACAAATTCCGGAAGGATATACTCCTTCTCATGAGTTTTGGAACAATATGGATGCTAAGATTAAAACATTATGCAAAGAACATGGTATATTATAGTAACCAAGCCGATGAGGATATAGAAAATATCTTTATCGGTTTATTATCGTGGAAGAAACACACCTTAACGTTTGACCATGTCTGGGAATATCGAAATACATTAAGGCAAGTATGTGATAGTTTAGAAAGTAAACCCTATCATGTTGATACAACTTATTCTATTCATCAGCAATATGGAACAAAAGTACATAGCTATCGGCGAAATAAACAAACAATTTGGTATATTATTTACGATATTGATTATCAAGGAAATATATTTATCAATAAAATCATCTCCAATTATTTAACAGTCGTTTGAAAATTCTCACTTATTACCCAACATACTTTTCAACAGCGCTATTTGTTCGTCTTTGGCTTGCAGCAGTTTTTCAAAAACTTCTTTGTTTTCTTGATAAAAATTTCATTAAAGTATTTTTTTTGAAACATAATTCTCATATATTTGCTCCTGTATTTATTGATAAAATGGGATATACAAAAAACATATAATCGCAATTCTATCAGGATTACTTATCGCATTCATTTGTGCTGTATTGTCAAAAACCTACCGTCCTTATATTTATACAAATCACATAAACGATTTTCATGTTGCAGATACGATGACTAATTGGTTAGCTCTTCCTGCCGGTACGTTATTTTTTTGGGGATTGCACAAGGGACGAGACTCATTCAAAAAAGGGATTTTATATGGCGTTGTGGGTCTTATTATTTATGAATTTATTGGATTGACTTTTGACTGGTATGATATTATAGCTACAATTTTAAGTGGATGTGCAACTTTTCTTGTCTATTTAGCCTATAAAAAATGGCATTCTTGAAACTATGCCAATCTTTCCTCCCGAAATAATCAACGACACCACCGAAACGTTGTTCGTTAAACGTAGTGTACGCCGCAAAGTAATATATCTTGTTGTTGTATTTACTGTAGCAGCTGCTATTGTCACTTTGCCTTTCATTTACGTACAAGTCAGCACCCAAGCCCGCGGCATTATCCGCACACCTAACGAAAACAATCAACTTCAAGCGTCTGTTTTCGGAAAATACGGAAGTTATGCGCGGCGATACGCTGCTTGTACTCAACACGCAAAGCATTCAGGAACAAATTCATCGAAAGGAAGAAAAAATCAGGGAAGACAGCCTGTTTATTTCCGATATTGATAAACTGCTTATGCGCCAAATTCATCATCTTGAAACTTCAAAATATATCACCGAAAACAGTTATTTCCGTTCGTCGATAAACGAACAACAAACTTCCATCAATTATTTACATAACGAATATCAAACAGCTAAAACATTATTCGACAAAAAGGTAATTTCCCTCACAGAATACCTGCAACAAAAAAACACTTACGATGCGGCTGTGAGCCAAATGGCAAACATTCAAGAGCAGTTTCGCAACCGTTGGGAAGCCGAAAAAACAAACTACGAAATAGAAAACCGCGAGTTGGCATCATCCATCAAGCAGCTGGAAGAGGAAAAAACGAAATATGTACTCAAAGCACCTGCTTCGGGTGCCGTGATTCAGTTTTCCGGCATACAGCAAGGCAATTTTATTGCTCCCGGACAAACCATAGGCTATATTTCCAACGACAGCAATTTGCTGGTCGAATGTTACGTTTCGCCTGTGGATATTGGCTATATAAAAGAAAAACAGCCGGTTGCCTTTCAATTGGATGCTTTCAACTACAACCAGTGGGGTTTGGCTCATGGCAATATACAAGAAATATCGAAAGACATCATCCTGGTGAATGATCAACCGGTTTTTCGTGTACGCTGCTCGCTCGACACTCACTATCTGCAACTGAAAAACGGTTACAAGGGAGACTTAAAAAAAGGAATGACGCTTACCGGACGTTTTTACTTGACGGACAGAAGTTTGTGGCAATTGCTGTTTGACAAATTAGATAATTGGGTTAATCCTGTAATAGTTAGGAATTAGGAGTTAGGAATTAGGAGTTAATTTTTGATTTTAGAGTTTTTGTTATGGATACTAATAATTTTATCAGTTCATCGCTGTCTTCGGAAATGGAAACATATTCTTCTTTGGTAAGAAAATTGGTTTCGTATAATAATTCTAACCAATATAGGCTTTCATTCGCCTCTTTTAATGCAATATACAACTTGTTAATAAAATCTTTGTCGCTTTGTGCAAACCTGCTTTCGGCTACCAATGCGCCTATGCTTGTTCCACTTCGCAATAACTGTTTTGAAATAACAAATTCTTTTTTATTGTCAACCAAGTGTTTATAACAATGAATGATTCTGATTGCAAACTTTTTGGATTTTTCCTGAATAATACTGTTTTTCATTTTCGTATAGATTTTGAAATAAATAATTTTACAAAAATAAGAAAAAAACTCCTAATTCCTAACTCCTAATTATATGAAAATAAAACAACGAGATATAACAGACTGCGGAGCAGCCTGTTTGGCATCGGTGGGAGAGCATTATAAGCTGAAATTACCGGTGTCGCGCATCCGGCAAATTGCAGGTACGGACAAACGCGGAACAAATGTGCTCGGCATGGTAAAAGCTGCGGAACAGCTCGGATTTGATGCCAAAGGCGTGAAAGGGGTGGCGGAATCGCTGCCGCAAATTCCACTTCCTGCCATTGCTCACGTTGTCAGAAAAAATCTGCAACATTATGTTGTGATTTATTTCGTTCATAAGGAAATGGTTACCTATATGGATCCGGGCGATGGAGAGATGCACAAGGAAACAATTGAGGAATTTATGAAAACTTGGTCGGGCGTACTGATATTGTTGGTGCCGGGTGAAGCATTTAAGACGGAAAATACGAAAGTTTCTATTTATAAACGGTTTTGGTTTTTGATGCAACCGCATAAAAGTGTCGTTGCACAGTCGCTTTTCGGTGCGGTTATTTATACCGTATTGGGCTTATCGACCTCTATTTACATACAAAAAATAACCGATAATGTTTTTGTGAATGGCAATACAAATTTGCTGAATTTGCTAAGCATTGCCATGATTGTCATTCTGTTGATACAACTGTTTGTCGGTGTGAGTAAAAGCGTTTTTATGCTCAACACCGGGCAAAAAATTGACGCCCGGCTGATATTAGGCTATTACAAGCATCTGCTCAAACTTCCGCAACGCTTTTTCGATACCATGCGCGTGGGCGAAATTATTTCACGTATCAATGATGCGGTCAAAATCCGTGTTTTTATCAACGATGTGGTTATTTCATTGGTAGTCAATGTCTTTATCGTCGTATTTTCGTTTGCCTTGATGTTTGTTTACAGTTGGAAATTGGCACTTATTCTGTTGATTTCGATTCCGCTGTATATTCTTATTTATTTTATTACCAATAAATTGAATAAAAAACGTGAACGGAAATTGATGGAAGACAATGCTGAACTCGAAAGCCAATTGGTAGAGTCGCTCAATTCGGTAAAAACCATCAAACAGTTTGGTATTGAAGACTTTGCCAATATCAAAACGGAAAACAGGTTTATTCGTTTGTTGGATTCGGTGTATAGATCGTCTATCAACTCGTTTTTTTCGACTAATTCATCGGAATTTGTCAGCCGTATTTTCACGATAATTATTTTGTGGATAGGCTCTTACTTGGTAATCGACAGCACAATCACCCCGGGCGAATTACTGAGTTTTTATGCACTTATCGGTTACTTGACCGGTCCGGTTTCGAGTTTGATAGGAATGAATAAAACCGTTCAAAACGCGCTGATTGCAGCCGACCGTTTGTTTGAAATCATGGATTTGGAACGCGAAAACGATGAAAACAGCATTGAACTGCAAAAAGAGTTGATAGGAGATATTCGTTTTGAAAATGTATCGTTCAGCTACGGAACACGGATCGATGTTTTCGAGAATTTTGATTTATGTCTGAAAAAAGGCGAACTGACGGCTGTCATCGGAGAAAGCGGCTCAGGAAAAACCACACTTGCCGCTTTGTTGCAAAAACTTTATCCCGTAAAATCCGGGAAAATCAGCATCGGCGACCTGAATATTGAATATATTGAGAATCAAAGCCTTCGGAAAATGGTTAGCGCCGTACCGCAACAACTCAATCTTTTTGCAGGTAATGTGATTGAAAATATTGCACTTGGCGAGTTTGAACCTGATTTGCAACGAATTGTAGGTATTTGTACTCTATTGGGAATGATGCCCTTGATCGAAAAATTACCGGCAGGCTTCAACACTTATCTCGGCGAAAATGGCGCCTCGCTTTCGGGCGGGCAAAAACAACGTTTGGCGATTGCTCGCGCCTTATACAAGAATCCGGAGATTCTGATACTGGATGAAGCGACTTCTTCACTCGATTCCGAATCGGAACAATTTGTGCAGCAAACTATTAAACAGCTTAAAAAGCAAGGAAAAACGATTATCATCATTGCACATCGCCTAAGCACAGTGGTCAATGCGGACAAAATTGTGGTACTTGAAAACGGAAAAGTAGTGGAGCAAGGTTCGCACCAGGAACTATACACCGCTAAAGAACGCTATTTCCAAATGTGGAAAAAACAATTACCCCATTTTTAATAAATAAATAGCTAATGAAATTTAAATTTACTTCTACTTTTAAGTAACTCAAATAAAAATATGCACAAAATATAGAGGGCAATCGTATAAATATGCGTACTTTTGCAAAAAAATTTATATGGTACGAGTACGTTTTGCGCCGAGTCCTACGGGGCCGCTTCATATTGGAGGGGTCAGGACTGCTTTATACAATTATTTGTTCGCTAAAAAACAGGGGGGCGATCTGATTTTACGGATTGAAGATACGGATTCCCAACGTTTTGTTCCAGGTGCTGAAGAATACATTATTGAGGCTTTCAACTGGTTGGGAATTACTTTTGATGAAGGTCCCCACATTGGCGGCAAATACGGTCCTTACCGTCAATCGGAACGGAAATCCATTTATAAAGAATATGTGGACAGGCTTTTGGAAAAAGGCTTGGCTTACATTGCGTTTGACACGCCCGAAGAATTGGAAGCCAAACGGAACGAAATTCCTAATTTCCAATACGATGCCTCCACGCGCATCTTGATGAAAAATTCATTGACCTTGTCTGAAAAAGAAACGGCAGATTGGATAGATGCCGGCAAACAATATGTGGTGCGGATTAAAATCGAACCCGATCAAAGCATTGTTGTCAACGATGTCATCCGGGGCGCCGTAACGGTCAATTCTTCTATCTTAGACGATAAAGTACTGTATAAATCGTCCGACCAATTGCCTACCTACCATTTGGCGAATATTGTGGACGACCATTTGATGGAAATTACGCATGTAATCCGAGGAGAAGAATGGTTGCCCTCCGCTCCCTTGCATGTGACTTTGTATAACTATTTCGGATGGACGGATACCATGCCTCAATTCGCTCATCTACCATTATTGTTGAAACCGGAAGGGAACGGCAAACTAAGCAAACGGGACGGCGACCGTTTGGGATTTCCTGTTTTTCCGTTGCAATGGCAAGATCCTAAAACAGGCGAAATTTCATCGGGATACCGCGAAAAAGGCTATTTGCCGGATGCCATTATCAATTTCTTAGCCCTGTTGGGTTGGAATCCCGGCGACGACCGCGAAATTTTGTCTTTAGAGGATATGATTGCTTTATTTTCATTGGAAAAATGCAGTAAAAGCGGCGCCAAATTCGATTACAAAAAAGGAGAATGGTTCAATCACCAATATATTCAATTGAAATCCAACGAGGAAATTGCCGGATTATGGCTTGATTCCTGTCATTGCGGGCTTGACCCGCAATCCCATGAACATACGGTTATGCAGGAGATTGCGGGTCAAGCCCGCAATGACAAAGTTTTGATGGATACAATTATCAAAATTGTCGGTTTGGTGAAAGATCGTGTAACGTACGTTAAAGATTTATGGGAACAATCGTCTTTCTTTTTCGTTGCACCGGAAACATACGACGAAAAAACCGTCAAAAAGCGTTGGAAAGAAGATTCAGCCGCCCAACTCACCGAACTTTCCGCCGTATTGGAATCGGTCGAAGATTTTACGGCAAAACCCACGGAAGACATTGTTATTCCCTGGATTGAATCGAAAGGCTATTCCATGGGAAACGTTATGAATGCTTTCCGTTTGGCTTTGGTTGGCGAATCCAAAGGGCCGCATATTTTCGATATCACGGAAATTTTGGGTAAAAAAGAAGTCATTAAAAGAATAGAAAGTGCAATCAATCAAATTCCTGTTGCTTAAAGCCGGCTGGGTACTATTGTCAATCATTCCGCTGCCCATCATGTATGTTTTGTCGGACGGATTATTTTATCCTCTCTATTACACAGGGAGATACCGCCGGAAGATTACGCGTAAAAATCTGGTAGCGTCCTTCCCTGAAAAAAGCGAAAAAGAGATAGTGAAAATAGAAAAACGATTTTATCATTTTTTTATTGATATCTTTTTTGAAACGTGTAAATTCGTTACTATTTCCAAAGAAGAAATAGGGAAACGAATGAAATTTACCAATATAGACGATATAAACGCTATTTTACAACAGGAAAAATCTATTTCGCTTTATTTAGGTCATTACGGCATTTGGGAATGGGTATCTTCGATGGCTTTGTGGTTGGATAAGCATGCGGTAAGCGGTCAAATATATCACCGGTTACATGATCGAACGGTGGATAAATTATTGCTTCAAAGCCGTGGACGTTTTGGCGCCACGAATATTGAAATGAAGGAAACACCTCGTTGGATAAACGCACACGTGCGGAATCAACAAGTAACAATTACCGGATATATTGCCGACCAGTCGCCCAGAAGAAGCAATCAACAACATTATGTCCGTTTTCTCAACCATCAGGCGCCGGCATTGACAGGCACAGAAAAAATTACTAAAAAATACCGGTTTGAAGCGTATTTTTTGGATGTTAAACGCATTAAAAGAGGATATTACGAAGCGGAATTTGTAAAAATGCACGAAGACCCGCAAAATTTACCCGATTTTGAATTGACGGATATTTATTATCGCCTGTTGGAGAAAATGATACGTCGGCAGCCGGAATTGTACTTGTGGACTCACAATCGATTTAAACATGCTTCTATTATCAAACAGGATTTTTATCATCAATAAAACGATTATGGATATAGACTTTGTAATAACGTGGGTGGACATGGACGACCCGAAATGGCAGGAGAAATATGCTGCCTGTTCGGGGAAGATAGACAACAGTAAAAATGGAAATTCCGAAGCGCGTTTCAGGGACTATGGCTTTTTGAAATACTGGTTCCGGGGCGTGGAAAACTTTGCTCCCTGGGTACGCAAAATTCACTTTGTCACCTGCGGACAACATCCTGATTGGTTGAATATTAACCACCCCAAATTGCACCTCGTCAATCACGAAGATTATATTCCCAACCAATTCCTGCCCAATTTTAATTCCTGTGTGCTTGAAATCTATATGCACAAAATCAACGGTTTGTCCGAACATTTTGTCTATTTCAACGATGACTTTTTCATTATCAATACCCTCTCCCCGGAACGGTTTTTCACGAATGGATTGCCCAACGACATAGCGGCTTTTCGCTACAATTCGGGTTTATCGGTATGGGCCAAAAAGCTGAAAAACAATATCCGGATCATCAACGAAAATTTTGACAAAAAAGAAGTTCTGTCCAGAGACCACGACAAATGGTTTAATCCGGTTTACGGCAGCAAGGCTCGATTAACATCCTTGTTGAAATTTTATCCCAAATTTGTTACTTTGCGTACCCCGCACAATGCGCAACCTTATCTCAAAAGCACGTTTGAAGAGGTTTGGAAGGTGGCGGAAAAAGAACTGACGGAAATGTCGGTACACAAGTTTCGCTGCGAATTGGACTATACTCCCGAACTTTTTAGAACCTGGCAGATATGCCAATCCAATTTCAATCCATACAACACCTACGACAATACAAAAATGTTTCCGCTCATGCTGAAAAGCAAACAAGCCGAAAAAGCCATCCGCAAACAATCCTACTCACTTATTTGTTTGAATGACAATTCATTAATAAGGAATTATGACCAGGTGATGTCTGAACTGGATGTGGCTTTTAATAGTATTTTACCCCATAAATCGAGTTTTGAGCTATGAAGAAGAAAACTTCAATTATTATTACCACCTACAACAGTCCGGATGCACTGCGGATTGTTTTACAAAGTCTTTTGTTGCAATCCGTAATGCCGGCGGAGATAATTATTGCTGACGATGGTTCTACTTCTGAAACACAAGACCTGGTAAAAGAATTTGTGCCTTTGTTCCCCATTCCTGTCCGGCATTGCTGGCAGGAGGATGCGGGCTTTCGACTTTCGGCCAGCCGCAACAAAGCGATTGCGATGAGTACTGCCGACTACATTATTATGGTAGATGGGGATATGGTGTTGCACAAGAATTTTATCCGCGATCATATTCGTACAGCGAAGACAGGAAAATTTGTACAAGGACCGCGAGCAAAAGTATCAGAGCAGCTGACGCGGCAAATATTTTCTCTTCAACGGTTGCCTGTCCTCCATTGCTTGTCAAAAGGAGTAAAAAAGCGGTTCAATGCTTGTCGTTGCCGTCCGCTTTCGATTTTGTATTCCGCCTTGTTTTCTAAACAAACACACGCTTTGGTGCGCGGATGTAATATGGCGTTTTGGCGGAAAGATGTTATTGCTATTAATGGATTTAATGAAGCTTTTGTCGGATGGGGACGCGAGGATAACGAATTTGCCGCCCGGATGCTCAATAGTGGAATTAAAAGGAATAACTTGCGATTAGGCGGAGTCGCCTACCATTTGCATCATAAAGAAAACAGTCGCCCAACGCTTGATGTTAATGACCGGTTGCTTGAGCAAACGGTTAGCGGGCATTTGGCCTACTGTTCATTGGGAATCAATCAATATCTGTAAGTGAAATTCTAATTGCAGGATATTTTTTTATCATATCCTGCATAAACAAGACATTCCGGTTGTTGACCTTGTTGATGGATAACAAGGTTTTTTCCTTTGAACCGCGAATACCTCGTCCATGTAGATACCCGAACGGCACCGGAGCGATTTTTGTTTTATTCAATACGGCCATTCCCCACAACCATACATCGTCTGCCGTCGGCGCTATTTCCATAAAGACTTCGGATTTCACAACATCCGGATGCAGTGAATGGGGCGGGTAAAGCACACCTCCGCAGCCGGTATTAAAGTTTGTGTAACTCGGTTTGGTTCCCCATAAAAGATACCGCAAGCCTCTGTAAACTTTCCATGACTTATAGGGCATAATTTCACTCTTGGCATCCAGTTTTATTTTTTTCACTCTGCGCCCAATAATGGCGTTTGGATATTTTTTATGCGTATGGAGCATTTTTTTGAGCAAATGCTTTGGATACACGATATCGTCATCAACCGTAATGATTATGGCATCGGGAAAATCATGCAACGCAGGGATAATTTTTTTATAGGAACGAATATCGTTACAGAATTTTATCTGAAATTTTTCGCCGACCAAATCCGTCAGCGCTTTCGGCAAAATCTTATCAGGAAATTGCTCAATGGCAAGATACAGGACTATTTTATCCGGCTGAACAGATTGTGACAGAATAGACTTGATGACGAGCGGTGTAGCCCGCTCGATACGTTCGGGAATAGATGTCAGCGATACAATTATTTTTCTATTCATTTTTTTAATTTTGCAATATACTTGTCCATCGTTTTATCATTTTCAATTTCATTTCGGTCAAACCGGGTAAAATAATCCAGGTTACGCTGTTTTCGCGAGTGGGCGCGCCCCCGATTGCGTTTTTCCAAAAATTCTTCATACGATTTTACAGCGTAATGATTGATTCTGATTGTGTCGAGAAGGGGAGTGCGTTCTCCCCAAAAAACACGCACAATTTCCTTGTTGGTATCCACGATGTCTCCGGACAGACACACCACCTCGTGTGCACCGATAAAAGAGACTGTTTTGCGTGGATTTACAATGCTTTTTATATGACGATTTTGCCAAAAACCGGGTAAGGCATGTGCGCGAAACCTGTCCATCACCAATCCGTCTGTCCGTGTTTTCTGTCCGTCAGATCCATAGCACAGCCAATTTATTTCGATGG
>BNYG01000052.1 GCA_026000155.1 Bacteroidia bacterium | reverse complement strand
TGTTTTTCTCTGTCGAAAATAATTTTTTAAACCCAAAATCCGTAATCGGACTTATATAGGTTGAAGTTAAAATTTTGCCCATAAAATTAAGTATGGCTTGTTAAAAAATCTTGTTCATAATCACAGGCCAAAGATAAAAGATTCTTTTTAGAAATGCAAGCATTTTTTAATTTGAGTTTAGCCTAAACTCAGGTTTTTACTGGCGATCCTATATCGGTTAATAAATGAATAGAGACATCCCCATTGGATGCCTTTAAACAATAATTTAGCCTAACAGCAATCGTACATCCTTTCAGCCTAAAATATTTAAAACTTAAAAAGGCGGAAATGAGCATTTTAACGTTTCGAACTACACTGTAACCAACACCTTACCGGAAAAACGGCGGTTGAAATTTCTTCGAATTATTTAATATCCGCTCTACTCGATTGATTTCAAGGAAAGAAGTGCCTCCTCCTTCGCCAAAACTGCCGCTTAGATAAGCCACCATATCTTGAGGACAAATCATTTCCTTGCGCATCAGCTTATTCAAGGCTTCCAGAAAATATTCTTTCGGGTCGTTGTTTTCCGGCTGGTATTCCGCCCAAACGCCGTACGAAAGGGATAATTCGCGGGTGGTTCTTTCCCGGTAGCAAATAGCAAAAACAGGCGCTTTGCCACGGAATGCAGCGAGATTTCTGGCCGTTTGTCCCGTATAACTATCCGTCACAATGGCTTTTACATGCAATTTCTGACTGGTTTTTACCGCTTGTTTCGACAGAAAAGACGTTACGTCCAAGTCATCGCCGGTGGTAGGAACCCGAATATCGTTCTCGCTCAATTTGGTTTTTTCCGCTTCGCGGGCAATGCTCGTCATGGTTCGTACCGCCTCTACCGGAAATTTTCCGTAGGCTGTTTCGCCACTTAACATCAAAGCATCTGTGCGATAATAAATGGCGTTGGCAATATCCGTTATTTCGGCGCGGGTGGGACGCGGATTGGTTATCATGGAATGGAGCATTTGTGTCGCTACAATCACCGGTTTTTTGGCGGCTACACATTTGCGAATCATTATCCGTTGCAATCCGGGCAGTTTTTCCTGTGGCACTTCGATACCCAAATCGCCCCGCGCCACCATAATGCCGTAAGCCGTTTCCAGTATTTCGTCCAGATTGTCCACCCCTTCCTGATTTTCTATTTTGGCGATAATCTTAATCGGACTGTTGTGTTCGTCCAAAATGCGTTGAATATCCAAAATATCCTGCTTGTTCCGGACAAAAGAATGGGCGATAAAATCAATTTTCCGTTCGATGGCATACAAAATATTCGTCCGGTCTTTTTCCGTCAAGGACGGAAGGTTAATCCGGACGCCCGGCACATTTACACTTTTCCGACTTCCCAATACGGCATCGTTTAATACTTCCACCGTCAGGTAATCCGCTTGTTTTTCGATTACTTTCAATTCTATTTCTCCATCGTCGATAAGGATTCCGGCTCCCAGGCGTATTTCATCGACAAAGTTTTTATACGTCACATAAATGCAATCGGCAGAAGTGATTCCGTTGATGTCGCCTCTGATTTGCACCTGGTCGCCCGTTTTGAAAGCGATCGGATTTTCACTTACTGTTGTCCGTACTTCCGGACCTTTGGTGTCCATCAGGATGCCGATCCGGTTGGAAACCGCCCGGATATTATCGATAATTGCATCGAAACCCTCCCTGCTTAAATGAGCGGAATTCATTCGTACCACATTCATCCCTTCATTGAAGAGCTTGGTAAGAAACTCCACATCGCAACGTTTATCTGAAATGGTTGCTACTATTTTTGTTTGTTTTAACATACAGTTATTTTATACTATCTTTGTCCTTTCGGACTGCAAATTTAATTATTATTCTTCAATTAAATGACAAACGAAGCTATTCCTTCTTTGGTTCAATCGTATCGAACCCATTTATTATTGGAAAAATCGCTTTCCCGCAATTCGGTGGAGGCTTATTTAGACGATCTGAACAAGTTATTGGATTATCTGCTCACGGTAAATAAACATCCGCAGGAAGTAGTGTTGGAAGATTTGCAGGAATTGGTTATTTCGCTGCACGAAATGGGGATTAATCCCCGTTCGCAAGCACGGGTCATTTCCGGAATCAAATCGTTTTACCGCTTCCTGGAATTGGAAAATTGGATTGCCAAAGATCCGACCGAATTATTGGAATCGCCTAAAATCGGATTGAAACTTCCGGAATTTCTAACCTTGCATGAAATCAATACCATGCTGTCGGTCATCGACTTATCGCAACCGGAAGGGCAACGGAACAAAGCTATTCTGGAAACGTTATACAGTTGCGGATTGCGGGTTTCCGAATTGACCGGACTGTGTTTTTCCAACTTGTATTTAGAAGAAGGTTTCATCAAGGTGGAAGGAAAAGGCGGCAAACAGCGTTTGGTTCCCATTTCCGGAACGGCTGTCAAAGAAATCAATCTGTATTTGCCCGACAGGAACCACATTCCGGTCAAAAAGGGCTTTGAAGATATTTTGTTCCTGAGCCGGCGGGGCACCGCACTCTCGCGGATTATGATTTTTCACCTGATCAAAGTCTATGCCGAAGCCGCGGGAATAAAAAAGAATGTGAGTCCGCACACTTTCCGCCATTCGTTTGCCACCCATTTATTGGAAGGGGGAGCGAATTTACGAGCCATACAAGCCATGCTCGGTCACGAAAAAATCACGACTACCGAGATATATACGCATTTGGACCGGGATTTTTTGAGGAGTGAGATATTGGAGCATCATCCGAGGAACCGGAATCATTCCTGAATTTGCTCTTTTTTGCATTGACTAATTAGATTTAATCGTTGTTTCTGAACCAATTGTCGATTTTGATATTTTCGAAATCTTTGAAATGCTTTACATTGTCTGTTACCAAGGTTAAATCATTTACAATAGCAGAACTACCTATAATCAAGTCAAATTCATCATGCAAAGGTTTGCCCATTTTCCTAAACCGTGTTTTTTCTTTTGAATAAAAGTCTGCACATTTGGACACAGAAAGAACGGTCAAGTCTTGTAGAAAAGCATTTACCGCCTCATGATGTTTCTTAGGGTTGTTACTGTTTTCAGCTCCATAATGTAATTCCAATACCGTTACTTCGGAAACACAACAACTTTCACGCCATTTCACTTTGGTAAATTCGTTGAAATTGAGTTTTCCACGAAGAAAGAAAACGCAAATATTGGTATCCAAAATATATTGTATCATAACACCAGGTCTCTTTTACGGAAAGTTCTACTATTTTTGATTTCGGCACAAATTTCTTCTGTACTTTTATCCATATCCGCCCACGCACCAAATGCAGGGTCAATATCGGTCGTTACTTTTTTCCTTGCTTTTTTCAGAGAAATATCTTTAATCGGAAAAACGGTTATTTCCAATTCTTTCCCAACATATTTATTCGGAATGGGAAAAGTAATAAGGTTGCTATCTGGTGTAAAAACTGTACGTATCATCTTGTTTTATTTTTTATAAATTAATTGCAAATTTAAAAAGAATTTTCTAAAACACAAATTAATTCTTAATCACTTTCTCCATTCTCGTTCCGTCCGGTGTTTGGATACGAACAAAGTAAATGCCTTTGGTCCAATCCGAAACATCGATGCTTTGGGTTTTGAACCGGGGGGCGGCATAGATTGTCCTGCCCATACTATCCGTAATGGACAGGCTCACTACTTCATTCGTGGAAACAGTCAATACATCGTGTACCGGATTAGGATAGACCAGTCTCTGCATAGAAGGTATTTCATTGATTCCCACCGGAAATTGGATATTGAGTTCCTTTTCAAAAACCGGTAAGTAATGGAAATAGCTGACTTCCGCACGTAAAATTCCCATTCCTTGTTCCTCTCCTGTCACTAATTGGATTTCATTGGGTTTTTCCCCGGGAACAATCGTTGCCAAATCGTTGGAAAAAGACCAGGTATAATTTATTTCTTCATCCGTTTCATCCGTAAGTTCTAAAGATACCGGATAAGATTGTTTCGTATAAACCTCTTCCGGTATTCCCTGGAGTTCAAAGTTTAACTGCGGATGAAAAGAAACCGTGATTTCCGCTTGTTCCGCCCGGCAATTGTCCGTATAGGCTATTACGGAAAACCGGTACTCTCCTCCTTCTTTCGGTTGATAATCAAAAGAAGTTTCTTCCAAATTTTGTGCCATGATTTTATCCTCCACATATAGGGTGTAAGTATAGGTTTTTTCGTCCGGATCCACCGGAACTTCCCACGAGAGTTTAATCGTGTCGCCTGCTACTTGCGCACTTAAATCAACGGCAGGAAAGCAATAGGCTCTTTCAAAATCCACAACGACACATTCCGCTTCGGAAATGGTATCCGGATAAACGGCTTTCACACAATAATTATAAGAACCCGTTTCCCTGTCTTCGTCGATGTATTTCCTTTCATTGATCGGGAGCGTTGCCAGTAATTCATCTTCCCGGTAAATTTCATATCCTGTGGGATAATTCCCGCCTGCCGGATACTGCCAATCCAGGATAATTTCGTTATATTCTATTTTACTTTGAAGGTTGCTTACCGGATTGTAAGCGACTTCCGTTTCTTCCGCATTCCCTCCCCTGAACTTGAACGAAACTAAACCCTCCGCTTGGGTGATTTCCGTCAACGCTTTATCCGCTACCGGGATACCGGAAAGCCTGTCCCACCGGAACATTTGCGGAGTAGAGGTATCCGAAAATTCATCTCTTCCCGTCAGATTCGTAAAAGGAGCGCGGGAAGAATCGACCAAGCCATACGAACTTACACTGCTATTAGGTATAGCCGTTGTAGAAGAGGCGCATACCACGTATGCCTGTTGCGGGTGTTTGGTGTTATTGATTCTTCCGTTGGCAGCCGAATGGTGAATATGATAGATCAACAGCCCGGCGCCCGGAATTTTGGAATCAAACGCCACTTGCTGACGATTTTCCAACACATACATTTCATTATCCGTAGAAGGTTTTACAATATAAGCCACCGGATTTTCGGCTGAATTAGGCATGTTGGTAACCGTTAGCGAATCCGTTAATTCAACCGGTTCTACCCAGGCATAAAGTATTTTTTGAAACATATTGATATGGGCAGGGCAGGAGCCATCCCGGTTATTACCATTCCAACTGCCTCCCGCCATCAAGTCCCAATTGCCTGTTGCCGGATAGTCACCTCCGTTGCCGGCATAGTCCGTATCGTAATAATCATCGGCGCCGAAAACATGGCAAAGTTCATGGCAGACAACCCCGATCGCGGTAATCGAAGACCCTAATCGTCCCCGCAGCTCCGGAGAACAGGAATAGACAAAAAGCCTTACCTCATCTAAGGTGACCGGAGATTTGAGGTTCCATTTATGAGACCAGATTTGTTTGTGATTCTGTATGTTTTCATCACCATAGCCGGCAAATATAATGTGAAACGTTTCCACGTCTCCTTCTTCATTGGCATATTCGCTAAAATCCACTTCCGGATCAGCTGCGAGTAGCACCTCTTTTGCAAATTCCTGAAAATGAGGGCCATCTCCTTGACCATAATAAGCAGTCGTATTGGGAACCGTAACCGGTCCGACAACCGTAACCGTCAAATCCATTTGACCGTATGAATTTTCCCTGTAAAAATCTTTTACACTTCCGGTAGCGCCATTGGAAGAATAGCCGACCTGATTCATCAGCGCTTCAAATTCGGCAACGGATTTATCAACCGGTTTATCGAGAAAACCGGCTAAGATACAAAGCGCTTTTTTATCCCCTTTCACCGGATGAGTCTGTATTTCGCTCTCCGTCATTTTCCATATCTGAGTGAGCATCTCGACTTGTTCCGTACTGTAACGCAAATCTTTAGGCGTTTTCGCAAGGAATTGGTTCAAGCCGGAAGAACGAAGTTGTCCGTTCTTATATATATATTGGGAAGGAACTAAATTTCCTTTGGCATTTTTTTCGGCATAAACGATAAATTGATTTTCATTCCGCAACAAAGTATATCCGTCGGTCGATTGCAGCCAATTCACCTTTTCATCTCCTTTGATAAAATACGTTATCGGGGCGCCGTCGGGTTGTACGGTTTCTACCGGATTCGGATTCGCCGGAACTGCCCATGCATGAAAGGTAATCAGTGAGAGGAAGATTAGAACAGCAAAAAGGGCAATTCTTTTTATCATAATAATGAAATTTATTTTTAAATACGCACTAACAAAGGTAGTGTGATTTTAATAATAAAGCAAATTATTACTGCATCAAACTGATTTTCACACTAACGCCGAAGGAGGATTTGGAGCGCGGAAAAGCGGTAGAAGATACTAAGGGTTGACTTATTTCCCTGTCGAAAAATCCTTGCAACATAATCATCTTGCTCAGGGTATAATCGGCTGTAAACTTGAGCATCACTTGCGAATCGCCCGATGTGGCTTGTGTAAAGGCATCCTGGATTTTACGGTTCAGACTTTGCTGCATACGGTAAGAAACGCCTGCGGAAATCCGTAAATCGTTATTGAAATTGGGATTCGTTTTCTTCGGAAAATGAATGATTTTGTCGAAATGGTCGATGCGGTAACCCAAATCCGCACCCAATTCTTTCGAACTTATTTCCACTATCTGGTACGAGGCTATATTCAAATTGACCATCCGTTTCGTAGAGTAGTCTAATTTCACGCTCATATTATTGAGTAATACGGAATTGACCCGGATAAGGGGAGCAAAATCTTCCGTAATACTAACGGCCATCACATTATAAGGAGAAGAAGGAACAGGGGTCTCCTGACCGGATGCCATGTTGCGGATATAACCGATTCCGCTGTTGTTCTCTTCCGTCCAGTTCGGATAGGAGGTGTAAGAGCCTACCGTATAACGGGATTTGTAGTCGTGTTCGAGCGTAAAGGATTTGAAATGTTTACTGATTATCGGCAGTTGCATCAATCCTTCATAGGTGATTTTCCAGTTAGGAAGCAGTTTGAGCAGGGAAGGAAAGATATCCAATCCTACTTTATCCGGTTTTTGTCCCGTGTAGGCGGCTATAAATGCGGGAATTAACACATCTACCGAATTTCTTTCCACCGCTCCCGGAACTCCGGCCTGGCCATAAACGTTTTCCAACCGGCCGGCAATGATTTCGCGGTTGTTGAGGAATGATTCAAATGCCTTGGAATGATAGCCGTTAGCTGCATTGCTTTTTTCAAATGCCGAACGGAGCGCAATGGTCGTGATATTGAAATTACCGGAAAACCGCTTGGGCATTCCATTGTCGGTTTTATACATATAATCTATCTGGTTTTGATCGGTTGACGTCCTGCCGGCAGTCAGGTTGATTTTCATGCCCGCAAAAGGTTCTACAGTCGCAGCCATGGTGAAAGTTTCCATCTTATTAAACAGGGCGGGATTGGTATTGTTCGGATTATCCGTTATCAACCATTTATTTTCATAAGCCTTGTCCAAATAAGTTTCATCCGTCAATCCGAAAGCAAAATCAAGTCCGGGAGCTTTACCGAAGCCGGTGCTTCCCTGGCCGAAGAAATCGCCGATTTCGGGACGGAAACCGGGAATCATCATTCCGTCGGTCTGAGTGTAAGAGAAGCTGACATTGCGCACCATCATCAATCCGCGGGCGACTCCCTGGGCTATTTTATACCATTGCAAATCGTCCAAAGGCGGTTTTTGGGAAACGACCAGATTGATTTTTGCCGTATCTTTCGTATTGATCCGGATCGTATTGTTGTCGATGGCTTTGTAACTGATGGCATACAATTTTCCGTTGGCGCCGCGAGCCGTCACTCGTAGGCGTTTGTTATTCAAGGTATGTTTCACTACGGTTGCCGAGTCGGCATTCAATTGCACTTCCCCTTCGTATTTCTTGTTTTTCTTTTCATCCGCCAATTTTTTATTCCGTTCGTCCGCCGCTTGTTGCTGTTCATTCCGCCGGGTATTGCGGGTATTCTGCGCAACGCTTCTACTTAGGGTATATTTTTTATTGGCGCCTTCGAGGAATTTGCTTTTATTATACAGGTTCAGCAGATTGAACGCCACATTATTCAGTCCTATGGTGCGTTGATTGGTAATCACATTTCCCAATTCGACGTCTGCATCGTCCACCATAGCGCCTCTTTGCCAACTGTATTGAGCCGCATAAGACAAGTCGCCGGAAATAAAATTCAGGGCGGTGATATTGCGGAACGGAAGTTGATAGGTGGCGTTAAACGATTGGTCATAATCCATCGGAGTTCCCAAATCCCGGATGCTCATCAACACCGAATCTTTCCATAATCCGTAATCATCCATAGCGAACTTTTTATTTACCTGTACGTAAGGCGCATCAATACGGGCATTCGTTCCGGTATTCAAATTAAAACGGAGATTTTTGGTCAATTCCCAATTGATTGCCGACGTCCGGCTCCAATAGAAATCTTCGCGGAAAGAAGCGGGCAACATGCTTTCACCCAAACTTCCCAAATCGCGTAATTGCAATTCAAAATAGTCCCGGCTGATATCCGAATTGAAGGCAATGCTTTTGGGTAAATAACCCAATTGCAAATCACCCAGGAATTTATTTTTAGTAGTGGGTTTGTTGTCTTTGTAAAAAGGCTTCCACGGTTTGAACATCGGCGAATAGAGATAGCCGACAAGCAATCGCTGTTCGGTTTGCCGGTCGTATTCGGTGGTCGCATTCTGAACGTAATTTTCACTGAATGAATAGCCCAGCGTGAAATTAGCGGGGTCGTAAGGCATCGGTGTTTTACTCACGATATTCGCCCGCACATTATTGAAATCCAACGAACGGCTGATCACTTTGTCCACGGCGAAATTCCGGATGGAATCTTTTTCCGCCTTGCTTTCTACGGCATCCAAAGCGTCTTTCAATAAAATATCCTGATCCAACGGATTGTATTTCGGACTGACCAATTCTTCCCGGTAAGAATAATAGAGCGGCATGCTAACCTTGGCTTTTTCCGGGAAGAATTTCCCCAATTCTACCTGTGTGTTTACATTGACGGATTGTTTATCGTCCAGATTCCGGTCCATAATACCTTGATCGAGACTCCCGAATCCGGCTGTTTCTTTCTTTCCGACAAAGTTCACGGAACCTAAATCGGACAAAGCGACATAGACATTGGCATTTCCTGCCCAGCCGCCTTCTTCGTTAAATTCGGTCAGGCGCATTTCGTCCATCCAGATTTCCACCGATTGTTTATTGCGGGAATTGTTCCGGACACCAATCATGATAACTTTGATTTCGGAAATGGTGGGATTGCCGACTACCGTTACCTTATTCATCGGTCGATTAGGGTCAAATTCAGAATAGGGCGTATAATAGGTCACATCCGAACCGGCTTTCCTTTTTTCCTTGTTCCGGTTTAATTTCAAATTGGTCAGCAGTTCGAAAGGAAAATCGAACATATTGGAAGCAGGCCAGACAATTTCCCGGTCGGCATTATTAGTGCCGTTATAAAGCCCCGGCGGCGTTATTTTCAACGGAATTTCGTATTCGTAATAATTATTTTTGTAGTCCGAACCCAAGCGCAGGAAAACCGAAAGTTCATTGTTCGGTAATTCTTCCATCGACTCTTCCATTTTTTCCGCATGGACAAACATCTGGAAGCGTTTGTATTGCCGGGTATCCAAGCGTTCGGTTTTATAAACGGCGCGGGCGTCACCTTGTGCCAGATTGGATATTTTAGCCGACAACGATTGTTCGTTTTCCATAATCAGTTGCGGCTGTCCCGGATCGGTCATCCGGTTCACACCCGGAGGCATGATGTAGTTGACCGGCTTTTTATCTCCGTTTTCTTCAATATTAACCGTTGAAATACTGATGGTTCCCTCTGCCGATGCCGGTAAATTCGGATTGGATAAATCCTTGGTATAAGTCCGCCAATCGCCCCGCACCAATTCCAACTTTCCGAAACGAAGAATGGTAGAATCGGAAAAATGAGTCATAAACATCCGCATAAACCGGATCGACTGGAAGTCGCGTATATTACCCACAGGATTACCCTCATATTCGCGAATAGGAATTTTGAATTGATACCAGGTTACTTCTTCCGTTTTACCGTTTTTCAATTTAGGCCGGGTTATCCGTTTATCCACGACGAAATTTCTTCCGACTTCCAAATCTACCGGACGGATAGATACCTTGTACTGGAAATATTTTTCATTCTCGTTCAGCGTATTATCCTGGTTGATGTCTTCTGCATCGGGACTTATTTTTGCCGCTGTATTGTAACTTTCGGAAGTCTCGTCCGCATTGGCCGAATTGCCTTCCGTACCGTTATAGTGTTTATAACGACCCAAAATAGAAACTTGTTCCCGGTCGAAATCCGACCCCCTGAAATAATGGAAATTATCACCGGAAGGATCCCTGAACGGCGAAAATTGATCTTGTTCCATCCGGGCGATAGTTTCCGGAGACAAGCGCGCTCTCAAATCCCGGAGATAATCGGCATAAGCCGGATAACCGAATTCCTGTTCGGTACTCAATCCGTTGAAACCCACGTCCTGTAATTTCCGGTCGCTCTGTGAGTCAAAAGCATAGACTAACGATTGTTGTTTGTGCACATAACCCCAGACCGTTTCTTCCACCTTACTTAAATCACCATCGGTCGGCAAACCGTTTTCAAAGAATTTTTTCTCATCCCGTAAAATATCTTCCGATATTTCTCCCAAGTTGAAATATAAATCGCCCCCGCGCGCTTCGTGGTCGTAAATAAACGGATCCATTAGCCAAAATTCGATCGTTTCAATATTATTGGCTTCGAAATCGGTCTGACCGCTTTCTATTTTCCGGAAAATACCTCCCCAGCGTTCTTCC
>BNYG01000051.1 GCA_026000155.1 Bacteroidia bacterium | reverse complement strand
ACAGGGCAAACGCATGAAATTATATTCATCATCCGGGAAAAACGATTACTTTTGTCGAATGGCATCTATCTATGATTATTTAAGCGGAATAGAAGACTACCGGATAGAGAAAAAATGTCTTCACAAGTTATCAGACATACTGTTTATCGGGTTAGCGACGTATTTGAGCAATGGCGAAGACTATGAAGACATGGTACTGTTCAGCCACACCCACGAAAGTTTTTTGCGGGAGTACATTGAGTTGGCCAACGGCATCCCCTCTCATGACACTTTCAATCGTGTATTTTCGATGTTGGAGCCGGATATTCTGCGTCAATGCCTGAACGATTACGGCAAGGATATCGCAGGCTTATTGGCAGAGAAACAGATTTGTCTTGACGGGAAGAAATTGCGGGGCGTTTCACCCACCAGCCGGGGCAACCAGGGCTTGTACATAGTAAATGCCTGGGTGGCTGAAAACCGTCTTTGCATCGGACAGAAAAAAGTGGAAGACAAAAGCAATGAAATTACCGCCATACCTTCTTTACTTGATGAGATAGACATTGAAGATGCCGTAGTCAGTATAGACGCCATTGGTTGCCAGCGGTCAATAGCGCAACAAATTACAGCTAAAAAAGGACATTACCTGCTGTCGTTGAAAGAGAATCAGGGAAGTTTGTATGAAGATACCGTTTACGGTTTCCGGACGAACCGCCCCCAGAGTGTATCGGAAGAATGGGAATACGCTCACGGACGGTATGAAACCCGTACATGCAGCATCCTTAACGCCAAAGCAGTGTTATTGAAGGAACATTTGGAACAATGGGCAGGCATCCAAACCTTAGTCAGGATAGAATCTTGTCGGGAGACGAATGAGAAGAAAACAACCGAGACTCGTTATTACATCAGCGATGAAACAGGTTTGAACGCCCATTATTTCAATACTTTGGTGCGAGGACATTGGGGTATTGAAAATCATTTGCACTGGCACTTGGATGTAACCTTCGGTGAAGATAATTGCCGGGCCAGGAAAGGATATTCGGCTGAAAATCTTGCTACTTTGAGAAAAATCGCCCTGCAAATCATTCATGACCAACACGATAAGCTCTCTCTTAAAAAGAGAAGGCTCAAAGCTGCTTATGATATGAATTATTTAAAACAACTACTGAGCCCTTAATTTTCGTGCGTTTGCCCTGGCAAAAAACAGATTATGATTTTTGTTTCTATAAAAATAATTACCTTTGCAAGAAATGTAAAGGTAATTATTTTTTAGCTCCGAAAAAACCTTGTTTTATGAAATTATAAATAATTAAAATTTATGAAAAATAAACTCCGTATAGTGTTCATGGGAACGCCTGATTTTGCTGTTGAAAGTCTGCGCGCCTTAGTCGAAGGCGGCTACAATGTGGCAGGTGTCGTGACGATGCCGGACAAACCGGTAGGGAAGCACCAGAGTGTGTTGCAAGCAAGCCCGGTCAAACAATACGCCTTGTCGCAGCACTTGCCTGTGCTTCAACCGGAAAAGTTGAAAGACCCGGATTTTTTGGAAGCCTTGAAAGCCTGGAATGCCGATTTGCAGATTGTAGTCGCTTTCCGTATGTTGCCGGAAGTGGTGTGGAATATGCCCCGCTTGGGAACATTTAATTTACACGCCTCTCTGTTGCCGCAATATCGCGGGGCGGCGCCGGTTAACTGGGCCATTATCAACGGAGAAACAGTCACCGGGGTGACTACTTTTTTCCTCACGCACGAAATTGATACGGGAAAAATCATTTACCAGGAAAAAATCCCGGTTGCAGATACGGACAATGCCGAAATTATCCATGATAAACTCATGCAATTAGGAGCCAAATTAGTGGTTAAAACCGTGGATGATATTTTGAATGATATGATCATCCCCATTCCGCAGGAAAAATTAATTTCCAATAGTCAGGAATTAAAACCGGCGCCCAAGATTTTCAAAGAAACATGTCGTATCGACTGGAACAAAACGACCAAGGAAATCTACGATTTTATACGTGGCTTATCCCCTTATCCCGGCGCCTGGACGGAATTGACGACTCCCAAAAGAGAGACACTTCACTTCAAACTATTTGAAACGGAAAAAATCATTCAGCCGCACGAATTAGAGCCGGGAACGATTGTATCTGACGGAAAAACTTTTCTGGATATTAGTACGCAAGACGGATTTATTCGCTTGAAAAATTTGCAACAAGCCGGGAAGAAACGCATGGCGGTGGGCGATTTTTTGAGAGGAAATGCTTCTTTTATGTATTGAATGCCTCAATCATCCGTTTATTCTCCTCCTGCGTACCGATGGTGATGCGCAAACAATCCTTGCAACCCGGCACCTTCGAACGGTCACGCACAATAATCCTTTCACCGATCAGTTTATGATATATCCGGTGCGGATCTTCTACGCGAACCAATAAAAAGTTGGCGTCGGAGGGATAAATATGTTTTACCAATGGAATACCGGCGAGTTCTTTTTCTGTCCATTTCCGTTGGTTTCTGATTTCCGCAATTTGTTCCTGTCTCTTTTTTTCCAATTGTTCCAAAGCTATTCGTTGGGCAACGATATTGATATTGTAGGGATATTTTACCTGTGACAAAATGGCGATTATATCTTTACGCGCGAAAGCGAGTCCGATACGCAGCCCGGCCATACCCCAGGCTTTTGAAAGGGTTTGCAGGATAATAAGATTCGGAAAATCTGCCAAGCGGGATAAAAATCCGGGATGTTCGGAGAAATCAATATAGGCTTCATCCAACACCACGATGCCGTTGAATGCCTGGATAATCTGTTCAATTTCCGCAGCCGGAAAACTGTTTCCTGTGGGATTATTCGGTGAACAGATAAAAAGCAATTTGGTGTGTTCATCGGTGGCGGCAAGCAGGGCAGGAACATCCAAGGAAAAATCTTCCCGCAGCCGGACTTCCCGCATTTCGATGTTATTAATGGCGGCTGCCACTTTGTACATGCCGTAGGTGGGCGCAATGGAAACGGCATTGTCCTTGCCCGGTTCGCAAAATACCCTGAATGCCAAATCAATCGGTTCGTCGCTGCCGTTACCTATGAAAATATTCTCCGCAGGCGCTCCTTTGATTTGCGATAAACGTTCTTTGAGGATACGTTGATGCGGATCGGGATAGCGGTTGTAATCGTTATTGTAAGGACTTTCATTGGCATCCAAATAAATACCCAAGGGACCGTCATATTCATCGCGCGCGGTGGAGTAGGGGGAGAGTTCCAATATATTTTTCCTGACTAATATAATAGGGTCTATCATTTTTCTATGTATTTAACCTGACTTTTACCGCTTGGGCATGTGCATCCAAACCTTCGGCTTCAGCCATCGTGATGATTGTATCGCTTAAACTTTCCAATCCTTGCCGGGTCAGTTCCTGATACGTTATTTTTTTCATGAAACTATCCAGATTGACACCGCTGTACGCCTTTGCCCAACCCGATGTCGGCAAGGTATGATTGGTTCCCGAAGCATAATCGCCGGCGCTTTCGGGCGAATAATTGCCGATGAATATCGAACCCGCGGCAGTAATATGTTCCGCTACCTCCCATGGATCTTGCATGGAAATAATCAGGTGTTCGGCAGCGTAAGTATTGGCAAAATCAATCATTTCCTGTCTTTCATTCAACAGGATAATTTTGCTGTTTTCCAATGCTTTGATGGCAAATGCTTTGCGGGGCAATTTTTCGACTTGTTCGTTCAACTGATTTTCGATTTGCGCGGCTAATTCCTGCGAATTCACTACCACAATGGACTGGCTGTCGCTTCCGTGTTCTGCCTGCGACAACATATCGGCGGCTACAAATCCGGCCTTGGCGGAGCTGTCTGCCAATACCATCACTTCCGAAGGGCCGGCAGGCATGTCTATCGCCACCTGCGACATCGCCACCAATTGTTTGGCCTTGGTAACATAGCGGTTGCCGGGACCGAATATTTTATCTACCCGGGGAATGGTTTGTGTGCCGTAAGCCATGGCGGCAATGGCTTGTGCGCCGCCTGTCGCAACTATTTTTTTTACTCCGCAAACAGAAGCGGCAAATAAAATTTCGGGAGCTACCGAACCGTTTTTAGCCGGCGGAGTGCAAAGAATAATTTCCTTGCATCCGGCTACTTGTGCAGGAATTGCCAACATGAGTACCGTAGAAAAAAGCGGAGCCGTTCCTCCCGGAATATATAATCCGACTTTTTGTATCGGGATACTGCGTTGCAAACAGCGCACACCCGGTTGCGTTTCCATATCCACACCTGCTGAACGTTGGGCCTCGTGAAACAGGCGAATGTTTTTTGCGGCGTTTTCTATTGCATTTCGCAATTCCGTAGAGACAAGGCATGCCTTGTCTCTACATACCGCGTCAATCGTTTCGTCCGGGATTTGCAACGAATTGATTTCCAATCCGTCAATTTCTTTTGCTAAACGTAACAATGCTATATCGCCTTCCAAACGTACCTGATTCACAATGTCCGTTACGCGCGCCGAAATGGTTTCATCGTTGGATACATCGCGCCGGCTTAATTCTTCCCAGGTATTCCGTGCCGGATTTTCAATCAGGGTAATCATTACAATATCATTTTTTCGAGCGCCAAAACTAAAATATCTTCTGCTCCGATACTTTTCAGGGATTCTATTTTTCCCCACAACTCGTTTTCGCTGACTACTACATGCATCGAACACCAGCCTTCTTGTTGCAAGGGCAAAATAGTCGGACTTTTCACGCCGGGGAGAATTTTTGCTGCTTTTTCGACCGCATCGCAAGGCAAGTTCATCAACAAATATTTCATTCCGCGACTGCGTTCTATGGCATCGAAACGAAACAAAAGCTGGTCTAATATCACTTGTTTTTCCGGCGTAATATTTTTTCCGGCGATAAGAACCGCTTCGGAATTCATTATTTTTTCCACTTCCACCAAGCCGTTCTTTACCAAGGTGCCTCCGGAACTGACAATATCAAAAATCGCATCCGCCATCCCTACCGACGGAGCTATTTCGACCGATCCGGCGATAGTATGTATTTCGGCGAAAATATGGTTTTGTTTGAAATACCGTTCCAAAATATTAGGATAGGAAGTGGCCACCCGTTTCCCTTCAAACCAGTAGATAGAATCGTAGTTTTCGCCTTTCGGGATGGCTAACGACAAACGGCATCTCCCGAAGCCGAGCGAATGGATCACTTCCACGGGATATTTTTTTTCTTCCACTTCGTTCAGTCCTACGATACCTGCATCCGCTACTCCCATGGCCACTGCTTGCGGAATATCATCATCGCGCAAATAAAGTATTTCCACCGGAAAATTATTGGCTTTTGTCAGTAATTTGCGTTTGCTCTCTTCAATCAGGATGCCTGCTTCCGAGAGTAGTTCGGTACTTTGTTCATTGAGTCGGCCCTTGGCCTGAATAGCAATTCTTATCATTCTTTTGAGTTCGTTTTATTTGTACGGATTGTGTGTAAATAATAGACGATTTGTTTTCCTAATTCCCTGACTTTTAAATTTTCTGTTTCTGCATCCGGCAGGGCGGTAATGGATAAATCGTATTGCGGAAAATCATTTTTCTTTAAGCCCGCTTTGATGGATGCCTTGGAGTGAGCTAATAAATATTCTAAAGAAATATTTCTCCGGACAGTCAAATCAATCACGGCATCGAATTTTTTTTTATCTAATTCCTTTACAATTTCATTCATTTTATTGTCAAACAAATTGCCGGTTTCTTTCGCTGTAATGATGCGGTAGGGTGTTTTTGAGTAATCACGTTCGTCTTTCTTGCCTTTATAAGCATAAACGGTTACTTTTTTTCCTAATTTCTTCAATTTGTTTATAAAAGTATTCACTTCTTCGAAATCGGACGTGTTAAATAAAATAAGAGCCGTACGGATGTCTTTCAAATTCAAGAAGCATTTCTCCCTGGAATAATTTTTATAATATTTTTTCAGCTTTTCTTTGATAATGTATTCATACATAAACTCATGGTTTTAAAATCATTTCAAGAAATTCCCGTTCGCTTATTATTTGAATGCCGAGTTTTTCGCCTTTCTCCAATTTGGCAGGTCCCATGTTTTCGCCTGCCAGAATAAAATCTGTCTTGGCAGACACCGAACCTGTATTTTTACCGCCATTCTTTTCGATTAATTCTTTGTATTCGTCCCGCGAATGTTCTGTAAAAACCCCGCTGATGACAAATGTTTTGCCTTGCAACACATCGGTTCTTCCGGCTAATACTTCTTCCCCTAAAGACAGTTGCAAACCATGCAACCGCAAGCGTTCAATTAGTTCCCGGTTATTTTCATTGGCAAAATACGTCCGGACACTTCCGGCAATCCGTTCGCCGATTTCTTCTACCGCTATTAATTGTTCGGCAGTAGCCCGCATTAATTCATCCATGGACGGAAATGCTTTGGCTAAGCGTTTGGCAACAGTTTCACCGACAAAATGAATACCTAATGCATATAAAACGCGGTCGTAAGGAATTTGTTTGGACAATTGGATACTTTCGATAAAATTGACGGCGCTTTTTTCGCCCCATCTTTCCAAACGGAAAATATCTTCCATTTTCAGTTCATACAAATCGGCTACATTTTTAATCAGTCCGGCCGTATAAAAAGTTTCGACCGTTTCTTCCCCAGCATTGATATTCATGGCTTTACGGCTTACGAAATGTTCAATCATTCCTTTGATTTGCGGTTCGCAACCGGCAGCGTTGGGACAATACCAGGCGGCTTCATCGGGTTCGCGAACCAAGGCCGTTTTACAGGCAGGGCATTTTTTGATGAATTTGACTTTAGGACCCATCATAAACCGGGCTTCTTTATTGACTCCGGTTATTTTCGGAATAATTTCCCCGCCTTTTTCTACATAACACAAATCCCCGATATGCAAATCGAGCGATTCGATGATGTCTGCATTATGCAAGGAAGCTCGTTTGACGATAGTTCCGGACAATAAAACCGGCTCCAGATTGGCCACCGGCGTGATGGTTCCTGTCCGTCCGACCTGAAAATCCACCGAATTTAAACGGGTTTCCGCCGATTCCGCCTGAAATTTATAGGCAATCGCCCACCGCGGCGATTTGGCTGTCCAACCCAAATTCAATTGCTGTTTGATGGAATTGACTTTCAATACAATTCCGTCGGTTGCCACCGGCAGGTTTTTCCGTTCCGTATTCCAATAATTGATAAATGCAAATACTTCTTCCAATGTCCGGCATTTCCGCATGGCATCCGAAATTTTGAAACCCCAGGTCCGCGCTGCTTCCAGGTTTTCGTAATGACCGTCGCAGGGCAGGTTGTCGCCCAACAGGTAATACAAGTAGGAATCCAATTTTCGTTGCGCCACCATTTGCGGATTCAGCGTTTTCAAGGAACCGGCGGCGGCATTCCGGGGATTGGCAAACAAGGCTTCGCCCGTTTCGGCACGCTCTTCATTTAACTGGTTAAACGCTTTCCACGGCAATAAAATTTCCCCTCTGATTTCAAATAAAGGAGGGTAATTGTCGCCATGCAGCCGCAAAGGAATACTTTTGATCGTACGAATATTGGCGGTCACATCATCCCCACGAGTGCCGTCGCCCCGGGTAATGGCCCGCTGCAAAGCTCCGTTTTCATACAGGAGAGAAATGGAAGTTCCGTCGTATTTCAATTCGCAAACGATTTCAAAATCTTCGTTCAATGCTTTTTTTACGCGGTTGTAAAAGTCCGTGATTTCTCCTTCCGAGTAAGTATTGGAAAGCGAAAGCATCGGATACAAGTGTTCGACCTGAACAAAATTCCGGTTAATGTCGTTTCCCACCCGTTGCGTAGGCGAATGGGGGTCGTAATATTCGGGATGTCCAGCTTCCAATTTTTCCAGCTCTTTCAATTGTCCGTCAAAATCGAAATCGCTGATTGTCGGCTGGGCCAGCACGTAATATTGATAATTCCAATCCTCTATATTCTTTCGTAAAGCATCAATTCTTTGTTTTACTTCTTCCATCGAAAACTCTCTATTAGAACCTGAATGTCGTTATTTATATAGTCCAAAACAGGAGCAATCGAGTCCTGATTGGGGGTGTTGTCGAAATATAAAGCTCCCCGGAAAAAGGAATAAATACTGTCTGTCAATACAAATTGAGTAGGCGAGGCTACATTTCCTTGTATGTTGTATCGTATTCCATACACGCTTTGTTCTTGATTATCAAAGACTTGTTCCCGGATAGCATCTGCTTTTACAGCATGCAGATAGACAAATTTACGACTTTCTTCTGAAAGTTGCGCTAAATTTTCTTTTTTTATTGACAAATAACTGCAATAAATTTGTGCATGCAGTTGCGGATAAACGATATTAAAGAACTCGCCTTCTTCCTGGTTGGACGTATAAACAATACTTGCCTGATTGGAAATCTGAAATTCGCCGCTTTGAAATTCCTGTTCGTGATAACCGGGCGCAGGCAGGTCGATGCGATAATAACCCGCGGGCTTGGGGGAATAACCGGTACAAGCAGAGACCAATAAACAACCAACAACGAACCATAAACCTTGCTTCATAATCATTTTTACCGGTTTTAAAAACCTGTCAGGTCTTTAAGACCTAACAGGTTTCGACTTTTTAAAACGGCAAGTCGTCGTTTTCGTCCGACGCCGGAAGCGGAGTCGTTGTTTGTGTTTGAGCCGGTGCAGCGGGAGCCGTGCGGGGAGCCGCTGCAGGAGCTGCGGACGGTTCAGGTAAAGGAGGCTTGTTGCCCTGAGCGCCGCCATCCGGTTTGCGGTCCAATAGCTCCAGGTTGTCGCCCCATACTTCCGTCACATAGCGCTTGATGCCCTGCTGGTCATCGTACGAGCGGGTACGGATTTTCCCTTCGATGTAAATTTTGGACCCTTTGTGGATGTATTTTTCGGCGATTTCCGCCAAACCTCTCCACAATACAATGTTGTGCCATTCCGTGCGGTCGGGAACCTGCGTTCCGTTGGCGGCGGTATAACCTCTCTCGGTGGTTGCCATCGAAAAATTCGCAACAGACACCCCATTGTCATAATACTTCACTTCAGGCTCTTTGCCTACGTTTCCAATTAAAATAATTTTGTTCACTGACATAATGAATATAATTTAGAAGTTAAGATTTAATATTAAAAAAAATTTAATATTAAGATTTGACGTCAAACTTACATAATTTTTTTGGAATAACAAGCGATCCGGATTAATTATTTTAATCAGTACACGATTGGAATCTTTTTTTGTTCACGGTTCACGGTACACGGTACACGGTGCAAAGGTGCACGGAAGGCGAGAGGCAAGGCGCAGAGCGCCGACATCTTTGTAGCCAGGTGCGTAAGCGCCTGGTATATAGACATATCAACCAACAAACGAGCCGCGTAGCGGCGGCACCTTAACGTCGATGTGTCGCAGCTACGCAGCTCAATGAATGGGTATGTGCATCATTACCAGGCGCTAACGCACCTGGCTACAAATATGTCGGCACTCTGTGCCTTGCCTTTCGCCTTCCGTGCACCCTTGCACCGTGTACCGTGAACCAAAAAAGGCTCAATTAGTCCCCGGATTGAAATTAAAAAAAGGAAGATTATGAATACGATGTATCCTTCATAATCTTCCTTGAAATTCAGTGGACTCTGCCTTTTCTTTCATTTCCGAAACAGAGAATCTTCACCCTGCCGGCGGAAACACATAGTTATGTAACCCTCGTATTTCGCATGTACTTACGAGGGTTAGGTAAGAGCTAAATGTCAATTTAGCTATACTCTGGTTTTTATTAATTTAAGATAAGAAAAACAAGAAAATTTTGCGGACAAATTATAACTTACCCAATATGCAACGATAGACATATTTGGTACCATATGTGGCAGCGCCAATGTTTCCGGTGTTAATATTCACCGTAAACGCTCGCAAACCATTATTGGCGTCAGCACACCAGTAGCCGGCCGTGACAGAGGTCGGAAAACCTGATTTCAAACTAGATTGAGCAGCCATGCGTAATTCAATAGCTGTGGGCAATCGATAATACCCAGCGGGGTCTAAGGCAGCGCAGGCAGCTTTAGCATCTTGCCAACTTGCTCCAGCTGTAGAAGCAGTAGACCAAAAATACTCTGGCATGATCACTGAAGTAAAATCAGTAGGACCGGTTGCACCAGTCTCACCCTTCATGCCTATCGAATAAACCGTAGAATTGGTAGCATCTGTGTAAGTAATGACAGTCCTTGTCCACAAATATTGACCGGCAGCAACCGATGGAATAGAAGTGCCCCATCCACTGGTAGGAGTCGTAGTACCACTTGCACTCGTAGCATAATTAATTACTGTGGTTGAAATACCTTTTCCGGCAGCGCCTGTTGCACCGGTATCACCTTTGTCACCTTTCGCACCATTGGTACCAGCAGCACCTGTTGCACCGGTATCACCTTTCGGTCCTTGAGCGCCATTGGTACCGGCAGCACCAGTTGCACCTGTATCTCCTTTCGGTCCCTGCGAACCTGTATCCCCTTTAGCACCGGCAGGACCTTCGGCGCCGGTATATACATTCCACGAAGTGCCATCGTAAATATAAACCTGATTATCCGATTTCAAATAAACCAGCATACCTGCTGCAGGCGATGCAATAGTTGCTAATGCATCCACTTTCGGCAAAAGCAAAGCGCCTTTGGTTCCGTCCAACTCCAACACAGCGCCGGCGACAGGGGCGCCATCCACACCTGTACCTGTACCAATAGCTACCTGTGCGTTCATACTTGCTGTTATTCCCAAAAAGGATAACAACATTAAAAAAATCATTTTTTTCATTTTCATTTTTTTAAATTAATATATAGTTATTTATGCTCCGAAGAGCCGTTCATTCTCACGGAAACAAAACCGGAAAAAGGCAGGAAATCATCCCATTTCTTTAGAGAAAAAAAGAATGAAAATGATTTTATAAGTAAAAAAAACGAAACGCTCCCGCCTTTTCCGATT
>BNYG01000050.1 GCA_026000155.1 Bacteroidia bacterium | reverse complement strand
GATACTGAATATTAAAAGGTGTATAAGGCAATTCTGGAAAAGAAAGGCATCGAAAGACCGCAACAGGTACCTCAGATGGGCGCTACTTTTAGTGAAGACGAGGATGACGAAGAGGAAGATCAATTTTCCAATTCGAAGAAAAAAGAAACTACCCGGAACTCTTCGACTGCCAAGAACAGCGATACGCCTGTTATCGACAGTTTTGGAACGGATTTGACCAAGGCGGCGGAAGAAAACCGTTTGGATCCGATTGTCGGCCGGGAAACCGAAATCGAGCGGTTGGCACAAATTCTGAGCCGTAGGAAGAAAAACAATCCGGTTCTGATCGGTGAACCGGGAGTGGGTAAATCCGCCATTGTGGAAGGCTTAGCTTCCCGCATCGTGCAACGGAAAGTATCCCGTGTACTGTTTGACAAACGGGTAGTGAACCTGGATATGGCTTCGATTGTGGCGGGAACCAAATACCGCGGACAATTTGAAGAACGGATTAAAGCGATATTGAACGAATTGGCCAAAAATCCGAACATCATCCTTTTTATTGATGAAATTCATACGATTGTCGGAGCCGGTGGCGCCAGCGGTTCGATGGATGCTGCCAATATGTTAAAACCGGCTTTGGCAAGAGGCGAAATTCAATGTATCGGGGCGACTACGCTGGACGAATACCGTAAAAATATCGAGAAAGACGGCGCTTTGGAACGCCGTTTCCAAAAAGTAATCGTCGATCCGACCACGGCCGAAGAAACGCGCCGGATATTGGACAATATCAAGCCGAAGTACGAAGACCATCACAATGTGGTTTATACCGATGAAGCCTTGGACATGTGTGTCAAATTAACAGACCGGTATGTCAGCGACCGCAATTTTCCGGACAAAGCCATTGATGCCTTGGACGAAGCCGGTTCCCGGACGCATATTTCCAATATTGTGGTTCCGAAAGCCATTGAAGAACTGGAAGCTCAAATTGAAGAAGTAAAACAAAATAAAGCGCATGCAGTCAAATCCCAGAACTACGAATTGGCAGCAGGTTATCGCGACCAGCAAAGACAATTGGAGCTTAAATTGGAAGCTGCCCAAACGAAATGGGATGCCGACTTGCAGGAAAACCGCCAGATAGTAGATGGTGACAAAGTGGCGGAAGTGGTTGCCATGATTTCAGGTGTTCCCGTGCAACGGATTGCGAAAGCGGAAAACCAACGCTTGATGGAAATGGATGCCATCCTCAAAGCCAATGTGATCGGTCAGGACGAAGCGGTACAAAAAATTGTGAAAGCGATCCAGCGCAACCGGATTGGCTTGAAAGATCCGAATAAACCCATCGGTACATTTATGTTTTTAGGCCCGACCGGAGTAGGTAAAACGCACTTGGCAAAGAAGTTAGCGGAATACTTGTTCGACTCGGCAGATACTTTAATCCGTGTCGATATGTCGGAATACATGGAAAAATTCACCGTTTCCCGCTTGGTCGGAGCGCCTCCGGGATACGTAGGTTATGAAGAAGGCGGACAATTGACGGAAAAAGTGCGCCGCAAACCCTATTCGGTCGTTTTGTTGGATGAAATCGAAAAAGCGCATCCGGATGTGTTCAACTTGTTGTTGCAGGTATTGGACGAAGGTCGTTTGACGGACAGTTTAGGCCGCCGGATCGATTTTAAGAATACCATCGTGATCATGACTTCCAACATAGGTACCCGCCAACTGAAAGATTTCGGCCGGGGCATCGGATTCAATACGGCAACCACTGCTGCAGACGATAAAGAATATTCACGGGGTGTGATTCAGAAAGCATTAAACAAAGCTTTCGCTCCCGAATTTATCAACCGGGTGGACGATATTATCATGTTCGACCAATTGGATAAAGAATCGATTTACAAGATTATTGACATCGAACTGAAAGATTTCTACAAACGGCTTAAAAACTTAGGATATAAATTGGATATCACCGAAAAGGCCAAAGAATTTATCGCCTCCAAAGGTTACGACGTGCAATTTGGTGCAAGACCCTTGAAACGCGCCATCCAAAAATACCTGGAAGATGAATTGGCGGAAATGATTATCAAATCCGATTTGAAAGAAGGCGATGCGATTACGATTGATTTTGATTCGGAAAATCAAAAGATTACTACGGCGGTTGCAAAAACAGCTGTGGAAGTATAATTATATTCGCAACCTCATTTCCACCTAATTTAAATAACAAAACAACCTCAGTAGCAGTCATTTAATTATCCAAACATCCAACCTCATTACCTCATTTTTCGTAAATAAATGAGGTAATGAGGTTGGGAAAAAAATATACATTTTATTGCTATTGAGGTTGTTTTGTTATTTAAATTAGGTGGAAATGAGGTTTTTTCACGCGACAAAATGTCAGCCCCCAAAGGTTGGCATTTTTTTTGAGCATCCTTAAATCAGAAAATAAAACTAAAAAAATCAAAAAAATAGTATTATGAGTACGAAAAAACAAACCGGTCATATTGGGGTGACGACCGAAAACATTTTCCCCGTTATTAAAAAATTCTTATATAGCGACCATGAAATATTTCTGCGCGAATTGATTTCCAATGCCGTAGATGCTACACAAAAATTGAAAACCCTGGCTTCTGTCGGCGAATTCAAAGGCGAGTTGGGCGATACCACTATCCGGGTCAGCATCAATGAAAAGAAGAAAACATTGACGATTTCCGATCACGGAATCGGATTGACCGCCGAAGAAATTGACAAATACATCAATCAGATAGCGTTTTCCAGCGCGAATGATTTTTTGGATAAATACAAAGACAATGCCAACGCCATGATCGGACATTTCGGATTGGGTTTTTATTCGGCATTTATGGTGTCCAAAAAAGTGGAAATCATCACCAAATCCTGGCAGGAAGATGCTCCCGCCATGAAATGGGAATGTGACGGTTCGCCCGAATATACGGTTTCCGAAACGACCAAAGCAGACCGCGGTACGGATATTATCCTGTATATTGACGATGACAGCAAGGAATTTCTGGAAAAACACCGGATCGAATCGCTGTTGAAAAAATACTGCCGCTTCCTGCCGGTCGCCATTGCTTTCGGCAAGAAAACCGAATGGAAAGACGGCAAATCCGTTGAATTGGACGAAGACAATATTATTAATGATACCAATCCCTTGTGGACACGCAAACCCTCGGAACTAACGAATGAAGATTACATCCAGTTTTACAAGGAATTGTATCCGTATAGCGAAGATCCTTTGTTCTGGATTCACCTGAATGTGGATTATCCGTTCAACCTGACGGGTATCCTTTATTTCCCGAAAGTTAAAAGCGGCATTGACTTGCAGAAAAATAAAATCCAACTGTATAGCAATCAGGTATATGTCACCGATTCGGTGGAAGGTATTGTACCCGAATTCCTGACTTTGCTGCATGGTGTCATCGATTCGCCGGATATTCCGTTGAATGTTTCCCGCTCGTATTTGCAGTCGGACAGCAATGTGAAGAAAATTTCGACTTACATCACGAAAAAAGTGGCCGACCGCCTGGAAGAAATTTTCAAAAACGATCGCCCGCAATGGGAAGAAAAATGGAGCAGCCTGAAAATTTTCATCGAATACGGTATGATTACCGACGAAAAATTCTGCGAAAGGGCATTGAAATTTGTCTTGTTGGAAAGCGTGGATAAAAAATTCTTTACCTTGGATGAATATAAAACTTTGGTGGAAACCAATCAAACGGACAAGGAAAAAGCCATTATCTACCTCTACACGACCAATAAGGAAGAACAATACGCCTATATCGACGAAGCTAAGGAAAAAGGCTACGACGTCTTGGTGATGGATGGACAGTTGGACAATCATTTCATGAATACGCTGGAAACAAAATTGGAGAAAACCCGTTTTGTCCGTGTCGATGCCGATGTCGTTGATAATTTGATTAAAAAAGGCGAAAGCAAGGAAGTGAAACTGACCGAAGAAGAACGCAATGCCTTGATTGAAGTATTCAAATCAGCGATTCCTGCGATCGAAAAAACGGATTTTGTAGTCGGTTTTGAACATTTGGGCGAAAAAGGCAATCCGGTAACCATCACGCAAAACGAATTTATGCGCCGGATGAAAGAAATGGCGGACATGCAACCGGGAATGAATTTCTACGGCGACATGCCGGTTTCTTATACCATGACCGTCAACTTGGATGCTCCGTCCGTAAAGAAAATCGAAGCGGACAAAGAAAATACGAAAGATGCCGTACATCAATTGGTTGATTTAGCCCTTTTATCCAACGGATTATTGAAAGGGGAAGCCTTGAGCAAGTTTATCAAACGCAGTGTTGAGTTAGTATAATAGATGCCGCTTTTTTCGTTATTTCCACCGTACAGATACAATTATTTACTATTCTGTGCGTTAATATAAATAATGAAAAAAGCGGTTTTTGTACTCTTCATCCTTCTGCTATCGGCCGGTCATTCCGTAATGGCCCAGTTCGATACGCAGTTAAGTAATTATTGGGCGGCGCCTAATTATTACAATCCGGGATATGCAGGACAATCCGGCAATTTGGAATTGACCGGTCTTTACCGTTTGCAATGGTTAGGTGTGGAACATGCACCTAAAACCGGCATTCTATTGGGCGAAATGCCTTTTAAATTCATAGGAAAAGAGCATGGAGTAGGGATTTCCATGTACAACGACCAGATCGGACTTTTCAAATCGACGGTTATTTCCGGACAGTATGCTTATAAACTGAAATTATTCGGCGGAAGTCTGGGAATCGGTTTGCAGGTCGGCTATATCAGTGAATCTTTTGACGGAACGAAGGTGATCATTCCCGATAATGACGACTATCACAATCCCAACGATGAAGCTATTCCTAAGACCTCTGTGGAAGGAACAGCTATTGACGGTTCATTCGGTTTGTATTACAATGCCAAAAAATGGTATGCGGGACTTTCGGTTACCCATGTGACGGCGCCTGCCTTGGAATTGAATGATAACTACGTGCTTGACATCCCCCGTTCCTATTATTTTACGGCAGGATACAATATCCAATTGAATAATCCGTTATTAGAATTACGACCATCCGTTTTGTTGAAGACGACAGAGTTGAGTTCATTAGATATCACGAACGATTCGGTAGTAGTGGTGACGAAACCGAATACCCTGCAAGGGATGTTGAAACAGACACAAGTAGATGTTTCGTTACGGATGATTTATAATAAAATGTTTTGGGGTGGATTGTCCTGGCGAAAAGACGAATCGGTGATTTTTATGCTGGGTGGTAAGTTTAAAATGTTGGAAGTAGGGTATGCGTATGATGTACCGGTATTTTCCGATTTGATAAAAATAACTTCGGGTAGCCATGAATTGTATATTAAATACATTTTGGATATGAATTTAAAAAAAGGAACAAAAAGTAAACACAAAAGTGTGAGGATACTATAGAAATGAAAAGGAATTTAGCTTTTTTCTTAATAATGGTCGTGTTGGTTTCCTGCGGCCGGTCAGCGGGTGACGGAGGTGAATTAACCGGTGTAAGCGCCGGAGCTTGGAACGAACCCAATCCGCATGGAATGGTACTGATCAAACGGGGTTCATTTGAAATGGGACCTGCCGAAAACGATACCATCTGGGGACTCTACCAGGATCAGAAAGGGGTTTCCATTGATAATTTTTGGATGGATGAAACCGAAATTACCAATGCCGAATACCGCCAGTTTGTCTATTGGGTTAGGGATTCCATTATCCGTGAACGTTTGTACGACCCTGCTTTTGGTGGCAATGATCTATTTAAGATAGAAGAAGATAAGGAAGGCAATCCGATTGAACCGCCTATTTTGGATTGGAAAAGACCCATCCCGACGGAAAGGCGAGCCAATGAAGATGAATTGCTGGCGATTCAGAGTGTCGATGCCACCAACCCGATTACCGGGGAAACCCGCTTGGATCCGGCTCAAATGGTTTACCGTTACTCTATTTTTGATGCTACCCAAGCTGCTTTGCGAAGAAATCGCTTGAATCCCGAACGTAGAGTGTATAATACGGATATTAAAGTCGATCCGGCAGAAGTAGTGCTGATTTCCAAAGATACGGCTTATATTAATGACGAGGGGCTAATCATCAACGAAACGATTACCCGTCCTTTGGAATCGCTCTGGGATTTTCTGAATACGTACATTATTAATATATATCCCGATGAATCGGTTTGGGTAAATGACTTCAATAATGCTTATAACGAACCGTATATGCGTTTGTATTTCAATCATTCGGGATACAACGATTATCCGGTGGTAGGTGTATCGTGGGAACAAGCCAATGCTTTTTGTGCGTGGAGAACCGATTATTTGAAGAAATCCATGACAGGCGCCATCCGGAATACGATCGAACCCTACCGTTTGCCAACCGAAGCTGAATTTGAATATGCCGCCCGGAGCGGTAAAACCGAAAATATTTATCCCTGGAAGCAGGATACTCCGGTGGGAGATAAAAACTGTTTCTTAGGCAACTTCAAACCGGGTGATGGAAATTATACGCAAGACGGACATTTAGTGACGGCGCGAGTAGCCTCATACTCCCCGAATGAATTCGGTTTGTATGATATGGCGGGCAATGTGGCGGAATGGACTTCGACCGCTTTCTTAGAATCCGGTCCGGAAATCATGAACGATATTAATCCGCAATATTATTATAATGCCGCCAAGGAAGATCCGTATGCAACGAAGAAAAAAGTAGTTCGCGGAGGTTCCTGGAAAGATGTGGCGCAATTCATCCGTTCGGATATCCGTTCGTTTGAATACCAGAATGAACAACGTTCGTACATTGGTTTCCGCTGTGTAAGGACACAAGTTGGTTTTGCAAAAGGGAAAAAATAACAGGAAATCTGTCATTGCGGGCTTGACCCGCAACCCCAAGATGTTCGTTAAACAATTAATATAATACTTTTATAATATGGGCTTTAAAAGAAGGTATCAAAATTTTATTGAAAAATTCTTGTCGGGAGATAAAGGACAAGTCTTTTTTCAGTTTTTCTACAATTGGGGAGCTTCTATCGTGATCATAGGCGCTTTGGCCAAATTAGAACATTGGCCATGGGGCTTGGGAAATATTTTACTGACCGTTGGTTTGTTGACCGAATTTTTCGTGTTTTTTATTTCTGCTTTTGATCATCCGGCCAAAAACTATTCATGGGAACGAGTATTCCCGGTATTGGATACAAACGATGAAGAAGACCGTCCTGAGTTCGGTGGCGGTGGCGGAGGAGGAATTGTCGGTGGCGTGATAGGCGGCACAAACGGTGTTTCTGAAGGTATCGTAGCTTCAGGCACAGTCAAAGGCATTACCACTTCGGGTACAGTCAAAGGTGGTGGCGGTGGAGCTGTCATCATTGGCGGCGGCGGTGGTTATGTCGGCGGTAGTGGCGGCGGATATTCCGGCGCACCTCAATCAGCTACAGAAGCGGTTGAAAATATGACTCCCGGTCAGGTAATGCAATCGTTCGGTATTCCCAATGCAGTCAATATTTCCGAAGAAGACAGCAACGCCTTGACAGCCAGCATTAAGAAAATGGCATCCGCAGCCGACCAATTATCCAAAATGGCTGAAATGACGGAAGCCACCCAGGAATATTTGGATCAATTATCCACAATGGCGGAAGATATGAAACGGTTCAGTACGGTAACCAACAGTCTGACGGATGTTTCCGATATTCTGTTGGATTCCTATAAGAGTATTACCGATAATTCGGACGGCATCAATCAATCGTCCCGGGGATATGTCCATCAAATGGAAAATCTCAACCGGAATATTCAGGGATTGAATACCATTTATGAAATACAGTTGAAGGGTGTCAGTTCGCAAATTGATGCAATCGAACGGATTAATTCCGGTTTGATGCGCATCAAGGATTTATATGAGGGGTCGATTGTTGACAGTTCGGTATTCCGCAGCGAAACCGAGAAAATGGCGCAACAATTGCATGCACTCAACGGCGTTTATAACCGTTTATTAAATGCAATGACCATGAATATGTATGGAGCAGGAGGTGCTCCGGGCTTTAATCCTAATCCGGGTGGTTTTAATCCCAACCCCGGACTCTGATGGAGTCTGTCATTGCGGGCTTGACCCGCAATCCCATGACGTCCGTTAATAAGTGTTTAACGATTAGCAGGAGATTGCGGGTCAGGCCCGCAATGACAAGTTGTTTCATAATTTATAATTAATTAAAATAAATGGCTTCAAACAGTCCTAATTCTCCAAGGCAGAAAATGATTAACCTGATGTATCTGGTTTTCATTGCTATGCTTGCCCTCAATGTTTCTTCGGAAGTATTGGATGGCTTTGCCTTGGTGGAAGAAAGTTTGCTTCGTTCCGTAAAAGCATCGAACCAGCGCAACGACCGTATTTATAGCGACTTGGAAGAATTTAATAAAACCAATCCGGTAAAGGCGGAAGAATGGTACGGCAAAGGAACGCAAGTAAAAACAAGAACAGATTCGATATTCGATTATATACAGGAACTCAAACAGCGAATTGTAGTCAAATCCGACGGCAAAGACGGAGATCCGGAACACATCAAACGTCCCGACGATTTGAATGCGGCTTACGAAGTCATGTTCGAAAAAGGGAAGAATGATGCAGTCAAATTGAAAACAGGCATTGATTCTTATCGGGAATTTATCACCTCATTGGTGACCAATCCTTCGATTAAGAATATTATTGAAAGTAATTTGAGTACGGAGCCTTCCGAAAAAGCGAAAGAAAACAAACAAACTTGGGAGGAATCCATGTTCTGGCAAATGCCGACGGCCGCAGCAGTTACTTTATTGACGAAGCTACAAAATGATATCCGTTATGCCGAAGGGGAAGTATTGAGTGATTTTGTGAAAAATATTGATGTGAAGGATTACCGGGTAAATGAATTATCCGCATTTGTGATCCCCGAAACGCAAACCGTCATGCGGGGAACGCCCTACAAAGCGCGCATCGGAGTGATGGCGAGAGATACTACACGTACTCCCACAATATTTGTGAATGGCAGTGAATTGAAGGATAAAGAGGGACGATATGTAGTCAGTACCGGTGCAACCGGTACTTTTCAGGTGAAAGGATATGTGGAAATGCCCGGTAGAGACGGTTCTTCTTTTCGACAGGAATTTTCAACCGAATATTTTGTCATTCAACCGAGTGCTACCATTGCTCCGGTATGGATGAATGTTTTGTATGGCGGTGTTGAAAATGAAGTACAGATAGCCGTTCCGGGAGTAGCCAGCCAAAATGTGTCGGCAAGCATTTCCAATGGAACATTGACTCATAAAGCCAACGATATTTGGGTGGCAACGCCCAAATACGGATCCGATGCGGTGATTACCGTAACGGCAAGAATATCGGGCGGAAGTTCACAGGAAATGGCAAGAACGACATTCAGAGTGAGACAATTGCCCGATCCTACCCCCTACTTGAATATCACCAATGCGGATGGAAATAAAACACGCTACAAAGGCGGAGTACCTTTGGCGAAAGCAGCCTTGGTGGCAGTTGACGCATTAAGTGCAGCGATTGACGACGGCATCTTGGACAGACCTTTTACGGTGTTGCGATTTGAATTGCAACGATTTGATTCCATGGGTTTTGCCATTACCACCGCCTCGAACGGCGCAAATTTTTCCGCACAGCAAAAAGATGCGATCAGGGGAATGCAACGCGGACAAACCTTGTTGCTCAGAGGAATCGTAGTGCGCGGACCCGATGGAATAGAAAGAACATTAAACGCTCCCATGGAAATAAGAATAAATTAAAGATATGAAACCGATTTATTATATTAGCTTATTAGTCTTGCTTTTTGCTTTTGCGCAAGAAAGTTTTGCTCAAGATCCGCCACGTACCCGGACTACCCGCCAACGTCCTTCCGAGACAGGTGCGCCTACCGTTTCCGATCTGACGGAACGGGCAAAGATAAAAAATGAAGTGGAATCTAAAAAGCCGACCCACATCGTTTGGGAAAGGCTTATTTATCGTACCATTGATCTGACGAAAGAAGAAAATAATGCGGCCTTGTATTATCCGGTTCAACCGCAAGGCGATCGTCAAAATCTTTTTACCCTGATTTTCAAATTATTGTCGGATGGAAAAGTGGACGGTTACAAATACGAAGATGGAGGTGAAATATTGGATGAAGAGCACAAAATCAATCTTGAAACTGATTTTCTGAAAAAATATCAAATTCTATATACGAAACAAGGGGAGCATTTTGTAGTGGAAGATGTACGTGACCTTCCGACTTCGGAAGTAACGCAATACATGATCAAAGAAGGCTATTATTTCGATCAGGCAACCGGAACATTTAAAACGAATGTATTGGCGATTTGTCCGATTTGGGTCAAAGAAGATTTTTATTACGGAGGTTCTGCTCCGGAACCTTTATTTTGGCTGAAATACGATGACATTCGTCCCTATCTTTCGCGTGAAATGATTATGACTTCCAATTATAATAATGCGCTGACCTATACAATTGACGATTATTTCAGTAAAAATATGTACACCGGAGATATTCTCAAAACGGTGAATATGATGGGCAAAAGTTTGGCACAGGAAGTAGGAAGTGATCCCGAAGCCTTGAAACATGCTCAGGATAGCATTGAATCCCAATTGAAATTGTTTGATGAAAAACTATGGGTCTATAACGATTCCGTTCGTTTAGCCGCGGAAAAAGCACCCGATAAAAAAGCGTCGAAGAAAGAAAAAGCGACCTCAGGACGCAGTAATAGCACAGAGAAGAAAGAATCCGGTTCTTCTTCTAAACAGGAAAAGGAAAATGCCGCTCCGGCCAGAAGTGTCAGACGGACGCGATAATGAGCTTGTACGGGCAAATATTTTGTACCTTCGCTAAAATCGGCGCTTTTACGATAGGAGGAGGATATGCCATGTTGCCCTTGATACAAAAAGAAGTAGTCGAAAAAAAACAATGGATCTCACCGGATGATTTTGTAGATATGATTGCCTTGTCGCAATCCGTTCCGGGAATATTAGCAGTCAATATCGCTATTTTCACCGGTCACCGGATGAAAGGAAATGCAGGTAGTATAGTCGCCACTTTGGGCAGCATACTGCCTTCTTTTGTGATTATACTGCTGATCGCGATGTTTTTCCGGAATTTTCAGGATAATCCATACATTGTCAAAATATTTAATGCCATCCGTCCAGCCGTAGTAGCTTTGATTGCCGTCCCTGTTTTTACGACAGCCAAGTCGGTAGGCATCAATCTAAAAACGGTGATTATTCCCGTAGCAGCGGCTTTTTTGATTTGGTATCTGGGGGTTTCACCGGTTTATATCGTTTTGGCAGCAGCGCTTGGAGGGATAATTTATGGGCGAATAAAAAATAAAATGTAAAATAAAGAAAAAACTGTCATTGCGGGTCAAGCCCGCAATGACAGAATGAATGAAAAAGGAGAACGAAAGATGATTTATTTTCAACTATTCTGGACATACTTCAAGATTGGCCTTTTCGGATTCGGAGGAGGCTATGCTATGTTGTCCCTGATTCAGCACGAAGTAGTGGAAAATCATCACTGGCTGACGGACTCCGAATTTACCGATATTGTAGCTATTTCTCAAATGACGCCGGGACCGATCGGTATTAATTCCGCCACTTATATCGGTTATACAGTGACTGATAGTGTTTTTGGTTCCATTGTCGCCACTTTTGCCGTCTGCCTACCCTCCTTCCTCATTGTCTGGATGATTGCTGGAAGTTATCAAAAATTCCGTTCCAATACCTGCGTGAATAGCGCTTTCAATGGATTGCGACCGGTGGTTGTCGGCTTGATTGCCTCCGCCGCTTTATTATTAATGAATTCCGAAAATTTTATTGATTATAAAAGCTTTATTATCTTCGGCATCGCCTTTCTGCTGACCATGTTCACGAAAATGCATCCGATCCTTTTGATTGTATTGGCTGGGATTTCAGGATTGTTTTTGTATTAAAAAATAATATATGTCAAGTTTCTTGTCTGATTCTGAGAAATATTTATATTTGCATCCAATTTTCTATTTTAATACCATTTAAACGTTTGAAATCTTTCACGTTATCTGTTACTAATATCAATTTATTTTTAATAGCTGTAGCTCCTATCAATAAATCAAACTCATCATTGACTGGATTACCTAATTTCCGAAGCCGTACTTTTTGGGATAATGGACAAAAGTGATGCTAAAATCAGTTGTAACTGACTGATTTTCATAATTTTGCGAGCAAAAAGAATTATGAATAAAAAAAATGCATTTATTGCGGAGGCAAAATCACTAAAAAAAACGG
>BNYG01000049.1 GCA_026000155.1 Bacteroidia bacterium | reverse complement strand
GCTCGAACCGGGAGGCTATGCGGGAAATCGTATCCGGGGCATAAAGAAAATCGTCGGAATGCAACAAGCCGATTACATCGCCGGTGGCCATGCGAATGCCTTTGTTGATCGCTTCGTACATACTGCGGTCGGGTTCTGAAATAATCGTGGTAATCCGGGAGGCGTATTGTTGGATGATAGACAAAGAATTATCGGTGGAAGCGCCATCTACTACAATGTATTCGATATGGGGATAATCCTGACTCAGGACGCTTTCGATGGCGCCTTGGATGGTGTTTTCGCGGTTGTAGCAGGTGGTGATGAGGGAGAATTTCATTTTTATTATTGATCTTGCTGTATGATTTTATATATTCCTGCAATCAATTCCATAATTTACTTGGATATATTCAATAATTTTTTCTTTGTCATTTCCGCAAGCTTGTTTTATTTCATAAATTTTGGCATCAACCAAAGTACGGTACCACCAACCTTGGAAGAAATGCCAGATAAATCCGGCTTTCCCTTGAGTAAAACCAAATTTGAAAATATATCTATAGACAAAATAGAAAAAAGAACGCCAGAAAAGCGGAGAGTGAGCATATTTCAATTTCTTTTTCCGTTTTTCGATTGCCTCTTTTCCAATATTAATTTCCGAATTCTCTTTGCCTAATAAATTCAGCTCTACATCCAACAAATCAATAGCTTCCCGAATAGAATAACCATTATGTTTTTGTACCCACCAACCAAAAGTATTCAGATTATGGTCTAAAAACCGATGCTCAAATTCTACTGTTTTTCCGGAAGATAATTGAATATGTTCATCCATCCAACGTTGCTCACAAGTTCCCTTGCCCTGTTCAAAAATGCGTAGAAGCTTTAAGGGATGCATCCATTTACCAAAACAATATTGTTCTCTATTTAATATAATACCGGAAACATCTTCTTTTATATCAGGTAATTTTTCGTTGAGTTCTGCTATCAATTCATTCGTTAAATACTCATCGGCATCTAAACGAAGTATCCATTTGGTTTGGATGGGCAAATGTTTTAATCCCCAATTTAATTGTTTAGCATGATTATTTTCCCATTTATTTTGATATACTTTTGCACCTAATGATTTCGCAATTTCTACGGTTTTATCGGTAGAAAAGGAATCCACTAAAAAAATTTCCTTCGCAATCGGAAGTACATTTTCAATGCACCGGCGAATGTGGAGTTCTTCGTTGTAAGTAAGGACAATAACAGAGATGTCAAGCATTAGGATGTCTTGATCGCTTATTAAAAAAGAGATGTTGTATAAATCAGTTTATTTTACAAAAGATATTCTTTGAGATAAGGAATTGAAAAATCAAGTTTCCCGTAAGACGGGGAGTAAATCATTTCGGTTTCCAGCAGCCGCAACCGGTATTGCTGCACATAACCATGCGACACTCCCATTTTTGCTTGGATGTCGGATGTAGCGACAGGTAATTCAAATGCCGCCATCGCTTTTAAAAATGACAAATCTTTTTCTGAAATATCGTTTAAAGAGGCTGCAAAAACCAAAACGCCCAATCGTTCTTTTGCTTTTGCAATACCCTCATTTATATCTATTGTACTGACAATATGGTGCGATGTTCGCCACACATAAAATCCAACAAGTTGAATCATAAACGGGTAACCCTTTGTCGCTTCTGCCATAAATTGGGCATCTTCCGAAGAAAGTTTTTTTCCCGACTCATTAAAAAAAGAAAAATACAACTGCTCTATTTCTGCAATATCAATATTTTTCAAAATAACTCTTTCGGCTCGCCGCAGAAAAGTAAAATTTTTAGTTTCTTCGCTGTCTGAAAGTATATCCGAAACATTTTTGGGCAATCCGGCAAGCATTAGCGCAATTTTTCGCCTTTCGCGTTTATAATGTTGATAGGCAATGATAATATCCGGCAAGCCGGGAGCGGTTTTGTAAATTTCGTCAATAGTAATCAACAATCCAATATCCAAATCGTTTAATTTAGACAACACACGTTCCAACCTTGTCCGAAATCCAAGCGTTTCATCGTCATTGAAAAACTCAATGCTGAACTGTTTTATGGAAAAAGATTTGATTTTTCGTTTTTTAGACAAAATATGTTGTGTTCGTTCAAACAGTTGGTCAAACAAATCGTTCACCATACTGTTCCCAGCTGTAATATTCACACTGACAAAACCAAATTCCAACGATATTTCGGCAATCTTTTCTAATATAATTGTTTTACCGATTCCACGCATGCCGGAAAATAAAACCGTCCGGTATGGGTCATTCAAATTGTTTTCAAAAGCAACCCGAATATTTTCTATTATATCCTCTCTGCCAAGAAAACTATGCGGCATTTCCCCAAAAGAAGGATTAAAGGGATTTTCTTGACTTTTGTTATTTTTTGTTACTTTTGTCATCTTTGTTTCTTTTGTCTTTACAAAGATACCGTATTTTTTATATCCGGCAACTATTTCAGGATTTTATTTCGCGCTTTTTAATAAATTTAGCAGGATTACCGCCAACCACCGTCCAAGATTCTACATCTTTGAATACTGCCGCAGTAGCACCTACAACAGCACCTTCACCAATACAAACACCTAATCCAATAAATGCTTGTGTCCCTATCCATGCTTTTGATTTAATTATAATAGGAGCTGTGATTAAAGATGTTACCGGATTGTTTATTTCGTTTATATCATGAGAAGCCGCACATAAATGGACATATTGCGAAACAGTTACATCTTCTTCTAATATCACTTTGTCCATATTATAACAGATTACGTGAGGCCCTAACCAAGCATTTCTATGCATTTCAAGATTCCAAGGTGCCCAAATTTTCACAGAGGCATACACACCTGCTTCAGAATGAATCTTAGCCCCAAATATTCTAAGAATAAACAATCTCCAAGGCTTAAAGATTTTTGTTCCAAAAGGACGAAAAAATAATGTATATACCATATTCCACAATGAACGAAGGAGTTTGTTTTTCCAACTTATAAATTTATAAGTTCTTTGTAAATAATCCATTACTTCATATAATTTTCAACATATTCCTCTATTAACGGAAACACGGCACAAGTAGAATTTATACCACCTGCTCGAGGTAAAACTCCCGTATTGGTTATAAGCATATTAGAAAATTTGGTAAAATAATCTTCGATTGAGGTGAAATCAGAATAAATACCAAAGGGATGATAGGTATCTTCATATTTTTCTACATTTGTAGCTTCATTCACAACCTCATATTCTACCTGATTCTTATCCAAATACTCCTTGACAATCTCTTTAGCTTTGACAAATAATTCATCGGTATATTTTCCAACTGTCAAATCAATATTCAAACCATTTTCTCCAAATAAATCTTTATCTTCCGATAAGCTCATTTTCCCCGAATCAATTGGATTTTCTATATCTATTTGTAAATACCATTCATTTTTATACACATACAATTTTTTCTTGATAAACATACTCCATGCAAAAGCTATACAGGCGGGAATATCTTTGATAATTTCAGCAATCAATTGTATCGAAAAATGCCGCCCAAACATAAACTTTTTTAAATTCTGAAAAAAAGGAAATTCAGAATTAAAGATCGGATGTGCAAAAAAAGAAGTACTGTCTATTTCTCCAATCATTCTTTTTGTTATCAATGATGCCCCTTTTACATCAAAAGAAAAATCGGTTTTCCCCATTTTTGTCCCCGATTTTATTTTAAATGCTTTTTGAGACAAATGGTCGGAAAAAGACAAATAGTCATTGGTCGTAAGTTGTGAGTTTAATAAGATTCGTCCACCCTCAAAAGCTCCTGCTGCCAAGAAATAATAATCATAACCGACCGCCTTTTTCAAATCACCTTTATGGATATATTCAAAGCCTGTAATCAATTTATCTTTTAATAATAGTTTAGTTACACGTGAATTAGAAAATAACGTAACTCGTTTTTCATTTTCTATTCTAAAATATTTGAATAAATTCCGATTAAAATAGCTTAACCAAATACCTGTTTTTGTAAAAAGTTGCTCGGTTAAATGTTCTTCTTCACCAATATTGGACAAATTAAATTTTGAAAATACGGTGTTTTTATATTTCTCGTTTAATTCGACAATATCATACAGAAACCGTGACGGATTTTTAAAATCGTTATGAGAAAAAGTCAGTAATTGTCCGCCCCATTTAACAGACGCTCCTCCATATCCAAAAAACCGACCTTTACTTAATGCGTTGTATGGTGCATTCAAGATATGGGATAAATAGCCTATCTGATTTTCATTTTTTAAAGACGAATCTCCCACTTCGTAGATATGAATTTCCGAGGTTGGATGTTTTTCTGCTAATAAATTAGCAATATAACTACCATAAGCTCCGGAACCAATAATTGCAATTTTCATAAAAATCTGTATTAAAATTTAATGCTAAGCACTTCTTCTGACTTTGAAGAATCGAAATATGTGTCTTTAAAAAGTCCGCTTATTTTTTGATATTTATTGCTATCTAAAACTTTGATGAATTTTAATGTTGATGCAGCAAATAATACCAAAGATTTAGATAAGGGTATCACTCGCCTATTGAATTTCTCGTTTACATACTGATACTTAGTTCCTCTATCATTTTTCAATAAAAGATATACATCCATTAGTTGATTACTTTTGACAATATTAACCAATGCAGTGTGTAAAACATCCCTATCAATCAAAGGCAATGATGTCTTTTTATCTCCTAATAATAGGCAATAATTTAATGGCAATTGAATCGCAATGCCAGCCCAAGACGATTTCAGCACATCCGAAACGACGAATCCCGGACGAACGAAACATAATTCAAATGTCAGATTTTGGAGGTTCAACAAATATTTATCTACGTCTATTTTTATAGAACTATATACTCCTTTTCCAGCAATATTGTTATCTATCGGAGTTGTTTCATTTACTTGTTTTTCATCATTTGCATACACTGAAATAGAGGATATGTGTATCATTCGCTTTACGGTTTTCAACGCACAAAATTCTGTCAGTGATTTCACATATTGAATATTTTCATTTATACCTTTGTCTTTCAATAGTATGAAATTAATCACAACATCATAATGGTCGTCAAATAAATTATTTGAAGCCAATGCAAATACATTGCCTGTAATAATATTATTCTCCCTTTGTTTTTCTCCTCTTGAAAAACAAGTTACCTGAAATCCTTCTCTTTGTAGTTTCTCAATCAGTCCTAATGAGATGTATGCTTTGTGTCCTAAAATTAATATTTTTTTATTTATCATAAGGCATATTTATTTCATATTTTTTGATAGAGTTGTAGCATTTTTTCGGCAATACTTGCTATCGAATAATTATCCTTTATCAACTCTCGCCCACGCAATCCCATCTGTTCGTACTCTTCGTCAGACAAAGCAATCGCCTCCTGTAATGCTTTTGCAATTGCATCTACTTCCGCATCTATCCACCAACCGCAATGGCAGGTGTTGAGTTCTTCCCAAGGAGTTCCTTTTGTTGTTATCACGGGTGTACCCGAAGCTAACGCTTCCGCAATAACAAACCCAAAATTTTCGCTGTAAGTTGGCAAAATAAAAATATCCGCCTCTTGATACAGTTGCCATTTTTTCTCTCCATAAACGCCACCGACAAAAGCAAATAAATCCGATAACCCTTGTGTTTTTATCTTATTTTTTAAATCATGTACATAGTCGGATTAACCTAAACGGCAAAATAGGCATTCAGTAATTCCTGATAGGAGTATGTATTTTCATCAAGCAACTCCTGCACGGCATAATAAACTACGTTAATTCGTATATAATTACCATTTGTTAAAATATAATTCAAAATAATTTCGCAATTCAGGATAAATATTCAATCGTTTCCTGTCGGTCATTTGGCGAAAAATAGTCGTCACATTTTGCAATCCCATAATTTTATGCCTTGTCTTTCCCTCTTAATACTATTATTCGCTTCTTATCTAAGCACTCGGGATTTAATTCAAGCATTTTTTTATGTTTGCAAATTTCATCGGGAGTAAATCTATCTTTAATTTTTTTTGCCGGAACTCCTCCATAGATAGCATATTCTTCCACATCTTTGGTCACAACAGAACCTGCAGCTATTATTGCACCATCTCCTATTTTCACGCCTGTCATAATAGTAGAGTTACATCCGACCCAAACATCATTACCGATTATTGTAGGAAGAAGAATATTTCGTCCGGAAAAAATAATGGGGGTTCCTGCTTTTGTATAATTATGGTCGCCACCCACTATTGTTACATGATCTGCTATCATTGTATAATTACCAATACAAACTTTAGGATATATAGAGCAATAAGGTCCAACATAAGAATATGCTCCGGCTGTAAAATCTTTTGCTATTGAACATTTTGGAGATGCAATAAATGTTGGATGTACATGCTTCAATTCATAATATTGAATAAAAAATTTACGCTTTAAAATTCTTAAATAATTAAATAATTTCATGAGAAATTTATTCATTAACTTTTAGCCAATACGCTTTTTATAGTCTTAATTTGTTCGTATGGATTATATTTTTCATCAATAACTCTAAAACAATTGTTCCTTATTTCTTGACGATTATGAATAGTCAAACCAATACAATCTTGAATTCTCTGTGAAAGAGAATAGACATTATCATATTCAAAAAAATAACCCGTCCTACCTTCTTTGATTGCCTCAAACTCAGGCATTTGATACGGATAATTATCATGTGTGAGAACTGGAGTTCCATAAGCCATTGCATGCATAGCTGTTAAACCAACATTTCCAGGAGAAACACATAAATCAGCGTTATATACTAATTCTGCAATTTCTTGTTCATCATAACAACTTCCATAAAAACACACATGATTGGTTAAACCGTATTTTTGCACAAGACCTTCCAATTCAACTCTCTTTTCGCCATCTCCAATCAAGGTTAAGTTGTAATATTCAGTACATTGCTTTGCAATATTAATCGCCTCAATTAATAGCGGTAACTTTTTTACGTCAGTTAATCTGCCTATAAAAATTAAGTTAGGATAATTATTATTGAAATATTTTGTATAAATATTAGATTCTTTGAGAGAATTTCTAACAGAGATTTGAGCATCATAATCTAATGAATTATATATAACATGCAATTTACTTGCAGGAATACCTTCTTTTATCATAAGATTTTTTGCATAATCCCCATATAGAAAAACGCCATCCGTAAAAGACAGAAAAACTCTTTTAATCATTTTTTTTACTTTCGTTTCATTGCCATACCATCCATGCATCCAAAAATATATTTTCTTTTGAGAAAAAAAAACGCTTAATAAAACAAAAATCCATGTACTTAGAGAATCAACTTGACCAAGTAATATAAAATGAGAATATTCCTTTTTGAATATTAGTTTCCAAACACCTACTTGCCAATGAATACGAGACAAAAGCATTTTATTTTTAACTTCAATAACATTATTCTGTAATAAAGAATAATCCATTTTCTTTACGTCGCCCATATCGTCTCCAAAATAAAAATCACATAAAAATTCTTTATCTATAAGACTAAAGATATTTTTTCGATAATGCTGAGCATAATTATATATCAAACAAATTCGACTCATGATTGTATTTATTTTGTAAATTTATATGAACATAGATATCCCTCCATAGCACCAAAGAAAGAGAACAACATTGATTAGTTACGGTAGCCGTCTGTTACCCTGCGGATTTCAAATCGAAAATTTACAATAGGACGTTATGCGGATAATCATCTTACTTATTATATAGGTTTTAAAATTAAAGAATAAAGGGTAGCATATGCAAAAGCTGCTTGAGATAATGTAAACATCACACTTTCTGTAAAAAATGAAATACAGAAGATTCCAAAAAAGGCTATCCTAACCATTTTATTAAAAATATAAGCACCTTTAAATTTGTCTCTCTGAAAGAATGCGTAAAAAATATGTTTTACAGCAATAAAAAACAAAAAAACTAATATAATTATTCCATAGTGATAGCCAATATAAAAAGGACTTGAATCCATTGAACTGACAATATGTAAATCCCGAAATTCTTTTTCTACATCATCAATAAAAGCTCTCCATCCCAGCCCTTGAGGAAACAGTAAACGTTCCGGATAATTTAAAATAACCAATAGTGAATTCTTTCTTTCTACTTCCTCCGAATCTCCACTTAATAATTCTTCTGTTCTAACAATAGAATGTATCATTTTTGACTCATTACTCATCCAATAAGAGTAAACAGCATCACTTGAATATAATCCAACAATTATTATGGAAAAAATCAAGAACATAGATTTCATTTTATTTTTAATATTGGTTTTACCTTTAGCTAAATTTTGTAAAAATAAAACAAATATAATCACAAAAATAATCATTGCAAATAAATAATTTTTTCGAAAAAATGATAGTATTGCATCGTAACTAAGTATTGCTGTAAATATGAATGAATACAAATATTTATTTTTTCTCATATAATATACAGCCAAAACAGCAGGAATAATAATACCTATATTTTGTTTGGTAGATTCAATCCAAAGATAAGGTCTTAAGGTTAAAGCTAACACATCAAATATAGAAATCACGATAAATAGATGAATGATAAATTTTTCTTTAACCGAATCAGTCCATTTTTTTGATAAAAAAAACAGTATCGTAAAAATGAATAAAAGATTTACACGATAATCCCCATAAACACTCATAAAATCATATCCGCTATTAAAAAAACCAATTAATCCAAATATTGATATAATCAGAAAAAAGATTAAAAATGATTTAGACTGTAATGATTTTTTAAGAATATTTCCAACCGGATGTCTAGATGCAATAATAAAAAAGAAAGCGATGACTAAAAATGGCTCAAAAAAATTATTTCCTAAAACAAAACTTATAAGCAATTGAGATAACCAAGAAAGTCCAAAAGCAAAACAAACAATACTTAACCAATAACTTATTTTATTATATTTTATGTTCCTTTCCATTTGCATCTATTTCTATATGCCCAAATTAAACAATATTTAAACACCACACCTTACTCATTGAATTGAATTTAGTATTTCTTTTACAAAAAAAGTAGGATTATGAGCTTGTATGAATTTTTCAGCTTTTTCTCCATCAAATTTATATGTTTGGCTCTCCTTTATTGCTTTAGCGATGGAAGTAGCATCTACATTATCAACCAATACACCAAATTCATTTTCTAATATTATAACCTTCAGCAACCCAGAGTTCGACCCTATTAAAGTTTTTTTTGCAGCGACAGCATGCCCCAATATACCACTTGATGCTTCAGTCCTCTTGTAAGGTATTAAAACATAATTACATTGCTCAAATAAACTTTTCATCTCAATATCAGAGATAAACTTATCAATCCAAATAATTTGAACAAAGCTATTCTCTGCATAATATTTTACTTTTGACTCAAACTCTTCTTTAAATGGATTTTCTGATTTTCCAGCAAAAATAAAACAAATTTTTTGCTGATACTCATCATCAATATATTTAATAGAATCTAGTATTTCAATAGTTCCTTTTCGATAATCCAATGAACCAATATGTAAATAAATTGACTTATAGGCATCAATATGGTAGCAATCACGTATATTGATAACCTCTAAAGATTTTAATATTAGTATAGGATCATGCAATTTTTTAAAAACTGCGGTTTTTAGTTTTACAGTTAAATATTCAACTGTTTGATCATCATTCAGTATAAAAATATTCTGTATAGATTTATTTTTTATTAATAACAATGTCTGCAAATACTTTCGACAATATTTTATCTTCTCCATCAAAGTTCTTTTCTCCTGACGTGTAAATTGAAAAAATAAAATGCCACTAAGAATATACTTGGGTCGATATATGCTCAATGCAAATTGAAATATATTAAGGTAAAGTAATATTACATGATCGGCATTATATTTTAATGCATATCGATTCATAATGTTATAAAACGATAAAGACATACTTATAAGCCCTGTATTCTCTGTACTTACTAGTTCGGATACACTTATTTCATGCCAAGCTATATTTTGTATCAGCTTTGCTTTATTCGCGATAGCAGGAAATTTCTCTGAAAAAATCGGATGGACAATAATATAGTATATATTGCTGTCAATATTATTATCCAAATAATCAACCAAATGACTAATATATTCGGAATGATGACCAGTTATTTGTATATCAAAAATTAAGACGTTCATTTATTTGTGTACTGATTTAGGCATTCCAAATACCTGTTGCTTTATTATGAAGTAATTTCTTCAACTGTATAGGTGACCACAACGAGCGAACACTTACAAAAAGAATCATTGCTAAAACTACACCCGATACACCTATAACTTTCCCCAATATAATTGAAATAGGGATGTACAAAATCATTTCAATTATAGAAAACAAAAATTGCAATTTTATTTTTCCTATACCATTTATTATGAAAATATGAATTGAAACCCACATATATAAAATAGTGTATATGCAAAGCGACAGAGATATTGCACAAGGTATTTTAACTATATCTCCAATCCAAAGTCTATAAGCATTTGATGAAACAAATAACATAATAATAGATAAGAGTACAAATAAAATAAATATTAATCTTATCCTTTTTAATGTATGCATCATCCATTGTTGATCATTTTTAGTATATGCATCTGTATAAGCAGACCAAAATGGCATAATAATAATAAAAAATAAACTAAATGGAACATTGAAATATTTATATGCAATATTATATTTTGCAACATCTTCAAATGTAAATAATTGAGCAATAATAATATTTGCAGATTGATATACTACTAATGATGCAATTTGTAAAACAAAGAATTTCACTCCTAAACTCAATATATCCTTTACAATACTTTTATCAAAGAATTTTATGGAAGGTTGGTATATTTTATATTCATGATTATAAAACCAAAAAGAAGATACCAACATAATTAGTATAGGAGAAGCCCCCAATGCTAATGCTAAGTATAACAAAGATCCGGACGTTGTTTTAGTCAAAATAAAAATAATCAATAATGCAATTACTTGTCCCAACATATCAAAGAGAGCAGATTTCGCTGGTTGCTGATCTGCTATTAAGATGGTATTAATTATTTTCAGTATTATTTGTATGCAAAAAAAAGTAAAGACAATAATAGCAATAAGTGATAAATCCTTTGCCATTTGCTTCGGGGCATTTAAAATAACACTCCAATCAACAAAAAAATTAACACAGAAGAAGAGTATCCAAACAATGGTAAAAATACTACCGATACAAATATAAGTAGTACTTATATATGCTTTTGCTTTCGTATAATTTCCAGTAGCTTTTGCTTCAGCAAACCTATTTCTTAATCCTTGAGCAAAACCAATATCAAAAAAGCTAAACCACATAACAATAGAACTCAATGTAAGCCAAATTCCGTATTGTGTTGGATTTACATAGCTGATTGTTAATGGGACAAGTAACAATGATACAGCCATACTAATTCCTTTTATGCCAAACGAAGCAAATATGTTTTTAATAGCATTAGCAGTTCGTTCGTTAAAACGATGATTTTTTTTTGTTATAAAAGGATGTATCTTATTTATCATTTATTTAAGCATCCAAAGTAATCAATAATTTTAGATATATCTATATCCGTTCCAAATATTCGCCTAGTACATACGTAGTAACCAATGAAAACACACCTTCCAACCGAACCACCACCCTCTTATGTCCTTTGATGCGAATCAATTCTCCTTCTATTCCGGTAAAAGGACCTTTTACCACCCATACCCGGTCGCCTTTTTTTAAGTTGGCATTTCCGATTTTAAATGTTTTGTTGGACAAATTAAACAAAAACATACAATCCTGCATTTGCTTATCCGGTATGATCAGTCACTTCCTCTGATTTTTAAAATTTTAATTCTTTTATTGCCAAATCCGAATGAAAAGATATTTGATTAAAATATTCACAGCGGATTTTTCGATCGGTCGATTAATTCTATATTGTATAAAAAGTTTTTGAGTACATCTAAAAAATTACTTTCGCCTTCCCGTTGCTCAAAAAAGTTAAACATTTCTTTAAGGGAGAATATATTATCTTTTAAGGTCCTATTAATTGTTATTCAACCCAAGATGAAAATTTATCCTACCCTCTCCAAACACTCCCGCGCCACATACTCCATAGCCACAGCCCCCAACTCTCCCAATCTTACCACTACCCGTTTATGCCCGCGTATCCGGTAGATCTCTCCCTCAATCCCGGTAAACTCCCCTTTGATAATCCGCACTCTTTCACCGCCTTGCAATTTCTCAGGATTGGGCAAAATAATCGTCTTATCCGCAAATTCCTGCAAAAACCGGAAATCTGCCATTTCCTTATCGGGGATGATTTGGAATTTACCCGTGGCGGAGTCGCGCAGATAAGTGATTTTGCCGCCGCAAGCCTCCGACAACGACAAGGCTCGCTCGTAATCCGTTCGAACGAAGAGGAGGCCAGGCAACACCTGGCGCTGCTCCCGCAAGGCGATGTAACAGTCGGCGCCGTTCGTTTCTATAAAATTTTTGATTTTTCCTGCTGTCTGGTACTGGACTTTTGCTACGTACCAATGGGCAATACTTCGTGGCATGACTTTTTTGTGTTTTAAGTCACTTT
>BNYG01000048.1 GCA_026000155.1 Bacteroidia bacterium | reverse complement strand
ATTGAACGCGACCGTATCTCCCGCCGGAAAATTGAACACCACAATGTCTTCCCGCTTGACATCGCCAAAGCCTTTCAGGCGTTTGTAATCCCAATGCGGCCAGTCGGAATACGATTTGGTATTCGTAACGGGCAAGGTATGATGCGTCAACGGAAAGGCTAAGGGCGTATTCGGAACCCTCGGGCCGTAACTTGCTTTGCTGACAAACAAATAATCACCTACTAATAAGGTTTTTTCTAACGAAGAAGTGGGAATTTTATAGTTTTGAAAAACAAAAATATTGATAATATAAACCGCTACCAAAGCAAAAACGATGGCATCCGTCCAATCCGCAACGGACTTTAAGAAACTGTTTTTCGAATTTTTCCAGCCGTCCCAGGGAATTATTTGGGAAATATAAATGTCAAAAATAAGTAAAAGTCCTACTAATAACCAGAAATTGTGGTCCCAGATCGCAAATAATATTAACAGGATAGATAGAATAGCGAATTTGATCCATTGGGATTTAGTGGCGGAAGCAATCCGTTCTCCAACTGTTGATCTTGAATGTTCTTTTGAGTCGCTCATTTGTATTATTTATAATTTTAATAAATCGTTCATGGTGAGGAAACCGGTCTTTCCTTTTGTAAATTCGGCCGCCAAAACAGCTCCTAATGCAAAACCGGTCCGGTTTTTGGCATCATGCTTAATGCGGATACTATCGGCTTCCGATTCGTAAATGACTTCGTGAATGCCGGGAACTTCCCCTTCGCGTATCGACCGGACAGGTAAATTTTCCAAACTTTTCCGCCCGATATTTTTCACTACATCTTCTGCTAACGTAATCGCTGTTCCACTCGGTGCATCTAATTTATGGATATGATGAACTTCTTCCATGCTGACATCGTATTGTGGAAATTGATTCATAATCTTGGCTAACTGCTTATTAACAGCAAAAAAGATATTGACGCCGATACTGTAATTGGAGGCGTAAAAGAACGTTTGATTGTTTTTCTTACATTCTTTTTTTACTTCATCCAAGTGTTCCAACCATCCGGTTGTTCCGGCTACGACGGGAATATTCCGTTCGAAACATTTTTGATAATTGGCAAAAGCCGTTTCGGGACGGGTAAATTCAATTGCTACTTCTGCCGAAAAAAGAAATTCGGTGGAATCAAAATCTTTCTGATTATCTATATCAATGATGCATACAATTTCATGCCCTCTTTGCAACGCTATTTTTTCTATCTCCCGGCCCATCTTTCCGTAGCCGATTAATGCAATTTTCATCTTTTCCTATGAATTAATTTGCAAATATAATTATGAATTATGAATTATGATTCATATATTTGATGATTTTATTATATATTTGCACAATTTTTGAATTATCAGCCCACATATCGCACTTATGATATTGAGATTTTTAAGTTTAGCCAGCGGGAGCAGCGGGAACTGTTATTATTTGGGAACACCTGAATACGGCATTCTCTTTGACGCAGGGATTAGTTTCCGGTCCATAAAAAAAATCCTGAAAGACAATGGGATTGGATTGGAACAAATCTTGGCTGTATTTATCACCCACGACCATGCCGATCATATCAAATCGGTGGGCGATTTGGGTGAAAGATACGGACTGCCTGTTTATGCAACGCCGGAAGTTCATCAAGGAATTGATAACAGTCACTATATCAACGAAAAACTGCATACTTCCCGCAGGATTATTGAAAAAGACCTGCCGGTTTTTATCCGGGAATTCAAGATAACCGCTTTCGAGGTTCCACATGATGCAACGGATTGTGTGGGTTATTTCGTTCAGTATAAAGAACAGAAATATGTATTGGCTACGGATGTCGGGCATATCGATGAAACGGTAGGCGCCTATATCCGGATGGCCAACCATCTGGTGGTAGAGTCGAATTATGACAGGGAAATGTTGTCACAAGGGAATTATCCTGTGTTTCTGAAAGAACGGATTACGAATGGGAAAGGGCATTTATGCAATGCGGATGTAGCCGAGTTCCTGGCGGCAAATTTTAATTTACACCTCAGGAATATATGGCTCTGCCATTTAAGCCGCGACAATAACCATCCGGAGCTGGCTTATAAAACGGTAGAACTTGCTTTCCGAAAATATGGATTACGTATTGGTACGGATGTGAATATTACAGCACTGAAACGAAACATTCCTTCGGAGTTGTTTGTTTTAGAATAAATCAGGGTATGAAAAAACAGGGTTTTATATTTGTCTTTTTTTTCGGAATCTTGCTATCGGCTCCGGCACAGGAGGTCGTATGGAAAGCAGGCGTTCATTCTTTCTTTGATAATATGGAATTTAGCGGGTCGTCGGTTCAAAACTCGCAAACCATGGCGGGAGTGCATCTCGTACCGGAAATAGGATTGAGTTGGAACGATAAGCACCGGATTTATGCAGGAGCGGATGGGTTGCATGAATACGGAAGCAATCAAACTGTCGATTATTACGACCCTATTGTTTATTATGAATACGACGGCCAGCCGTTCCGGTTTTATATGGGCGCCATTCCCCGGCAGTTGGTTTTGGATAAATATCCCCGGATGTTTTTTCAGGATTCCATACGGAATTACCGCCCGGTGATCAACGGTCTTTTCTGGGAATATACATCGAACGAAAACTATGCGAATATCTGGTTGGATTGGGCGAGCCGGCAGACTCACACGCGGCACGAAGCCTTTTTCATGGGATGGTCGGGACGTTATAATTTAGGTATAGGCTATGCGCAACATTTCGGCTATATGTTTCATTTTGCGAACCTTAAGGATCCGGTTGTTCCCGAAGCCGTGCACGATAACGGATTGCTGTTGACATCCGTAGGGGTAGATTTGGCAGCTAAAACCGGTTTTGACAAATTGGAGGCCAATGCCGGATGGTCGGTAGGCATGGATCGCGACCGGGGCCTTGCCGTCTGGAATAAACCGCAAGGCTTGTTATCGGAAATAAAAGTGGAATACCGGGGCTTGGGTCTATTCAACACGTACTATAAAGGCGGTAGCCAGCAAGTATATTATGGTGATCATGGAAATGAATTGTATTGGGGCGATCCGGTTTACCGTTCGAAAGAATACGACCGTATAGACGGATACATCCAATTTTTGAAAACCAATGTCGTGCAACTGAAATTTGTGTATTCGCTTCATTTCATGGAAAAACAAAGCTATCATTCGCAGGCTTTTTATGCCGTTTTCGATTTGGATAAGTTGAAAAACAAGAAAGAGGAGAAAAAATACCGGTATTTGTGGGATGATTGGTTCTGATTATATGTTATTGAAAGTCAAATAATTAAAAAATATAGATATGGAAGATCTTTTTAGTGTAAAAGGAAAAATCGCCGTCATTACCGGCGCAGGAGGCGTTTTGGGTGGTAGCATCGCCAAAAGTTTATCGGCAGCCGGCGCCAAAATCGTAGTCTTGGATATTCGTCAGGAAAACCTGGATAGTAAAGTAGCCGAATTAAAAGCGGCAGGCGGAGAGGCTATCGGATTTATTTGCAATGTGTTGAGTATGGACAGCCTGCACGAAACGGCTGCCAAAATTGTCAAAGAATGGGGCAGGATTGATATTTTGGTGAATTGTGCCGGCGGAAATGTTCCGGGCGCTACTTTGTCTCCCGATCAGACTGTATTTGATATGAAGATCGAAGATTGGGAAAAAGTGACCAATCTGAATCAAAACGGAACGGTTTATCCCTGTCTTGCCTTTGGAAAAGTAATGGCTGAACAAAAAGAAGGAAGTATCATCAATATTTCTTCCATGGCTACTTATTCCGCTCTGACTCGCGTTCCCGGTTATTCGGTGGCCAAAACGGGAATCAATATTTTTACCCAATGGATGGCTATGGAGTTGGCTCAAAAATTTGGAGAAGGCGTTCGGGTCAATGCCATTGCTCCGGGCTTTTTCATTGGCGACCAGAACCGTGCGGTACTGATTAATCCGGACGGATCCTTAACGGATCGTAGCCAAAAAGTATTGGCAAAAACACCGATGGGACGTTTTGGCGACATTACCGAGTTAAATGGAGCCGTACAATTCCTGTGTTCGAAGGCAGCCAGCTTTATTACGGGGGCTATTCTTCCGATTGATGGAGGTTTCAGTTCTTTCAGCGGCGTATAATTTTCGTATCATCCGAATTTTTTATAACTTTGCAAACTGATTTTTTTAAACATCAAATAATTCAAAAATTTTATGGAAATAGTAAAAGTTGTTGGTAGAGAGATCTTGGATTCTCGTGGTAATCCTACCGTGGAAGTGGATGTACATTTGGCATCCGGGTTTATTGGTCGTGCAGCTGTTCCTTCCGGAGCATCTACCGGAGAAAATGAAGCATTGGAATTGCGTGACGGCGACAAAGGTCGTTATCTGGGCAAAGGCGTTCAAAAAGCAGTGGACAATATCAACCATATTATTGCTCCGGCAATTATCGGTCACAGCACATTGGATCAACGCGGCATCGACAAACTATTGTTGGCGTTGGACGGTACCAAAACGAAATCTAAATTGGGAGCAAACGCCATTCTGGGTGTTTCGTTGGCAGTAGCTCAAGCAGCAGCAGAATATTTGCAAATTCCTTTGTATCGCTACATTGGCGGTACCAACACCTATACTTTGCCGGTTCCGATGATGAACATTATCAACGGCGGTTCGCACTCCGATGCTCCGATTGCTTTCCAGGAATTCATGATTCGTCCGGTGGGCGCTCCGAGTTTCAAAGAAGGCTTGCGTTACGGCGCTGAAGTTTTCCATTCGCTGAAAAAAGTATTGCACGACAAGAACTTAAGTACAGCCGTTGGTGACGAAGGCGGTTTCGCTCCTAACTTGAGCGGCGGTACGGTAGAAGCTTTGGAATCTATCCTTTTAGCCATCAAAAATGCCGGATACGAACCGGGAAAAGACATTACTATCGGTTTGGATTGTGCTTCTTCCGAATTTTACAAAGACGGTATCTACGATTATTCCAAATTTGAAGGCGCTACCGGTGCCAAACGTACTTCGGCTCAACAAGTGGAATATTTGGCTGACTTGGTAGCGAAATATCCTATCGACTCTATCGAAGACGGTATGAGCGAAAACGACTGGGACGGATGGAAATTGCTGACCGACAAATTGGGCGACAAAGTGCAATTGGTTGGAGATGACTTGTTTGTGACGAATGTGGACTACTTGAAGAAAGGCATCGAATTGGGTTGTGCCAACTCTATCCTGATCAAGGTAAACCAAATCGGTTCGTTGAGCGAAACATTGGATGCTATCGAAATGGCTCACCGCGCCGGTTATACTTCGGTCACTTCGCACCGTTCCGGTGAAACGGAAGATGCTACGATTGCCGACATTGCTGTGGCTACCAATTCCGGACAAATCAAGACCGGATCTTTGAGCCGTTCCGACCGTATGGCTAAATACAACCAACTGCTTCGCATCGAAGAAGAATTAGGAGATTTGGCTGTTTATGGTTACAAAAAAGTACAACGGAAAAAATAAGTTCAGTTTATTTGCTAAACGAAAAAAAGGAGTAAAAAGACTATTTTTGCTCCTTTTTTATTCCCTCATGTCTGTTTTCCATTCAATTATATCTGTTTTTATCCAAAACCATTTTTATTTAATAAAATATTCTACCTTTGTTCTTCTTTTATGAAAAAAACATGAAAAACGCATGAAACAGTTACTTTATTTATTTTTAGGTTTATTTTTATTGACATCTTGCAATAATGAGGAAGGTTTGGGAGGCTCTTCTTCCTTGGAGGGCTATGTTTACAATGTTGTACATCAGGATGATAGCTTTGTTTTTCAGAAAGATACTTTTCCCGCTTTGGGTAAAAAAGTCTATATCACCTTTGGAGACGAATCGAATGTAGGGGATGATACCGATGCCGGTTTGGACGGATATTATCGTTTTGATTATTTGCGGGCAGGAAATTATTCCGTGTATGCACTTTCCGAATCGGTGGATGGACAAAAACATGCTGAAATCCAAAAAGTAAAAGTGGGTGCAGGACTTAATAAAGCTCCTTCGATTTACATCCATTCCGGCAAAGCGTACGGAACGGCGATGATAAAGGGAACAATCCATGCAAACTATTATCACAATGGCAGTTGGCGCGAAGAAGGTTTCGGTGTGGGTGTCCGTGTATATATCTGTCACGCAGGAGAAGATGCTCCTTTCGACGATGTACGGGCAGGAGCTAAAGGTACGTTTATTTTCCAAAAACTATTGCCGGGCGATTATATCGTCTCTGTCGTAACCGAAGACAAAAATAACGAAGCAGTAGATGTGGTGTCTTCCGGTATTATAGAAATAAGGGAAACGGAAAAGATTTATGAAATACCGGTCACATTTGAAGTAATTGTAACCGTTTAACGTAGGGGCGAATCATCATTCGCCCATTAAAATACAGATATGAAGAGCACGAAAAAATACATCGCAGGATTGATCATCCTTATTTTGGGTGTCTATTGTTTCAGCAGTATCGCCCAAAATCAAAAGCCGGTGACTCCTCCACCGGCATCACAAGGACAAACTCCGTTTTTAACGCCGGAAGAAAAACGCGAATTGCGTAAAAATTTGGTAGTGAAAGAAATGAATGCCGATGCCAAAGGAAAAAGGCAATGGATGGATCATTTAACGGTTTGGGACGAACACGGTTTCAAATTGGAAGAAATCGAATATGCTGTTTACGGACAAAGGGAACGGGTTACTTTTGAATACGACGAAGCGGGAATATGCATCCGGGAAAACGTATATAACGATAAAAACAAATTGTACCGGATTCGTAAGTACGAATACCTCCCCAATGGCAGAAAGAAAATCCAATACAATTATAATCCGGACGGGAAATTATATTCTACAAAGGTATATGAGTACTCCTATAAATAATATCCTGGAAAAAATGCCATCCATCACATTGGAAGAAATGAAAAATATTCATTTAATGGATCGCGTGGACTCGAAATTTATAGCTCCGGCTTCACTTCTTCCTCAATTGTTGGAAGAGATGGCGCCGTATTTTAAGGTGCAGATAAATAATGGGAAACGGATTGCTCCTTACTGTACGCAATATTTTGATACGCCGGATTTGAGTATGTTTACCATGCACCAGAACGGAAAACTGAACCGGCAAAAAATTCGCATCCGTTCGTATATCGACTCGAATATTTCCTTTTTGGAAGTAAAAAATAAAAATAATAAAGGAAGAACCAGCAAAAAACGAGTCCCAGTGCCTCTTTCCCATATTGAATCGATCGAAGATTTGAATACCGGCCAGCAGTTTTTGGAAGAAAATGCGATGGTGGACAGCCGGGACTTGGAACCGGTATTGGCAAATGAATTCAACCGGATTACTTTGGTGAATAACCGGTCTACCGAACGTATTACCCTGGATTTGAATCTTTCGTTTACCAATTATAAAACCGGTGAAAAAAAGAATTTGGAAAATCTACTGATCCTTGAATTGAAGCAGGACGGTTGGCAACATTCCGATTTCCGCGATATATTGAACCGGTTGCGCATCAAACCATCCTCTTTCAGTAAATATTGCATGGGAACGGTATTGACCAATCCCGACGTGAAATACAACCGCTTTAAACGTAAATGGACATTAATTAATAAAATAATACATAAGACACATGATTCAATCTGATTACGATCCTCAAATTGCAGCCGAACATGCGCAGGATTTAGCCGGAAAAGGGCTTACTTTTATGGGTGTGGATGTTTTTGACCCTACTAATTTTTGGATGCTTCTGTTACGGTTTGCATTCAATCTGTTAATCTGTTGGATTATCATACAATTTTTCTATTACACAAAAAGCCGGAGGAAAGACTACTATTTTACTTTTATGCTTTTTAGTGTCACTATTTTCCTTTTGCTCTTCCTCTTGCAAAGCATCCCCATGCAAATCGGATTTGCTTTAGGACTTTTTGCCATTTTCGGAATGATTCGTTACCGGACGGAAACGGTGCAAATACGGGAAATGACGTATTTGTTCGTTATCATTGGTATTTCGGTGGTCAACGGATTAGCCATGGAAGTTCCGCTTGCATCCGTCATTGTGGCCAATCTGCTTTTTATCCTGATTATCTGGTTACTCGAAAGCAATCAGTTTTTGAAACATACGTCCACTAAAATTGTACTTTACGAAAAAATAGATTTGATAAAACCGGATAAATACAACGAAATGCTTGACGACTTAAAAGAAAGAACCGGTTTGGATATTACAAAAGCAGAAGTCGGACATATCGATTTCCTTCGGGATGTGGCTTATCTAAAAGTCTATTATAAAGCAAGTTCAGATGAAATTAATACAATTGATAGTCTCACGCGGTTTTCTTAGCCTGCTGTGCCTTTTGCCCTTTGCCTGTTTCGCTCAAAGCGAGCAGGAAACGAATGTAGGGGCGATTGTGTCGGTGGAACTGGATAAGGAATTGAGCCGTTTTTTCAGCTTAGCGGTGGAAGAAGAAGTCCGGTTGGTAGATAATTCCATTGGTTTTGATCGCAGTGTGACCAGTGCAGGTATTGATTATGCGCTTTTTGACAAGAAATTAAAATTGGGCGCATATTATGCATTTATTTATTTGTACAATGATGACCGGCTTTTTGAACCGCGCCACCGGTATTATTTCAATCTTTCGTATAGAGAAACCGTTAACTCCTTTACTTTATCCTGGCGGGGAAGAGTACAGGGAACTTATCGCGATGAAAACCATGGAGAATATAAAACCAATCCGAAGTATGGATTGAAAAACCGCATACAGGTAGAATATTCCATTTTTGGCTCGCCGTGGAAACCGTTTGCCTCTTGCGAATTATCCAATGAATTGAATAATCCGCTGGGCAACGAATGGACTCGTATCCGCTATCAGGGAGGAGTTGCCTGGCGCTTGAACCGAACCGACTATCTGGACTTTTTTGTCCGGTATGACCACTATACGGATAGACGAGAGCCGCAAGTGCTTTCGATTGGTGTGGGGTATAAGGTGAAGCTGTAAAATGTTTTCAATACGTCTAATAATTTTCCAACAGCCAAATACCCAAAAATTTATCATAGATTTTGTAAACACCTTTTTCCTTGGTAATAAAATCTTTTTCTAACAATCCTTTCAGTGCAGCCTGTACCGAACTGCCGGAGGTAAGTTTGTATTTTCTGACAAAAATTCCGGAAGTAACGGCTTGCGCTTTTCCTTCCTTGGTAATGGCAATCAGGAGTTCTTTCTGTTTTTCGGGAAGCCGGAAAAGCATTTCCGAATAAGTGTAATTGAACGAATCAATCACATTGTGAAGCGCTTCCTCCGTCATTTCTTCCGTACATAAACCATCCACAGGAGTCATATTGTAAAGTATATGCAGCATTTTTTGCATATACCATGTGATTCCCTCAAACCGGCTGTAAATGATTTCGACCGTTTCCGGCGTAATGTTTTTCCGGTTATTTTCAAAATGATGTTTGGCAAATGCGGTATATTCAGGCAGAGGAATGCTGTCCAAGTGCATCATTGATACACTTTGATAGAAAGGCCGGGCAGCGCTTAGAAATAAATTTCCCATAATATGATGCCGGCTGCCGGCAAAAATAAAACGGGCATTATTACACCTTTGAATATGAGAGCGCAGAATAGCCTCTACATTTATTTCCGGTCGTGATTTCACTCACTAATTGTTTACTTTCTGTTTCCCGGTCGCAAAAATATTCCGGAGAAATATAACCTGCTGTAACAAAGGGATTTTTGATAATATTCATACCATTATTATTTTCAATACGTAAAGATAATAATTACTTTATAATAATTTGCAAAAAAGCAATAAAATTATCTCTATTCCCTTGGCATACAACCGGACTTATGGCAACAAAATTTTATACGTTTCCGTTCCGAGTTTCACGAAATAAATTCCGGAAGGAAGTCCTTGCCGCGAAATCAGCAAGTCTTGTCCCTGCATCGAACGTGAAATCACCGTTTGTCCCACCAAATTAAATACCGATACATTCGTCGTGTTTACGGCATTCGTGTGAATCTGAATGGCATTTTTATCCGCATAGATCCGAGTGGTATTGGAAGGGCTTTTTATGCCGACTTCCTTATCCGTTGTTACCGCGATTTCGTTCGACAAGTTGGAATATTTTTTGCCGTTGTATCCGATGATGGAATAATAATATTCCGACTGGGGCGCCAAACTATCGACTGCGTATAGTAAGTCGCTGACTTCGTATTTGTCCAAATCCCGGATATATGCCACGTAGGGGAAAGTGCCGTATTCCAAAACAATATCGTCAAGAGCAACATACCCACTCTTCCGGTCATGGAAAATTTTTATGGCCGTACATCCTTCCGGAAGTTCTTCCAACGAAAGCAGAATTGTATCTCCCCCTTCAGTGTTAACCAAAGGTTGGATGCGTTTCACTTCCACCCAGTCCTCTCCGACCTGTCCCGATATCACCAAGGCATTGGAAGCGCTTGCGGAGATCCCGCGATACCAGAATTGGAGGGATTTCACCGTTTTTTCCGCATAATCCGGCGATGTTACCTGTTCGTCGCTTCCCAAACGGATAGCGGGCGCCGATTGTCCGTACTGACCTTCCTGCGTGTAATAAGAAATGCTGTTTTTTGTCCAGCCTTCCGGTAGTTTCCGGTTGGTAAAATCAACCGTATCGGTAAAATCCGTTGCTTCGATTTTCCGATATACATTCAATAAATAAAAAGTCGCTTCGGGAAGTGTTTCCCAATTAGCTGTAAAAGAAGCGGAAGAAATATCCGTAGCTGCCGTAGCTACCGGATAAAAATATTCGAAGGTAGCAGGATCGGTTGTGACGGAAATTTCATTGGAAGGATCGGTCACTTGATTCCGGTAACCGGCTCTTACCACATACCCATATTCCGTTGCATGGTCTAATCCGGTAATAGTGAAGGACGAGTCGTTGGCTATCTCTTTCCTTTCAAATCCATCCAGATAGGCAATCGAGTCGGATTCAAACTTTTGATAAACATCTAAATAATATTTATTGGCATTTTCCAATTTCTCCCAATTGGCCGTGAAACCTACCGGCGTTATTCCGGTAGCTTCGGTAGCAACGGGTTTGCCGGTAAGGATGAATCCATGCGGATCGTAGCCCTTCAGAACCAACGTACCGGTACTATCCGGATCTAAATAGGTATTGAATTTTTGATCATACTTATCCCAATGGTTGGAAAACTTTCCGTAATAATCGGGTTCATCCGGCGAATCGCAATACGAGCTGCCGCCGGTCAAAGTTCCTACAATGAGCTTATCCTGGTTAAAAATCGGCGATCCGGAAGAACCTCCGTAGGTGACACTGTGCCGTCTTACCCCGGTGGATGCCCATACCACTTTCCAGTGTGCATTCGTTCCGGTATAAACTCCGTCTCCCATAGCGATATTCCCAACCGAAACCAAAGGAGTGGTAAAAGTAGATATTTTTTTGACATAACCATTCGGATGATGAATACTTACGCCGCCGGTAGCCGGAATATCCCGGGCGTCCCAACCGTTGTAATAAACGTCCCAATCGTCGGGGATGTTGTCGGTCAGTTGCAGCAGCGTGCCGTCGGAAGCATGGTTTATTGCCGTAGTCGCGAGCAGCGTTGCTCCGGTCAGTTTTTTAGTCAGGGAACTGTAGGTGGATTGTATGAAACAATTGGTTGAGGTGGATTCTTTGAAAAACTCAAATTCCATGGTTGGAAAAGTGTAGCTTTGGTATCCATCAATGCAGTGATTTGCCGTTAAAATAAAGGGAGCGCCGTCTTCCCGTACATTATTGATCAGGGAGCCGCTGCAGATATACCAGCCATCGCTCAGGTGGATGGATAAACCCACCACGCCGTTTTTCTGCAATTGCCAATCATCGCCTTCCGGACAAGAAACGTTGATATAGCAGGTCATCACATCAGCTGTTTCTTCGGTGGAACGGTATATGTAAGCAATATCCGCTATTTTGATGCGGGGCTGTCCGGCAGTTTGCGAAGCCTGAACATATTCGAAGATAATTTCATCTCCGTACAGTGCGCCTGTCGCATACCATTCTCCCGAAGGATTGGTATCGTGCGTGAACAGCTTGACTTGATTTCTGTCTTTGGTATAGGCAAACAATTCGTCGCCTTCGGGAATATACAATTCGCTGAAAGTGACAATTAATCCTTTCGCGCCGTTCGACCGGACTGCGTATTGCCGGATTTGTTCGTTTGAAGGCAAAACTGCCCGGGTCATATTCCTGCTGCTGAGGTCGATGGCTGTCTCTGTGCTCACTGCAAGACGCAAGGGCATCCCCTGTTTGCTGTCCGCTTCATCTTCTGCCATTAATTTTTGGATATTTCCCTTAAAATCCAACCGGAACGTTTGCGGAGTTGCAAAAGTCGCAGGGTCGTATTGAAAACTGGGCGGTTGTTTCGTTCCGTTGGTTTGAGCGATTATTACATTATGCCCCGAAATGCATAAAAAAAGAACCAAAAAGACAATCATTTTCTTTGTTTTCATAATCCAGAGTGTGTAAATTTTTAATATTGTTGACAATTTTTGTTTTCTCTCACTGTATTAAGTAGATAAATAAAACAAGTGACTTGACAAATATAGTTATTTTACTTGAATTTTATTGTAAAAAAATAAACTTATTTATAATAAATATATATATATTTTTGTAAATTTACGGAGTTATTTTTTTTATTTATTAATAAATTTTTCTGATCATGAGACAATGGAT
>BNYG01000047.1 GCA_026000155.1 Bacteroidia bacterium | reverse complement strand
TCTTTTTGTTTTTTAAGATGACAACACAAAATTATGAAAAACAGACGGTTGATAAAATAGGTGAGCCTGATAATCTCGCCTATTTTTATTCGTCTGTGTGGAATCTCAAAAATTTCATCTATATTTGGATAGAGGTTCTAATAAGTCTGTTATTGAAGGAGAATATCTGAAATATAATGAAGTTCATCCGGATATTTTCAAACCTGAACGGATTGATTTATTGCAAAAAAACACATCTATCTCTTTTAATGATTTAGATGCTCCAAAGACTATATACAATACTATCTATAGGAATAATGATACCTCTCCGAATCCAACATCCGGACATTTTACAATCCAGGAATCCGATACAAAAATAAAAATAGAAATGTCTGTCAAGCAAGATGATAGGTTGACAGATTACTTTGTTCTTATAATTTTGAGTAATGGTTCACAAATATACAGGCAAACATTTGAAGAATTCAAGAATCCCCAAGACATAGAGATAGAGTTAGATCCGGTTAATCAGTGTCAATATTATCTTTTTGATGTTACAAAAGAAATTAATTTGCCGGCAGGCTATTATACATTTCAGTTGGAACGTGCCCCTCACCACTACCATTATGAAGGAGAATGCAGAATTTCTCATACGGAAAATACATTAACCCTAACAGGGAATTCATCTCTCAAGCCTGAAATCTATTACCAATACGACACGAAAGGCAATGTAATAGAGTCCAAACCGGCAGGAAGCAATGTACCGACTGCTTATCTTTGGGGCTATAACTATCAGTATCCGGTTGCCAAAATAGAGAATGCTACTTACGAGCAAGTAACCACAGCCTTGAACGGTCAAACAGTGGTTGATAGAATTGCAGATGCAGATTCTCCTTCCAATGCAGATTCTATTGCCATCCATAATTTGCGAACCAATTTACCGGATGCAATGGTTACTACTTACATGTATAAACAATTGGTTGGACTCCAGACGATAATTGATCCGCGCGGAATAAAAACCACTTATCACTACGATCCTTTTGGCCGTTTAGAAGCGATCAAAGACGAGAACAGTTATACAATCGAAAATTATAAATACCATTATAAGAATTAAAAAAATGAAAAGAAATCTTTTTTTATTGCTGTTGTCCTTGGTTTTGGGTACAGCAAGTATGAACGCACAGATAACAGTAGGTTCGCTGGAAGAACCCGCCAAGGGTGCCTTAGTGGATATAAAGAGTCAAACCAACCGGACGGGCGGGGCGACCACCGATAAAGGCGGATTGCTTTTGCCCCGCGTAGCTTTGCAAACACTCACTTTGCTGCGGCCGTTTATCGCTGCTGAAACCGCTGCCGATAAACTCGAACACACCGGATTGGAAGTTTACAATATAACCGACAATGCGAATTTCAAGCCCGGTATTTATTATTGGAACGGCGTACAATGGAAACCGCTGAATGGTCCGGGAACAGTGATCTACCTCCCGCCTTTTACTTTGGACTGGACTTCGGGAGCAACGAATAAAACGGTAAACCTCTATACAGTGTACACGCGCAATTTTACCACAACAGGGCAACCGCTGATTTCCAACAATTCGGCGTTAACCACTGCCGCCGCTCTGACCAATCTGTTGGGAGTCGCAGGCGACTATGACTACGTGGTAACCGATTACGACACCAGCTGCATTACCATCAAAAGCATATCGGCATCAGGCGTGATGACTTATGATTGTAAAACTACTGCTCCTACAGCAAGCTCGTATGTGAACATTATTCTTATCAAAAAAACCAATTGAACCGGGAAAGACAATGAAAAAGACAATGAAAAAGATCCTAACAGCCTGGTTGCTGGGTATTCCTGCCCTGCTTTCGGCACAGCACAGTCTGCAATCCGGCTTGAATATGTTCCGGGCAGGCGATGAGCTGATCAAACAACAAGTCGGGTATAAAGACCCCGGTTTGGCAGGCGCCGGTGTCCTTTGGGACTTCAGCCGGTTGGAAACCGTCAATGAAGAATATGCCCTGGCTTATTCTACTTCTGACGATAGCCTTATTACCGGGACGGAACACCTGACGCGCTACCATTACGCCTTGCAAAACGATTCCCTCCTGTTGTGGGGTTTCAATAATCAAACCACCCGATTGCAGCATGTACAACCGGAATTGTTATTGAAATTTCCGGTGAACTACGGCGATACGGTGAAAACGCATTATTATGCGCACGGCAAATACAGCAACCGTTTGGAAATGGATGTACTGGGAACAATCGAAACCGGAGCGGATGCTTACGGAACGATGGTATTGCCCGGCAACGACACACTCCAACAGGTCTTGCGCACCCATACCGTCAAACAGATGGTCGAAGATATCCGCCCGATAAACGACTCCTATTACGATAAATTAAAATCGCCCCCGGTTATCTCACCGGACAGTATCGACCAACGGTTGGAAAGCGATTCGGTGCTTTTTGTGGTGGAAACATTCCGCTGGTACGAAAAAGGCTGCCGTTATCCGGTTTTTGAAACCGTACGCAGCTGGGAGCAGCGCCGGACGGATTCCGAGTCTGATTCTAATTCTGAATCTGAGTCCGAATTTCTCAGTACCGCCTTTTTTTATCCCCCGCAGGCACAAAAGCCAAACAAAACAATCAAAAACAAATGATCATGAACAGATATTTATATATACTACTGTTTTTGTTAGTAAGTGTAGTCACGCAGACCGCCGCCCAGTCCACGGATCAGAACTACATTCAAACAACGACTTATCTGAACAACGACCGGACAAGTCCCATGCATACTGTCCGCTATTTTGACGGTCTGGGCCGTCCGGTGCAACAGGTACGGATAGGATTCACTCCCAACCAAACCGATTGGGTTACTTTTCAGGAATATGATGCTTACGGCCGGGAATGGAAAAGTTGGTTGCCTGTCAATACAGGCTCCGGTAGCGGTCATTTTAGAGACCTTGAAGATCTGAAAAGCCGTACCAATACCGCTTATGGAACAGAGGCTGTCCGTTATTCGGAAACCCAATACGAACCCTCTCCCTTGAACCGGGTGGAAAAACAATACGGTCCCGGTCAAGCCTGGCGTACGGCCGGCCGGTCCGTTCAAACAGCTTATCTGACCAATAATGCCGACGACTATCCTTGCCGGTATTACTCTGTGTCGGGAAATGACCTGATAAAAAATGCAAGCGACTATGCTACCGGCAGCCTCTTTGTTACGCAAATCACAGACGAAGACAATAAAGTTTCTTACGAGTTTAAAGATAAATTGGACAGGGTAGTTCTGCAACGCCAAGTGGATACGGATGGAAATTATGATACCTATTATGTCTATGACGACTTTAATAACTTGCGCTTTGTGTTGCCGCCCATGATTGGGGAGGATATTTCAAGCACGAATTTAAGTAAGTACGCCTACAGCTATAAATACGATGACCGTAACCGTTGCACGGAAATGAAATGGCCGGGCGCCGATCCCGTTTATTATGTCTATGACCAGGCCGACCGGTTGGTCTTTTCGCAGAACGGCGAACAGCGTTTGAATAATTACTGGACATTCAACAAGTACGATATTTTCGGCAGACTGATCCTGACCGGCGTTTGGACCAATACTCCCGAAAGTCAACTCACATTGACTAATAAGATCAAAAACACGGTAGTGGTGGAAAGTTATTCCGGCAGCGGCAGTTACGGTTATACGGAAACGGTGTTGACGGAGATACCGGCTTCCTACAGCACCGTCCTGCAAGTCAACTATTATGATCATGGGGATCATTTATTAAACACCCTGGATGCAGCAACCAAGGGAAAAGTCAATTATACTCCGCTGTCCGGTTACGACAACCGTTATGAAAACAGCGATTGTCCGGCTTGTTCCTCCAAGGGATTATTGGTTGGAACGAGAGTCAGGATGCTGGATAATACCAAGCAGGAAATAGTCACCGCCTATTATTACGATGCGAAAGGAAGGGTAGTGCAGCAAAAATCTACTAACCTGTTGGAAGGCAGCGAAGCCGAATATTACGCTTATTCGTTTACCGGCAATCCCATAGTGAAAAAACATATTCATTCCGCTGCCGGCAAACCGGATATCGACGAAGTATATAGCTACAGCTATGATCATGCCAATCGTCCAACGACCACTCACTATCAATTGGATAATAATCCAACGCTAATTCTTTTATCCAATTTGGTTTATGACGAATTAGGCCGGGTTTCAAGGAAAGAATTGGGTAATGGAGAAAGGATGACCTACACTTACAATATCCGTAACTGGTTGAAAAAGATAGACTGTCCCAATGTATTTACAGAAACCTTGTATTATGAAGATGCTTATGCCGGCAATACGCCTTTGTATAACGGAAATATTTCGGCAACGGCTATTGATAATGGTTTTTGGGCAAATAACCTGCCGCCGGAAGACGAGGATGTCGCATTTTATCCTGCTGTCAATACAGGTTACAACTACCAATACGACGGATTAAACCGTTTGAAGAAGTCGCAATTCACAGAAAACGGCAGAATAAACGACCTGTTCAACGAAGAATTCACGTATGACAAACAAGGGAATATCCTTACGCTCAAACGGAATGCCATGATCTATCCGCAATTTTCTCCACAACAGATAGATGATTTAACGATGGAATATACCGGTAATCAGTTGAAAAAAGTGCAGGAAGCTGTTCCGGCTTCCCGTCCTTATGGTTTTGTGAGACCTTCCGGGAATCCGGAAAGCGAATACGCCTATAATAGAAACGGCGCCATGACGAAAGATTTTAACCGGGGAATAGAGAATATCAGTTATAATGTATTAAATTTGCCAAACAAAATATACTTTACCGGCTTAAACAGTACCCAATACAGTTATGATGCCACGGGAGTGAAAAGAAGAACGATACATACGACAGTAGAAAACAGGACGCTTGTTGCTTTACAGCCGCAGCCGGTTGTACCTTTGGCTGCAGAAGCAACCACGTTCAGCATTCCGGTCAACCGCCACATCCGCGCCGGTATCATTAAAGTATCCATACAACCTTCTACTACTCAAACCGTCACCGATTATTGCGGAAATATTGTTTACGAAAACGGCGAACTGAAATACATTCTGAATCCGGAAGGCTATGCTTACAAGACAGGGAATGATATTCGTTACGACTATTACATAAGGGATCATTTGGGCAACAATTGGAAAGCCGGAAACCAGATCAACAACTATTATCCGTCAGGGATGGTGAACAGTTTTATTTCGTCTAATTCGGAAAGACAACCGTATAAATTTGGAAATAAGGAATTGGACGAAATGCACGGACTGAATACTTACGACCAAGTGACAAGACAATTCGGAACAATTATTCCGGTCACACCAACCATGGATCTGCTGGCAGAAAAGAATTACAGTACAAGCCCGTACAGTCAATATGGTAATAATCCGGTGAAGTATGTCGATCCCGATGGACGTGATATAAGAATTTGGTATATATCAGGATATGATAATAGAAGATATGGAGGTGAAATATGGAAATCTTGGATTTTTAATGGGACAAATCAGAACCAAGCACCATCAAATCAATACATACAAGATTTTCTTATGGCATACAAGTATGATGTTGAAAATGGAGGAGGAGAAAATGTGTATAACATGGCAAATAGCCGAGAAATGACAGTCAACTTAAAGGATGGGGGCGATAATTATAACACCAAAAACAATACTGTTTTTTGGAATCCTCGTTGGGCAAGTACAACTAAAGAAGGCTATATTTATTCTCCTGCAACGACATTAGAACATGAAATGGACCATGCATCGGCTTATCTTACAAATCCAACTGCGCATGACACAAGAGTTGCTACTACTGATCAACAGTATGACAATAAAGAAGAACGGCGAGTTATTACAGGGGCAGAAGCAAAAACCGCTCAAGCAAATGGAGAATTTCCACAAGGTTATGTACGTACTGATCATGCAGGATATAAAAGTATTAGGGTAAGTGATCCTACTCAAACAAATCCTATGTCTACAGCAGCTCCAACACAACGACAGCCGACATCATCTTCATGGTGGGATAGTTTTATACAATGGTGGAATAGATAATTTTATTAAACATTTAAATATGAGATATTTATATTTTATAATAGCATTAATGCTTTTCTCTATGTGTAATCAAAAAGATAGAAATACACTGACAGAGAACAATCAATTGGATAAGATTGATAGCATATTAGTCACCTATTTTTGCGGTATGATCGACACTAATGTTGCGATTAAATGTGAAAGATTAGCTGAAATTCAAGAGCAGCACCCCAATAACTATGCGTATGCACTTCCAGAGGACTTTCCAGACGAATTAATAGATGCTTATTTAGAAGATAGCAGTGCGTTTGATTGGGTGAAATTAGAGAGAGTTCCTACAGAGTTGATAGATACATTTATAGTTGATAACGATGTATGGAATAGAGTAGCGGAATTATTGGAAAAGCGAACGCCTGCTCCCGATTTTTCTGAAGATGCCCGTATGTTTGTAACGATAAAAAATAAAAATGGAAACAGTGATTATTTGTGCTTTGATTCTCGGTCTAATAGAATCAAATATAACAACAAAGCATATTCAATGGATAAGGAATTGTTTTTCTTATTAAGGTATTATAGCGGATATTATTCTTGGTTTGATAAATCTAATTTAGATTGGTTTGAAGAATTACGAGATACCGTATTTTATCAAAAAGCATTAAAAATCTTGGATGAACCTCTGTGAGAAAGAGTAGATAAATATTAGCAAGTTTGTGTTTAGGTCTTACCGAAACCTTAAAAAATCATCCCCTGATGAGCGTAACGTGCAAAGAATTAAGAAGTTGGTTCGGCATAGGCTCTGCCTTGTTGTACTAAATCTTGGTTCGCCGTAGGGTAATGTTTAATTTTGCAAAACGTTGGGCGAAGCGTCTTTCGCTTCGTCCGAGTAGAAGCGAAGCTCCCGCTTCGCATACAAAGCGGAGCTTTGTTTTTAGAATGACAGAGGTGGAACCTCTGCCGAACGCTGGGCGAGATTGAAATTACGCTACAGCAAACAAGGGATTGAATACATCTGGTGCGGTAGATCATGCCACGTATGACAATCAAAATAGTTCCCATTATACCAATATGAGACGGTTTATAAGTGGAATGATGGGCTGGATGGGGTCGGCTACCATGGATAGGGATTTAATGAATGCTTTTAGAAAAGAATATCAAAACAATAAAGCAAATGTTAAAAGAGGAAAGTAAAATAATATTCAAATTGATATTTTTAATGGCGTTGTGCTCCTGCTGTAAAGAAAGCCAAGTGGTTACAAAAGATGTTTTGTTTTCGATGCCATTAGATAGTATAACCTATACAAGTGAGCATAGGGTGGATAGCATAGTGTTGGAATATACATATATTGATAGTCTAACTCAATTAGTAAGAAGAACAATTTATAGCGACATACTGAATACACCACATTCAATTAATTATAAAATGATTAATTGCACTACAAAGGCGTATATAGAACTCACTTATGATACTCTAAAGTCAGTCTATTTGGATATAGAAACTCCTGAATATGTTGTGAGATCTTTTAGAGAACCTACTATCAATTTAACAGGGATGTTAAAGTATAAACAGAATGTGAGGGATTCGGTTAATAATATCAATTATTATGTTTTTCAAGGAAATGATATTGCTTTTAGTTGGGATGTTGATGGCTATTTCTATTTTGATAGTATTTTCCATTTAAAGAAAATTTACGATGATAAAGGAACTCTGACTTTTAGTGTAAAATAACGTTACGATATCCTCTGATGAGCGTAACGTCCAAATAATGAAGTGATTGGTTCGGAAAAAGGCGGGAGCCTTTGCCGAACTGGGGAGGGCTAATTCTCTAAGTGATATTAATCATCGCTGGGTATTAGGGATAAATAATAATGGAGATTATATCTACATTAATAAACTATTTCCGGGGCGAAACCCAAAAGATATTTTGAATTCAATAAAATAATAATCATTATGAAATATAACTGGATTATAATGGTATGTATTCTAACTATTCTATTAAATAGCTGTAGCAATACTCGCCTAATTAATGGGACATACAGTGGAAAGCATAATCCTCACGTTTTTATTTTGTCAGCAGATTCTACATTCAAATATGAATATCATGCTGTGTGGTATAGTGAATCATCTGGCACTTGGCGAAAAGCAGGAGATATTATTTATCTGAACAGTTTCAATCAAACAGATAAAATACCTGTAGAATACACTAAAATGACAAATAATCAAGATAGTGCTATTGTTGTCAATATTGATGTAAATTCACAAAATAAACCACCGAAAGACTATATTTGTTGGGCTTTTATAAATGGAAATTTTGCATATTTCGATCCAGATAGAGGTTCGTATTCTTTTAAATCGGAAATTCCTGTAGATAGTCTTTATTTTAAAATAAAGAAAAGTCCTTTTATTTTTCGGGGTACTGGATATAAGATGGGATACGATGATGTTAAAACAGAAACAATATATCCTCATTTATCTGTTGGAGAAAGTCTTAATGTTACAATTAATATCATTGATTCTTTGTTTGGCTATAAAGTATTTAGCGATACTAAACTAAAAGTAAAGAGAGACAAGCTAATTTTTAAGGATAAAAACAAAACAAATAAATTATCTTTAAGAAAATAGAATAAAATACAAAAAATGGCTCTGATGAGCGTAATGTCCAAATAATGAAGCGATTGGTTCGGCGAAGCTCCCGCTTCGCATACAAAGCGGAGCTTTGTTTTTAGAGCGACAGAGGTGGAACCTCTGCCGAACGCTGGGGCGAGATTGAAATTACGCTACAGCAAACAAGGAATTGGGCAATGGCGAAAGGATGACCTACACTTACCATATCCGTAACTGGTTGAAAAAAATAGACTGTCCCCATGTATTTACCGAAACCTTGTATTATGAAGAATCGTATGCCGGCAATACGCCTTTGTATAACGGAAATATTTCGGCAACGGCTATTGATAATGGTTTTTGGTATAACAATTTACCGCCGGAAGACGAGGATGTCGCATTTTATCCTGCTGTCCATACAGGTTACAACTACCAGTACGACGGATTAAACCGATTGAAGAAGTCGCAATCCACAGAAAACGGCAGAATAAACGATCTGTTCAATGAAGAATTCACTTACGACAAGCAAGGGAACATTCTTACTTTGAAACGTAATTTTTTAAATCCGTTTCAATCTTCTTCTCAACATAGTTTATCCTTTCAAACGATAGATGATTTAACGATGGAATATACCGGCAATCAGTTGAAAAAAGTGCAGGAAGCTGTTCCGGCTTCCCGTCCTTATGGTTTTGTGAGACCTTCCGGGAATCCGGAAAACGAATACGCCTACGACAGAAACGGCGCCATGACGAAAGATTTTAACCGGGGAATAGAGAATATCAGTTATAATGTATTAAATTTGCCGAACAAAATATACTTTACCGGCTTAAACAGTACCCAATACAGTTATGATGCTATGGGAGTGAAAAGAAGAACGATACATACTACAGTAGAAAACAGGACGCTTGTTGCTTTACAGCCGCAGCCGGTTGTACCTTTGGCTGCAGAAGCAACCACGTTCAGCATTCCGGTCAACCGCCACATCCGCGCCGGTATCATTAAAGTATCCATACAACCTTCTACTACTCAAACCGTCACCGACTATTGCGGCAATATCGTTTATGAAAACGGCGAACTGAAATACATCCTGAATCCGGAAGGCTACGCTTACAAGACAGGGAATGATATTCGTTACGACTATTACCTAAGGGATCATTTGGGCAACAATTGGAAAGCCGGCAACCAGATCAACAACTATTATCCGTCAGGGATGGTGAACAGTTTTATTTCGTCTAATTCGGAAAGACAGCCGTATAAATTTGGAAATAAGGAATTGGACGAAATGCATGGACTGAATACTTACGACCAAGTGACAAGACAATTCGGAACAATTATTCCGGTCACACCAACCATGGATCTGCTGGCAGAAAAGAATTACAGTACAAGCCCGTACAGTCAGTATGGTAATAATCCGGTGAATTACATAGATCCAGATGGAAGAGAAGTTTCCTTTTCCTATGAATGGGAAAAAGATAAAGATGGAAATTACATTATAAATGAGCAAACAGGAGGATATAATTTGATTGGAGTAACTATGAATGTTACAGGAAAAGTAATCAATGTATCTTCTAATTCAAAGGTTGACATGCAGGCTGCTACGGATAGAATTTCAAATCAAATCGAATCTTCTTTTAGTGGAGATATGGATGGGGTTAAATTCTCAACCAATGTGAATTTGTCGGTAGCTAATTCAATGGATGATGTTTCGGATAGCGACCATGTATTTGCATTAGCAGATATTTCAGGATTTGGTAAATATGGAGCTTCAAATACCTTAGGAGGGAAAGTGGATTTTATTGACGCTGATTATTTTACTGGTTGGTATGATACAAGCAAAGGAAATCAAGGACCAAGAACAGCAACCCATGAATTTGGGCATCTACTTGGTTTAACCCATGTATATTTGAGCGGTAATTTAATGGTACAAGGGGGAGGAGGGACTTACGTAACCCAAAAGCAACTAGGAGAAACCGTAATGTCCTATAATAAAGGGTACTTAAATCAAGGTAATAATTATGAATTTTATAATGGTAAGAAAATGCCCAATAGAGGTGAAGTGCGTCAATATATAAAATATAAAAAATAAAATGAAAAGAAGAATTTGTGTCCTATTACTTTTTTTAATTCCGATTCTCATGTGGATTCCCTTTTTTATATACAATGGAGGAAAAAATATAAGTATTTATATTACAAATTACTCAAAGCACGATTCAATTCCTTTAGAAATGTATTGGGATGATGAGTTGTTTTTTTCCAGTAATATATTAAACGATAGATGGTGGAACCATTATGCTTATAATAAATCTTTGGGGAAACATACACTTAAATTAAAGTCAAATGATGATGAAGAAAAAATTGAATTTTGGATTTTTCCCATGAGGTACATTATGATAGACTATTATGGAAAAGATTTTCATGATCGGGAAACTCACGAATCCGCATTTTTGATTGTGACTAAAGCTATACCTATTCCACTCGAATGATAAGATTACATTCTCTACAAGTTTAGATTTCAATAATCTTGAATTTTATAAGAACATCCTAAGGTTCGCCGTAGGGTAATGTTTAATTTTGCAAAACGTTGGGCGAAGCGTCTTTCGCTTCGTCCGAGTAGAAGCGAAGCTCCCGCTTCGCATACAAAGCAGAGCTTTGTTTTTAGAGCGACAGAGGTGGAACCTCTGCTGAACAAAGGTATAGTCTGCTGTCATTGCGAGTCAAGTCCGCAATGACAGAAAACTAAATTATTTCGTAACCGCATAATTATAAATCGTTTTCCCCTTGTGATTGATGAAGAAAAACCGGATGGCGGACGAATCTACCGAACACAAGGTAAATCCCGGATCTTCGCTGCAAAATAGCGTACCGTCCGTTTTCTCTACGGGACGGGAAAGCGAACCGGACGAATTGACTATGTAATTCACCGTAGCGGATTCCGGACGAATGTGTTGAAAATTGTGGATATGTCCGCAAAAATAAATATCTACTTTGTTTTTCTCTAATATAGGAGCCAAACGCGCTTTCATATCGGTTCTTTCGGAATCCTCCTTCTTTGTGTAGGCGTAAACAGGGTGATGACCGATGACGATTTTCCATTTTTCGGAACTGTTTGTCAGTACGGAATCAATCCAGTGAAGCTGAATGTTGAAATCCTGTTTATGTGCATCGGGATAAGTAAGGCTATCGTTCCTGTATTTATCAATCATGGGACTTGTATCGACGAAAAGCAAACGGCAGGAAGCGCCATCGTCCGATTCTATCACCTGGGTGTAGTAACGGGCAGGGATATTCCAACGGCGGCTGACATGGGTGTAGTCCAAAACGGCCTGCGTATTTCCGCGATATTCATGGTTTCCGCAGATGGCATACCAGTTTATCATCAATTCCGGATGGTCGTAAATCAATTCGTAATTGGTCATCCACAGCGGGTCGTTTACGCTTGCAACGCCTTCGAAATGATGAATATCTCCAGCGGCGGCAATCATTTTTATATCTCTATGTTCGGCGGTGTAAGCCATGATTTGGGCAATCGGCTTTTGTTCGTAATAACCGTTGCGTCCCAAATCGTTGGCTACAATAAAATTGACAGCTGATTCCGGTACTTCGGGAAGTTGGATGTTGGAAAGGGACGATTTATTTTCTTGACAGGATGCAAAGAAAATAACCAGGATGAAGTAGATTAAAAACTTGTGTTTCATATTTCCGAGAAAATTATTTTGTTCCGAATGCGCCGAAATAAGCGGAAGGAGCAGGTGATTTGTATTGTTTGCCGTTCACTGTAACGCCCGATGCAACAAAATAGGGCGTAAAATCTGTTTTTGCTCCGCTTAAAGCGGGAGAACCGGCCTGTAGATGAAAATCCCATGCCTGATCGAAGTTATAACTCAACACCGGATTGTTTCCGAACGGAAAATTGACAAATTTAGGATCTTTGTCGCCCACTGCATTTCCACGAACATCGTGCGTTCCATATACTACGTCCTGAACGCCGGACTTGAAACCGTCGAAAGCCGTAACTGTTCCGTTGGCTATATGTTGGCTGATAGCGCTTTGTGCACTGCCGGAAGCGTAATAATTGTAATCAATCTTGCTGTTCAGATCGGGACCGTCGGTGGCGTCAATACCGAAATTCGGCGCTTTTGCAGCAAACATACTGTTAATAATCAGATTATTATACACATTTACCA
>BNYG01000046.1 GCA_026000155.1 Bacteroidia bacterium | reverse complement strand
AATGCTATAACTTGGGCGCTACTACTACCGGCAGCCCTTTTGTTTTTGATGCAAATATTTTAGGTGAATTTCATCAATGGGGACGCCCGGGAGCAGCCGAACGTACCAATACGGAAACTGAATGGACAAATGCGACTAAATATCCGTATGATTGGAAAATTCCAAATGGTTATGATACTCCTTTCACCGATGCATATCATCAGGAAGATTATCTTTGGCGTAACCACAAAAACGGTGCTAACGACCCATGTCCTGACGGATGGCACGTTCCTGCCCAAACCGCTTTCGGTGCTATCTTTAAAGGTACGGCAGACGCAGACGTTCCGGCAAATGCTACGGCTAATACATGGACGGCAACAGGAAATTTCGTTGATGTGACCGGAACAGGAGGATATGCAATAAAACCTGACGGCAGTACAACAACTCTTTTCTTCCCCGCTGCCGGGGCCCGTATCCACAGTAATGGTGAGTTGAGCAGCGTTGGTCTCTACGGTGACTATTGGAGTAGTACGCCAGCCGGTGCCGGGGTTTACAACTTGGCCATCGATAGCGGAAGTGTATATCCGTCGCACATCAACCCTCGCGCCGCCGGCTTTAGCGTACGGTGTATCTCAGAATAATCCGACTATTTAAATCATTCGACTAAGAATAATAATACAGGCTATTGAAACAATGGTCGTTTGGCTTATGCCTATCTGCGTGATGGGTTGAGCCGGGCGACCATTGGTTATTTAAATTATAACTTGAAAGATTTACGTACTGCTGCTATGGAATTTAATGAACAAAATAATTGTAAACAAAAATATTATACCGGATAATAATCTATTTTAGGCATTTTTCATTACCTGCCAAGCACGACCTCTTCATCCAAAGCGACACCCCCATCGAAAAAATAGAAATCTACAACCCATCGGGACAACGCGTTTTGGCAAACGATAATTTCACCGAAAAAATAGATGTTTCTCATTTGGAAAACGGTTTCTATTTTGTTCGAGTCTATATCGAAGGTACAGCGTTCACGCAAAAGATTATCGGAAAGAAATAAAAAAAAATCAATAATTTTTGGTTTTATCGCCCGAAGGGAACAATCTTTCGGGCGGTTATTTCAACTGTCAACTTTTGCGAGTAATATATTTTATTTACGCAGCCAAAACTTAAAAATAAATATATTTTTGGCTGAATAAAAGCATGTTTTTAATTTGTAATTCAAAATAGTTTTGTACCTTTGCAGTCGAATTTAATATCATTGTAGAATGGAACGAAATATTATCGGCAGAGAGAACGAAAAAAAACGACTGAAAGAATTGTTCAACTCTAAACAACCTGAATTTGTGGCTGTTTACGGCAGGCGACGTGTTGGCAAAACATTCATTATCAGAGAAATGTTTGACAGCAAAATAACCTTTGATTTGGTTGGCGTGGCAAATGCAACAATAAAAGACCAACTTCAAAATTTCAAAATAACACTCTCGCAAATCTCCAAAAAGAGATGTAAAACTCCTAAAAGTTGGCTCGAAGCATTTGCACAATTACGCGATTTTTTAGAAAACTCCGACAGCAAACGAAAACTTGTTTTTATTGACGAAATTCCTTGGCTCGACACTCCACGTTCCAAATTTTTGATGGGTTTGGAACATTTTTGGAACTCTTGGGGCTGCACGCAGAAAAGCCTTATTTTGATTGTTTGCGGTTCTGCTACTTCGTGGATTATAAACAAGTTAATAAACAATCACGGTGGCTTGCACAATCGACTTACTGCTACTTTATCGTTGCACCCTTTTACAATTTCCGAAACACAAAAATATCTTAAACAAAAAAAAATAAATTACAACATTACACAAATATGTGAATGTCAAATGATTACAGGTGGTGTTCCTTTCTATTTAAGCAAACTCAGGAAGGAATTTTCTTTGCCTCAAAATATTGACAGTATGTTTTTTAACAAAGAGTCTGAAACTAAAAACGAGTTTCGTAATTTATATAATTCTCTGTTCAATGATTCCGAAGATTATATGAAAATTGTTGAACTTTTGAGCAAGAAAAACAAAGGGCTTACTCGCAACGAAATTTCAGAAAAAACCAAAGTATCCAGTGGCGGAACATTGACAAAATTATTGCAAAACCTTGAATATAGCGGTTTTATTCGCTCATACCCAAGCATTGGAAAACAAAAAAAAGATGTAATTTTCCAATTAATTGACAATTTTACGCTTTTTCATTTTAAGTTTTTGGCAAATAATAATTTTAAAGACGAAAAATTTTGGTCAAACAATTGGATTTCCGTACAACACAATGTTTGGGCAGGTATTGCTTTTGAGTTGCTTATGTTGCAGCATATCAGAGAAATAAAGCAGGCATTAGGAATATCAGGCGTTGTTTCGGCGGCTTGTTCGTGGCGCAGTGAAGATGCAGAAGACGGCTCACAAATAGACCTCGTAATAGACCGTAAAGATGGAATGATTAATCTTTGCGAAATCAAGTTTGCGCAAGATAAATTTACAATTAAAAAAGAGTATGAAGAAAACCTGCGGCACAAAATCTTTACTTTTCAAGATGAAACTCAAACGAAAAAAGCAATAAACCTGATTCTGATTACAACACAAGGACTTACAAACAACAAGTATGCAGGAATAATCCAAAATACAGTAACCGTAAAAGATATTTTACAGCAATATAAAACGCATTGAATCCAGCCAAAACCAGTATTTTTTTGTATTTTTGGCTGAATGTAAATCCATCGGGACTTCACATTTTGGTAAACGATAATGTCACCGAACAAATAATTATTTTCCATACCGCCCGAAGGAGTTATCTTTTGGGTGGTTATTTTTTTCTGTTCATTATTTTTCACTACCTTTGCTAACTAAAAATTTTGAAGCAAATACTTTTCACTCTAATATTGACACTAAATATGCTTATTGGCTTGTCAGTCAATCATAAAGAAGGTTTATCCTGCATTTCTAACGCTTATGTGAATGCGGTTATCAAAGCGGGGGGAGCTCCTGTGCTGATTCCGCTTACCAATGATGTGCCCGTATTGGAAAACATTCTGTCTAAAATTGACGGATTAATCCTGTCCGGCGGCGGCGATATTTATGCCCCCTTATTCAACGAAGAATTGCATCCGGCAGTGGAATCCTACGATTTGGAACGGGATCATTATGACATCCGATTGGTAAAAATGGCTGCCGCCAGACAAATGCCCATTCTGGGAATATGCAGGGGACACCAGGTCATCAATGTAGCTTTCGGAGGAAGCCTGATTCAGGATATTCCTTCCCAAGTGCCTGATTCGAAAATCAATCACAACCAATCGGAAGCCCGCGAAATTGGAGCACATACAGTCAGTGTTTCACCGGATTCCAAACTTTATCAAATTGTCAACAAAGAACATTTGTTCGTCAATTCCTTTCATCATCAGGCAGTGAAAGTGGTAGCTCCCGATTTCGAAGCTGTGGCGTATGCCGAAGACGGAGTCATCGAAGCGATTGAATCGACGGAAGAAAAATCCATTTTGGGAGTTCAATGGCATCCCGAGAATATGGCTGTGGCAGAGAATGATACGATGCTTTCGATTTTCAAACACGTGGTCAACGAAGCGGAATTGTACCGAATGGCGAAAGAAATTCATCAGGATATTTATTCCATTGATTCCCATTGTGATACACCGTTATTTTTTCAGTTTGGAATTGATATTGGAAAGAAAAATCCGGTTTTGAAAATAAATCCGCATTTGTTGGGCGTTAAAACGGAACAAAGCACGATAGATTACCAGCTCAAAGTAGAGGTTCCCAAAATGCAGAAAGGTCTATTGGATGCTACTTTTATGGTAGCATACTTGAAACAAGGGGCGCGTGATGCCAAAACGTCACAAAAAACGGTGGCAAAAACCGAATCCATTATCAAGGAACTGATTCGGCAAGTCGAACAAAATCAAGATGTTGTCGGCATAGCCAAATCGACCGATGATTTGAAACGTTTGAAGCAGGAAGGCAAAAAAGCGATTTTTATCGGCATTGAAAACGGATATGGTTTGGGAAAAGATATTAACAATGTGCAGAAATTTGCCGATTTGGGCGTACGCTATATTACCCTGTCCCACAACGGCGATAACGATATTTGCGATGCAGCCGTGGACAGTCATTCGGAACACAACGGATTGAGTGAATTCGGCAAAGAGGTGGTAAAAGAAATGAACCGCTTGGGAATCATGGTCGATATTTCCCATACTTCCGAAAAAACTTCGCTGGATGCGGTGGAACTCAGTCAATATCCGGTCATTGCTTCCCATTCTTCCGTTAAGGCTTTGTGCAATCATCCGAGAAATATTTCGGACAAACTGATGCATGCCGTTGCAGATAAAGGCGGAGTCATTCAAATTTGCCTTTATACTTATTTTCTCCGGAAAGACGGAAAAGCGACGGTACGTGATGCGGTCGATCACATTGATTATGTGGTGAAAACCGTAGGTATTGACCATGCAGGCATCGGTTCCGATTTCGACGGCGGTGGCGGAATTAAAGGCGTAAATGCTGCCAATGAAATGCCGCAAGTTACCATGGAACTCCTTCGCCGGGGATATTCCAAAGAGGATATTGCCAAAATATGGGGAGGCAATCTTATGCGGGTAATGGATATTGTAATGAAATAATAGAACACGGATGACACGGATAAAACAGATTTACACGGATAATAATAAAATAATAATGAAAAAGATATTTTTTGTTATAGGAATTTTAGTAATCGTTTGCGCTTGCAAGCAGAATTCACAAACTACTGTACAAAATGAAAAAGCGGTTCCTGTGGCGGTTCCTGAATTCAATGCCGATAGCGCCTATTTTTACACGGCGGCACAAGTCGCTTTTGGTCCCCGGGTACCCAATACGCCGGCACATGTGGCCTGTGGCAATTATTTAGCGAATGAACTTCGGCGGTTTGGTGCGGAAGTGATTGAGCAGGAAGCGACGCTTCGGACTTACAACAAACAGTCTATTCAGGCGAAAAATATCATCGCTTCGTTCAATCCCGGCAATTCCAATCGCATACTTTTGTGCGCCCATTGGGATTCCCGTCCGTTTGCCGACCACGATCCGGATCCGGCAAACCGGCATCAAGCGATTGACGGCGCTAATGACGGCGCAGGCGCTTGCGGCGCCTTGTTGGAAATAGCCCGCCAAATCGGCAACAGTCAACCCAACGCCGGAATAGATATTATCCTTTTTGATGCGGAAGATTGGGGTACACCCGAATTTGACCTGCAAAAATACGGCAGTACCGGTTGGTGTCTTGGCTCGGAATATTGGGCGCAACATCCTCATGTTCCCAATTATACGGCAAAATACGGCATTTTATTGGATATGGTCAGCGCCCCGGGAGCACAGTTTTACAAAGAAATGTATTCCATGCAATATGCCGGAAGAATGGTACAAAAAGTATGGGATTCGGCACAAGCGCTTGGATACGGCTCGTATTTCATCAATAAAAAATGCGGCGGTATTCAGGACGACCATGTAGAAGTATTCAAATACCGCAAAATACCCATCCTGGATATTATCCAATACGATCCGGATTCCCGCGAAGGTTTTGGAGCGTACTGGCATACCGCTGGCGACACGATGAATGAAGTGAGTAAAGAAACGCTCAAAGCTGTCGGACAGACGGTGCTTTATGTTATTTATCAATAAATCCATTGCTTATGCAAACAATAAATGAAATACAAGACGAAATCATCGAAGAGTTTTCCGTTTTTGACGATTGGATGGACAAATACGGCCTGCTGATCGACATGGGAAACGAACTTCCGCATTTAGATCCTAAGTACAAAACAGCCAATAATTTGATAGAAGGTTGCCAAAGTCGCGTGTGGCTGCAAGCCGACTACGAAGACGGAAAAATCATCTTTCAGGGCGACAGCGATGCCGTGATTGTCAAGGGAATTGTCTATTTATTGATTAAAGTCCTGTCCGGTCACACGCCGGAGGAAGTCCTTTCGGCCGATTTATATTTTATTAATGCTATCGGATTGAAGGAACACCTCTCCCCTACCCGCTCCAACGGTCTGGTAGCCATGTTAAAACAAATGAAACTGTATGCGCTGGCTTTTAAAAGTTTTTCTTAACTTTGTGTCCGGTTAATTAATAAAGAAATATGGAAGAAATTGTCTTTTCAAAATACACTGTCGATTTCGCCCGGGCGGCGTTGGAATATTGCGTGTTTGTAGAAAAAACAAAGGAAACCGATAAAAAAACGTTCGTTGACAATATGACGAAAGTTTTACCGCTTTTATACCTCAAAGTATCCATTATCCCTGAAATAGAGACGGATTACGAATCGGATTTGGAGGTCAAAGTGGATGAAAATTTCTATTCGCAAGTAGAAAATAACATCAGCGAATTGTTGGGCGAAGATAATTTGTATCTGGAAACTTTTCATCCGGATATTAAACTCAGCGATTCGCCGGTGGCCGTCAAAGTATCGGAAGATTTAGCCGACATTTATCAGGATTTGGGAAATTTTATTGCCGTGTTCAAAAACGGACAAAAAGAAACCATGAACGATTCCTTAGTATTATGTGTCGAAAATTTCAAAAAATATTGGGGACAACGCTTGGTCAATGCACTAAGGGCGTTGCATTTTATTAAATACAAATCGGACATCGTGTAGGGGCGTTTTGAAAACGCCCTCACAAACCAATTATGGGACGAACAATCACAAAAGAAGAGTTTTCAATCTTTCCGGTAGAGGAGTTTACCGGTCAAATAGTGGAAATCCGGACGTTAGACGAATGCGAGGAAGCAGTCGATTACCTGTCTAACTTCGAAATGCTGGGATTTGACACGGAAACCCGTCCCACGTTCCGGAAAGGAAGTATGAATGGCGTCGCTCTTATTCAATTGTCCACCAATGATGTATGTTTCCTTTTCCGTTTAAGTATCACCGGTTTTCCGGCGGCTTTGATTAAATTGTTGTCCAATCCGGGTATCTTGAAAATAGGACTGTCTTTGCGGGACGATTTTCAAAGCATGGGACGGCGGATGAAATTTACACCGCAAGGTTTTGTCGATTTACAGAAAATCGTCCAGGAACACGATATTGAAGATCTCAGTTTGCAAAAAATATATGCATTGCTCTTTCAAAAAAGGATTTCCAAAGGTCAACGGCTGACGAATTGGGAGGCGGACGAACTTTCCATCTCCCAACAAAAATATGCTTCCTTGGATGCTTGGGCTTGCCTGAAAATATACGAAGAATTATGTCCTGCAAAAAAGTTTATTTAAATACGAAAAAGGAAGAATCGTTGAAACGGTTCCATCCCTGGGTGTTCTCCGGAGCGATTCATCACATTGACGGTACTCCCGAAGAAGGCGAAATAGTGGAAATCTACGATTCCAAAAAGAATTTTTTGGCTGTAGGACATTGCCAGATTGGTTCGATTGCTATCCGGATCCTTAGTTTTGAGGATGAAACCATTGATAAACCTTTCTGGAAAAAACGCTTTGAAGTAGCTTACGAATTACGCAAACAATTGAGATTGGCGGAAAATCCGCATAACAATACTTACCGCTTAGTGCATGGCGAAGGCGATTTATTGCCCGGATTAATCGTTGATATCTACGGAAATACGGCAGTCATGCAGGCGCATTCGCCGGGAATGCACTTGTCGCGGAACGAATTGGCGGAAGCCTTGAAAGAAACCTTGGGCGATGCCATTGAAAATGTCTATTATAAATCGGAAGATACCCTCCCCTACAAAGCTGATCTGGGAGCCGAAAACAGCTATTTGATCGGAGGAGAAACCGCTTCTTCGCTGGCGATTGAAAACGATTTGAAATTTCATGTCGATTGGGTAAAAGGACAAAAAACCGGTTTTTTTGTCGATCAACGGGACAACCGCAGCCTGTTGGAGCGCTATTCCAAAGGCAAAAGCGTGCTGAATATGTTTGGCTATACGGGAGGATTTTCCTGTTATGCGATGCGGGGAGGCGCCCGGTTAGTACATTCGGTGGACAGTTCGGCCAAAGCCATTGCATTGACCAATGAAAATATTGCCTTGAACTTTCCGGACGACACGCGCCATCAATCCTTTGCAGACGATGCTTTCAAGTATCTGGAACAAATGGGCGACCAATACGATTTAATCATCTTGGATCCGCCGGCGTTTGCCAAGCACCGGAATGTTTTACGGAACGCTTTGCAAGGCTATCGCAAATTGAATGCGGTTGCCTTTGAGAAGATTAAACCGGGAGGAATTATTTTCACTTTTTCCTGTTCGCAAGTAGTGACCAAAAACGATTTTCGTTTGGCGGTATTCAGTGCAGCAGCGCAATCGGGAAGGAAAGTAAAAATTTTGCAACAACTCACCCAACCGGCTGATCATCCCATCAATATCTATCATCCGGAAGGGGAATATCTGAAAGGGCTGATTTTATCGGTTGAATAATATTTTTCTTTCATTCAATATTTTGCGCATGATAATAAAAAAAATATATATCTTTGCCTCATACATAGAATATTAAAGTTAGACACTTAATTTTTAATAATTACAAATATGAAAAACACAAATTTTATTTATTTTTTATGCGCATTATTTTGGCTTGCCGGGTGTACTTCTGCGCCTACTCAAAAGAAAACTTCAGTTGATTATGTGGATCCTAACATTGGTGGGATTGGTCATTTGTTGGTAGCAACCGACCCGGTTGTCCGCTTGCCTCAGGGTAACATTCAGTTGGCATCCAATCCATGGCCGGAAATTTATGACCGGTATTTGGCCGATGAAGTATTTAGCTTTTCTCTTAGAGATGTGATAAGATACGGAACCACCACCATCCCTTCCTGGATTATGGCTACGACAGGAAAAATGGAAGTGGAACCGTCAAAAATAGCCTCTGAATATGACCATGATTTTGAAACGGTAACTCCGTATTATTCCGAACTTCTATTGGAAGATTATGATATAAATGTGGAATATACGGTTACGGATGCTGTTTCATACTATAAATTTACTTTCCCTGAAAATGCGGATTCACATATTTTATTGGGGAGTAATTCAAAATTCAGAATCGTAGATGATACTACGGTAGAAGGAGAAGAGGCGCAAGGAAACCGTACGCATTATTTTTATGCAAAATTCAGCAAACCATTCAAGTCATTCGGGGCATGGAAAGACAAGGAAATATTTCCCGGCTCCAATTCTCAAAGCGGTGACAATAAGGGCGCTTTAGTGAATAACAGTACCATACCTGCCAATGGACTTCCTTATGCGCAAAGTAGATGGAGTAACAATGTGGGTGTTTTCGCTAATTATGCAACACAGAAAGATGAACAAATAGAGGTAAAAATCAGCGTTTCCAGTGAAAGTATGGAGAATGCAAAACAAATCATGGAAAAGGAAATTCCCGAATGGAACTTTGCTGCAATAAAGGATAACGCCAAGAACAAATGGACGGAATCGTTGGATTTATTTAAAGTGGAAGGGGGAACAGAATCCCAACGTACCATATTTTACACCGGTATTTACTTTTCGAGAGGAGGTGAACATCTGCTGAATAGAATGAATCTCAGGGAAAAAGAGTTAGTTGAAAGGGCGAAAAAATATACTACTTTAACCAGAAGCGACCTGTATCCGGCCACTTCTACCCAGGGCGGTATGTTTCAACATACGAATATTGTTTTCATTACCAGTCTCTATTTGAGAGGAATCCGCGATTTCGATATTGAAAAGGCATACGAAAACATGAAGATAGAATTTTTGGAATCCACCAAATTACCCTGGAGAAAAGGACCGGCTACCGTACTCGACAAATTTTATCTTGAAAATGGATTTTTCCCTGCCAAACCGTTGAATAAAGAGGAATGGGTGCCCGAAGTACATCCTCATGAACTCAGGCAAAGCGTTACCGTCACTTTACAGGCTGCATACGAAAGTTGGTGTATTGCACAAATAGCCAAAGCTTTGGGTAAGACGGACGATTATAATTATTTTATCAAACATGCTCATGATTATCAAAACGTCTTTAATACCCAAACCAATTTTGTGGCGCCAAAAACGGAAGACGGTCAATGGATTGTACCTTTTAATCCGACTATATCCGGCAGACAGGGAGGAAGAGATTATTTTGCCGAATTGAACAGTTGGATATACACTTGGTATATTACGCATGATATTCAAGGCCTGATCAATTTGATGGGAGGCAGGGATAAGTTTACGAGTAAATTGGATTCTCTTTTTGTAGAACAATATCAAACATCAAAATATCATTTCTTGAGTCAATTCCCCGACCAGACCGGTTTAATTGGAAATTACGCCCATGGAAATGAATTTTCACGGCAGATACCTTACCTGTATAATTATTCGGGCGCCCCTTGGAAAACCCAAAAACGGGTAAGAGAAATTATGGAGGTATTATATACGGCCGGTCCATTGGGTATCTGTGGAGATGAAGACACCGGACTGATGTCGCATTGGTATATATGCAGCGCAATGGGTATTTACGCCGACCCGATGATTCCCAATTACCCTGTATGGCAGATCGGAAGTCCTATATTTAAAAAATCCACCATTAATTTGGGCGATAATAAGACTTTTGTGATTGAAGCCAAAAATGTATCGGCGCAAAACAAATACGTACAATCCGCTTCTTTGAATGGCGAGCCGCTCAATAAACCCTGGTTTGAACATTCGGACCTTGTGAAAGGCGGAACGCTTGTACTGAACATGGGTCCCCGGCCGAACAAACAATGGGGCAGTTCACCGGATGCCATACCGCCTTCAATGTCTAAGCCGGAATAAATTTACGAATATGAAAAACACAGGTTTGATTTATTTTCTATTCGGAATACTCTTGCTTGCCGGGTGTACTTGTACGCCCAGCCAAGAGAAAACTCCGGTTGACTATGTGGATACTAACATTGGCGGTATCGGTCAATTATTGTCATCCACCGCCCCTACGGTGTCTATGCCTTATGGAATGATGCGTATCTCGCCCACTACGACTCCGGGAATCAATGACCGCTATCTGGCAGATAAAATTTATGGATTCCCTGCCGGAGGCATGTCGCTAATGCCTGTCAGCGGGACGGCCGATACGATACCGGACAATTATGCTTCCATGTATGACCACGACATGGAAACGGCTACTCCGTATTATTATTCGACCCTGTTGGAAAAATACGACATACAGGTAGAATATACGGTAAGTTCACATGCGGCTTATTACCGGCTCACATTCCCCAAAGATGCGCCGGCTCATATATTGTTTAGCTTGCCCCAGAATGCAACAATGGATCCGGACAACCATGCTGTTTTGAGCGGAGGCAATAAAGACGGTTGGGGCAGAGGCGGTTATTTCTACGCCGAATTGTCAAAACCGCTGGCTTCATCGAAAACACTGGCAAGCACACAATCGGGAAGAGGCAGTGCCACCCAGAGAATACTTGCCGACTTTGTTCCCGACCAAGATGGAAAGGTGGAAATACGCGTGGGTTTGTCGGGAATTAGTATAGAGCAAGCTCAACAGAATTTACAAGCCGAAATTCCTGCATGGGAATTTGATAAAACACGAGAACAGGGACGTAAAATCTGGAACGATGCACTCAGTGAAATCGAAATCAAAGGCGGCACCGAAGAACAACGCACCATTTTCTATACTTCGCTGTATCGTGTATATATCAGTCTTTCCAATACGGTAGAAGGTGATAAATATTACGGCTCTTTTGACCAAAAAGTGCACGATGCCAACGGTCATGGTTTTTATCCGATTGGAGCAGGAGCTGCCATGTGGGGAAATTATCGCACACTGGAGCCTTTGCATTTGTTGCTTGACCCACAGGAACAGGTTGACCTTATCCGTTCCTTTATCACGCTCTACGAAACTACCGGCACCATGTCGGCCATCAATCGCGGACTTAGCGGACACCATATTATCGGCGTAGCTTTGGACGCTTATATGAAAGGCTATCGCGATTTTGATGTAGAAAAAGCGTACGAAGGATTTAAAAAGTTGCAAATGGATGATACGTTTTTGCCTTGGCGGAATGTTCCGCAAACACCCTTAGACCGTTTCTATATTGAAAACGGCTATTTCCCTGCACTGAAAAAGGGCGAAAAGGAAACGGAACCGGGCGTTCATACTTGGGAAAGGCGTCAAGCGGTGGCAGTAACCCTTGAATCCACTTACGACGATTGGTGTATGGCTGAATGGGCAAGAGTATTGAACAAGCAGGAAGACTACGAATATTTCAAAAAACGCGCTCATAATTATGAAAATGTTTTTGATAAACGGATTGGTTTCATGGCTCCCAAATCGGCAGACGGCGAATGGGTATTGAGTGAAAAAGAATACAGCCCCATTTGGAGCGGAGGTCAGGGCGGTCGCGAATATTATACCGAGATGAACGGATGGATTTACACTTTCCACGTTCACCAAGATGTTGCCGGTCTGATTAATCTGATGGGAGGAAGAGAAAAATTTGTGGATAAGTTGAACGAACTGTTTCAAGCTCAGTTTGAGGGATACAACGACCCTCCGGAACCGTTTAGAGGTTCAGGCGAGTATTTATTCAATGCCCTGATGCCCGACCAAACAGGACTTATCGGGCAATATTCGCAAGGCAATGAGCCGGCTTTTCATATTCCTTATCTCTACAATTATGCAGGGCAACCCTGGATGACACAACGCCGTTTGCGGGACATCATGAAACTTTGGTTCAATGCCACGCCTCTGGGTTACTGCGGTGATGAAGACAACGGCGAACAGGCATCCTGGTATGTACTGAGTGCGATGGGCTTTTTCCCGGTCAATCCCGGTCGTCCGGTGTATGATATTGGAAGTCCGATTTTTGATGAAGTCAAATTAAAAATGGGCGAAGGGAAAGTTTTTACCATCACAGCCAAAAATGTTTCGGCAGTGAACAAATACATTCAATCGGCGATGCTCAACGGCAAACCGTTAAATAAACCCTGGTTTGAGCACAAAGATATGGTGAATGGAGGCACATTGGTTTTTGAAATGGGACCACGTCCGAATTACGAGTGGGGAAGTTCGCCGGAAGCAGCGCCGCCCTCCTCTGATTTTTGATTTTCTCAAACCTTATTCCCTTATTGAAGCTTTGTAATAAGGGAATAAGGTTAGGAATAACATTATATCTGTTTGCTCATCCCCAACGAATAAGGCACACGAACTCCCAGAATCAAACGTTTAGTCGATTTACGTGCGTTTACGTCTGAGCTGACCTCTTACCTGCACTGCTCTTTTTTGTATATCAGGTTCGGGTATACATTAGCCGGCGAAACATTCCAGTTTTTGTAATCCCAAATACCATTAACCCAATACGAAGCACCCGCATTATTTCCCATTGTACTCAGGTCTGATAACCATTCGTTATCACCAACATACACGGCTTGGTTTATTCCGTTTTCGTACAGGTACACATGTGTAGCAGCAGCCGGCAGATCATCTGGCAGCCCTTCGCAGGTGAACCCTTGAATAGCAGCCCTTTTTATACTAATCGTATTTGACTTCACCACGTCATTCTGTGACCAATTTGCTGTAACCGAGTTGCTTCCAACTGCGAGATTAATAACGGCGGAAGACGTTTGAGCTTGAACAGTACAGCCGGTGCACGACCAAATAACAGACTTGTCATAAGCATTCGAGGGCAAAACCTGATCCAAAATAATAGTGGCCGTTTCAGTAGAGTTTGGTACGGTGGCTGGGGATGTCGTGGAGATAGTGATCCCTGTAACTGCCTGACGTACAGTAATGTCTTTCGTACCGGTTACTTCACTATCATCTTGGGCTGTAGCCGTGACCCTTACTACTGCTTCACCGGCAGGCTCGCTTAGAGCAGGGATATTCAATACTCCGGCTGCCGTGATATTGTTACCGGCATAATCGTCCGACCAATCCACACCCGGATGGGCGGGACTTTCAGGCGTAAATGTGTGCACCATCTGCAAATCCGTACTTGTCCACAGGAAACTGCCGTAACCCGGAGCGGTAACCTCTATTGTTTGTCCCGGAACCGGCGGCGTAACCGTTACACATCCCACACAAATATCGCCTTCGTTATTCAACAAGGTAAATTCATCAACAGTCAAAGCCGGAGTCTGTATATCACCGGTAGCGGTATTGTTGATTTGACTGTCTTTTGCGGGGTTCGTCCGCAAATCAATAGGACCTTTCGAAATCAGCGTTCCTGTATTCACCATACTACCGGTGACTACCATTATCGATTCGTCGGAGATTTGTCCGTTCATACTTACTGCTCCTGCTAAAAACAGCAGCATTAAAACTAAATTCTTTTTCATTTTTTTCTTTTGTTTTTTTAAATTTATATTTAAGGGACTTTAAGACCCTCGTTATTTTTCCTCAAAAAAGCGATTATTTATACATGCAATAATGGATTTATTGCTCCCAAGTCCCGAAGAAGCGGTTTAAAATGAAACTGTTTAAAATGCAAAAGCTCTAAGTTTGCAGTCAGAAGATAAGAATTCGGAAATTTATCTTAAAAAGGTCAGGCGAGACGGATAATTAGCACTGGATCTTATCAGGAAAGGATTAGTCTTATTACCT
>BNYG01000045.1 GCA_026000155.1 Bacteroidia bacterium | reverse complement strand
ATTTATTAGTTAATCATTTTCATATCAAATAACAAGATCCCTTTGGTACGACCCTGTAATGATGTTTTTCTCATTTCCATTTATTAAAAATACTTATAATATTCATTATGTGACATAGACATTGAACATAGGTATTTAATAAATTTATAAAAGTTAGTGAGAATAATTAAAGTTTTAATTTAAGGTAAAGTTTATGAAAAGATTGAATTTACTCTTAGCATGTTTTTTTATAAGCATGGGTTTAGCAATCGCACAAAACAAACAGGTATCGGGTACGGTGGTGGATGAAACCGGCGAGCCTGTTATTGGCGCTTCTGTGATTGCTAAAGGGACAACTACAGGGGCGGTAACCGGTGTTGACGGAACGTTTACGTTCACAGTTCCGGGGTCTGTAAGTACCTTGGTTGTTAAATACATTGGTTATACTGATGCTGAAGTAGCAGCAGGAACGAATGTACAAATAACACTTACTCCGGATGCGAAAGCGTTGGGAGAAGTAGTAGTAACGGCATTAGGTCTTTCGAGAGAGAAGAAAACACTGGGTTATGCTACGTCCACGATAAGTGGTGAAGATATTGCCAACTCAAAAGCAGCCAACCCAATGCAAGCCTTACAAGGTAAAGTAGCGGGTGTGGAAATTTCTTCTTCGCAGACTCCAGGGGGTACGCAGAATGTTACCATTCGCGGTTTTAACTCTTTCTCCGGAACTCAGCCTCTATATATTATTGACGGGGTGCCTCTTACGAATACTCAAAATCAATCAGGAACGCTAACTGCTAAAAACACTTTGAATGGTCAGGCTGACTTCGGTTCGGGCATCAACGCTCTTAATCCCAATGACATTGAAAGCATGACCGTCTTGAAAGGTTCTGCCGCTTCCGCTTTATATGGTTCACGCGCAGCCCAAGGGGTAATTATGATTACCACTAAATCCGGAAAAAACACAGGCGGAAAAGTGCAAGTAGCTTATGATGGCGGTCTAACTATCCAGCAAGTGGGTTATTTGAATAAAGAGCAAAATCAGTTTGGTCAAGGGTGGTCAGGTGACCGCGCCTTGGATGAAAATGGAAACTGGGGAGCTGCTTTTGACGGCAAAGACAGAGTTTGGGGTAACGTGGTAGATAACAGTCAAAAATTGAAGCCTTATGTTTATCTAAAAAACCGCATCCGTGACTTTTACGATTTAGGTTTAGGTTACAACAATGCGTTATCGTTAACAGGTGGAACAGATAAGACAAAGTATCACGTATCGGTTTCTCAAAACCATATTGATGGTCCTATCCCTACAGATGATGATTCATACAACCGTTATACCATAGCTACTAATGCTTCACACCAAACAAGTAAGGTGTTGATTAGTTCCGCTTTTAATTTTAGCGTAGAAAGAAATGAAGTAGCTCCTACCGGACAGGACAACTCTATCTATCGTTCATTAAACGAAATTGCTACTGACATCTCTATTGTTGATTTGAAAGATTTGAAGGACAAGTTTAATAATGTGGATAACTATTTCACTCCTTACGGTTTGAATCCTTATCAGGCTTTAAAAATGAAAGAAGCGGTGCAGGATAAATACAAGTTCTTCGGTAAAGTTCAATTAGATTATGATGTATTAACGAATCTGAAATTGACTTATCGTTTTGGAGGTGACTTTGAAACATCCGTTGCCAACATACATGTAGATGGCGTTTCATTTACACCAGGCGCTCCTAACGATGGATCTTCCAATGCCAGCCCCGGCAGCTATGAACAAACGAGAATTCAACGGATTCAGACTAACCACGACTTATTCGCTAATTACAACGATCGCTTCGAAGACTTCTCTGTCAACGTGGTTGCCGGAGCCAATGCCAATGAGAGATCGTACTCAGCCAACAGGGGTGAAATAACCTCTATTGACATACCCGGTTTTTACAATTTCAACAACACCTTATCTCCAGCCGTAGCCAGCCAACGCTCTACGCTTTATCGGATATTGGGTGCTTACATCAATGCTGACTTAGGTTACAAAGACTATCTTTATTTGACACTCACAGGACGTAATGACTGGTCTTCTACCTTACCTAAAGAGACTAATTCTTATTTTTATCCGGCATCGATGTTGAGTTTTATCGCTACCGACTTCTTGCAACAACAAGACATCAATACAGGTATTCTTGACTTTGCTAAAATCCGTTTGGCGTATGGACGTACAGGTAAAGACGCCCCTCTTTATGGTGTTTACGACCGTTTTGTAGCAGGACAGATTACGAATCCGGGCTACCCCGGTGTGGATAATTTGACTTTCCCATTGGGTGGAGTAAATGCGTTTTCTGTTTCTAATACGGCTGGTAATGCCTTATTAAAACCTGAAATGTCGGATGAATTTGAGATAGGCGCAGAAACTTTCTTCTTCAACCATCGTGTAGGGGTAGAATTTTCATACTACAATAAATTCACGAACGACTTAATTGAAGTTATGCCGCTGGATCCATCCACAGGATATACTTCTCAGGTATTTAACTTAGGAGATGTGCGTAACAGTGGTGTTGAACTTTCTGTTTCTTTAGTGCCTGTCAAAACAAAGGATTTCTCTTGGAATATCAACTACAACTTCACCAAGAACAATAATAAAGTGGAACGGTTAGACGTAGAAGAAGTTTTCTTAGGCGGCTTTGGTGGTATTGGCATTTATGCTACAGAAGGAAAAGCCATGGGTCAATTCAAATCTCAAAAGGCGTTGAAAGTTAATATTGACGGAGTAGAACATCCGGTTGTAGATGGTGCAGGTATGCCACAGCCAACTCCCAATGAAGAGTATTTAGGTAAGGACATTAATGAAAAATACCGTATGGGGTTAACTAATACGTTTACTTACAAAGGTATTTCATTGTCCGGTACTTTTGATTACCGTTACGGCGGAGCAATCTATTCTTATACTAAAGATTATATGGGTTGGGTAGGTAACGGTCCTGAAACGGTTTATAATGATCGTTATCCCTTCCTTGTTCCTAATTCTGTTGTGGCTAACGGAGACGGCACTTATAGTGAAAACACCACACTCGTAAATCCTACTGCTTTGCATACGTTCTACAGCAACGGCGGCTTTGATTATGCTGATGCGAATGTGATTGACCGTTCTTATTTGAAACTGCGTAATGTGAGCTTGGCATATCAGTTGCCCAAAAATGTGTGCGACAAACTGAAAATTGCCGGCTTACGCCTTTCATTGACGGCATCCAATTTTTTATTGTGGACACCCAAAGAAAACCAATACATAGATCCTGAAATTACTACTTGGGGCAGTGATATTGAAGCTAAGTTTGGAGAATTTGGTACAACGCCTCCCTATCAAACGTATGTATTCGGCTTAAATCTTACATTTTAATAATCTATAAATAGCAAGAATATGAAAAGTAAATCATTAATAATATTATCCACTATCCTCTTGTTCTTTACAGCAGGATGTAGTGATTATTTGGATGTGAATCACGATCCAAACTCATTGGAAGAAATTCCAGATGCTAAAGTATTGTTACCCGCAACCGAGATCGGTATAGCTAACAACTTGATGGGTTGGGACTTCGGTTTTGGAGGTGGTGTTTGGGTAGAATACTGGACACAAAGCTACACAGCTTCTCAATTCAAAACATTATGCGAATATTTGCCTCAGCAGTTTAATAACTCTTATACCTCTTTAATGAGAGAGCCGCTAACGGACTTGAAACGTATCACAACGGATACAGAGGCAGATGAAAACAGAGGCTATTATTTTATAGCAGAAGCCTTATCAATCTTTACTTGGCAATTAATTACCGATGTTTGGGGTGATATGCCTTATTCGGAAGCATTGAAAGGTAACGAAGGTCTTTTGCATCCGAAGCAAGACAAACAGCAGGATATTTATGCTGACTTATTGACTCGGATAAATGCCTTGTTAACAATTGACCTAAGCAGTTCTTCTATAGCCGGTTCTTATGACTATGTCTATGGTGGAAACTTAGATGCTTGGTATAAGTTTGCCAATGCATTAAAAGTGAAATTAACTTTACGTTTGTCTGAAACCGACCAATATAACAATGCGGCTTTATTAAGCTTCATTCAAAGTGCGGATCTGCTTACTGCCAGCGCTAAGATACCGGGGAAAGTATGGGATGATGCCGTAGAAGGTAAACGTCACCCGATGCGGGAGTTCCAGGCAGGAGGAGCGAATTATCTCTCTCAGAACCTTATTGCATCTAAAAATTTCTTTGATTATTTGAGTGAAAACAGTGATCCTCGCTTAGAAAAATTGTTCTCCGGAAGTAAAGGCGCCTTTTTCGGCGACTTCGACTCTAAAGATGATTCGGACGGCAATGGCACTCCCGATGATAAAGAAACCTATGCTTCGATTGTATTTGGCGGCAATATGGACTTGATTTTTATATCGGACTGGGAAGTAAATTTCTATATCGCTGAAGTGTATGCACGGGCAAATGACTTCACCAACGCAAAGAAATATTATGATGCAGCTGTTACAGCATCGCTCGAACAACATGGCATTGCTTCTACGGAAATTATAGAAACAGGCTACGCAAAATTTACCGCTACTTCTACCGAAGCTGCGATTAAACAAATAGGAATGCAGAAATGGGTAGCTAACGCTAATTACCAACACATCGAATCTTTCTTGGAACGTAACCGTACCAAGTATCCTGCAGTGAACAATATAGACATTGCCGCTAACAGAGCGTATGCTTTCCAAAATTTCCCGGTGGGCGATTTAACTGTTTCGGTGAAAGGAAGAGCCTTGTTAAATGGCAATTTACCGGCTTCACCTATCTATCCTGAATCGTATATCTTCCGCAACAACAATTCCCCTGAGCAAAAAGCCAATGTGGGAGAAAAAGTATGGTGGAATCAAAAAGCGGGTAAATAAAGAACTAATTAAAAATTAAAACGTATGAAACGAATCTATAAATACAGTCTATTAATGCTTTCCGCAATGTTTCTTTTCTCTTGTGAAAAGGAGACGGAAGATATTTCAAAGATTACTTATTATTGTGATCTGACTCTTAAAGGAAATGCGACTGAGCTTGTGCCATTAGGAGGTACGTATAACGAACCGGGATGGGAAGCTTCAGAAAATGGTGAAGATATTTCCGATGCCGTAATAGTATCCGGAACATTAAACACCAATGTTGCCGGTCTTTACAAACTGACTTATAAAGTCAATAACTCGGATGGTTTCCCGACAATAGCTACACGTCAAGTTGTAGTTGCTGATGCAACACCTTCTCCATTAGTATCGGGACTCTATACTGTAACCGGCAGCAGTTATCGTAAAGTAATTTCAACAGGTGTTACGGTGGCTTATGGCAGGGACTTTGAAATACTTATCTACCAATTATCTCCGGGTAGATTCTATGTTTCCGACTTGTTTGGAGGCTGGTATGCTCAACGTGCCGGTTATGGAGCGGCTTATGAAATGAATTCGGAAGTTAAGTTAAATGCTGACAATACTTTTGACTTAGTGAAGAGTCACAATGCGGGCTGGGGTGACGGCATGTCTGATTTTTATGATGCAAGCTATGACCCGGCAACAGCTACTATCTCTTGGGCTCCGGAATATGTGGGTTCCTATATATTCTATCAAACAATTACAAAACAATAACAACGTATAAATTAAAAGAATATGAGAAAGTTAGGATATATAATATGTGTTTTCGTTTGCATGGCTCTTACGTCATGCCAAAATGAAATAGAAAATTGGTACAGCGAAACGTTCGATTATGCAGGACGCTTTGTAGTAGCTACAGCTTGTGAAGAATATGATAGCGACAACACTGCTATTGAAGATGGCCTTGAAGTAATGATTTACAATACGGCAGCTAATACTTCAGATGAGATTTGGGTGGAGTTTTCTATTGCAGGATTTCATCAAAAAGGAAAATTCAAACTTACGGGTAATTCGGCAAACGCTGCCGGTGTAGAAACGGTTGAAAACAGTATAAGTACGGATACATACTATATTGATACTGATTATGGTTTGGCTCCATTTGATCCAAGTTATGCCGGCTATTTCCGCGTACCAAGTGCTGCCGGTGAATTAAATGATGGTGTAAACCTATACACGCGTATCACTTTAGATACTTTAAAAATTATTCCTCAAGCAGCAACAACCATAGGAGGAAATACCTCGGATAGTATTTATGTTAAATTCACGCTGCATCATGATTACATGCTGTTTGTAAGCCAAGCGATTGCTGAGGAAGATTGGGAAGATCCAACTGTACCTGAATATGAATGGGTAATTAAACCGGGTAGCAATTCTCCGGCTGACCCCGCTGATTGGGATGAACATTGGGTAGTTTCCGGTTATCGTTATACCGGTTATCCGGAAGATCTTTGATTTTAATCGTAATAATCAAAAGGAGAAGACAGATTTATCCGTCTTCTCCTTTTGATTTAGAGCAAATCCGGCCGCAACAGTTGGGTTCGTTCCATGGATTGTTGCAATTCCCAATCCCTGATTTTGGCTTCATGACCCGAAAGCAAGACATCCGGTACCAACCATCCTTTGTAGCCGGACGGACGGGTATAAACCGGAGGAGCTAATAAATTATCCTGAAAAGAATCGGACAGGGCGGATTGTTCATCGCCTATGGCGCCCGGAATCAGACGGACAATGGCATCGGACATAATCGCCGCCGCCAATTCGCCCCCGGTTAAAACATAATCGCCTACGGAAATTTCGCGGGTAACTAAATGTTCACGAATCCGGTAGTCGATTCCTTTATAATGCCCGCAGAGGATAATCAGGTTTTGAGATAAAGAAAGTTGATTGGCGATTTTCTGGTTAAAAGTTTCGCCGTCGGGAGATGTATAAATCACTTCATCGTAGTCCCGCTGTGTTTTTAAAAAAGAAATAACCCGGTCAACAGGTTCGCATTGCAAAACCATCCCGGCTTGACCGCCAAAGGGATAATCATCCACCCGGCGGTGCTTATCCAAGGAATAATCCCTGAGATTATGAAGGTATATTTCAACCAAACCTTTCTCCTGCGCCCTTTTTAATATGGAGTGATGGAGCGGACTGTCCAAAATCTCAGGGAGTACGGTGATAATATCTATTCTCACTGCTTTATAGCAATAATACTGTCCACCACATATTTACTGTATCCGCGCCAAGGAAGTGTTCCCAAATATTCCTTGTAATGCAAATCGACTTCCTGCCCGCCGGCCAGCATTAATTTTTCCGCAACCGCTTTGTCGGAAACCGAAAATATGAACTCATTCGATTGAATCTGCCCGGTGGCAATGCCTGATTTCAAACCGGACTGGATGAGTTTGCCCTCGTAGGTCTTAAAAACATACCCTTTATAGACTACGTAATTCAACTGCCCTGCTTTTACGCCTTCTCCAAAAGGATAATAGAAACGGACATAGAGGAAAATAGCCAAAGCAAGTACTATTATACCTAAAAATATCCCCAATACCTTCTTCCCTTTTTTGTTTTTTACTTTTTCTTGTGCTTCCATCTGATTAATCTTTTATATCTTTGCAAAAATAACTATAATTATGTTGAAACAAATCAAAATTCTCATTTTTCTTTTATTGACCGGCTCGACGGTTTGTGCACAAATACAAGAGCCTGTCAAATGGAAAATTTTCCTGAACAATTCCGGAGAACTCACTTTCTCTGCATCCATTGAACAGGGATGGCATCTTTATGATATGAATTTGCCCTCCGGAGGTCCTATTCCCACTACTTTCGTTTTCGAAAAAGTACAGGGAGCCGAATTATCCGGCAAAGTTACAACTCTTACCGGAATAACAATTCAATATGACGAGATGTTTGAAATGAATATCAGTTGGTACAAAAATAATCCGACTTTTACCCAAAAAATAAAAGTTACCGACCCGGACAAATTCAATATTGAAGGCTATATCGACTATATGTCGTGCAACGATGAAAGTTGCATCGCCCTGAAAGAAGAATTTGCTTTTTCAAAAAAAGATTTGCCGGCGGGTCTGGCAAAAAGCGAAGGATCAAAGGCTGACGATACTGTCATTGCGGGCTTGACCCGCAATCCCATGACAGAGGGAAATGATTCATTAACGACTGAAGAGGAGATTGCGGATCAAGTCCGCAATGACAGTATAGATGTGGATCTCTGGCAACCTGTCATTGAAGAATTAAACGCTTTCGGCTCCGGAACAGAGGCGGATACCTCTGGCTGGGCTATTTTCCTGCTTTGTTTCGGTGGCGGATTATTAGCGCTGCTCACACCATGTGTTTGGCCGATTATCCCTATGACCGTCAGTTTCTTTTTGAAACGCTCGAAATCCAATCGCAAAAAAGCCGTCACCGATGCGCTTACTTACGGTTTATCCATCATTGTGATTTATCTCGCCTTGGGTTTACTGATTACGATACTTTTCGGGGCAAGCGCCTTGAACAATTTATCGACCAATGCCGTATTCAATCTGCTGTTCTTTGCTTTGCTGGTGGTATTTGCCATCTCTTTCTTTGGCGCTTTTGAATTGACTTTACCGGCTTCGTGGACCAATAAGATGGACAGTAAAGCCGAATCTACCGCCGGATTATTGAGTATTTTCTTCATGGCATTCACCTTGGTACTGGTTTCTTTTTCCTGTACAGGACCCATCATCGGCGGATTATTGGTGCAGGCCGTCAGCATGGGAAGCATTACCGGTCCAGCCATTGGAATGTTTGGTTTCGGATTGGCATTGGCTATTCCTTTTGCTTTCTTTGCCGTTTTTCCTTCGCTAATGCAAAATTTGCCGAAATCGGGAGGCTGGCTGAATACGGTAAAAGTAGTGTTAGGTTTCCTTGAATTGGCATTGGCATTGAAATTCTTGTCCGTAGCCGATTTAGCTTATGGATGGAAAATTCTCGACCGCGAAGTATTTTTGGTACTTTGGATTGTCATATTCGTTTTATTGGGCTTCTACCTGTTAGGAAAAATAAAACTGGCACACGATAGCGACTTAAAGCATGTTTCCGTATCCCGCTTGTTCCTGGCGCTAATCTCTTTTGCCTTTGCCGTTTACATGCTGCCCGGTTTATGGGGTGCTCCTTTGAAAGCCATCAGCGCCTTTTCTCCCCCACTCTACACACAGGATTTCAATCTTTACAACGGCGAAGTACATCCGAAATTCTACGATTACGACGAAGGAATGGAATATGCCCGGAAAAATAAAAAGCCCGTCATGGTCGATTTTACCGGTTTCGGTTGTGTCAATTGCCGGGAAATGGAAGCGGCGGTCTGGTCGGACCCGCGGGTAAAAGGCATTATCGACAACGATTATGTGTTGATTTCGCTCTATGTGGATAATAAAACCAATTTGCCGGAAACCATCGTCAAGGAAGAATACGGTAAAACCGTGAAATTGCGAACCATCGGCGATAAATGGAGTTATCTGCAGCGGCATAAATTCGGAGCGAATGCGCAGCCGTATTATGTGTTGTTGAATAATAACGGTTATCCAATCGCTCCCTGGCGCGCTTACAACAAAAATATTGAAGAATATATTCAATTTTTGCAAGGAGGAATAAAGAATTATAAAGAATAAAATATCCCCTGTCATTGCGGGCTTGACCCGCAATCCCAAGATGTCCGTTAAACACTACTGATGCAAGGAATTGAATAATAGTGATTAACGATTTTAATGGGATTGCGGGTCAAGCCCGCAATGACAGATCTTTTTACATAAAACACTAATCGATATGAATACAAAAGAAACGAAACTGCAAGCTTTCGGCCGCCTGCTCGACATAATGGACGAATTGCGTGTAAAATGTCCCTGGGACAGGAAGCAAACGAATGAGAGCCTCCGTACCAATACGATAGAAGAAACTTACGAATTATGCGAAGCGATTATTAAAAACGAGATTCCCGAAATAAAAAAGGAATTGGGCGATGTATTGCTGCATGTTATTTTTTATGCAAAAATTGCAGAAGACAAGCAACAATTCGATATCGCCGATGTTTGCAATGCCTTGTGCGACAAGCTGATTTTCCGTCATCCGCATGTTTTCGGGACAGAAGAAGCAGATACCGCCGGACAAGTGATGCAAAATTGGGAACAACTCAAATTGAAAGAAAAGGGCGGGAACAAAACGGTTTTGGAAGGCGTTCCCGCTTCCTTGCCGTCGGTAGCCAAAGCGCACCGGATTCAGGATAAAGCGCGCAATGCCGGTTTCGATTGGAATCAAAAAGAAGATGTCTGGGAAAAAGTCCAGGAAGAATTTCTCGAATTGAAAGCAGAAATCGCTTCCTTGGATAAAGACCAAATGGAAAATGAATTCGGCGATCTGTTTTTCAGCTTGATTAATGCCGCCCGGCTCTACAAAATCAATCCGGACAATGCCTTGGAACGCACCAATCAGAAATTTATCTACCGCTTCAATTATATGGAGCAAAAAGCCAAAGAACAAGGGAAGTCGCTGAAAGACATGACGCTGGAGGAAATGGAGGCGCTTTGGCAAGAAGCGAAAACAGTAAAATAAAAACTGAGATCAATTATGACGTACATAAAGACCTCAGTTCATTTGAGTATGTTGCTTCTAAATAAAAAAATTACAACTTTTCCAGTTCCACGGTAAAGTGCCGCATGATAGGCGCTTCATACGTGATTTTATAGCCGCGGGTGATGGTATCGCGACGATCATACACATTTTTCAATGAAGCGGCAATGACATCTATGTGGTTGTTGGTATAAGTCCGGCGAGGAATAGCCAAACGCAACAATTCCAATTTCGGATAGCGGTTTTCCCGCGTAACCGGATCGCGGTCGGCTAAAATAGCGCCGATTTCCGTGCTGCGGATTCCACTTTCCAAGTATAATTCAACGCCCAAAGTCTGTGCGGGAAATTCTTCGCGGGGAACCTTAGGCAATACTTTCAAGGCATCCACAAAAATGGCGTGTCCGCCTGCCGGTCGTTGATACGAAATACCGTATTCATCCAATTTGGCGCCCAGATATTCCACCTGGCGAATACGTGTTTCCAGATAATCGAATTCGGTTCCTTCGTCCAAACCGATAGCCACCGCATTCATATCGCGTCCGCTCATGCCTCCGTAGGTAATATAGCCTTCAAACATAATGTTGAAAGTGGTGGCTTGACGATAAATTTCTTCGCTGCGGAAAGCGATAAATCCGCCGATATTCACAATGGCGTCTTTTTTGGCGCTCATGGTCATTAAATCGGCATATTGATACATTTCGCGGACAATTTCCTTGATGGTCTTGTTTTCGTATCCTTTTTCCCGCTTTTTGATAAAATAAGCATTTTCAGCAAAGCGGGCGGAATCAAACAAAACCAATATACCGTATTTCTTTGCTAAAGCATAAACATCCCGGATGTTTTCCATAGATACCGGTTGACCGCCTGAGGTATTGCAAGTGACTGTTATACAAATAAAAGAAATTTTTTCTTTCGGATATTTTTTCAATACGGCTTCCAATTTATTCAAATCAATATTTCCCTTGAACGGATATTCGTTTTGAGTTTCATTGGCTTCATCCACCGTACAATCCATAGCGGTGGCTTTCCGGAATTCGATGTGTCCTTTCGTGGTATCGAAATGCGAATTGCCGGGAACCACATCCCCTTCTTTTACCAGTACCGAAAACAGTACGTTTTCTGCCGCACGTCCCTGGTGGGTAGGTAAGAAATAATCGAAGCCCACAATGTCTTTGATGGCTTTTTTCAGATTGAAATAGGAACTGGAGCCTGCATAACTTTCATCTCCAAGCATCATCGCCGCCCATTGCCGGTCGCTCATGGCGCCGGTTCCCGAGTCGGTCAGTAAATCAATAAAAACCTGATCACTACGCAATGCAAATAAATTATACTTCGCTTCTTTAATCCAGCGTTCGCGTTCTTCATAAGTACTGTGGCGAATTGGTTCTACCATTTTAATCCGAAAGGATTCTGCAAAAGGAATTTTCATACTATCTTTATTTTTTTAATGGAACGCGGATGACACGGATTAGGCGGATTAAAACGGATTTATATTATCCGCATAAATCCGCCTAATCCGTGTCATCTGCGTTCCATTGTTTATTTCACTGTAAATTGACTCGTTTGTTTTGTATTTTGGGAAGAATTTCCGACCATCACGGTAAAAGTTCCGGGTTCTACAACGAATTGATTTTCCTGATTCCACAAGCCCAAATGTTGGGGCGTTAAAGTAAAAGATACGGTTTTTTCTTCTCCCGGTTGAAGGGAAACCCGTTCAAATCCTCGCAATACTTTCTCGTAAGTCGTTACCGAACTGACATCGTCCCGCAGATACAATTGGACGACTTCATCTCCTGCACGAGAACCGGTATTGCGTACTTTTACACTTGCCTGTATATTTTCATCCGGTTTTATTTTTTTCTTATTTAACTGTAAATCAGTAATTTCAAAGCTCGTATAACTTAATCCATACCCAAAAGGATACAAAGCGCCGCTTACCCGGACAAAACCTTTGGTATCGGAACCGGGTTTGAACGGAAAAGCAAACGGAATTTGTCCTACCGCTTTCGGAAAAGTTACCGCCAGTTTTCCGCCGGGATTATAATCGCCCCACAACACCTGCGCTGCTGCCTGTCCCATAAATTCTCCCGGAAACCATCCGTGAACGATCGCCGGAATATATTTATTCGCCCAATTAATCGTTTCCGCACGGCCATCAATCAAGAGCAATACGACCGGTGTCCCGGTGGCATACACCGCTTCCAATAATTGTTGCTGGCGTCCTGCCAAATTCAAGTCGGAACGGGAATATTCTTCCCGGACTGTTTTTTCATTTCCTCCCAATGCCAGAATGGCTATTTCCGAATTTTTCGCCAAAGCAACCGCTTCATCCAATTGCCGTTGTTCGTCTGCATCCAAAGGAACGGTATATAATTCACTTTCAGGGAAATACTTGTCTATAATTTCACAGCCTTTCGCATATTGCACATCGGCATCCGGCAAATAGGCTTTTATACCTTTATATATCGTTTGAATCGGCGCATTCGCGGGACCATAACGGCAAATCAAGTTTTGTACCTCATCGGCATTCGGACCGATTACCGCCACTTTTTTCAATGCTTTGGATAAAGGAAGCGTATTATTTTCATTCTTTAATAACACAAACGATTGCAAAGCGGCTTTCAAAGAAACAGCCTGATGTTCGGCGCTATGCACGATTTGATTGACCGTTTGTTTATCACCTTTATAAGGATTATCGAACAATCCCATCCAGAATTTTACTTTCAATACATCTTTCACCCTGGAATCGACCGTTTCTACCGTTACTTTTCCTTTAGCAATCGCTTCCCGAAGCGGAAGGATATAGTGCTGAGGGAACGTAAAATTGGTCCGTACATTCAATCCGGCATTGATTACTTGGGCGACTGCATCGACAGAGTCGTTAGCCACCCGGTACTTGGACAACAAAAATTCTACGGCTTCACTATCCGAAACGACATATCCTTTAAATCCGAATTGGTTCCGCAGGATTTCCGTCAGGAATTGGTGATTTCCTGTAATGGGAATACCGTCGTAGTCATTATAAGAACTCATTACGCCCAAAGCATGACCGTCCATAAAAGCTTTCCGAAAAGGTTCCAGATATAAAGTTCGCATTTCGCGGGGCGCAATATGCGGGTCGGTGCGCGTTCCCTCGTCGCGTCCACCCACCGGCACCGAATAAACGGCAAAATGTTTCGGTGTGGACACCAATTGATGCGCTTGCAAGGTTTTCACCGTTTGTAAACCCAATTCGCCGGCCAGATACGGATCTTCCCCGTATGATTCTACCACTCGGCCCCAACGCGGGTCTTGTGCAATATCCAAAATAGGGGAATAAATATTGGTATAGCCCAAAGCAAGGGCTTCTTCAGCAGTTACGCGGGCGATGTCGGCAATCAAATCCCGGTTCCACGTCGCTCCTTGACCACATTGAGCAGGAAACATGGTGGCACGGTCGTGACACAGTCCCCGGATGCCTTCATTGGTATAATCGACCGGGATACCCAGTCGTGTTTGTTCCACAAACCAGCGTTGGATCGTTTGGCGATTATCAATACTGTTCGTCCAGGGAAAAGACAATCGAGAACCAAAATTACCGAGGCCATTGGCTTGCTCGTCAATATTGGCAATCCCGTCTTTCCAGATTTCATTTTTCCATTGCGGAGTCGGCAAAGCATCGGGCAACACTCTTCCGGAGCCATACAAAGTGGCTAACTGACAGGTCTTTTCATTCAAAGTCATTTGGGATAATAAATCATTCACGCGGGCATCTACCGGAGCATTGGGATCTTCATAGACATCCATCACACCGTTTTTATTGAAATCGATCCATCCTTTTTTGTAAATCGAATTTTTTTGAGCGCTCAGGGATTGACAACTCAGGATTACCAGCAGGCAGGCAATTTTCAGGTAACTAAAACAGGTATTTTTCATGACAACAAAAGTACAAAATCTACTTCAAAACTCAAAAATTATGGCTAAATCTTTTTTTGAGGTGCTATTTACCAGTCCAACCTTTCAGGTTGCTGGTAGCTGTCGATCTGATTCCGCAGGTCGTTGACCCGCGGTTATGAAAATCAGACCTTTCAGGTCATCAGTGCCAACATAATCATATCGTACTGAAAATAATATCGTTAGATTGTCTGAAAGACAACATTTTCATAACCGCGGGTCAACGACCTGCGAAGTTAAAACGAATCACCCACCAACTGCCTGAAAGGCAGGACTGTTAATAATAATGCTGTTCAACTATGAATACAAAGATTTTCAAATATAAAAATAGCACCTTCTATGTTGTAATCCAAACTTCCGGGTTAATTATTTTTTTCAGGTGCTATGAAAAATGGTAAATTTCCCCTATAAATTCTCTCATTCTTACAAAGAGTGCAAACTACCCCTAAGTGTCGCCTTGGGCTTGCGATTTTCCCCTGCGAGTTTGGTTTATCCTGATGACAGGATAAACATTACCTCATGTCTGTGTGCTTAAAGTCCACATTTGCGGACA
>BNYG01000044.1 GCA_026000155.1 Bacteroidia bacterium | reverse complement strand
AAAAAGGCAGGAAATCATCCCATTTCTTTAGAGAAAAAAAGAATGAAAATGATTTTATAAGTAAAAAAAAACGAAACGCTCCCGCCTCTTCCGATTACTGTATTCTTTTGTGTTATAATATGTTAAAAGAAAAATAACATATTATTTATGCTTAATAATTTGAATTTCAAGTCACTTCTTAAGTGCCGGGAAAGTTTTGCCAATTTTCTGACAAAATATTGAATTCAGGGTAAAAGTGTACCACAAGAGAAAGGTAAAACAGGATACAGGTTTGTTGTAATGAGGGTTTTTAAAGAATAAGAAAATAACAATACTATCATCAACTGATGACAAAACTGTCAAAATTTTATATTTTAAATGTCTTGGTTTCAGCAATGCTGCATCCTTTTCGCTTAAAATATTTAAAACTTAAAAAGGCGGAAATGAGCATTTTAATGACAATTTGGCAAAAAAAAACTGGCACTTAAGAAGTGACAGCGTTTTTCGGACTAAAGTTTAACGATGCAAAGGTACGCAAATTATTTTAATAAAACTGCTTTTTAATAAATATTTTATTTACAATTAGTTTTTGTATCTTTGCGTACAATGTATTAAATAAATATTTTATAATATGAGCCAAGTGAATAGATTATTAACGATGCCTTTGATTGGAGAAATTCAAAGAATGCTAACAATGAATAATTTTGGAGAAAAGAAATTAAAGGCTAAAATTAATTCAAAATATGTTTTAACGGATGAGCAATTGTCTAATCAATTATCCGGTAGTGATGAGGAATATCAAGTTTCACCTTATACAGAAGACGACTACAAAGAGTTAATTGATTCCCACCGTCCCCGGTTTTCTAATGGACTCGAACAATGGCTGTAGGACGAGTTTCGCAGAGGGAAATCGTAGAAGTCCCTGTTATTAATAGCATGTTTGATGTTGAATTAGAATAAAGCTTTTTATTTAGGAAATCCGGAAATTTATAAGAAAAATTTTGCAAAAATATTTTGCAGTTACAAAAATACTATTTAACTTTGCAGCACAAAGTACTTTTAATTCATATAAAATGAATACACAAGCAGAAGATATTAAAGTAATTCGGGAGATGATGGAGAAATCGAGTAAATTTCTGTCATTAAGTGGTTTATCGGGAGTAATGGCAGGAATTACAGCGATTGCAGGTGCAGCGTTTGCTTACTTTTATTTGTTGCGTGATCCCTCATTGACCGGTTATAATCATTGGCAGGAAACCGGTATTTTATTGGCGGATGCCTTGACGGTTTTATTGATTTCCATTGGTTTCGGCATTTATTTTTCCCGGAAAAAAGCAAAAAAGCATAAGCAAAAGCTTCTTAACAGCGTAACGAAACGGGCGATGTATAATTTGGCGATTCCATTGATTACCGGAGGAATATTTTCCCTGGTGTTTTTGTGGCGGGGCGATATTGAGTTAGTGGCTGCTTCCACACTCATTTTTTACGGATTGGCGTTGGTAAATGCTTCCAAATATACATTGGATGAGATTCATTATCTGGGTATTACAGAAATTGTGCTGGGTTTGTTGGCGGCTGTCTTTTTGCACAACGGCATTTGGTTTTGGACGGCAGGATTCGGATTTTGCCATATTTTTTACGGTCTGGCCATGTATTATAAATACGATGTAGAAAAATGACAAGTATTATTTCCAATTTAAATAAGATTTTTGATAGCCGTATCCGGCTTGGGATTATGTCTATTTTATCGGTCAATGAATTTGCGGATTTCAATACGATGAAAGACTTGCTGGAAATTACCGACGGCAATCTGGCCAGCCATTTGAAAGCCTTGGAGAATATTGATTATATTCAATCCAAAAAGCAATTCATTGGCAGAAAGCCCAATACGAAATATGAAATTACCGAATTGGGCAGAAATAGTTTCAAAGAGCATTTGAATGCTTTGGAAAAATTGGTTAACTGAATTTTTTTTGTATTTTCACTTTGAGAAACAAAGTACTTTTAATAAATAATTAAATTAGAATTAAAAATGGAAACAATGAAACGAATCGAGAACAAATTTTCTCAGTCACTAACCGTAAAGGCATTTATGATTGCCTTTCTCTCGTTGCTTTTACTGATCCCGAATGCTTTGATTATAGATTTGATTCAGGAAAGGCAAAATCGCAGTATTGAAACGATAGATAAAATCAATGACAAATGGAGTCAATCGCAAACTATTTGTGGTCCGATTTTAACTATTCCATTTACAAAGACTTATTTGAATGAAAAAAAAGAAACGGTGCAAAGTGAGCACGAATTGCATTTGACTCCGGAAAATTTGACCATTCACACGCAATTATTTCCGGAAGAACGCCATTACGGTATTTACAAAACGATATTGTATAAAAGCGAAATCCGTATGAGCGGGCAATTGCCTGATTTAAATCATTTGAAAAATGAAGACAAAAACAGTGTTATTCATTATGATGAAGCATTTCTTTCGTTGGGCATTTCCGATTTGCGCGGATTGACCAATGAGATAAATTTTCAGATCAACGGTAAATCTTATCCTGTTGAAACAGGTGGTAGTGACCGCATTAGTGGAAAAAAATTAGTGATTGCTTTGCCCCATCTGCTCACGCTGGATCCGGAATCAATTTATACGTTTGAATGTAAACTCAACTTGAACGGAAGCAGTCATATTGATTTTATCCCCATTGGAAACACGTCCAAAGTAGAAGTGGAAGGCGCCTGGAAAGACCCCGGTTTTACAGGAAGCTTTACTCCGGATTATACCCTCACAGAGAACGGATTTAAGGCTTCATGGAGTGTTTTGAGTTTCAATCGCAGCATTCCGGCGTCTTGGATAGATACGACTTCCGATTTCGAGGATACCTCTTTTGGGGTTAATCTGGTGGAAACCGTGGATCATTATCAGCAAAATATGCGCTCGTCCAAATACTCTCTGATGTTTATTGCGCTGACTTTCGTCGTGTTTTTCTTCGTTGAAGTGCTGACGAAAAAACGGATTCATCCTATCCAATATCTATTGGTTGGTTTAGCGTTGATTTTGTTTTACAGTTTGTTGTTATCTATTTCAGAACAAGTGAATTTTGCACTTGCCTACCTGATTTCCAGTATAGCGACCATTGCACTCATTACGGGTTATACGTCAGGGATTTTCAAAAACAAGACACAAACCGGCATTTTGGCATTGATTCTTTCAGTTCTGTACCTGTTCCTGTATGTAGTCCTTCAATTAGAAGATGTTGCCTTGCTAATCGGAAGTATCGGTTTGTTTATTATCCTTGGAATCATCATGTATTTTTCACAAAAAATAAAATGGTATAAAGCGGAGGAAAATGGTGTTCCGGAAGAAGAGGATAAGGTTGTAGAAACCATTATCGAAAGTTAAAAAGTAAGTTAGATAAATTGGAAACCCCGACAAGGAAATAAATCCAAATCGGGGTTTATCCAAAAAATGAATTACAAAAGTGTTATATGATTTGTCATAATTCGCTCAATAAAAATATCCCCAATAGTATCAATATTATAAATAATATAGTATTGAGTATTTTTATTTCGTTCGTATCGGGCTACTTTTTCGCCATACATTTTATGAATTTCGTATTTGCAATCAGTATGCAATACTTTGTCTCGTAATGCGAACGCAAAAGCCATGACATTATCTCTGTAATCAATCGCTTCTTCATAAGAAAAAGGTGGTCGATTATTATATTTCGGAAACATCAGTGCGTCAAGGCAATCGTCTAAATCGTATAAGGCTTTGTCTTTCCAGAAAACGTTGTTCATAGCATTCCGAATTTTCTTTTTATCATGTCTGTTGCTCTTCTGTTAAACTCATTCGATGTCATATATCCTTCGGGTGGTATAGGATTACGTAACTCCTCCTCCCTCAAAAAAGCAGCTAGTCTGCTGCTTTTTGTTTCTAATTCTAAAGTTTCTGTCATAATTTTATTTTTTAAGCATCAATATTAGCATAAGTAGCATTATCCTCGATGAATTCCCTGCGCGGTGCAACCTCTTCCCCCATTAACATGGCGAATACCCGGTCGGCTGCGGCTGCATTTTCAATTGAAACTTGCTTCAATGTCCGTTTTTCGGGATTCATGGTCGTGTCGCTCAACTGTTCGGCATTCATTTCTCCCAAACCTTTGTAGCGTTGCGTATGAACCACATTTTCGTTGCCTTCGGCATATTTATCAATAAATGCCTGACGTTGTTGTTCCGTCCAGCAATATTCTTCCGTTTTACCTTTTTTCATCAGATACAGCGGCGGATTGGCAATGTAGATATAACCGTTTTCGAGCAAGGGGCGCATGTGACGGAAAAAGAAGGTCAAAATCAAGGTGGCGATATGGCTTCCGTCCACATCGGCATCGGTCATGATAATTACTTTGTGATAACGTAGTTTCTCGATATTCAGTTCCTTACTGTCATCTGCCGTACCGATGGTTACACCTAAAGCCGTATAAATATTACGGATTTCCTGGCTTTCCAATATCTTGTGAGGCATGGCTTTTTCCACATTCAGAATTTTACCCCGCAAGGGAAGAATAGCCTGGTATTTCCGTTCACGACCTTGTTTAGCCGTTCCACCGGCCGAATCCCCTTCGACCAGGAAGATTTCGCATTTTTCAGGATCCCTGTCCGAACAGTCGGCCAATTTTCCGGGCAGTCCGCCGCCGGAAAGCGGTGATTTTCGTTGCACATCTTCCCTGGCTTTGCGGGCGGCATGACGTGCCGTGGCGGCCAGAATGACCTTATCTACAATGATTTTCGCTTCTTTGGGGTGTTCTTCCAGATAGATTCCCAAGGCTTCACCTACCGCTTGATCTACCGCCCCCATGACTTCGTTGTTTCCCAATTTGGTTTTTGTCTGTCCTTCAAATTGAGGTTCCTGCACTTTAATGGAGATAACAGCCGTCAAGCCTTCGCGGAAGTCGTCGCCGCTGATTTCTATTTTTACTTTTTCCAATAACTTGGAATCATCCGCGTATTTTTTCAAGGTACGAGTCAGCGCCCGGCGAAATCCGGCCACGTGCGTACCGTGTTCTATCGTATTGATATTGTTGACGTAAGAAGAAATACTTTCGTTGTAAGATGTATTATACGTCATGGCCACTTCCACCGGAATGCCTTGTTTTTCGGTAATAATATGGATAATATCTTCGCCGATCAACGGTTCTTTGGCGGAGTCGATGAAGCGGACAAATTCGCTTAATCCTTCGGATGAATAAAAAACTTCGTGTTTAAAACCGCCATTTTCGAGCTTCACCCGGCGGTCGGTCAATTCCAATTTGACACCGGCATTCAGATAGGACAATTCCCGCAAACGGCCGGCTAAAATATCGTATTTATATTCCAGAGTGATGAATATCGAAGGATCCGGCTTGAAAATAATAGTTGTTCCGCGTTCGTCGGTTTCGCCGACAACTTCTAACTGGTTCGTTGCTTTTCCACAGGAAAATTCTTGGGCATATACTTTTCCGTCCCGGCGAACTTCCGCCCGCAGATAGATAGAAAGCGCATTCACGCAGGATACGCCCACGCCATGCAACCCACCGGAAACTTTATAGGAATCTTTATCGAATTTACCGCCGGCATGCAGTACGGTCAGTACCACTTCGAGAGCAGATTTTTTTTCTTTTTCGTGATAATCGACCGGAATACCGCGGCCGTCGTCTTTCACGGTAATGGAATTGTCTTCGTTGATTGTTACTTCAATATTCTTGCAATGCCCTGCCAGCGCTTCATCAATGGAATTATCCACTACTTCGTACACCAAATGGTGCAAGCCTTTTTGACTGATGTCGCCAATATACATCGCCGGACGTTTCCGCACTGCTTCCAAGCCTTCTAAAACCTGAATACTGTCCGCTGAATAGTCTCCCGGAACATGTTTTGCCTTTTCGCTCATTATTCTATTTCTTAGTTAAATTCATTATTTCAAAAATCTAACAAAGATAATAAAAAAATAGCAAACGACCAAAATTAAAGCGTTAATAATCCTTCAGGAAGTTCTACGTATATTTTCTTTTGTTCTTCATCAATGTGGGTAATCATTTCGTCCGCAGCAGGAATCAGTAGAGGCAAGGCATGCCTTGCCTTTACCGTGTTATTTTGTTCAATAATAAATAAGGTGTTAAGAGTGGAATCATCTACTGCCGAAATAAGACCTATTTCCCCCAGTTTTTCATCCATCAAGGTAAAACCGATAAAGTAATCCCATGTTGTTGTATCGGTAGGGGCAAGGCGCGCCTTGTCCCTACATTGTTTTTTATCAAAATAAACGTCTTTATTGGCTAATAACCGGGCTTTTTTATTGGAATCCATATTTTTTAACTTGACAAGCGCCGCCGAATCGGAAGTAAAACGGTATTCTTCCAAGCGGAACGGAACCAAAATCCCGTCCAATTCGCAGATAAGGAAGGGATTGTCACTGTCCTCAAACGAATCATTGGTGAAACCAAATGAAATTTCTCCTTTGATACCGTGGGGTTTATTGAATCTTCCTATTTTTACTATGTCTTCCCGTTTAATCATATTCTTGTAATTCGTGCTCCCAAAGCATTCAATCGTTTGTCAATATCCTGATATCCCCGGTCTATCTGGTCGATATTATGGATCCTGCTGGTTCCCTGAGCGCTCATCGCAGCAATCAGCAGGGCAATTCCGGCGCGGATGTCCGGCGAAACCATATTGGCTGCCCGCAAAGGATAGCGGCGGTTGGAACCGATTACCGTTGCGCGGTGCGGATCGCATAAAATAATTTGCGCTCCCATGTCAATCAGTTTATCGACAAAAAATAAACGGCTTTCGAACATTTTTTGATGAATCAAAACACTTCCGTTGGCTTGTGTGGCAACGACCAAGAAAACGCTCAACAAATCAGGCGTTAATCCGGGCCAGGGTGCATCTGCAATGGTCATGATCGAGCCGTCGATGAAGGTATCAATGGTATAAACGTCCTGTGCCGGAACAATTATATCATCATTTTCCTGATTGACGGTAATCCCGAATTTGCGGAAAGCATCCGGAATGATGCCCAAATCGTCGTAAGAAACATTTTTGATACGCAATTCCGAGGCGGTCATGGCAGCCATGCCGATAAAACTTCCCACTTCGATCATATCCGGCAGGATGGTATGTTCGCAACCATGCAATTGTTCCACTCCTTCAACCGTTAACAGATTGGATGCCAAGCCTTTGATTTTTGCACCCATCGCAATTAACATTTTCGTCAATTGTTGTAGGTAAGGTTCACAAGCAGCATTGTATATCGTTGTTTTTCCTTCGGCCAAAACAGAAGCCATTAAAATATTGGCCGTACCGGTCACTGAAGCTTCATCCAATAACATATAAGCGCCTTGCAATCCGGTGGATTTCACTTCGTAAGCACGACGTTCGGTATCGTATTGAAATTCAGCGCCTAATTTTTGAATGCCTATAAAATGGGTATCCAAGCGGCGGCGGCCGATTTTGTCCCCTCCGGGTTTGGGAATGAGAGCGTAACCGAAACGCGCTACCAAGGGTCCCACCAGCATGACCGAACCGCGCAACGAACCGCTTTTCTTGAAAAATTCTTCTGTTTGAAGGTAATCCAGATTCACGTCATCCGCCTGGAAGGTGTAAGTTCCCGGCTGGGGATGATCGGTTTTAACTCCCATTTCACTCAGCAAAACAATCAGGTTATTGACATCCAGGATATCCGGAATATTATGGATCGTTACTTTTTCCGGTGTCAGCAAAGTAGCGCAGATAACCTGCAAAGCCTCATTCTTTGCGCCCTGCGGAACGATTTCTCCGTGAAGTTTATGTCCTCCTTCAATAATAAATGAAGCCATACGAATTTTATTTTCCTACAAAGATACTGATTTTTATTTTTCAATCCTCTGAAAAACAAAATTTTGTTTTTTCGCTTTCTTCTAACGTTTTCCCGCAATGCTTACGAACTTTCGGTATTGTCAGATTCTGAGAAATATTTATATTTGCACATAAATAGAAATAGAATAAAATAAGATGTAATCCTTAGCCCTTATTTTCAAAGGTTCCCTTAGTAGCATAGAAAAATCAATCCCCCTTCCTCCCCTTATTAACTCCGTTGACCGTTGGTTCCCTTATTTTTTGTATATTTGCAGAAAAATCAAATTATGGAAATAAAATACAATAATCTTTACACCCATTTTGTATTCACAACGCAAGACCGGTTTCCTTGTATTACCCCAAAGCATCGTGAACGAATAGAAAAATACATCACCGGAATAGTAAATAATCACGATTGCAGGATGTATGCTATATATGCTAATCCTGAACATGCTCATTTCCTCGTTTCGCGTGACCCCGCTATGAGTGAAAAAGCATTAGCAGAAATGATTGCCAATGCTTCGGAAATTTTCATTAACGGAAACAAGTTATGTGCAGGAAAATTCAAATGGCAAGACTCTTGTTCTGCATTCTCCGTTTCCAAAGGCGATATTGATAAAGTATGCAAATATATCCTTCATCAGCCCGAACATCATAAAAGACGTACGTTTGCCGAAGAATTAGATACGTTTATGAAATTTTATCAGCACACATTGGGAGTGAAATAAGGGAATAAGGGTAGGAGGTGGAGAAATAAATCGAGCTACTAAGGGAACCTTTGAAAATAAGGGTTACTGTCATAAATTCTTTCATAGTGTCATAAATTCTGACATAACACCTCAAAAAAAGATTTAGCCTTTTTTATTTCTGCGCTTCTGACCCCCCGATAATATCCAGCAGCTCGCTGGTAATCGACTGCTGCCGTTGTTTGTTGTACTGAATCGTAAGTTCATCGAGGATGTCGCCGGCATTGTCGGTCGCAATTTGCATGGCTACTACCCGTGCGCCTTGTTCGGCTGCTGCGGAATCCAATAAAACCGCATACACTTTGCTGTGCAACGACTTGGGAATCAGCAATTGTAAAACCGTTTCCTTATCCGGTTCGATGAGGTAATCTGTTTGGATGGTGGAAACGACCGGTTTTTCTTCCGTCAGATTGATGGGCAGGTATTGTTCGGCAGTAGGAATTTGGATGGACGTATTTTTGAAATGATTGTACAGCAATTCTACTTTGTCGATTTTATGATGCAGGAAATCGTTCATCAACTCTTCGGAAATCTGTTTGGCTCCTTCAAAATTGGGTTTATCCATTAATTCGGTATAACTTCCCATTACTTTGAAAGGTAGGGTCATTTTGCGTACCTGCTCTTCTACTTTTTTCCCGATGGGATAAATCTCTACATGGTTACAACCTAAATCCTTGTATTTGTTAAGTGTTTCTTTGAGTAGTTTGACAATATTCGAATTGAATGCCCCGCACAAACTGGAATTGGACGAAAGCACCACGATGGCCACGCGCTTCACTTCCCTGACTTCCGCCAGATTGGAATCAAAATCCGTAATGGAAGACAGGAACGAGTGGAGCATTTCGTTCAATTTATATTGGTAGGGCAGGAAGCTGTCAATTTTATATTGGGCTTTCCGTAATTTCGCCGAGGCCACCATTTTCATGGCGGAAGTAATTTTCTGAGTCGATTTTACGGAGGCAATCCGGCCTTTTATTTCTTTTAGTGAAGCCATTATTTATAATTCTTGGCAATTTCTATGGCCGTATTCTTTAATTTTTCTTCCACTTCCGCATTCAGGATGCCTTTTTTTAACACATCCAAAATATCTTCCCGGTGTTTCATTTCCAGAATATCCAAGAATGCCGCTTCAAAATCGCGTACTTTTTCTACCGGAACACCGGATAACAAGCCTTGCGTACCCACGTAGATGATAGCTATTTCCTTTTCAACCGGTATCGGATAGTATTGCGGTTGAATCAGCAATTCGGAATTTTTCCGGCCTTTATCCAAGGTAGCGCGCGTCACAGCATCCATGTCGCCTCCGAATTTGGTAAATGCTTCCAATTCACGGAATTGCGCCTGGTCGGTTTTCAAAGTACCCGCCACTTTTTTCATGGCCTTGATTTGTGCATTACCACCCACACGCGACACGGAAATTCCGACATTCACCGCCGGACGTATCCCGGCATTGAACAAACCGGTTTCGAGGAAGATTTGCCCGTCGGTAATCGAAATCACATTGGTAGGGATGTAAGCGGAAATATCGCCGGCTTGCGTTTCTATGATGGGGAGCGCCGTCAGCGAACCGCCTCCTTTGACTTTTGTTTTCAGATTATCGGGCAAGTCATTCATTTTGGCGGCCACTTCATCGTTGTTGATAATTTTAGCGGCGCGTTCCAACAAGCGGGAATGCAGATAAAAAATATCACCCGGATAGGCTTCCCGTCCCGACGGACGTCGGAGAACCAGCGAGACTTCCCGGTAGGCAACGGCTTGCTTGGATAAATCGTCGTAGATAACCAGGGCATGACGTCCCGAATCGCGGAAATATTCACCGATAGCGGCGCCGGCAAAAGGAGCGTAAAACTGCAAAGCGGCCGGGTCGGAAGCAGTAGCAATCACGATAATTGTGTAAGCCATCGCGCCGTGTTCCTGCAAAGTATTGACAATGTTCGCCACAGTCGAACCTTTTTGTCCGATTGCCACGTAGATACAGTAAACCGGGTCGCCGGCTTCGTAATTCGACCGCTGATTGATAATGGTATCTATTCCGATGGCGGTTTTTCCGGTTTGGCGGTCGCCGATAATCAATTCCCGTTGACCGCGGCCGATGGGAATCATGGCGTCTATGGATTTCAGTCCCGTTTGCAGCGGTTCGGTGACCGGTTGGCGGAAGATGACACCGGGCGCTTTCCGTTCCAAAGGCATGTCGATCAATTCCCCGGTTATCGGTCCTTTTCCGTCCAAGGGTTGACCGAGCGGATTGACCACGCGACCTAACATTCCTTCGCCCATGGGGATATTGGCAATCCGTTTGGTTCGTTTCACGGTGTCGCCTTCTTTGACACTGTCGGTTACGCCAAAAAGTACCGCACCCACATTATCTTCTTCCAGGTTCATTACCACCGCCATTTCGCCATTGTCGAATTGGAGCAGTTCGCCGGCTTCGGCGTTGCTCAAACCGAAAATACGTACCACACCGTCGCTGACTTGCAGTACTTTTCCGACTTCTTCAAATTTGACGCGGGTGTCAATCCCTTCCAGTTGCATTTTCAGAACATCTGAAACTTCACTTGCTTTAATATCGCTCATATTTTGTTTGTCATTTATTAACGGTGCTCATGGGATTGCGGATCAAGTCCGCAATGACAGTGTTTACCTGATTTTTCACGCTTGCATCCAAGCGTTTATCTTCTATTTCCAAAATAAATCCGCCGATAAGGTCCGGATTTGTTTCCGTGTGGAATTCGATTTGTCCTCCGGTTGCCTGGGCAATCACCGGAAGAAGGGCTTCTTTTGTTTCTTCGCCGGCTTTTTCCACGGTAGTCAGCTGCACAATCACAATTCCTTTGGCTTTCCGGTAAACTTTGTCATACATCAGGGCAATATTTTCCATGTAGTTCGCCCTTTTGTTCCCGATAATCAACTGAAGGATTTGTTTCAATGTCTCATTGGGGCGCATTCCGCAAGCCGTAGTCAGAACCCTTATTTTTTGTTCCGGAGCCACCGTCGGGTCGTTCATCACTTCCCGGAGGGTCGGAAATGCCGTGAAATTCTTCGCCAATAGCTGCATTTCCCTGTACAATGCCGTTTCGTTTCCTGTTTCGGCGGCATAATTATAAATGGCTCGCGCATACCGGGTTGAAATTACTCCTGTGTCCATCCGTTCAATTCAATTGTGCTTCTTCAATTAACTTATCCACCAATTCGACCTGAGCAGGTTTGTTTTCGAGGTTTTTACGAAGAATTTTTTCGGCAATACCAATCGAAAGGACGGCTATCTGATTGTGAATTTCACGCATAGCCGTTTCCTTTTCCTTTTGAATATTGACCCGGGCTTCTTCCATTATTTTACCTGTTTCGACATGCGCCTGGTCTTTGGCCTTGTTGATGATGTTGGTGCGTATCTCATTGGCTTCCTTTAAGATACGTACTTGTTCATCGCGGGCTTCACTTAAAATCCGTTCCCCTTCTTCCTTGATTCCTTTCAGGCGTTCGTTGGCCTGCCTGGCCGACTCCAATGAGCGGTCGATATAGGCTTTCCGTTCGTCCACCATCTTTACGATGATGTGGAAACCGTATTTCGCCAATACAAAGAATACAATCCCGAAGGATACCAGCATCCAAAAAAGTAAGCCGGGATCCGGTGTTAATAGTGACATAAGGCTTTATAATAAGAATCCACAAACAACCACTGCAAACAGGGCAACTCCTTCTACCAGAGCGGCTGCAATAATCATATTCATACGAATATCGCCGGTAGCTTCCGGTTGGCGGGCGATACCGTCCATCGCAGCTTCCCCAATTTTACCGATACCCAGACCGGCGCCGATAACGGCTAAACCTGCTCCTAAACCTGCTCCCAATTTTGCCAGTCCGGCACCTGTAGTGGCTTGTAATAAAATTGCTAATAACATAATTTCTATTTTTTAATATTTGTATTTTATTTAATTTTACTGTTTCTAATTTTTAGTTCTTAGTTCTTCACATGATGTGGTTCCACTTGCGATAATCCGATAAAAACCGCCGACAGCATGGTGAATACGTATGCCTGGATATAAGCTACCAATAATTCCACACAATCAATGAAGATGGTCATTACGATGGATAAAACACTCATTCCGGTATTCATCGCTGCTCCCAGACTGACGGTGAGGAATATCATGCACGTCAATCCCAATACGATAGCATGTCCCGCCAGAATGTTCGCAAACAAACGAATCATCAAGGCGAAGGGCTTGGTGAATACGCCTACCAGTTCAATGGCGGGCATAATCGGGAGAGGTATTTTCAACCAGGTGGGTACATCCGGCCAGAAAATTTCTTTCCAGTATTCTTTTGTCCCATAAATATTTACAATGACAAAAGTAAATAAAGCGAGAATGCAGGTAACGGCAATATTTCCGGTTACATTGGCGCCTCCCGGGAAGATGGGGATTAATCCCAATAAATTATTGAATATGATAAAAAAGAATACGGTCAATAAATAAGGTGTATAGCGTTTGTAATTTTTACCGATACAGGGCTTGATAACACCATCCACCACGCTCATGATCACCATTTCTACAAAGGCGATAAATCCGCCGGGTGAAGCTTCTTCCGGTTTGCCTTGCCGTTTTTTGTACCAATTGGCGCAGAAAAGAATCAGAATGATTAGAACTATACTGCTCAATACCAAGGCGAAAGCATTTTTTGTTAAAGAAAAATCCCAGGGTCGTACTTCTTCTCCGGATGCCAAAGTTTCTACAATTTTACCTTTATAATCTCCTCCTTTGGCAATGGAAAAACCTTTGTACGATTCGTGTCCGTGATGAAATTTCGCGGAAGAAAAAACCTGCCAACCGCTTTCCCGGCCTTTTACGATAATCGGTAAAGGAATGGAAATAGGGGTATGTCCGAAAGTAGTAATGTGCCAGCCGTATCCGTCTCCTACGTGGTCGAGGATTAATTCGCGGACGTTTAAGTCCGTTGCTTGTTCTTCGGAGTGAGCAGGGAATGTTCCCAAAGAGAAAAATAATATTATGGACCAAACTGTCATGGCGGGCTTGACCCGCCATCCCATGAACATCGTTAATAAGTGTTTAACGATTGGGAGGGGATTGCGGGTCAAGCCCGCAATGACAAGTATTTTCGTTTTATTGAATTTATTCAATTTCATTTCTTCTTCAACTTTTTTTCCGTGGAAGTCAAAAACCAGGTATCCCACAACAGATAAATAAAATATATCGCTACTGAAACCAACACAAAGCGTTTGGTTTCTATTTTAACCGTCAGCATATAAACAACCATACCGGCAAGAAACAAAAACAGTTTTCCTCCTTTCAAAAGCATATAAAGCGAAACCACTTGCTTGGGACTCACTGTTTTGATTTTTTTATTTACAATGAAATAAGCCATTATTCCATATCCCAAAAAAAAGATAACGAGCACTATCATCCAAGAAAAATTTTCTTCGATTGTAAATATTTTATTTTTTAAACAACACAAAAGTATAAATACAAGTATTGAAATAGAAAATAAATACCTTATGGCGCTATCATTTTTTATCTCCATGTTTATTCCACACAAACTGTTACAACATTATTTTTTGCTTCCACAAATCCTCCATCAATAGCCAATGAAACCTCTTTCCCTCCGTTGCGATACAGCAAAGTTCCTTTCGCCAAACCGGAAATAATCGGTGCATGCCGTTCCAGAATGGTAAAGGCGCCCTGCAGACCGGGAAGCGTTACCAATTCGGCATTTCCTTTGTACAGGATTTTTTCGGGAGAGATAATGTCTAATTTCATTGATGCGATTCGTGTAATTTTTTGCCTTTTTCCATGGCATCCTCAATCGTTCCCACATTCAAAAAGGCCTGTTCCGGCAGGTAATCCACTTCGCCGTCCATAATCATGTTGAAGCCTTTGATCGTATCTTCGATGGATACCATTACACCCGGAACGCCGGAGAATGCTTCCGCCATAAAGAACGGTTGCGACAGGAAGCGCTGTACGCGGCGGGCGCGGTTCACCACCAATTTATCTTCTTCGGATAATTCTTCCATTCCCAGAATGGCGATGATATCCTGCAATTCTTTATATCGTTGAAGCAATTGTTTGACACGCTGAGCCGTATTGTAATGGTCTGCATCCAGGATGTTGGGCGCCAAAATACGGGAAGAGGAACCTAAAGGATCTACCGCCGGATAAATACCCAATTCGGAAATTTTCCGGTCTAACACCGTGGTGGCATCCAGGAAGGCAAAAGTCGTAGCCGGAGCCGGGTCGGTCAAGTCGTCCGCCGGTACATATACTGCTTGGATGGACGTGATGGAACCGCTTTTGGTGGAAGTAATCCGTTCCTGCATTTTACCCATTTCGGTGGCCAAAGTCGGCTGATAACCTACTGCCGAAGGCATACGTCCCAAAAGGGCGGACACTTCGGAGCCGGCTTGCGTGAAACGGAAAATATTGTCGATGAAAAATAAGATATCGTGACCGGAATCGCCTCCCTGATCGCGGAACGCTTCCGCAATGGTCAATCCCGACAGCGCCACCGATGAACGGGCGCCGGGAGGTTCATTCATTTGTCCGAAAACCAGGGTGGCTTG
>BNYG01000043.1 GCA_026000155.1 Bacteroidia bacterium | reverse complement strand
TGTCCGCAAATGTGGACTTTAAGCACACAGACATGAGGTAATGTTTATCCTGTCATCAGGATAAACCAAACTCGCAGGGGAAAATCGCAAGCCCAAGGCGACACTTAGGGGTAGTTTGCACTCTTTGTAAGAATGAGAGAATTTATAGGGGAAAGTAACTATTTTTTATCTAAAATCAAAAAACAGATGTGATCAGGTATTGAAGAGAGAGTGCACGGTAGATATACAATCGGAATTTTTAGATTACTTTCTCAACTTTCCGCTCCTCCACATACCACAAATACCCTTCGACCTGCGGATAATTCATATTTTCCAATAAATCCATATACTGCTTGACCTGTTTTTTATATTCCGGATGGGCTTTCCCGAATTTATAATCAATCACTATCGTCGAATCATCGGAAAGCAATACCCGGTCGGGGCGCTTGCTGACTACTTCGCCGTTTTCTTCGGTGATGATGGAATGTTCCTGATAGCTTTTGTATTCTCCTGAAAACCAGCTTTCTACTTTGGATTCTTGAATGGCTGACCGGATTTTTTCCGCATACTTTTCTTTTTCATCCGGTTGAAGCAAGCCTTGGATAATCAGGTTGTCAATGGCTTTTTCAATCGTATCGAAACGGGTGATTTGTTCAAACAGATTGTGCATGATATTACCGTAAAGTCGTCCGTCTTCCCGCGGTGGAGCTACAAATTCCCTGGATTGGTTGGATTGCTTGAAAATTGATTTTTCCGGTTGAAATTCTTTGGATACAAACGTGATTTCGCGTGGTGGCGGCGTTTGCTTCAACGGGTTATCCGATTTTTGCTCTTGGGCGGCCGCAGTTGGGCGGGCAGACCCCGCCCCTACGATCAATTTACCGGTTTCAAACTGCTTTTCTTCTTCATTCCATCTGCCATCCAATTCTGTGACAGACAATTGTAATAAATCCGAAACGGTGGTTATCTGGTCTATGACTTCCAAGGTCTTTTTATTTTTTGCCAATAAAATCAGGTTTTGTTCTGCGCGGGTAAATCCTACATACAGGACATTCAGGTTGTCCATCCACGATTGGGACGTTTCGTCCTCATATTCCGGTGCAAAAACCGTTTCGGACATCGTGCTGCTATAGGCTACCGGCAACAAGGCTACCTCATACCAACCTTCTTTCGGGCCGCACCATACCGTAGTGTTATTCGCTTTCGGGTTGATATTCCAATCACAATACGGTATAATCACTGTTGGAAACTGCAATCCTTTGGATTTGTGAATAGTCATTGCCCGGATGCCCGACACACCCGAACCGGTGGGAATGGCTTTGTATTTTAATTCCTCTTCCCAATACTGTAAAAAATTAGGTAAATCACCCGGTTTATCATTTAAATATTTGGCGATATAGTCGTAAAAAGCAAACAGATAAGCCGATTGCCCTTCTATTTGTTCCAAATCAAAAAAACGGTACAGATAACTGACAAGCTCAAAGAGCGGCAAAAGGCGAAACCCCCTATACCATGCGTCGTGTACCGTGCACCGTGCACCGTGCACCCCCAAAAGATAATCCAATTGTGCTTGATTGACAACATTTTCCGGGTCGGAAATCACTTTCAACGCTTCAATGATGATTTTGACGGAAAGTGAAGATTTGAGTTGAAAAGCTTCGTCGGAAACCATACTCAAATAGTATTGTTTCGCCATTTCCGGATGGTCGCTTTTGAGCGAAGCCAAATAATCGGCAAGCACAATAATGTCTTTATTTGTCCGGGTCAGGATGCAAATATCGTTGGCGGGGACTCCGGCTTCCCGGAGTTTTTGCAATTGTTTGAAAACCGCTTCGGGCATCAATTGCGAATAGGGTACATCGTCTTTTTTATCCGGAATAAATTGGATGGAAACATAGCCGGAGGCCGTCTTTTTTTTCGTTTTCTGTTGCACATCTTTTGCATCATAAGTAGAAACGAAAGGCGATTGCGACTTCTCTCCAAATTTGATGCCGTATAACTCGGTCAAGTTTTCCGCTGCGGAAGTAAAAAAGGCATTGTTAAAATCAACAACCACTTTTTCGCTCCGGTAATTGTATTCCAAAGATTTCACTGTTGCCTGCAATTCATCTCCGATCTGGTTCAATATCCGCCAATCGCCATTCCGCCAGCGGTAAATGGATTGTTTGACATCACCGACAATCAAACTGAAATCGTCATTGGCTAAAATATTGGACAGCAATGCCTTGAAATTTTTCCATTGCAAGCGGGAAGTATCTTGAAACTCGTCAATCATCACGTGATGAATGTCCGATCCTAATTTTTCGTAAATAAACGGCGCATCCGAATCGTCAATCATTTCATTCAGAAACATGGCGGTATCGGACAACATAAACCGGTTGTTCTCCGCATTTTGCGTGGTAATTTCCTTAGTAATATCCCAAATCAATCCCAATTGATGCAAATTGCCGGTAATCATCCGGGAAGTATGGTAAACGGACAAGGTTTCGATGGCCTCATTCAACAAGGGAATGAACGTCGAACCGGCTAAATCCACCATTTCGGCTTTCCGGCTATGCTTGGCTTTTCCCCAAAACGCGGCGTCATCACGACATTTGCCCACATACGAACCTTGAGTGGCCGCCGTATCGCCGTTGCCTAATTTCGTGATAAACAAAATACCGTGTTTACTGTTCCCGAAATCTTCCAAACCCAATTGAGAACTGTCTAAAACGGCATTCATCCGCTCCATGATTTTCTTGAAAACCGCTTTGCAATCGTTTTGGATGCTGTGCTGTTGTTTATTGAGTTCGGAAAACAGTTTGGGATTTTCGCTCAATTGCCGGCGCAATGTTTTTTCATGTTCTTGAAAAAATTCGGCATAAATACATTGGCTGAACTCAAAAATATCCTGTTCAATCCGCCAGTTGCGTTCATCATCCATTTTATGCTCAATATAAGTCGTCAGCCATTGCAGCAATTGCTTATTCTGATTGGCTTTTTCTATCGTTGCATGCACAGCCTCCTGCAATACTTTATGGGTGTTCATTTCCAGATTGAATTTGGAACCTTTTCCCAATTCACGCGCCAGATTGCGGAGTACTTTCTGGAAAAAACTGTCGATAGTGGTGATATTCAAGCGGCTGTAATCGTGCAAAATAGCTTGTAAGGCTTGTCCCGCTTGTTCCTGTATCAACTGTGGAGATATAACATAACCGTCGCTTTCTAAATTTTCCATCATGGAATCCATGAATCCTTCGGAATCTTCGGTACGAAAAGTCAAACCGTACAATTCGGCTAAAATCCGGTCTTTCATTTCGCCGGTGGCATCTTTGGTAAACGTAACCGCCAGAATGTGCCGGAAGGTTTTGCTCGAGTGAGAAACCAACAATTCCCGGATATATTCCAATGCCAGCGTGTAGGTTTTACCCGAACCGGCGGAAGCTTTATATATTTTTATTTTTGACATATTTATTTCGAATATTTTCCTTACCTTTGAAAGCAAATTCAATCACAAATACAAATATATGAAAAATCAATTGAAAAAAGTAAAAATGGGATTACTTCTTCTTGTATTGATCTTTTTCATTCCTAACCTACAGGCTCAAAGTGAGGACGGTTTCTTCACCATTGGAGGCGTAGTGAAAAATTCAAAGAACAAAAAGAGTATTGAGTATGTGAATGTTTCTGCGGTAGGAACCAACATCGGTACAATTACCAACGAAAACGGCGAATTTACCTTGAAAATCAGCAATGATTTGGATGTACATGAAATCGAATTGTCTTCTATCGGATATTACAATGCCAAATATACCGTCAGCAAGACGAATTTGTCCGGACAAACATTTTTCCTTTCACCCCGCTCCATTGAATTACAGGAGATTGAAGTAGTGAGTTGGAAAGATCCTGTTGATTTGGTGGCAGCGGCTATTCAGAAAATTGAAAAAAACTATCCGGAGTCACCTAATTTATTGACCGCTTTTACCGGGAAACGATTCAAAAACGGAAAAAATACATTACAGTTTCCGAAGCGGTGATGGAAGTCTATAAATCTCCTTATAAAAAATTTGTTACAGGCGACCGGGTACAGATTTTGAAAGGACGGCAGTTGTTAAGTCCCAATAAAAAAGATACGCTGGCCGTCAAATTGCTCGGAGGTCCGAATCAGGCGATTTATATCGATGCAGTGAAAAATCCGGATATTCTGTTGGATACGGAATTCCTGCATTATTATGCCTATAAAATGGGAGAAATTACGTCCATTAACGACCGCCTGCAATACGTGGTGAATTTTCAACCGCAAGTCATTGCGCCCTACCCTCTTTTTTCCGGAACGCTTTACATTGACCGGGAAACGCTTTCATTTACCCGGATTGAATTTACAATGGAAATGCGGGATAAACAGAAAGTGACGGAAGTAATCTTAAAAAATAAACCGTCCGGACTGCGGTTTACGCCGGAAGAAGTATCGTATATCGTAACGTATAAACAACAGGGAGATAAAAGTTACCTGAATTATATCCGGAATGAAGTTCGTTTCAAATGCGATTGGAAACGGAAATTCTTTTATACTCCTTATTCGGTTATCAGTGAAATGGTTATTACCGACCGGAGAGACGATAATGTATCCAAAATTTCCGGTAAGCAGGCTTTTTCGCAACAGAAATCGTTAAGCGATGAAGCGATGGTGTATTACGACAGCAATTTCTGGGGCGCTTACAACATTATTGAACCGACCGAATCCTTGGAATCGGCTGTCGGAAAATTGAAAAAAACGGATTATTGAATATATGAAAAAGAAAAGTTTTGTATCGATCGCCGATTGTTCCAAAGAAGACATTCTTCATTTGATTCAAAAAGCTGAATTCTTTGAACAGCATCCAAATCAAAAATTATTGGAAGGGAAGGTTTGCGCCACCCTTTTTTTTGAGCCGTCAACCCGCACCCGCCTGAGTTTTGAAACGGCGGTCAACCGTTTGGGCGGACGGGTAATCGGGTTTAGCGATGCCTCAACAACCAGTTCTTCCAAGGGAGAAACGCTGAAAGATACCATTAAAATGGTCAGTAATTATGCGGATGTGATTATCATGCGCCATCATTTGGAAGGCGCCGCCCGGTATGCCAGCGAAATAACGGATATTCCGGTTATCAATGCCGGCGACGGAGCCAATCAACATCCTTCGCAAACGATGCTGGACATTTATTCCATTTACAAAACGCAAGGGACATTGAATAACCTGAAGATTACCATGGTGGGGGATTTGAAATACGGACGTACCGTCCATTCGCTTCTGACCGGAATGTCGCATTTCAACCCGACTTTTTGTTTCGTAGCGCCCGAAGAATTGCGCTTGCCCGATATTTACAAGCAGTTTTTGGACGAACACGGTATCCGCTATTCCGAACATACGGATTTTTCACCGGAGGTAATCAATCAATCGGATATCCTGTATATGACTCGCGTACAAAGGGAACGGTTTACCGACCTGATGGAATACGAAAAGGTAAAAAATGTGTATGTGCTGACTAACAAAATGTTGGACAACAGCAAAGAGAATCTCCGGATTCTACATCCGTTGCCCCGTGTCAATGAAATAGCACAAGATGTGGACGACAATCCCAAAGCGTATTATTTTGAACAAGCCCGCAACGGTGTGTTTGCCCGGGAAGCGATTATTAGTAGTGTTTTAAACCCCAATTAAAATGGAACATAATAAGAGAGAACTTCAGGTAGCCGCACTCAAAAACGGAACGGTAATCGACCATATACCCACCGAACAATTGTTCAAAGTGGTTTCCCTCTTGGGAATTGAACACTTAAAAACACCGGTCACGATCGGATACGGCTTGGACAGTAAAAAAATGGGGAAGAAAGGCATCTTGAAAATTGCAGATAAATTTTTTGAACAGGATGAAATCAACCGGATTTCGTTGATTGCGCCTTCCGTCAAACTGAATATTATCCGCGATTACGAAGTGGTGGAAAAGAAATTAGTTTACCTTCCCGATGAACTTTTAAGCATCGTTAAGTGTAATAATCCTAAATGCATCACGAATAACGAACCGATGAAAACGCTTGTTAAAGTCATCGACAAAGAAAAGGTCACTTTGCAATGTCATTATTGCGAAATGAAAACGAAAAAAGAAGATATTGTATTGGTATGAAGCAAAATTGGAAACCGGGAACATTGATTTATCCTGTTCCGGCAGTCATGGTGACAGTTGGAAACGATGAAAGTGAGTATAACATCCTGACCGTGGCGTGGACAGGAACGATTTGTTCCGACCCGGCCTTGTGTTATATTTCCGTTCGTCCGGAACGGTATTCTTACCCTATTCTCCAAAAAAACAGGGAGTTTGTGATTAATCTTACTACGGAAAAATTGGCGTATGCCACGGATTGGTGCGGCGTACGATCGGGAAAAGATTTTAACAAATTCAAGGAAATGAAGCTTACGCCCGGTAAATCGCAGGTAGTGAAAGCGCCTTACATCGAGGAATCGCCTTTGTGCATCGAATGCCGGGTAAAAGAAATCGTTCCTTTGGGAACGCATGATATGTTTATCGCCGAAGTGGTTAATATTTTGGCCGACGACCAATATATCCATCCGGTGACTGGTACGTTCGATATGGAAAAAGCGCGTTTATTGGCTTTTTCCCATGGAAAATATTATGGTTTGGCCGAAATGATCGGCAAATTCGGCTGGAGTGTTCAAAAGAAAAAGAACAAGAAATGATAAAAAAAAGGAATCATCTGTATGTTTGGGGACTTCTATCATTGATAAGCATCTTATCGTTAATGGAACAGCCGGTTTATGGACAACCTTATCAGAATTACAATTACCGGGTTTTCAATTGGGGATTCAAAATGACTTTGAATGCTACCGCCATCACTCAATCCGACGTTTTTGTAGGAGAAAATCAATTAATGAACGAATCGTATAAAAATAATTCCGGTTTTGGTCTCTATACTTTTTTCCGGGTGAACTTGGACAGGGTTTTTATTCAACCGGAATTTGGATGGAGCCGGATAAGCAAAGAACTTTTTATGGCTCCTACAGAAGTACCGGATCCAAAGCTTACCGACCTTTCCCTTAAAATTGAAACAGCCAATGTGAATGCATTAGCGGGCTACAATATAACGAAAACAGTACCTTTTGTCTTCAATGTGATTGCGGGAGCTTCGTTCCGGTACAAATTCGATTCGCATTACAGTAATTCTGATTTTGATTTCCATGATCGGAGGGGTCGCTATAACACCTACGGAGTGGTCGGATTTACAACCAATATATCCTATATTCATTTTGATGTAAGATACGAAATGAGTCTGTTCCATACTGATATCCGCTTTGACGACATTGCGGATTGCCCGGAAGAGTTCGCCGGAATATATGTTCGCAAAAGTGAGAATATTATCAGCTTTGCCTGTGGATTCATGTTTTAAACTAATTAATATAATATAATGAAACGAGATGATTTAATTTTCAGCCTTATCAACAAAGAATACAACCGGCAAAAATCCGGTATCGAGTTGATAGCTTCGGAGAATTTTGTGAGTGATGAAGTGATGCAAGCCGCCGGCTCCGTATTAACCAATAAATACGCCGAAGGTTATCCGGGTAAAAGGTATTATGGCGGTTGCCAGGTAGTGGACGAAGTGGAACAAACCGCTATTGACCGTCTGAAACAGTTGTTCAAAGCAGAATGGGTGAATGTTCAACCGCATTCGGGCGCACAGGCTAATATGGCTGTCTTTATGGCTTGTTTGAAGCCGGGTGATAAATTTTTGGGATTAAATCTGTCGCATGGCGGTCATCTCAGTCACGGTTCGCCTGTCAATTTTTCCGGATTGAATTATAAAGCCTTGGAGTACAACGTGCAGGAATTGACCGGTTTGGTGGATTATGAACAACTGCAAGCCGTTGCCGTCCGGGAACATCCGAAATTGATTATCGCCGGCGCTTCCGCCTATTCCCGCGAATGGGATTACGCCCGCATCCGCCAGATTGCCGATACGATCGGCGCTATTTTCATGGTCGATATGGCTCATCCCGCCGGATTGATTGCGGCCGGATTGTTGAAAAACCCGGTTCAATATGCACACATTGTGACTTCTACTACGCACAAAACCTTACGCGGTCCGCGCGGAGGGGTGATTCTTATCGGCAAAGATTTCGAAAATCCCTGGGGAAAAACGACTCCCAAAGGGGAAATCAAAAGGATGTCCGCTCTTTTGGATTCAGCCGTATTCCCCGGAGTACAGGGCGGTCCGCTGGAACACATCATTGCTGCTAAAGCCGTGGCTTTCAACGAAGCTTTGCAGCCGGAATACATTACCTATCAGACCCAAGTCAAGAAAAATGCAGTTGCCATGGCTCAGGCATTGACAGACAAAGGTTACAAAATCGTTTCCGGCGGAACGGACAATCACCTGATGCTGGTAGATTTGCGTTCCAAATTCCCGGAATTGACCGGAAAACAAGCGGAATTAGCTTTGGTAAAAGCCGATATCACCGCCAACAAAAATATGGTTCCTTTCGACAGCCGGTCGCCGTTCTTAACTTCCGGATTGCGCTTCGGAACACCCGCTATCACCACTCGTGGCGCTACGGAACCTTTAATGGCCGATATTGTCGATTTGATCGACACGGTTCTTTCCAATGTCGAGAACGATGCCGTGATTAAATCCGTTGCCGGAAAAGTGAATGCGATTATGACAAATTATCCGTTGTTTGCCTGGTAAGCATGCATCAGTTTATAAAGCAATTCGATTAACAATTTGCCCGGGGGAACAGAGCTGTTCCCAAAGCCTTTCCCCTTGGCATCATATTCCCGGATAAGGGCGATATTGTTCATGGTCTTCACCGGTTTGTAGCGTCTCATCGCTTCCATATAATCGGTGATTTGAAAATCCCACTTGAAACCAAGCACTTCCATCAGGTGTCCCCGGGATTGGTCTTTTTCAAACTGGCAAATCATCAGATTAGTGAAAAATCCGAATAACACGTTGAGTGTCAGTATCAAAGGATTATTTTTTTGATTCTCTTCAAAATACCGGGCAATGCGATTGGCTTTCAATACATCGCCGGTAGCAATGGCTTTTTGCAATTCATAATTATTGAAATCCTTGCTGATGCCTATGTTCTGTTCTATTTGTTCGGGAGTGATTCGTTTCTGACCGGCAGGCAGGGCAATCAACAATTTATCCAATTCATTCGTGATTTTGCTCAAATCATTTCCCAGATAATCGGTCAGAACCTGTGCCGTTTGCAGGTCGATACTCCTGTCTTTTCCCCGCAAATAACCGACAATGAAATCCGGAATTTTATTTTCGTAGAGTTTTTTCGATTCAAAGACAATACCTGTTTTGGCAATTTCTCCGGTCAATTTTTTCCGGCCGTCCAATTTTCCGTATTTATAATTGATAACGAGCACCGTAGAAGACAGGGGATTTTTGACATAATGCACCAATTCATCGATATTTTTCAATCCCTGCGCTTCTTTCACCACTACCAATTGCCGTTCCGCCATCATCGGGTATCGCTTGCAGGCGTTAATGATGGTGGCCACATTCGTTTCCAATCCGTACACAATGGTTTGGTTAAAATCCCTGTCCGGTTCGTCCAACACCGATGCAATCAATAAATCGGTCAGTTGGTCGATATAATAACTTTCTTCCCCCTGGAAAAGATAGACCGGCATGAATTTCTTCAGCTGGATATTCCCTTTTATTTCATTAAAACTTAAATCTTTAGCCATAAATTACCATTCAAAACGCAAGTGTTTTACTGTTTCTTTATTTTCAATAATGGTTTTCAACGATTCGATACCGATATGGACGTGCTCTTCCACAAAATTGGTGGTGACCAAAGCATCGCTTTTATCGGTTTTGATACCCTCCGAAATCATGGGTTGGTCGCTTACCAGCAACAAAGCGCCGGTAGGAATATGATTGGCAAAGCCGACGGTAAACAAAGTAGCGGTTTCCATATCCACGCCCATGGCCCGGATCGAACGAAGATATTCTTTAAATGCATCATCGTGTTCCCAAACCCTCCGGTTGGTCGTATAAACGGTGCCTGTCCAATAATCTTTTCCTTTATCGCGGATGATGGACGAAACGGCGCGCAACAAGCTAAAGGCAGGCAGGGAAGGAACTTCCGTTGGAAAATAATCGTTGGATGTACCTTCGCCCCGGATAGCGGCAATCGGTAAAATGTAATCACCCAAAGAATTATGTTTTTTCAACCCGCCGCATTTACCCAAAAACAGCACAGCTTTAGGCTCTATCGCACTTAATAAATCCATAACTGTAGCCGCATTGGCGGAACCCATTCCGAAATTAATGATGGTGATTCCGTGTGCGGATGCATTCGGCATATTCGCATCGCGCCCACAAATAGGCACCTTGTAATAATCGGCAAATATTTCTACGTATTTACTGAAATTCGTGAGTAAAATATACTTCGTAAATTCGTGTAACGGTCTTTTTGTATAACGCGGCAGCCAATTTTCTACAATTTCTTGTTTTGTCTTCATATTTCCGTAATTTTGCACTTTCGTTGTTACAACAATAACTGCAAAATTAAACAAAAAATAAGATAAAAACACGATGTCCGGATTAAATCTTCCGCCTGTAGATTTAAAAATAAAAAAACAGGAAAATAAAGACTATGTTTTCGACTGCTTGCGCAAACAATATGTCCGCTTGACTCCGGAAGAATGGGTACGTCAGCATTTTATCCGTTATCTTATTGAGTATAAGAATTATCCGAAAGGTTTGCTGGCAAATGAAGTGTGCATTACCCTGGGAAACCTGAACCGTCGTTGCGATACGGTTCTGTACGATTCCTTTCTTCAACCGCAGATGATTATCGAATACAAAGCGCCTTCGGTACCGGTCGGCCAAAAAACTTTTGACCAGATTGTGCGTTATAATAGTAGTTTGAAAGTTCCCTGGCTGATTGTCAGCAATGGAATCCAACATTATTGTTGCCGGATAGACGAAACCGGCGAAACTGTTTTTTTGAAAGAGATTCCGGACTATAAATTGATTTGTGACTGTTAAAAAATGGACAAGTATGAACATTGATGGATTTTTTGATACGATTGTAAGTTCGTTGGGTATTGAACCCACTCACCAGAATGCCTATAATGTGATCAAACATATTTTATTGTTTGCGTTGGTGGTGGCCGCCCAATATCTACTTATCCGGCTCACCAATTACGGCTACGGAAAATTAAAATTCAAAATAAATGAGCTGAAAACCCGTTTCCTGAAACCGGTTTGTATTAAAAAATACGAATTCCTCAGTATTGACCGTCAGGAAAAAGTGGTTTTTTTCATACTGAATATTCTTCGGTGGGCGATTATTCTCATTCAGTTGATTATTTCCATTCCGCTTCTGTTCAGTATTTTCCCGCGAACGGAAAATCTGGCGGTGCAGCTTTTTTCGTACATACTAAATCCCTTAAAGAAAATCGGTTGGGACATTATTCATTACATCCCCAACTTATTTGTCATTGTCATTATCTGTATTATCATTCGTTATGTTATAAAAGGAGTGGGTTACCTGACCGGTGAAATAGAAAAAGGGCGTTTGAAAATCAAAGGATTTTATCCCGACTGGGCCAAACCGACTTACAGTATTATCCGTTTTTTATTATACGCTTTTATGATCGCCCTGATTTATCCTTATTTGCCGGATTCGGAGTCCAAAATTTTCCAGGGGATATCCGTATTTATCGGGGTAATCGTTTCATTCGGCTCCGGTTCCGCGATCGGGAATTTAATTGCCGGCATCATTATCACCTACATGCGGCCATTTCAAATCGGCGACCGGATAAAAATAACGGATAACATCGGCAATGTACTGGAAAAAACGCCGGTAGTCACTCGCATACGGACCTTAAAAAATGAAATCATCACCATTCCCAATTCGACAATTATGAATTCCCAGATTACCAATTTGAGCGAATCGGCCAGATCGGGTGGTTTGATTATTTATTTTGATGTAGCAGTCGGGTACGATACGCCTTGGAGGCAGGCTCACCAATTACTGTTGGATGCAGCTGTAATTACTCCGGATGTCATGCCTGACCCGCATCCTTTCATTTACGAACAAGGTTTTAATGATTTTTATGCCGTATATCAAATCAATGTTTATATCAGTGACGCCGATAAATTAACCACCGTCACGTCTGATTTACGGCAAAATATCCAGGACAAATTCAAGGAAGCCGGAATCAGTATTTTGTCGCCGCATTATTATGAGGTAAAAACGACAAGCGACCTCCAACCTCCCGTAAAAGCTTAAAAATTATATTTGATTAAACAATAAACATCTGTTTTCTCCTTGCCCTGAATGGCTTCCGGACCGGAACTAATCACGGTCCGGTCAAAGTAATGCGTAGAACCGCATTTCAAATAAACCGTCAAGGGTTTGGCCATTTTCCATTTCAGTACGGCATAATAGCGCAGGCCGTGTCCGTAATAGGTTGGAAAAGAAAAGGCATACAAAATATTCTTTTCATACGCACTGATGCGCGTGTTCCAATCGCCGGTGTGAAAATACGCCAAACCGCCGTCCAATTGAAATTTGGCGGAAGCCGGAATATACGAAACGGATTGCGCCCCACTCCACGCCTGTTGGGTTTTTCCCTGCTCTTTATATATCGTATAATCTGCTTGCGTATGGAATTTCAAGACATTATGAAGGGTATAATTCAATTGGTAACGCCAACGGTGCTGTTCGTACGGCGCACTATCCGTGTATTTTTCCTTCCATTTATACCGCAGGTTCATTTGCAAATCCGGACGAAGATTGTATTTCAGTTGCACCAAAACATCTTTACCGGAAGACGGCGTATCGATGCCGTATTTCAACCAGGGAAAAATAAAATAATCCAAATAAGCGGATAATTCCCATTGCCGGAACATGCGGATTTTCATTCCCGAATACAATCCGGTTTCATTTTGAATCGTGCCGGATTCGGACAAGCTTTTGCCGTACAAGGCATTGTATTGTTTGTCGTAATACCGGAACGAAAACGCCCAATCGATAAAAGAAGCCGGTTTGAGCAGCAAATTATGAATACTCGCTATTTTGCCGGAATTATCCATCGCCGTTTCCCCTTGCAAACTGCCTTTTTTGGTCTGGTAACCGTAATTTAATCCGGTATTGAAATGTTCTTTTCCCCGTAAATAAAACACATTGTAGGGCTTCCAATCGGGATTCAAGGCTTTTCCGCCAAAAGAATACCGGATGCCGGTCAGTCCCACAGAAAAACGGTCTTTTTGCCATTGAACATTGCTTCCGATCATTTCCACGCAGACGGTTTCCCTTTTCTGCCAATCGCCGTACGTCCGGTGATAACCGTCTGTTTTGAAAGTATAAACGGTCGTATCATCCACAGTGGCATCTTGATTCCGGTTAGAATAAAACAAGCTGAGCCGGACATTATTCTTGTGCAAAGTCCCAGCCGTACCGCTGAAATATTGACTTTCATTGGTGGAAACGTGCCGTTGAATGCCTGCATTTTTCTGATTGATATTCACCACATCGGAAGTTTTGCCCATGGAAAAATTCGTATTCATGACCAATCCCTGTCCGAAAGAAAGGCGGTAATTTCCGAAATGCAAAGCTTCCAAAACACCCGCATCCTTCAACGTCAAATTGAAGGTATAGTAATCAAAACCTTTATTATACGCATTCCAAACCGGTTCGCCGGGATCTTTTTCTCCGCTGATTCCCCATTGTATTTTATCTCGGTAATTGAAACCGTAACGGAAACCTAAGTAATACGGATCACCCAAATACTTTTTATCGGTATAACCGGCTTTTTCCTGCACCGTAAAATTAGTCCGGAGCATCAGTTCCTGCTTGCTGTATTGCAGGACTGACAGGGGGTTGCGGGTCAAGCCCGCAATGACAGGGTCGGTAGTTTTCGCCTCACCCACATAAACAAAAGGAAGCAGGTAAGTAATCGTCTGCAAATCCAGGTCTTCCACATTTTTCAGTTCATAAATATCAACCAAAGGGCCGTATTTATAAATGTAATACAACAGGTTTTCGATTTGCAAAGCGGTAAGAAAAGGCAATTTTTCCAATTCTTCCTTGCTGACAGTCTGTAAATTATAGGGATTTTCCACAAGGTTCGACAATTCCTCATACAAATCCGCAAACGATTCATCTTCCTCCTCCATCCTTTCTTCCAAATAATGCATCCACTCGGAATTATGCTGATCTATTTGTGCAAAAATATCCATGGAATTCCATAAAAAAACAAAAATCAATACTCCCAAAAACATCGTCTTCATAGTCCTAACTCCTAATTCATAATTCATAATTAACCCCTATCATGCTGCTGATTCCCAAAACGGAATGCAGGGAGAATCCCACATCCATTGTCCAACGATTCCACCGGTAAGCCGCTCCAAATGAAGGAGTCTGGGAGCCGGAATCATAGCCTGACCGGATCGTGAACCGTTCAAAAACCGTATATTCCAAACCGGCTGAAAACCGGAAAGGGATTTCTTTTCCGCCACCTGCTTCTAAAAGAAAAGCCATATTGCCGGAAGCCTTGTATTTCATTCCTGCATATCCATTCGGGGAAGCATTTTCCGAGGTATGAAGCAGATTTTCGCCTAACAAAGCCAAATCAACCTGCTCATTCAGAAGGTAATAAATTCCCAAACCGGAAGAAAAATGCGACCGGGAGGCTTCTTCCCAGCGGGACGATTCGTTGAGGTAAGTCAATTGAATACCGATAGCCAAATCCTCAACAATCTTTTTAGAAAAACTGCCCTGTAATTGAGTCAGCCGGTAATCTTCGTAACCAAAAGTAGCTAATTTTATGCCCATATCCAGCAATTTATGCGGGTATTTCAGATAGAGGGAAGCCGTGTTTAATTCGCTCATTTCAAAACGATTGAACACGGAAATACCGAGCTGTTTCTTTTCCGAAAACGAAACCGTAGCGGGATTGAGCAGTTCATCACTTAATGCCCGGATATTTCCCAATGAAAAAGACCGGACATCCGTCGAAATTAGCGGGTCTGTTGCAAAAAGATCCTGAAAAGAAAACAGGCAAAAGAGGAAGAACAAAACTATTTTGAGTACAATAAAACCTTTCATACACTGATTTTGGTTTTAAAATTGATTGATACTATTTTAATTGGCAACAAATGTAGAAGTCTTTTCCAATATCTACAAAAATTTTATGTTATCTTTGTGTTAACACTTTGTTAAATTTTACGGTTATTTTGATGTCGCCATCCCGAGACGCAATGCATTGCGTTTCTACAATGCAAACAGAACTCCATCATTCAGAAAATAAAGCCGATAGATTGTCTGAAAGACAATATTTTCATAGCCGCAGGTCAACGACCTGCGGCTATTTGCGCCTCTTCACATCATCTATCCGAGCACAATGTGTACACAGATCGAGAAGTACCCGGTGAGCCAGTCCAGCATGCCTTATCGTCCGAATGGTATTGGCAATAACCTCCAGATGGTGATAGCGTTTGCCAGTGATACATAGTACCCGAGCCTGTCATCTGGTACATCATATTGGCCGTTAGGCCCGAAGCATCAGCATCAGCCGCTGTTTTTCTGAATGGCGCGTACGACGGGCAAGTGTTGCTTAACGGGGACGAACTATTAAAATTCAATGAGTAAGTCCATTTCGTACCGTCAGGTGCAAACACTGAACGTACACATGTTATTAGTGCAATGTCACTATAACCACCCTCTAACGAAGTGGCCCGCACATTGGTCGTACCTTCTGAGACGAAAACAACCTTGCCCGAGGCATCAACAGTGGCCACCTCGTCATCATCAGTAGACCAGGCATGCTGCTTATTAAACGCATTCGTGGGCGCGATCGTCGCTGTTAGTGTTGTGTTAGGCGTTTTCCATGTAAGTGTAAAATTTTTCGGCGATACAGTTATACCCGTAACGGGCGCATAAGAGGAAACGGCACAAGTGGCCGTATGGAAACCATCGTTGGACGTAACCATAATATTAGCTGTACCCAGACCTACGACTGTAACCAAACCATTCTGGTCAACCGTAGCCACGTTATTATTGCTGGAATTCCAGGTTTTATTCTGATTGGTAGCAGTAATAGGTAGTATTTGGGCTGCCAATTGTACAGGAG
>BNYG01000042.1 GCA_026000155.1 Bacteroidia bacterium | reverse complement strand
CCAAAGCGGAATTAAATTTGAAAGAGGTGGAATAATTTCCCAGCATATTTTCGAATATCGGCGCCAATTTCTGAATGTGGAGGCTGAAAAACAGATTGAAACGTTAAAAAGCAAAGCAGGAAAATAAGAATAGACCGTTAGGTCTTGAATGTCAACAGAAAAATAGCATGAAAGCCACACAAATTTTATTATTATTCGCCGCGAGCCTGCTGATGCTTGCCGGATGCCACAACAAAAAAAACGTAGTATCCGATGGAACGACATCGGATAAAGAACAGTTTACAATGACGCTTACCGGTCATGTATTTTCGTCTTATATAACTGCCCAAAGTCTTACCATAGATTGGGGCGACGGCACAACTGAAACATTTGAGTCTTGCGACAAGCGCAATATTAAGCATACCTATAAAGAGTCCGAATCCCATACAGTTACCGCAATAACAGACAATTTAACTTACTTGGATTGTAGCGGCAATCAACTCACTGATTTGGATGTAAGCAAATGTTTGATATGTAAAACAAAATTACTACTTTTGTACAAAATATAAAACATTATGAAGCGTTCAAAATACATATTACTCCCCCGGCTAACAAAGATTTTGGGAAAATTGGGAGAAGACATCAAACTGGCTCGACTCCGGCGGAAATTGAGCGCCGCACAGGTTTCCGAACGTGCAGGTATTTCCCGTTCCACCCTTTGGCAGATAGAAAAAGGGGAACCCAGCGTTTCTATGGGTTATTATGCACAGGTACTCTTTGTGTTGGGTTTGGAGAAAAGTATATCCAATATGGTTGCCGACGATGTACTCGGTCGAAAATTACAAGATGCTGAAATATTGGTGAAGAAACGGGCGCCTAAGAAACAAGCAGAGCGTAATGAATAATTCAAAAGAAATAGTAGTTTATGCTGATTGGGAAGGCTTTGAGACTCCTCAATTCATTGGAACTTTACACTCTTCGTATGCTCGTGGAAAGGAGATTTTTTCTTTTGAATACGATGAACGATGGCTGCAATCGGACTTTGCACAAGAAATTGACCCTGATTTGGGACACTATCCAGGGCATCAATATCTGCGGGATGAGAAAAGCAACTTTGGCGTTTTTTTAGATTCTTCGCCGGACAGATGGGGGAGGGTATTGATGGACCGTAGAGAATCTATTCTTGCCCGGATGGAAAATCGCCCTCGAAAAAATCTGAATGAATCGGATTATTTAATGGGCGTGTATGACGAACATCGCATGGGTGGCTTGCGGTTTAAGGAAACGGCAGAAGGCGTGTTTATGAATGATAACCGAAATTTTGCCACACCGCCATGGACGTCTATCCGGGAACTCGAACAGGCGAGTTATCACTTGGAAAATGATTTGATAGAAAACGATACCGAATTGCTGAAATGGTTGTATATGTTGCTTGCGCCCGGCTCTTCTTTGGGTGGGGCAAGACCTAAAGCGGGTGTTATGGATACCAACGGCTCTCTTTGGATTGCTAAATTTCCAAGCGCCGGAGATATATGTGATGTGGGTGCATGGGAAATGATCACCAATGAATTAGCACAAATGGCGGGATTAAATGTTGCGCAAGCGATGGCTCAACCGTTTTCCGGTAAACACCATACGTTTTTAACGAAACGCTTTGATAGAACGCCTCAAGGAAAACGAATTCATTTTGCGTCTGCAATGACCCTTTTAGGTTATACAGATGGTGTTAATTTTCAGGATGGAGCCGGCTATTTGGAAATAGCGGAATTTATTATGCAAAAGAGCGCCAATGTCAATCAGGATTTGGAGGAATTATTTAAACGTATTGTGTTTTCTATTTGTGTGAGCAATACGGATGACCATTTGCGAAATCATGGTTTTTTATTGACAAAAACCGGTTGGCGATTATCTCCGGCGTATGATATAAATCCAAATCCCAAAGGAACCGGTTTGAAGTTGAATATCTCCGCACACGATAATTCTTTGAATTTAGATTTAGCTGCCGAAGTAGCGCCCTTTTTCAGATTGACGAATGAAACGGCAGCGAAAATCATTCAAGACACCGGAAAGATTGTTTCGCAATGGAAGCAAATAGCTGCGAAATATAAAATATCAAGAGACGAACAAGATAGAATGAGTTTTGCTTTTAGAAAATAAATAGAAAATTACAAGCAATGAAAACGATACAAATTTTACTATTATCCGCCGCGAGTCTGCTGACACTCGCCGGATGTGGCCAAAGCAGTAATCCCGAAAAATCACAGGAATATACGGTAAAAACGGTTCCGAATCCCAAAAGAGCGGATGCAACCAACTTTGTCAGCAACCCCGACAGCATTTTGAGTGCGCCCGCCGTTTCGCAGATCAACGGCATGTTGCAGTCGCTCGAAGCGGATACTCAAGCCGAAGTCGCCGTTGTAATGCTCAGTTCCATTGGTAATGAAACTATTGAGAATTTTGCTGTGCATCTGTTTGAAGCGTGGGGCATCGGCAAAAAAGGGTTGGACAACGGTTTGCTGATTTTGTTTGTGCTCGACCGGCGAGAGGTGCGTTTTGAGGTGGGTTACGGACTGGAAGGCGTCTTGCCCGATGTGATATGCAATCGCATACAACGGCAAACGATGGTTCCCGAGTTTCAAAACGGCGATTACGATGCCGGAATAGTAACCGGTGTGAGACAAGTCGTCTCCTACATTCACGAAGAACCGATGGAGGACGGCGAAATCGAAGAATCGGCGGAGGGATATTTTGAAAACAATACGGGTGCAGACGACCTCCTTCCTATCAATTGGCATACAATGCTGATTGTCATAGGAATATTTTACGCTCTTACGCTGTTTATTTTCCTTTTTTCGGAACGAAGTATAGCAAGCGACATCAAAAAAGATACGAATTTTTCCAATAATCAAAAACGCTACGAAGCATTTATGTCCTCTAAAAAACGGCAAAAAACGGGTCTTGGCTGCCTGACAGCTACCGTTTCAATACTTTTCCCGATACCGGGTTTGTATATGCTCTTTGCGGGTTTCGCGGATATTAACTATCTTTTTCTTGGGCTGATTTTCTGCGGCAGCTTGCTTTTGCTCCTACCCGGATATGTATGCAAAAAAGTGTGGGGAAAGAGATTCAGGCAACAACCGTTCCCCTGCCCTCATTGCGGCGCCATGATGCGGTGTTTATCCGAAAAAGAGGACAATCAATACCTTACGCCTTCAGATGCCTTGGAGGACGACTTGAAGTCTGTTTATATAGCTGTTTTTTATTGTGATCAGTGTCAACAAACGGTGGTACATAAATATGATACCCCATCCGATAAATACAAAAAATGCCCCGAATGTCAGACTAAAGCGTTTTATGTGACTCATTCAAAAACAGTTATTTCCGCGAGTTCTACGAGTAGTGGGTTGGCAAAAGAAACCTGTGTTTGTAAATTTTGCAATCATACGCAAATAAAGGATAAAGTACTGCCACGTGTAACAAGCAGTTCCGGCGGAAGCGGCAGTCATTCCGGCAGGAGCAGCGGTCGTTCCGGTGGCAGCTTTGGTGGCGGAAGGTCAGGCGGCGGCGGTAGTAGCAGCAGGTGGTGAATTCTATTGGTCGATAAAATTTATAGCAACCCATTCTCCTACTTTATAAGTCTGCATATTCGTAACCTAATTCTTTGCTTAATACCTCCAAACTTATACTTTCCCCCTGCTTGCATTGTTCAATACCGGTGTTTATCCGTTGTTTGTATTGTTCACGTGTAAGTGCATCTCCCGCAGAAGTATAAGCCACAATTTCAGTATCTTTGTAGAAATCGTTTCGCATGCGATTGTATAATTTATCCCTATCTGTATCAGATAAAAGCACTATTTCGTGGTAAATGCTTTCTGCATTTAAATGTTTCATGACAAAATATTAATTATTCATACTAAATTGTTTACTGGCAAAGGTAAATATTTTTATCCAAATTTAACTGCTTGTATGTAAAATTATTGTCATTTTAGGGATTGCGGATTTCCTACATTGTATTCCCGATACACTTTTAACGCATAAAATTGTTTTGGTAATAAATAACTTTTGTTAACTTTGTAGCAATTATAACAAACATTCCATTTCCATTAGAAATGGAATGTTTTTAATAAAAAATGATAAGGCAGAAATTCTAAAGTTAGTAAGAAGAGTAGTGCCACGCGGTGTTCATTTCGCTGTATTTCCCTCCCCTATTGCCAACAAAGCAGAGACACGCTATATAGGATTTGACCTTGATGAGCACAAGGAAAATATGAATGAACTTAAAAAGAGCAATTTGTTTTCCTCCGAATTTATCAATAATATTGATAAGGCTGTTTTGAGCGCCGACAAAAACATACGAGACGGTGAAGAATGGATGGTTGGCGATTTAGGATATTTTGATGATTATGACCCTTGGTGTAATTGTCAAGATAGACCGGATGATAATAAAATAGAAATCACATTTTTGAATATCGACAGTCAAAAAGCCACTTTAACTTGGACTTGGGAAGACCCAAACTGGAGTAAGGATAATCCCTCCAAAGTTAGAGTTGTGAAAGAAAACGGCATTTGGAAAATAGCATACTTACAAGGATTTGATTTTGGCGATTTTACAGAAAATACAGATGTTTCCGCTACATTCACCAAACAACAACTTGCCGGAACGTATTATACTGTAACAACTGATCAAACCGAGAATGTATTTACCTCAACAGAATGGTATAGTGCTTATACGGCAGATGGCGGATATGCCACCGAGCGTACAATTTCATATACTCTTCTTGACAATAGTGCATTGAAACTGAAGTATAAATTTGAATTAGCCGGTACATACGACATCCTTGAGGATGCAATTGTTTTTAATTACATTATGGCAACTTTCAAATTAACCCCGATTTTTACAGATACAGCAACAGCATTGGAAAAAGAAACCCCAGCCTCATTCCTTGATATTCTTTCAGGAACAATGAAAAAAGGTTTTTTGAAAAACGAGCCTGTAAAAATTTTGGAACTCAATGCAGATAAATTGATGTTGTCGAATAGGGTTACTTTTAAAAGAGTAAAATAAATTGGGGCTGACCAAAATGAACGACCACCCTACCGCGGAGCGGTTTCAGGATTATAATGCAACCGCTTCGCGGTTGGGGTGCGTGTTATGATTTATCTGCTACAATAATGGAATCGCTCCGCGATAAAAACCCCCTTGAGGAATTTAGCAAACCATTCATTTACAATGTAATATAAATCTCCGTACCCCCATTAAACAAAAAGTAAAATTAGGCGAATTAAAAAAATTACGAAAAAGTTTCGTTATAATGAAACTTTTTCATTACCTTTGTTCCAAGAATAAAAGCCATGATGAAAAATTTATTTGAAATAGTATTTTTAGACGAAGCCTTTGATTTTTTGAAAGGTATAGAGAAGAAACATTACGAAAAAATAATTTATAACATTCGTAAAGCACAGCAGGAACATGACCCTGAACTTTTTTGTAATCTCTACTCATGGCTTTATAAAAAAGAGGAGTAAGGTTCCTGATAATGAAATTGCGAAAGCAGAGCGGATAAGAGAACAGTATTTTAATGACAAAAATAAAAGTAAATAATGATGAAAACATATACATTGGACGAAGTTCAAGATGAACTTTTAGGAAAAATAGGAACTTCTGAAAGAGACAAATTTGAATATGAATTGCAAATGGATTTGATTGGAAAGGCAATTAAACAAACCAGGCAAGAACGAAAATTAACGCAAGAAGAACTCGGGCAACTTATTGGTGTTCAGAAAGCTCAAATTTCACGATTAGAAAGTAGTGCCGGTAATGTAACGGTCGATACATTGATGAAAGTATTTACGGCATTAAAAGCAAAAGTCAAATTACAAGTGGAGTTGTCGAGTGTGAATATCAGTTTAGGATAATAACACTCAACAACCCATCCTATTTCAAAAATTTATATAAATCACCGTATCCCCATCCACAATAAACTTACAATCCTCATACGAAGGCGGCCCAAACTGCCCTTTGGCATTATTACTGAACCCATATTTCTCGGTAGGAATACCCAGAAAACCTGTATCCAATTTTTGATTGTCGTTTTCGTCCTGAAACAACGACACTGCATATTCGCCCGGCAGAATGTCTTCCAATACGATGGTCATGGTTTCCTTATCTACCTTTACATATTGTCCGTTGATTGGTTTTTTCTGGAAATTTTCTTTGTCGTAAAGCCCGACAATCAAGTGACCTTCTACTTCTTCAATTCCGCTAACTACAATAGTCAGTTTGTTTTGTGCGCTGAGAGCACTTGCTGCAAGCATCATCAGAAAGAATAATTTTGTCTTCATAAATTTTTTAATTGATTTAATTTTTTATTGTGACTGAAAGTGATAAATACGCCTAAAAATAAAAACCGGGTTTGTGGATTGCGGATTTCCTGTCTTACTTCCGGATGAATTTCCGAATATTCATATCCGTAAATGTTTTTATATCCCAATACGTTTTGGCAACCGAAATGGATAATCACCCAAGGACGAGGCAGATACGACCAGGAAATATCCAAACGATTGCGGAGCGGAGTTGTTCCCAATTCATTATACGGATACGAATTTTTGTAATACGGAGTGCCGGATGCAATCGTGTAATTGGCGCTCACCAACGATTTCATGGGAGCAATCCAGTATTTCAAAGTGGCGTTGAGCGAATGCCGGGACACATAATCCGGCGTCACCGCTTCCGGAAACCAATCGTACTGCTTTTTGGTATGATTAAAGGAATAACTGAACCAATATTCCAGATTTTTGAAATTGTTTTTCAGGAACACATCCGTTCCCCAGCCCTGTCCTTTGCCTGTATTCTCAATATCAATCACTTGCCGGTCAACTTGTTTGTAAGTAATTGCATTCGCATATTTCTTGTAATACGCATCCCATTGAAATTTACTGCTTTTCTTCACGTAACCGTACGAAACAGTCGCCTTGTTGACGGACGTAAAATCCATCGTATTCGCCCGTTTCAAATATTCCATAGCCGGCAATTGAAAGTATTCGCCGGCGGAAGCGGAAATAATATTGTGGCGGTTCAAGCGGTAACCGAGATACAGACGGGGAGCTAAATTAAAGCGGTTCAAGTAATTGGAATATTCGCCCCGGATGCCGATGCTCGCTGTCAAATTATTGCTCAGGAATAATTTCGTATCGTTATAAATACTTGCTAAATTATTGTTAACCGAAGTGGTATATTCTTTTCCGAAAGTATATGTTTCATGATACGGATTGAGTATCAATTCCATACCCGTCCGGTTGGTCAATCTTCCGGCCCGGTATTGCAAATTAATCTTGTTGTGATTCCAACTGTTCCGTGTATTGATTTTATCATTTTGATACTCGACACCGGTTCCGGAAAATTGGTCAATCACGATATTTCCGGCAACGGACAGCGAAAACCGGTTGTTGAACGTATGATATAAATTCAGTTGAGCATACAGATAGTTTTGCTTCAAATCGTTCTCCATGCTCACGCTATCCACTGTTTCGTACAGGTAATCACCTCCGGCAGTACTTGCATGGATTTGGGCGGTCATTTTGGTACGGGAAGAAAACGCTTTGGTCAGGAAAAAATCGAATGAAAGTTGTTTATAATGCTTCTGCCAATGGTATTGGTCAGGAAATAATTTGCTGTAAGGCGTCAGGTTGGAATAATCCAAACTTGTTGAATAGGCATACGAAGGCTTTTTGTCGATATGCGTGACGCCGGCGTAAACGGACGAAACGGCCATATCGGTTTTGGCTTGCATCATTTCCCTTTCCTTAGTGTTGAGGTTGACAATCCCCGATAAAGCCTGCCCGAATTCGGCATTAAACCCGCCTGATTGCAGCACAATCCCTTCAAACAAATCGGAATTGAAGCGGGTACGTACACCGTTATTTTTAGAAGTAAGCGTATAAGGGTTGGCGACAATCAGGTCGTTGATATAAATTTGCGATTCACCGGTACCGCCCCCTTGGATAATCAGCCGTCCGTCGTTGTCGTTGCTTTGTACGCCCGGCAATACGCGCATATTCCCGATAATATCCGCCATCGCTGCCGGATTGGTGACAATATCAAAAGTGGACATTTGCAAAGTCTGCGCCGAATAATCGCTGAACCGCCCGTATTTCGGACCGGTTACAATCACAGCCGGTAATTTTTTCAGGCTGTCCGGCGGAGTTGCCGGTACTTGCTCTTGCGCTTTCAATCCCACATTCAGACAGGCAAAAGCAAAAATCAATCCTTGTTTGTAATAGAAAGTTTTCATTATATTAATATAAAGTAGTTTATTTTATAAACTTAATTAGTAAAGTTCACACTTGTCATTGCGGGTCAAGCCCGCAATGACAGATATGTGCACTTCATTTAATATACGTCTGCAACACTTTCACATAATCATCAAATGCCCTTACCCCTTGAACGGTAATTTTGCAAATGGTACAGGGAATTTTCCCCTTGTATGTTTTCAATACCGAAATGTAACCGGCTTCATGCAATTTATCAATTTGTACGCTCAGATTGCCGGAAGAGGCGCCTGTTTGTTCTTTCAAATAAACAAAATCGGCTTCTTCTACGCTGATTAGCAGCGACATGATGGCTAAGCGCAACTGGGAATGTAATAATGGGTCTAACTCTTTAAACATGCTCTTCTGCTTTTTTATTCAGTTTAATTCCCGGTATCACGTATCCGATAACCATACACACAGCCAGAATAAGCATTTGGACGGCAACACCATTGGTAAAGAAAATGATTGCACACATACAAGCCACTGCGCCTGTCCATGAGCTAATCGCACCGTAGAAGAAAGGTTTGAACCGGCATGCTTTGGCAGTTACATATTCCGAAACGCCCATGAACAGCAGGAGAACCGGATTAATCAAATAAAAATAGACGTACACATGGGTGGAAAAGGAGAGGACAAAGATGATAAATACAAAAAGATACCCGGCAAACATAAATGCATTCCATGTCGAAGCAATAATATCATCGATATGCGTTTTCACAATCGACTCCCGGTCAATTTTGCGTTGCATCCATTTGGAAATAATCAGTCCGGGAATCATAATCAACCAAACCCAAAACGACAAATTAGGTGATTTGGAAGAATACACCAATAGATAAATGAATGCAATGTTTAACAAGGCGGTCGCGGAAACTAAATATCCCCAGAAAATCATATAATTCCCACTTCCTTTTTTAATGTTGTTCTGGGCACGGTTAATCATTTCATTGATAACCGATAAACTCTGTTGCTCCGTTAATTTCGTTTCCATATTTTTTTCGTTTATTAATTTAATCACGGCACAAAGATAAAGTAGTTTGTTTTATAAACCAAGTTATAAAGGATATTTTTTCTAATAAAAATTATTTACTTTCATATTGTCAATGTTTCAACCTAATTTTGTATATTTGCAGGAAATTATACTGACATAATGAAAAACGCAGAAATACAAAAACGCTTGCTTGGACTGAGGTCTATCATCGGAAATACGCCTTTGTTGAAAATTGATTATAAGTACTGCGGGAAATTCCGTACCATTTATGCTAAAGCGGAATATCATAATCTGACCGGCAGCATCAAAGACCGGATTGCTTATTACATTTTGGAAGAAGCTTATAAATCGGACGAATTGCATCCCGACATGCACATTATGGAAGCGACCAGCGGCAACACCGGGATTTCTTTTGCCGCCTTGGGAAAAGCGATGGGACATGAGGTAACCATCTTTATGCCCAATTGGATGAGCTCGGAACGTATCAATCTGATAAAAAGCTTCGGCGCCGGTATTCGTTTGGTCACTCCCGAAGAAGGCGGTTTCCTGGGAAGCATTGAAATGACGGAAAACCTCAAAAAAGAAAACCCGGATCAAGTGTTCCTGCCCCGCCAATTCGATAACAATAAAAATTGCGAAGCGCATGCTAAATCCACCGGACCGGAAATCGTAGAGCAATTGATACAATTGGGATTAATTCCCGATGCCTTTATCGCCGGTGTAGGTACCGGCGGAACGGTGATGGGAGTTGGTCACTATTTGAAGAATATCAACGACAAAGTAAAAATCTATCCGCTCGAACCGGCTAATTCGCCCACCTTGAGTGCGGGACACAAAGTAGGCAAGCACCGGATACAAGGCATTTCGGATGAATTTATTCCGTCGATTGTAAAATTAGATCAATTGGACGATATTATCCAGGTGGACGATGGCGATTCCATTATCATGGCTCAGCAATTAGCGCGAACTTTGGGTTTGGGCGTGGGCATCTCGTCCGGAGCCAATTTCCTTGGGGCGGTCAAAGTACAAAACTGCTTGGGTGATGATGCCGTGGTCACTACTGTTTTTGCCGATGACAGCAAGAAATATTTGAGTACGGATTATACCCGGGAAGAACCGGTCAAAGACGGATTTCTTTCTTCCGGTATTGTTTTGGGAAAAGTAACAATACTGAAATAATACCTTAATTTAGAGAAACTTATCGCTCAAAGGGCAAATCCGCTGCTGATAAAGATTGAACCTTTTTCCCCGTAAGTCAGCCGTTGCACCCATTCGACCCGGAGCAGTTTGAAAATGTTGGCCAAGCCGATATGCACTTCTACATACGGATCGTTCGTCTCCGCTAAAGAGCCGTAAAGGGCTTTTATGCCGCAAGTGGTTTTGATTTGGCTTTGGGAAAACCAATTGAACGGCGACCAGTTGAAACGAAAATTCACATTGCCGGCAACAAAACGGTCGGTGGTAAATTCATAAAAATCCATCAGGTTGTAATCGTTTTCTTCATAAATGTAACTTTGATTTCCGGCCGGAATAAACAAAAGCGGAAAAGGCACCCGGTTCCAGATTTTCCCGGCCGAAAGTTGTACATCCGCCGTTCCCACCTTGGGCGAGAGCGAAAATCGTTTGTTGGCGCTGAAATCCGTAATATGATAACGGTAATCCGAACCAAGCGCTCCTTTCAAACCCATTCGGTGATTGAGGTTCAATTCTATTTTTCCCCTGCGGAGATAAATACGGTCGTCCCGGTTTTGCAGAAAAATTTCTCCGGGAGCATACCGCAGGGAAAAATTCAGTTCGGAAATCGTGTATGGTTCATATTGTATGTTTCCCATGGGCTGGTCATGCAGATATTTTCCGTCTATCCGGAACGACAAACGGTTCGGCAGTTCATGTTCGTAACGAATGCTTGCCAATTTTTGTTGGGACATATTGTAGGTCCCGGAATGGGAAAAAGAATGGAAAAATTCATCCCTTGTACTGTTTTGCAAATCTTTTCCGGGAACATTCAAGTCCCGGATATACGACAGACTCAACAGCCGCTTGGGAAATTCCCAGATATCCTTGTCTTTCGGCAAAAATGAATACAGCAGGTCGCCCCGGTATTTGAATTGTTCATCTCTCAGTCCATAAGCCAGATAGCCTCCCAGCAACAGCCGTTTGTTCAGTTGCAGGGTGGTATTTCCGCCGGCTTTCAGGCGAAGGCCTTCCATTTCATTATAACTGATGGATTGGGTAACCGGTCCCCACTCCAACAGCCCTTGGTCGCCGCCAATCAGCAGCCGGTTGGTCAATAAAAAATGAGCCGTATTTTTCAGGTTCCGGAAAGCACGGGTTTGGGAAGCGATTTCGACGACCTTTTCCACCTGCTTTTCGGAAGCCGTTAAAGGATCAATGGTATCGGTATAATGAAGGGTTTGATTTACCAAAAGACTGCCTTTGATTTCATCGCCCCAAGCAAAAGAAGCTTCTTTTTTCAACGGAAAAATTTGCTTGCCTTTCATTTCAAAGGTTTGTGTAAATAAAATGTCGCGAACCAAACCGGTACTGTACGGATTACTGCGGGTAAAAAGGGTTTTTAGCAACGAATAATTTCCGTCTGCGGTCACATACAAATAGCCGGTGAAGGCATCCGCCTGTGCCTTTTTCGGATAAAAAGCGATTTCATATACCGCTTGATTATCCAGAATCTTTTTCCCGGTCAGAAAATAGTGGTACGAATCCTTGTTTTTGAATACATCGACATCTCCCAACATTTCGTCCAACAAGTAATTAACATTTTGTTTTCCGAGAAATTCGTAAATCGCTTCGTTTTTGGAATCGTCCTGCAGTCCGATGGTCAAGGCTATTTCCCGGGAATCCTCTTTCAAGGGTTCGGCATATTGCAACCAGGCTTGGTAAGGTTTAATCAACTGTTTATAAACCAAATCATTGGCTGTGACGGAATATTGAATCTGATTGTCTAAAAATTCCTTGTTAATGGCCAGGTTAAGGCTTGTTTTTTGATGAAGAGCTTCCTGTTTTATCTCTTGCCATTCGCCCATCTGTTGGATGATGGAATCGGCTTCCGGTTGAAAAGGATAATACCGCAAGGCATACAAATCCATCACGGAATAGCGTATTTCCGTCAGGGATTTCTGTGCCGAAAGGGAAGCGCAGGAGAGGCATCCTACGGCTAATGTCATGATCTGTAATTTTATCCTCATGCTAACGTTCTTTAGGAAGTATATAATTTTTACCGCAAATTTACGTTTAATAAAGCATGAAAACAAAATTAATTTTTGCAACGAATAATCAGCATAAGTTAGAAGAAGTCCGTGATATTCTGGGAAATAAATACCAAATAGTATCCCTGCTGGAGATTGATTGCCGGGAAGATATTCCCGAAACAGCCAGTACGTTGGAAGGCAATGCCTTGTTGAAAGCCCGGTTTATAAAAGAAAATTACGGATTCGATTGTTTGGCCGATGATACCGGTTTGGAAGTGAAAGCCTTGGATAATGCTCCCGGAGTGTATTCGGCGCGTTATGCCGGCGAATCCAAAGATCCGGCAGCGAACCGGCAGAAACTGTTGCGGGAATTGGAAGGAAAAGACGACCGGTCGGCGCAATTCCGCACGGTCATTGCATTAATAATAAACGGAAAAGAACAGTTGTTTGAAGGCATTGTAGCAGGAGAAATTATCCGGGAAGAAAGGGGAACCACCGGGTTCGGCTACGATTCGATTTTTGTTCCCAAAGGTTATACGGAAACATTCGCCGAATTAGGCGCAGAGATAAAAAACGCCATCAGTCACCGGGCGGAAGCGGTCAACCAATTAAAACATTTTTTAGATGAAGAAAAATAGATGTGCCGGTATCCTGGCGGTTTTATTCATAACTTGTTTTTCCATGCAGGGACAAACAGTTGGGACTTGGAAGTCTTATATGTCCTATCAAAATGCTACGTTGGTGGCGGAAACACCCCGTGCGGTTTTTGCCGTTTACGACGGTTCGCTGCTTTCCTATTCGCCCGAAGACCAGGTAACCCGGACGTATTCGTTGGAAAACGGCTTGAATGATACGGACATCCGGTTTTTGAATTATTGTCCGGAAGTCAATGCCCTGCTGATTGTTTACGATAATTCCAATATGGATATTTTCATGGGTCAAGATAATATCTACAATTTGCCCGACATCAAAAACAATATTTTCTTATCCAATAAAATTGTAAACAATGTGGAAATCCGGGGCGAACAGGCCTATCTGGCTACCGGATTCGGAATTGTGGTGGTGGATTTGAAACGGAAAGAAATACGGAATACCTACCGCCTGGATGTCAATACGACAGCGACTTGCCAATGGGGCGATTATCTATATGCCGCTACCGATAACGGACTGCTCCGGGCGGCTCTCTCGTCTAATTTATTGGATCCGGAAAACTGGGGAAATATGACTTTAAATGATGGAAACAGCAAGAAGATAACGAACATGGTTGTTTTTAACGATTGTTTGGTCTTCACCGACGACCGGGTGTGGTATATAACGAAAGATGACCGGGCGCATTGGCTGATGAATGGCGCCGGCAAGCAGTTGGCCGTATGGCATGATCAATTAGTAGTAACCGTCCCGGATGGTATCTATTTTTATACGGATTGGAACACAAAAACCTTTTTAAAATTAGGTCCGGACTATCAATCCGTCAGTTCCTATCATGCACGGGATACTTACTGGGTGGCTTGGGGAACCGGAGGCTTATCCGAAATAAAAATCAAAGAAAATGCAGGAAGCAATGCATTGGAATACGAACCGGTTGTTTCCGGCATTAAGGTAAACAGTCCCATCCGGAATATGGCTTTTTATCTTACGTTCGCCGAAGATCAATTATTGGTTACAGGAGGAGGAAGAGCGGGAAACCGGTATGAGAATCCCGGAACTTTTATGGTATATGATAATACAAACTGGTCTAATCTGGATGATCAGGCAACTGCTAAAAAAACAGGTTTGCCTTGCCTGGATCTTATGTCGGCGGCAGTAGATCCCCGCGACCCGAATCACTACTTTGTTTCCAGTTGGGGAGAAGGCATTTATGAATTTAAAAACAAGGAGTTGGAATATGTCAACCGCTATGATTATACTAACAGTACCTTGCAATCGACACTTCCGAACGCCAGTTACGCCAACCGGTTTATTCGTGTGGACGGGATGGCTTTTGACAGGAATAATAATCTATACACGGTAAGTGCGGAGATAGCCAATGGTTTGAGTATTTTATCGAGTGACGGCAAATGGCATTCTCCTCTTTATAAGGATTTAGCCGGTGTATATCCGAATCAGATAATTATTACCCGGGATAATAAAAAATGGATCAATATCTTCCGGTTGAAAATAGGTATTTTTGTATTGGATGATAAAGGTACAATAGATAATGCAGCGGATGATGAAACCTATTATTCCGGTACATTTGTCGATCAAGATAACAGAAGTATTGGCGCCACTACCTATTCGTGTCTGGCTGAAGATTTAAACGGAACCGTTTGGGTCGGAACCGATAATGGGCCGATTACTTTTTCGTCTGCCGCACAAGTCGGACGGGGCGAATGCCACCGGGTGGTTGGGGTGGATGAGTACGGAACCGGTTTTTATCTTTTGGAGGGACAAAAAGTGACAAGTATTGCCGTTGACGGCGGCAACCGGAAATGGATAGGAACCTGGGGAGGAGGTGTATTTTTGGTCGACCAGTCGGGCGAAATATCCGTAACGAATTTTAATACAGGCAATAGCGCCATCCTTTCCGACAACATCAATTCCGTTGCCATCAACGGAAAAACCGGAGAAGTCTTTTTCGCTACCGACCGGGGCATCTGTTCGTACCGGGGGGATGCTATTGACGGCAAACCGGATTATTCGGAAGTGCATGCTTTCCCCAATCCGGTGCATCCGGCGCGCAACAATCAGGTAGTCATCACCGGTTTGATGCAGAATTCACGTATCAAAATCACCGATTTAGGAGGCAACCTGATGAAAGAAGCCGTTTCCAATGGCGGTCAATATACCTGGAATTGCACCACTCCCAAGGGGGAAATAGTAAAAGCCGGCATTTACCTGGTTTTCGCTACGCTTCCGGATGGCAGCCAGGGGGTAGTTACTAAAATAATGGTGATAAAGTAATCAATATCATAAAATGAAAAATGAAATCATATTAAAACTACACAGTAATTTTGAATCGGCTGTAAATCAAAGCGAAGGCATAGAATTTTGGTTTGCAAGAGACCTTCAGATATTATTGGGATACAATGAATGGAGAAATTTCTTAAGAGTTGTTGATAAAGCAAAAATAGCTTGTGTTAATGCGAAACAAGATACGCATGTTATCTTATTGCTCAAAATGGGGACTCACGCAAAGATGAAATTGCTTTTGCAATGACTTATTTTGCAATACAAACAAGGAAACAGGAGCTTTTGGAGCAAAGGCGATCAAGCATTATTTGGTGGTCGGACAACCTTGGATATGAAGGCAAAATTAGGAGTAGAGTAAAAAACTTCATTTTACGTAAAATGTATTATCTTTGTACCAAATTTGGTACAAATTAAATTTTATAGATATGGAAGTATTAGAAGTTACAACCAGACAATTTAGAGACAAGCAAAAAGATTTTTTTGAACTCGCAGATAAGGGCAAACAGATTCTCATCCGCAGAGGCAGAAAACAAGCATACTTTCTTTCTCCTGTTGAAGAAAGTGATTTTACTGTTACACCCGCACTTTTGGCAAAGCTTGATAATATACGCCAAGAGGTAAAAGAGGGAAACGTAACCGTGTGTAAGACGATTGAGGAAGCGTTAAATCATCTTGAATTATTATGAGTTATACCATTCAATTTTCAAAAGAAGCGGATATAACCATTGCAAAATATAAGAAATCCAATCCGATTGCTTATAAAAAATTCTCTCGATTGATAATAGAAATAGCCGAGCACCCAAGGACAGGAACCGGCCACCCGGAGCCACTTGTCGCCGATAATTCAATAACCTATTCGAGAAGAATTTCAGCCAACAACCGGATTATCTACGATATTTATGATGATGTAGTCGTTGTCTTGGTTCTTTCTGTAGAAGGGCATTATCATGATAAATAAGGCAGGTATCGTTTTATCATACAAACAACCTTGTTTTTTCCTTTTGTTTTATTAGGGCACGAGATGAGCCTTTTTGGGTACACGGTACATGGTGCAAGGGTGTACGAAAGGCGCGTAGCGCTGATATCTTTGTAGCCAGGTGCGTAAGCGCCTGGGAATAATGCACATACCCACCCATTGAGCTGCGTAGCTGCGACACATCG
>BNYG01000041.1 GCA_026000155.1 Bacteroidia bacterium | reverse complement strand
CTTCGTGGTGTAATGATAATGTACATGCCAAAGGGGGCGATTGGGATGATGGAAACAATGATTGGCGTCTGCCCAATATTGGCGAATTAGCTAATTTGCAAGCAGTAAAAGGGGATATACCAAGTTTTGCCACGTCTAACTACTATTGGAGTAGTACAGACAACTCCACCAATCCAGCGACGGGCGCAGCGCTTTGGGACTTCTATGGTCTTGGTCGTACGAGCGGATACACTAAGACGAACAGCTTCACTACCGTATATACGCGTTGCGTGAGGACTATGAATTAATTTAATTATTTAATTCATTTAACAATACCTCCATGAATAGCGGAGGGTTCTCTTCCATGGCCTCCGGTTACGAGGGTTGAGAATCACAGGAATCCGAATTTGATTCGAAGGTAGAGAAAGAGCGATTTTAAATGGGAAGAGCTCTGTCATTGCGGGTCAAGCCCGCAATGACAGAATTCTTGAAAACCCGCAATGACAGCGAATGGAAAAAACACTCAAATCGTTTACTAAACAAGAACACAGATAAAATGGATAAAACCAAATTGTCTGTGTTCTATTCTTTTCGATAATCCTTTTTTATCGCTGATTAAAAAGCAATCTAAGTTTTTGTGAAGTGTAATTTTCAAATTGGCGGTCAGAACTGACCAATCGCATTTTTTCTGTAATCGCCTGTGAAATAATTACATGATCATTCGGATCGTAATGACTTTCCGGTATGGTCAATCGCGCAAAAGTTTCAAGATGTTCTCGCTTTACAGGCAATAGTTGCAAATTCATGCTATCCATAGCCGTCAAAGTATCTTCGGGCTTTTTCCAAGGCAATTTGACTCTATTTCTTTTCTTCAAGAACACCATTTCTTGAACAGAAACGGTACTAATATACAACAAATTGTTATAGTCGTCAAGTATTTCTCGAATATCTCTTTCCAATTCATTCGAATCGGTCATCAAATATAAGGCTATATGGGTGTCTAAAAGGTATCGGTCCATAAGAGATTTAATTAATAGATATTACTTCATAAATGCTCTCCTGTCCAAAATCTCCATAGGTCCAAATCCGCCCGGATGGTCTTTTAAAAACTGACCGGACTTGTTTAACTTTCCGGATGGCGTGTAATTAAGCGGCATCTTCTTCCCATCTTCATACAGCCAAGAGGTTCTTTTTTTCTCTTTTTTCTTTTTTTCTTCCATGATTATAATTATTAATTAAATTTAGGGAACTTTTGGTTAGTTCACACAGCAAAGGTAAATAATTTTTTTAATTAAAGCCTGTTCTATTCATATTTTAGTAATAAAATATTAACTTTGCACTCGATTCCTCAAAATTATGACAATATATGAGTACACTTGATTTAAGCGAACAGGAAATTTTCCGTCGCCAAAGTTTGGATGAGCTTCGTAACAAAGGAATAAACCCCTACCCTGCCGAAGAATATCCTGTAACTGCTTATTCGGCAGAAATAAAAGCAGCATTTAAAGATGATGCTCCCCGCAGGGAAGTTGCCGTTGCCGGTCGCATCATGAGCCGCCGGATTATGGGTAAAGCATCTTTTGTGGAGCTGCAAGATTCTGCCGGAAGAATACAATTATATATCAGCCGCGACGATGTGTGTCCGGGTGAAGACAAAGATTTGTATAATGCGGTATTCAAAAAATTATTGGATATCGGCGATTTTATCGGCCTCAAAGGCTATGTTTTCCGTACCCAGATGGGTGAAATATCGATCCATGTGAGCGAATTGACCGTGCTTGCCAAATCGTTGCGCCCGCTTCCGATCGTCAAATACAAAGATGGCGTAGCCTACGATGCGTTTGAAGATCCTGAAATGCGCTACCGCCAACGCTATGTGGATTTGGTGGTCAACGACGGCATCAAAGATATTTTCCTGAAACGGACCAAAATATTCAATTCCATGCGTAACTTTTTCAACGAACGCGGTTATGTGGAAGTGGATACGCCCGTATTGCAGAGCATCCCCGGAGGAGCCTCCGCCCGCCCGTTTATTACGCATCATAACGCATTGGATATCCCGCTCTATCTCCGGATTGCCAACGAATTGTATCTCAAACGGCTGATTGTCGGCGGTTTTGAAGGCGTGTATGAATTTTCCCGGAATTTCCGTAACGAAGGAATGGACCGGACGCACAACCCGGAATTTACCGTGATGGAAATCTATGTTTCCTACAAGGATTACAATTGGATGATGCGTTTTACGGAACAGATGTTGGAAAAAATTTGTCTGGATGTGTTGGGTACGACCGAAGTACAAGTCGGCGAAAACAAAATCAGCTTCAAGGCGCCTTTTCGCCGGGTAACGATGATCGATGCCATTAAAGAAAATACCGGCGTGGACATTGCCGGAATGGATGAAGATCAATTGCGCGAAGTGTGCAAAAAATTGCACGTAGAGCAAGATGCTACCATGGGAAAAGGCAAATTGATAGACGAAATTTTTGGCGAAACGAGCGAAAAAAAATACATACAGCCGACTTTCATTACCGATTATCCGAAAGAAATGTCGCCCTTGTGTAAACGGCACCGGTACGATCCCAATTTGACGGAACGCTTTGAATTGATGGTGAACGGCACGGAATTGGCGAATGCTTATTCCGAACTCAACGACCCGATTGACCAGCGCGAACGGTTCGAAGATCAATTGAAATTGTCGAAAAAAGGAGACGACGAAGCCATGTTTATCGATCAGGATTTCCTTCGCGCCCTGGAATACGGAATGCCTCCAACTTCCGGCATGGGTATTGGAATGGATCGCTTAGTGATGTTATTAACCGGACAAACGTCGATTCAGGAAGTATTATTCTTCCCGCAGATGCGTCCCGAAAAAACCAACCAGTAAACACGACTTTCAATGAGTATCCCGGGTAGAGTAGGTATAATGGGTGGCGGAAGCTGGGCGACCGCCATTGCCAAAATAATTTCGATGACGCAGATCAATTTTAACTGGTATATGCGCCGTCCGGAACAAATCGAAGAGTTACAGAGCCTTGGGCATAATCCTTCGTATTTGACAGGAGTAAAGTTCAATGTGGATAATATCCAATTCTATGACGATATTAATGAGGTAGTGGAAAATAGCGATACCTTGATTTTTGCGACTCCTTCCCCTTTCCTCAAGCAGCATCTTCAGAAACTGCATACACCCCTCAAAGACAAAGTAATTGTATCGGCTATCAAAGGAATTGTGCCGGACGAAAATATGCTGGTTGCCGATTATTTTGCCAAATTTTATGACGTTCCGGAAGACAATATGGCCGTCTTGGGAGGTCCGTGCCATGCCGAAGAAGTGGCGTTGGAACGTTTATCTTACCTCACAATTGGCTGTACCAACGAAGAAAGAGCGCAGGTATTATCCGGTTTATTCAATACACATTTTATAAAAACAGCTACGAGTAAAGACGTTACCGGAATAGAATATGCTTCGGTATTGAAAAATGTCTATGCGATTGTATCCGGTATTTGCCACGGATTGAAATACGGCGACAATTTCCAGGCGATATTAGTATCCAATTCGATTGATGAAATGGCGCGATTTATAGATGCAGTTTGTCCGTTAGACCGGAATATCTGCGGTTCGGCGTACTTGGGCGATTTATTGGTAACGACCTATTCACGGTTCAGCCGCAACCGGATTTTCGGAACGATGATAGGGAAAGGGTATTCGGTCAAAACCGCTCAGTTAGAAATGGAAATGATTGCCGAAGGCTATTTCGGCACCAAATGTATAAAGGAAATCAATAACGAATACCGGGTGGATATGCCGATTTTGGATGCGGTGTATTCCATTTTATATGAACGGAAATCAGCCGTTCCGGCCATACGGAAACTAACAGAAACATTTAAATAAAGTAAACTTTTGTCATGGCGGGCTTGACCCGCCATCTCATGATGTCCGTTAAAGGGCTATTAACGATTAGCAGGGGATTGCGGGTCAAGCCCGCAATGACAGAATAAAGAAAAATAATATGGAAAAGATTGTATTAGACATTGAAAAGGCATTAGGTAGGGGCGAATCATCATTCGCCCTCACAAAAGAACAAGTGTACGCCCAAGCCGACCAAGCGACGGCCTGCAACAAAACCTTGGAAAACGGCACTGGAAAAGGCTATGACTTCTTAGGCTGGCTGCATCTTCCTTCTTCTATTACCGAAGCGGAAATTGCGGATATCCAGGAAACAGCCAATACTCTTCGCTCCAAATGCGAAGTCGTTGTGGTAGTGGGAATCGGCGGAAGTTATCTGGGCGCCAAAGCGGTGATTGATGCGCTTTCCGGCACCTTCGACAACTACTGTCATTGCGGGCTTGACCCGCAAACTCATCCTATTATTGTTTATGCCGGTCACAATATCGGAGAAGATTATTTGCATGAATTATCCGGCTATTTGCAAGGCAAATCGTTCGGTATTATCAATATTTCCAAATCGGGCACCACCACCGAACCGGCTTTGGCTTTCCGTATTCTGAAAAAACAATTGGAAGATGCCGTTGGAAAAGAAGAAGCCAAGACGCGGATTGTGGCGGTAACCGACAAGGCACGGGGTGCTTTACGGACATTGGCAAACAAGGAAGGATATAAAACCTACGTCATTCCGGATAATGTCGGCGGACGTTTTTCCGTTTTGACTCCGGTAGGATTGCTTCCGGTTGCAGTAGCAGGCATTGATATCAAACAATTGATTGCAGGCGCTGCGGCGATGGAACAAGCCACAGGAAGCGAGGTACCATTTGAAAACAACCCGGCTGAAATCTATGCCGCTACCCGTAATGAATTGTACAAGAGCGGAAAGAAAATAGAAATCTTAGCCAATTTTCATCCGAAACTGCATTATGTTTCCGAATGGTGGAAACAATTGTACGGCGAAAGTGAAGGCAAAGAACACAAGGGAATTTTTACGGCAGCCGTCGATTTCACTACCGACCTGCATTCCATGGGACAATGGATTCAGGAAGGCGAACGGAGCATTTTTGAAACGGTGATTTCCATTGCCCGTCCCACTTACAGCGTAGAAGTGCCTTTCGACGAACAGGATTTGGACGGTTTGAATTTCCTGGCCGGTCAACGGGTCGATCATGTGAATAAAATGGCGGAACTGGGCACTCAATTAGCCCACGTGGACGGAGGAGTACCTAATATCCGGATCGAAATTCCCGAATTAAACGCCTATTATTTGGGACAATTGCTTTATTTCTTTGAACGGGCCTGCGGCGTCAGCGGTTATCTCTTGGGAGTGAATCCATTTGACCAGCCGGGAGTGGAAGCTTACAAAAAGAACATGTTCAGGTTGTTGAACAAACCGGGATATTAAAAAACACATTGTCATTGCGGGCTTGACCCGCAATCCCAAGATATGATTAAAGCTGTACTTTTCGATATGGATGGAGTCTTGTACGACTCCATGCCGGGACATGTTCAAGCGTGGTACGATACGATGTCGAGTGTAGGCGTGATGTCTCTCATAGAAGAATATTATTTGCATGAAGGACGAACAGGTCATGCTACGATCAATATTCTTTTCAACCAGACTTTCGGCCGCAATGCTACACCGGAAGAAATAAAAACGCTTTACGAAAAAAAGACAAAACGTTTTGTAGAATTGGAGCATCCGGAAGCCCAACCGATGCCCGGCGCTTGGGAAGTATTGCAAAAAGTAAAAGACTTGGGTTTGCAACGCATCATCGTCACCGGTTCCGGGCAAAAATCCTTGTTTGATAAAATAGATAAACATTATCCCGGTTTTTTTGATAAAAAATTAATGGTAACGGCTTACGATGTAAAATACGGAAAACCGCATCCCGAACCGTATTTAATGGGATTGCAAAAAGGCAACCTCCTGTCCGGCGAAGCCATTATCATTGAAAATGCTCCTTTAGGCATCGAATCCGGCCGGGCTGCGGGAATTTACACGGTCGCCGTCAACACCGGCCCGCTACCCGATAAAGTTCTGTGGGATGCCGGCGCCAATGCGATGTATCCGTCCATGAAAGCGCTGGCAAACAATATTGAAAATTTGATCAGTAGTTTAGATAAGTGGAGTCTTTATTCAATTAAAAATTGTACATTTGCATATTGAATTTAGAAATAAGAGAAACAAGTATGAGTGAAAAAATCATAAAGGTCGGAATTAGCCACGGAGATATAAACGGTATTGCCTACGAATTGATTCTGAAAACATTTGACGATGCACGCATTTTCGAATCTTGTATTCCTGTTCTGTACGGCTCTTCCAAAATATTGGCTTACCACCGGAAAGCGCTCGAACTGCCTTCCCTGAATGTCAGCAATATCAACCGTGCGGAAGATGCCGGAGGCAATCGCCTCAATATTATCAACGTTACCGGTGAAGAAACCGTGGTCGAATTAGGAAAACCGACTGTCGAAAGTGCAAAGTCCGCAGATCAAGCTTTAGCCAAAGCGCTGGAAGATTTGAAATCCGGTGTTATTGACGCCCTTATAACGGCTCCTGCTGCTACCGGCTCGACCCACTCTATTGAAACAAAAACAGACGGAGCGGAAAACGGACTGAGAATATTGGTTAATAACAGTTTCCGGATAGCGCTGGCAACCGATAAAGTGACGCTGGCTGAAGTTCCTTCCCTCCTGACCCGGGAGATGTTGACGGAAAAAATCAAGGTATTGCAATCCGCCTTAATTCGCGACTTTATGATTACGTTCCCCCGGATAGCCGTCTTGTCCCTGAATCCGCAGGTGGATATGGAAGAAACCACTACGCTTGCCATCAAAGCAGCCTCCGACGCCGGTGTGCATTGTTTTGGTCCCTACACAGCAGACGATTTTTTCGCTTCGGACCGGCACAAACAATTCGATGCCGTCTTAGCCATGTATTACGATCAGGGAATCGTTGCTTTTCAAATGATCAGCAACGAAGAAAACGCGCTTTTCATCGGCAATTTGCCGTATATTATCACGGCGCCCAATCAAAATACTTCGTTTGAAAAAGCCGGGAAAAACGAAAGTTCGCCCGATTCATTAAGAAACGCCCTGTATCTGGCCATTGACATTTACCACAACCGGGAAACCGATAAGGAAATACACAGCAATCCGCTGAAAAAACAATATTTTGAACGTGGTTCGGACAACGAAAAATTGGATCTGACAAAAGAAGACATCTAATACAGAATATGAATTACGCTATAATCGCTGCCGGGGAGGGATCACGCTTGGTACAAGACGGCGTGAAAATACCTAAACCACTCGTTGAATTGAATGGAGTACCCTTGATTGCTCGCTTGATTGCTATCTTCTGCCGGAATAATGCCCAATCGGTAAGCATTATTATCAATGAAGAAATGACCGAAGTGCGCAAGTATATGGAGTCTTTACCATTGACGGTTCCCTTGCATTTAATCATCAAATCCACACCCAGTTCCATGCACAGTTTTTACGAATTGAGCCGCTTTTTGCAGGGAGGCAAATTTTGCCTGACTACGGTCGATACGGTTTTTAAAGAAGAAGAATTTGCCTCCTATATCCGTAATTTTGAGAATGATACGGCAAGCGACGGATCAATGGCGGTAACGGATTATATTGACGATGAAAAACCTTTATACGTTTCGACAGACGAAAAAACAGCACAAATTAACGGCTTTTCGGATACTTCCGGCGCTCAATATATTTCCGGAGGCATTTATGGTTTGACACCCCGGGCGATAACGACTCTTGACCGGTGCATGGAAAAAGGGATGTCGCGTATGCGTAACTATCAACGGCAATTGATTGCTGACGGATTGAAACTGAAAGCCTATCCGTTCAGCAAAATAGTGGATGTAGATCATGCGGAAGATATTCAAAAAGCAGAAGATTTTTTAAATAATGAGCAAAATGATTAAAATCACAGGAGTAAGACGAGATACGCAGTATTCGCCGAATCATATCGAAAATGATGCTGCTATTTTTAACTTGGCTTCAGAACATCTGAAAAAGCACGGTTTTGAAGTGACGGAATATTCGGAAGAGGAATTCTTGAACACTCCGGTTACCGGTGATTTTATCTATACTATGGCGCGGGATACCCGGACGGTTGAAAAATTGCAAGCCTTGGAGGACGAAGGGAAAAAAGTGATTAATTCCGGTTATGGAATTAACAATTGCAGGCGTGAAAAAATGACGCGCCTTTTGATTGCCCATCATATCCCTTATCCGAAAACGATAATCGTTCAGACCAACGATCCGTCTTCAGTCGATTTAAGTTCTTTAGGCTCTGATTGTTGGATCAAGCGGGGCGATTTTCATGCCATTCAGCGCGATGATGTGGTGTACGCCCGCGTAGGCGCCAAAACCGATAGCCTTATCCGGGAATATGCGCTACGGAATATTTCTTCTATCGTCATCAACGAACATCTGGAAGGTGATTTGGTGAAATTTTACGGCGTAAGCGGGACGGATTTCTTTCATTGGTTCTATCCCTGCAGTTGCCAACACACGAAATACGGATTGGAAGCCATCAACGGCAAAATAACAGGTATTCCCTTTGATGTGAACAGGTTAAAAGAAATTTGCAACCAAGTAGCCCAAGTCTTAAACATTCGCATCTATGGCGGCGATTGTGTCATCGGCCAGGATGGTCGGATACGGATCATTGATTTCAACGACTGGCCCAGTTTCGCCCCCTGCCGCGAGGAAGCCGCTCCTTTTATTGCCGAATGTATTGCCTCATTCTGCCTTCTTTAAAGCGTAGGTTTTTGCTTTCAAAAATTCCCCGAAAGCCTGAATATCCTCGTACTGGGATTGTTCTTCTACGGTAATCGGCTCTCCCAGAATAACTTTGATTGTTCTTCCCCTTTTATTGGTCACTTCGTGCATCAAACGTACCATGCGTATCCGCCAGTCAATCAGCCCCAAAAAACGATACAACCAGGAATTATTGCCCGAAATATACATTGGGATCACCGGCACTTTCGCTTTTTTGATGAGTTTTAATACGGGAACTTGCCATTCCCGGTCTTCCGGATCGCGGGTCCAATGCGGAGAAGAAACGCCGCCGGCCGGAAAAAATCCCATCGGATGACCTTCCCGCAAATGTTCAAGGCATTGTTTTACCCCGCCTACACTGGATTTAACAGTCGCCATTTTACTGCCTTTCGCATACGGATTCACCCCGATAAAATGGTCTGCCATGGTATCAATCCGGCTTAACATCCAGTTAACCATCATTTTATAATCTTTTCGCTTCGCAGCGACTACACTGATGGCAATAATACCGTCGATATGTCCGTAAGGATGGTTCGATACGGTAATAAACGGAGTATCTTTGAATGAATCGAGTACTTCGTAATTTTTCACTTTACGGATAATTTCCTGTTTGTCAAGCAAATCAGTCACAAATCCCAAACCAGTCGCTTCGTGCTTGGAAGCATTGTAAACAGCATTGACCTTGTTGGCGCCAGTAAAATGGAAAAGAAACCGGATAAGTGCATCACCCAAACGTCCTCTAAAAACCGGATGCAGTTTTTTAATATCTTCTTTCTTGATTAATTTTTCTTTCATTGTTAAAAATACTTTGAGCGTCAATTATTGTATGTAATTCAAATACTTGTTGAAAAAATTCCTGAAACAAGCCCATTTCATTAATCCGTATTCAAATAAAAATATCCCGATAAAAGCGCAAAGAATACCTAATAAAACATCCACAATATAATGATGCGCTGCATAAACGGCTGTAAACCAAATGCCGCACATAAACAAGGCAACCGTTACAAGAATCGCCCAATGACTTTTATTTTTTATCGCATAAAAAAGGACAACTACCAGATAAGCGGAATGTAAAGAGGGAACCGCCGCAAAAACATTGGCATTCCGTCCGTAAATGGAATGGAAGACCGGCAACCCGATTAAATCGTCAAACCGGAATAAACCGCCTGTATTTCCAGGCGTATTCAAAACAGGGTTAAATCCGTAATTCATGGCATACCAGGGAGGCGCTGCCGGATGAATATAATAACCGGTAAAGCCAATCAGGTTAACAAAAAGGAAAACCATGGAAAACCGCAGGAACAAATCCTTCCGGTTCTTTACGTAAAGATAGATGGCAAAAGCCACCGGAATGGGAACCCATCCCAGGTAAGAAATACCGGCCAGAAAATCAACTACCGCATGATGATGCAAAGCAAAATATTCAGAAGGAATCAGCCGGATTCCATTCTCGACAATTCCAAAAAGCGATTTTTCCAGATTATACAAGCCTTCCACATCAATCGGGTTTACCTTGTAATTAGGAAAAACGCGCAGCCAATCGTAGGAAATACCAAAAATAATCAACGGAAGCAACCCGACAATAAACTTGCGGGATTTTGTATTGATAAAAAATAGAGCGCCGAAAAAAAGAGCGATTAATAAATGTTCCGGACGAAAACCGATAAAGACAGCCGTCAAAACACAATAGGCTACGATTCCGGCAATAGTGAATACTTTTCCTTTCATTCTTTCCCCTTATCTTCTATGGCCAACGCTTTACGGCAGTGATTTAAGCGTCCGACAGCAGTAACATTGGAAAATACAGCCACAATAGCCAGAGGTATCACCAAGACTAACAGATGATTAAAAATCCCGCAACCAATAGCGCCTAAACTGATAATGACCACCCGCTCGGGACGTTGCATAAATCCGCCCTTACATTCAATGCCCAATCCTTCGGCACGGGCGCGTATGTAACTCACCATCATGGAACCGATCAAGGCTACAAACCCAAACAAAGAACTGAAAAAATAACCTTGCAAAATCAGGTAATAACAAATACCGAAGAGCACAATCAGTTCGCTGTATCTATCTAATACAGAATCGAATAAAGCGCCATACCTGGAAGACATTTTTCCCAGCCGGGCTACTTGTCCGTCCAACATATCAAACAAGCCGGCAAATAAAATAATAGCGCCCGCCCAACCTACCAAAGAAAAATCACCACGTTCGGCGTTTATGGCTCCATAAATAAGTATTGCACAAGCAATTACAGTAAAAAACAAACCCGAAGCCGTAACAAAATTAGGCGTAATACCTATCTTAATCATTCCCCGGACAACCGGATGGATGATTTTGTAAATGATTTGTTGAGCCTTGTCTCTTGCTTTCATTTTATTCAAATATTTTGTATTTTTTGATCCTTTCTTTTGAAATACTTCCGGAAATTTTTGTCCCGATAGACAAATACGCGCTGCATATTGTAATTCCAGCCAAACCCGACCAAGAGCGATACCACAATTTTGGACACGATAAACACATCATCAAACAGGTGTCCGAGGGATACCGTCAACCAGGTAATTTTCCGTAACAATTCCGTTACCAAATACGTACCGGAGGTATTCAGGAAAATACTGCCGAACCAGACCAGAATATATTTAACGGCCACATACTTCTTTTTGATACCCATGGCTTTGAACGTCCACCGGTAATTAACAATGCAATTAATGAGTCCGCCAAAAACCGAACCGGTAAAGGTCGCATATACATAAAACAGATTGAAAACCTTAGCTAATACAATGGTCACGAGAAAGTCGCTAAGGCTTGCCAATTGGGAGGCTAATTGCGCCCGGAAAAACATAAAAATACCTCCATTACCGGAAACCTTATCAACAATTTTCTTCAGCCAATCAACCATTGTACTCCTATTAAGATTATCAAACTGTATATGCCGGACAGAACATCGTCCAGCATAATCCCCCACCCGCCTGGGATATTTTCTATTTTCCGGATTCCCAATGGTTTGAAAATATCAAATAAACGGAACAAACCAAAGGCAAGCAACATATAATAAAGGTAATAACCGGTTTCATTACCGACAGCCAAAAGCGCAATCCAAACGCCTACCATTTCATCCACTACCACCCGGGAAGGATCTTCACCCCACACAGCTTCCACTACCTTGGACGACCATACACCCAATGCTGTAAAAAGGATGATTAACAGGATTGTCGTTCCTAACAATAAACAAGGAGAAAGAAAAACAGACAGTATCCACCATATAATCGTAGCCAAAGCGGCTCCTGCCGTTCCCGGAGCTACAGGAGAATAACCGGAACCCAATCCGGTGGCTATTATTTTATGAACTGTAAATCTTTGATTCATTCTTTTGTGTTAACGCTTGCAAAGGTAATAAAAAATTGAAAATAAGCATAGCTAATTATCCTGAAGCACCGGATCTTTAGGGATAATGACATGCAAACCGTTGTGAATAGTTTGAATAGAGATGGTTGCCCCCATGTGAATCGGTTCGCCGTCCACATGCACAATGCCGGGTTTTTTCCGTTTCAGTGTCAGATTCTTCGCTTTATAATATTCCGTTTTGGAATTTTTATCCATTTGCTTGGTAAACATCTGCACCACCAAAAGGCCCAAATCCAAAAACCGGAAAGGCAAAAGGACAGCGACATCCATCATGCCATCATTCATATTCGCCTGCGGCGCAATAAAAGCATTATTGCCATATTGGGAAGCATTGGCGCAAGTCAGCAAAAAAGCTTTTCTGGTCAATATCTTATTCCCAATGGTGATTTCGTAGGTCTCCGGTTTAAATGTCCGGTATTCGGTGACGATACTTTTTAAGTAGGACCAAGGTCCCCGCCGTTTTTCTTCCGCAAAACGTTCACTGATCAAAGCGTCAAAACCGACTCCGCACGTACAAAAAAAGATATGTTCATTGGCTTTACAATAATCAATGGTCGTTTCACGACGATCGGCAATGACTTCCAATGCCTTGCGCGGATCCATGGATATACACAGATCCCTCGCCAAACCATTGCCGGAGCCCATCGGTACGATACCCAATATGGAAGACGAATGTACCAGGGCTTTCGCCACTTCATTAACCGTCCCGTCGCCCCCGACTGCAATCACATAATCCACCTTATCTTTAACCGCTTGACTCGCCAATTCGAATGCATGACCATGATATTCCGTAAAGAAAAATTGTTTTTCAAATTCATCCGACGGAAGATAGTGATCAAACAAGACCGGAATCCGCTTTTTGGATGCTGTCCCGGATATTGGATTTATAATTATACTGATTTTTTTCATTAAAAACTTTACAAGCTACAAAATTAGTAAAATTCGTGCGAAAAAAATCTTTTATTCCAAAAGAATTATCGTACCTTTGTTTTTACGACAATGCAAGTTTTGATATGAATACACAGAAGGTAGTGGAAGCTTCGCTGAAATCTACCGATACAGAGGAATTTATTGACATCTATTTTTTTAGACCGATAGGCTATTGGTGGGCGACCTTTTTTCATAAATTAGGTATTATTCCCAATCAAATAACCATTGCTGCTATTTTTATTGGAGTAGCCGCCGGGATTTGTTTCTATTTTACGGATTTCCGAATCAGCCTGTTGGGTGTGTTTTTATTGATTTGGGCGAATATTTTCGACAGCGCCGACGGGCAATTGGCACGTATGACTAATCAGAAATCGGAATTAGGGCGTATTTTAGATGGCGCTTGCGGCGATTTCTGGTTCGGAGCTATTTATCTGGCTATTGTTTTCCGGTTATGGCCCGAATGGCATTTTTACATTTTAATTTTAGCAATCGTTACCGGCTATTGCCATTCCAAACAAGCGGCTTTGGCCGATTACTACCGCAATGTCCATCTATTATTCCTGAAAGGAATAAACGGCAGCGAATTGGATACTTCCAAAGAGCTGGCGGAGAAATACAAAAAGCTCCGTTGGACGAAAAAACCTTTCCTCAAATTCTTTGAAGGAATGTACTTGTCCTATACGAAAGGACAAGAGCGCTGGACTCCTCAACTGCAAAAAATGCTGGCGGTAATCCATAACAAATACAAGGGAAACGCTCCGGAATGGTTCAGGAATTATTACCGCGAAAAAAGTTTTCCATTGTTGAAATACACCAATATGCTCTCGTTTAATTTACGCTCGATTATCCTTTTTATCAGCATATTAACTAATTATCCCTGGGTATATTTTGTGTTTGAATTGACTGTTATGAACGGTTTGCTTTATTATATGGTAACACAGTATGAACACATTAGCCGAAAATCTAAAAATGAACTGGAAATATCAAGGCAATATTAAAGGGATTATTTTCGATTACGGCGGAACGATCGACAGCAACGGCAAACATTGGGCGGAAGTCCTATGGGAAGCTTACGTCGATCATCAGGTTCCGGTGACCAAAGAAGCATTCCGGGAGGCGTATGTTTATGGAGAACGCTATCTGGCGACCCATCCGGTCATTCAGCCCGGCGATACGTTCCAAACAGTCTTATTAGCAAAAACGGATTTACAAATAAAATCACTGATCGAAAAAAAAACTTTAAAAAATAATAGCAAATCTTTGCAATATTCCCTTGCGATTTCAAATCAATGTTATAACTTTGTATGCTCTGTGCTAAAAAATACGATCCCTGTTTTACAGAGCTTAGGTCGAAGATACCCTTTGGTTTTAGTTTCGAACTTTTATGGGAATTTAGAATCGGTTTTGAAAGATTTGGGGATAGATTTGTATTTTAAAGACATTATTGAATCGGCCGTTGTAAAGGTACGGAAACCGGATCCGGCTATTTTTGAAAGGGGCGTAAAAGCCTTGGGATTCCAGCCGGAAGAAGTAGTTGTAGTAGGAGATTCGTATGAAAAGGATATTGTTCCTGCCCACGCGCTTGGATGCCGGACGATTTGGCTCAAAGGACAGGCATGGAAAGAAAAAGAAGAGGAGCCGGGAAGGACAGCAGATGTTGTAATTCATGATTTGAAAGAGATTATAAATATATTGTAAAATTAAAAACGACTGATGTTGTTTTTCAGCCGCTTAAAGAATATAATTAAATTAAATAAAAATTATGGGAAAAGTACAAGTAAAAGAAGCTAAGGGAAAACTTGGCGTTCTTACTGTCGGAGTAGGCGCAGTGGCTACTACTTTTATTGCGGGAACATTGTTGGCTCGCAAAGGTCAAGGTCTTCCTGTGGGTTCTCTCACACAATTAGGAACCATGCGTTTAGGGAAAAGAGAAGAAAATCACTTTCCTAAAATCAAGGATGTAGTGCCTTTGGCAGACTTGAAAGACATCGTTTTCGGAGGTTGGGATATTTTTGAAGACAATGCTTATGAGGCCGCCCGTCATGCGGAAGTATTGACAATCGAAGATTTAGACAAGGTAAAAGACGAATTGGAAGCCATCCAACCGATGAAAGCCGTTTTCGATCAAAATTTCGTAAAACGCTTACACGGCACCTGGGTAAAACAAGCTCCTACCAAATGGGATTTGAAAGAACTGGTACGCAAAGATATTCAAGAATTTAAAGCAAAAAACAACTGCGACCGTATCGTAGTGATTTGGTGCGGTTCAACCGAAGTGTATTTGCCGCTTTCAGACGTGCACAATTCACTTCCGGCCTTGCAAAAAGCGATGAAAGAACCGAATAGCGACCAGATTTCTCCTTCTTTGATTTATGCCTACGCAGCAGTAGAAGACGGCGTACCGTTCATCAATGGCGCTCCCAACACCACCGTGGATTTTCCTGCCTTATGGGATTTATCGGAACAGACACAAACCCCGATTTGCGGAAAAGACTTCAAGACCGGTCAAACGATGTTGAAGACGGTTCTTTCCCCCATGTTGAAAACCCGTATGTTAGGTTTGAGCGGTTGGTTCTCGACCAATATCCTGGGAAATCGAGACGGCGAAGTATTGGACGATCCGGGTTCATTCAAAACGAAAGAAGTATCCAAACTGTCGGTGATTGATAATATCCTGCAACCGGAGTTGTACCCCGAATTGTACGGAAACATCTATCACAAAGTGCGTATCAACTATTATCCACCTCGTAAAGACAACAAAGAAGGTTGGGACAATATCGACATCTTCGGATGGTTGGGTTATCCAATGCAATTGAAAGTGGATTTCCTTTGCCGCGACTCCATCCTGGCGGCTCCGCTTTGCTTGGACTTGGTATTATTTTCCGATTTGGCTAAACGCGCCGGTTTCAGCGGCATCCAATCGTGGTTATCGTTCTATTTCAAGAGTCCGATGCACGACAACGAACACATCGCCGAACACGATTTGTTTATCCAATCAGTGAAAATGAAAAATACCTTGCGTCAAATCATCGGGGAAGAGACGCTTGATTTTATGGATTAAGAAGCATAGCGCAATGGAACGCGGATGACACGGATGGGGCGGATTTACACGGATATAATAAATCCGTTTTAATCCGCCCCATCCGTGTCATCCGCGTTCCATTTACTCAGCAGCCACAGCCGCCATCATTCCGGAGACTTCGCCGAGCGCTTTCATCCGCCCCAAGAAGGAATAGCCGGGGTTGTATTTTTTATCTACATCCGTCAACATCAGCGGCGCATGATCTACGCGCATGGGCAGATGGGGATAGTCTTTAAATATCTTGATCAATTCCAACAGATGTCCTCTGCCGCCACCCAAATGAGGCGCTTCTATAAAATCGCCGTTAGGCAAGGGATTCGTACTGCGTAAATGAACAAAATGCGTCCGGTCGGCAAACTTCTTCGCTAAAGCCGGTACATCATTGTGAATTCCGGCGCTCAACGAACCGGCACAGAAAGTCAGTCCGTTATGCGGATTATCCACCGCTTTCAGGAACCAGTCAATATCTTCTTCGTTGGTAACGATCCGGGGCAATCCCAATACAGGAAAAGGAGGATCATCGGGATGTACACACATATTCACGCCATATTCTTCCGCCACAGGAATCACCTGTTCAAGAAAATATTTGAAGTTGGCCCGCAATTGGTCTTTATCCACATCCTTGTAATCAGCCAATAAACGGTTAAAAATAGCCACCGGATTTTGATCGCCTTCTTTAATATTACCGTTCACAAATCCCTGGGTCTTAACAATAATGTTTTCAATCAATTCCTCTTTTTCTTTTTCCGTAATTGTTTTATCCAAAGCCTGGGCTTTTTCCAAAACCTCCTGCGGATAATCTTTTTCAGCCCCTTTCCGTTTCAGGATATAAATATCAAAATAGGCAAAACGCACCTTGTCGAAATACAAAGTATAAGTCCCATCGTCCTGTTTCCGTTGCAGATCGGTACGAATCCAATCAATGACCGGCATAAAATTATAGCAAACCGTTTTCACGCCGGCTTTGCCCAGATTCGCCAGACTGACTTTGTAATTCTCAATCAACCGATCCCGGTCGGGTCCGGCATATTTGATACTTTCCGAAACCGGAAGGCTTTCCACCACCGACCACCGCAAACCGGCATCCTCGATATAGTGCTTCAAGTCATTAATTTCTTCCAACGGCCAAATCTCGCCGTTCGGAATCTGGTGTAAAGCAGTAACAATCCCTTCCACCCCTATTTGCCGCAAGTCGGAAAGCGAAATAATATCATTCTTCCCAAACCATCTCCATGTTTTTTCCATAATATATTACTTGTTTTTATTAGCGTATGCAAATTTAGAATATTTCTTCGAGAAATGGGCTTTTTAAACGCAAAAAAACCTGTTAGGTCTTTAAGACCTAACAGGTTTTCAAAAAACTGGCGGCTACCTACTCTCCCACTATTGTGCAGTACCATCGGCGCGACCGGGCTTAACTTCTCTGTTCGGAAAGGGAAGAGGTGGAACCCCGGTGCTATAACCACCTGA
>BNYG01000040.1 GCA_026000155.1 Bacteroidia bacterium | reverse complement strand
AATCGGAAAAGGCGGGAGCGTTTCGTTTTTTTTACTTATAAAATCATTTTCATTCTTTTTTTCTCTAAAGAAATGGGATGATTTCCTGCCTTTTTCCGGTTTTGTTTCCGTGAGAATGAACGGCTCTCCGGAGCATAAATAAATATATATTAATTTAAAAAAATGAAAATGAAAAAAATGATTTTTTTGATGCTGACACTCCTGATTTGGGGTGCGGCAAGTATGAATGCACAAGTTACGATTGGTAGCGAAAATCCTCCACATGCCGGCGCTATTCTGGATTTACAATCCGATACCCACGGTTTGCTATTTACCAGAATTTCACTTACTGATGCTGACGTTTTTCAATTAGACGGTAATTCAGATGATGCTATTGGTATGACAGTTTATAATACGAATACGCGTACTACTAACGGTTATGGCGCGGGGTTGTATTGTTGGGACGGATCGAAGTGGTCTATGGTAGGGAAGAAAGCTGTTCCGGAATGCTCAGGTTTGTACGTGCAATTCGGAACGTGGACCGGACCGAAAATTACCTGGCTTGGTGGAACTCATGAATGGCAAGAAACGCAAACATATTTCTCGCAGACGTTCGAGGGATTGTGCGTATCTCGTAGCGATTTTAGAGGTCATTATGATGAAGTTACCCAACACTGTGCGGATATGGATACAGATAACGCCGCGTGGCGCCTTCCAAACATAGCTGAATTGAATTATTTGTTGAAAACCGAAGACCTGGGCATGTGGGGATCGTGGGCTTACTGGTCGAGCACACTCACCGAGAATAACCATACGTGGTGTGCTTCCAAAACTGGGAGCACGAACTGGACCGATGTAGCTGTTGGCCAAACCCAAATACGAGATTCGCGTTGTGTAAGATCAATGTGAGTTCCTGTTATGAATAGCCAAATCCTTTTTCAAGATGTATATTTTGTAAAGGGAGGTACTATGCTTTCAATTACCGGGGTTTGAGTTTTTGAAACCTTACATTAAGAAAATAAGGTCAAAAGACACAATTAGTTTACTAAACAAGAACACAGATAAAAACGGCTAAAACCAATTTATCTGTGTTCTACTCTTTTAATATACTCCGCTCATTCCGGTATTACAACCTGTTTTGCAATTTCGGGAGCATCTCCGATTTCCAGCCGGTAAAATCACCGGCCATAATATGCCGGCGCGCTTCCTTGACCAACCGGAGATAAAAAGCCAGATTATGTATCGAAGCGATTTGCAGCGCTAACAGTTCATTCACTTTAAATAGGTGATGCAAATAGGCTTTGCTGTGTATCGTATCTATTGCCGAAGCGCCATCCGCTTCAACAGGCGAAAAATCGGCTTCCCATTTTTTGTTTTTTATATTCAGGATTCCCTCCCGCGTAAATAATTGTCCGTTGCGACCGTTGCGCGTGGGCATGATGCAGTCGAACATGTCCACTCCCCGTTCAATGGCTTCCAATAAATTGGCCGGCGTACCGACTCCCATCAGGTAACGCGGTTTGTCCCGGGGAAGAATGGCATTGACTACTTCAATCATTTCGTACATTTTTTCGGTGGGTTCGCCTACCGCCAATCCGCCGATGGCATTGCCGTCCGCCCCTTTCGAAGCGACATTTTCTGCTGCCCGCTGCCGCAAATCCGTATAAACACAGCCTTGTACAATGGGAAACAAACTTTGCGAATAGCCGTATTTGCCTTCTGTTTCATGGAACCGCTTCAGGCAACGATCCAACCAGCGTTCGGTCAAATCTAAGGATTTTTTCGCATAATCGTAATCCGCATTGCCGGGCGTACATTCATCGAATGCCATGATAATATCGGCGCCGATGCTCCGCTGGATATCCATGACTTTTTCGGGCGTAAACAGGTGTTTGGAACCGTCAATGTGGGAACGGAATTCGGCTCCTTCTTCTTTCAGTTTGCGATTTTCCGATAAAGAAAAAACCTGAAAACCGCCGCTATCCGTTAATATCGGGCGATCCCAACTGTTGAATTGATGCAATCCGCCCGCCTGTTCCAGAATTTCAATGCCCGGCCGCAGGTACAGGTGATAGGTATTTCCCAAAATGATTTCCGCCTGAATATCGTTTTTCAACTCACTGAAATGCACGGCTTTCACCGTTCCCTGCGTACCCACAGGCATAAAAATCGGGGTTTCGATGGTCCCGTGATCCGTCGTAATTAAACCCGCACGGGCATTCGATTTTTTATCGGTATATTGTAATGTAAAATCCATAATAAGCTAAAAACTACGAATTAAAAACTAAGAACTCTAAATTAGTTGCAAAATTAGTATCTTTCAAGAGAAATGAAGCGTTTTTTATGTAAATTTGTCAAGTTTTTAGTTTTAGTTTTTAATTCATGAGAATTACAGTTTCTGTTATTAACGATTTAGTGACTGACCAGCGGGTGCACAAAGTGTGTACTACCCTGATGCAAAACGGATGGGATGTCAAATTGATAGGCAGGCGATTCCGGACGAGCCAGCCGTTGGAACGTCCCTACCGGACCGACCGGATGCGTTTGTTGTTTAATAAATCGTTTTTGTTTTATGCGGAATATAATTTTCGCCTGTTCTTTTATTTGCTTTTCGAACCGGCAGATTTGTTTCTTGCCAATGATACGGATACGTTGCCCGCTACTTATTTAGTTTCCAAAATCCGCCGGAAACCTTTGGTGTTCGATGCGCACGAAATGTTTCCCGAAGTGCCGGAAGTGACCGACCGGAAGTGGGTTAAAGCCGTGTGGACGAAGATAGAGGATTGGATTTTCCCCCGCTTGAAACACAGTTATACCGTTTGCCAATCCATTGCCGATATTTACAACGAAAAATACAAAATCAATATGCAAGTGGTTCGCAATATTCCTTTTGCGCAATCACCAATGACCGGCCTCCCGCCATCACAGGTTGATTCCAAGGGAAAAAAAGTGTTGTTATACCAAGGCGCCGTCAATGTGGGACGGGGAATTGAATGGATCATGGATGCGATGCCGTATTTGGATGATTTTGTTTTCTATGTAGTGGGTGACGGCGATATTTTGAATGAATTAAAAGAAAGGGCGAATCACTTGAACCTGAACGATAAAGTGATTTTTACCGGAAGAGTGCCTTTTGAAGCGCTTCCTGCTTACACGGCTGGCGCCGATATCGGTATTAATCTTTTGGAAAACAAGGGATTGAATTACTATTATTCCCTGCCCAACCGGATTTTCGATTACATCCGGGCGCATATTCCGGTTTTAGCCGTTGATTTTCCCGAAATACGGCGCATCGTGGCGCATTACGATATTGGAACATTAGTTGATCACTACGACCCGTCATTCTTAGCCGGAACGATTCAACAAATGGCTGTACAAGCTAAAAACGAAGCCGGTTTTGCAAAAGCCAACTCCGAGCTGACTTGGGAAAACGAAGCCGCCGTCATGCTCGGAGTGGTAGCCGGGGCGTTTAACTGATAAACGCCAGTATCTGTCCTTTTTCGACCTGGTCGCCTTGCTTGACGTAAGTACCTACAATGGTTCCGCCATAACCGGCAATGACTGGTTCGATGCCGTAAATACTCTGCACATAACAAACATTCGCTCCTTTTTCGATGGTCGATCCTTCGAAAGGCGCGGTCGATGCGTCCATCATATCGTATTGCCAGATCACTTGCCCTTTGCAGGGTGCATGAATGGGTTTGGCATGCGGATATTCGGCGCTGATCTCTTCAAAATTAAACATCGGAATTTCCACTACCGGACGTTTGATGATGATCGGCGTGCCGGCTTTTTCCTTGGCTTGTTCCAGTTCCTGATTGAACCGGTTCTTGGCAGCGCCTGACTTCATATCGCGGTATTGCCGTTCGTGCATGGCAAATTCAAACAATTCTTCCTGATCCGGCCCTTCGTCCCAGCCGTTTTCCGCCATTTCTTTGCGGAAACGATCCAAGTCGTCCGGGAAAGAATCCTGTGGATTGCCTTCGTAAAATTCCAGGTTGTTGGCTTTCGCCAATTCGATGATTTCGGGAGCCAATTTTCCCGGAAGTTTTCCGGTTCTTCCCAGTATCATATTCCAACTGTCCTTATCAATCATGGAAAAACGGGGTTCGTCTTTTGCTTCCGCAAAAATATTCATCAAGGCAATATTTTTTACGTATTGACTGAATGGCGTTACCAAAGGCGGATAACCCAGCATCGGCCAGATGGATTCCACTTCATTGAACAGTTGGACAACTAAGTTATTGAGCGAAACTTCTTTTTTCCCTTTTTGCGTGAGAGCCAAATTAATAGCGTTGTGCATTCCTTTCAAGTCCGCCATCATGGAACCCATCATGCCGCCCGGAAGTCCGCAACCGACCAAAAGGGAAGTCATTATTTTATTGCTCGGATCGATGAAATAACCCAAAAAATCGTCAATGAACGTTTGTGTCAGTCGCCGGGCTTCCATATACGCCTCCATATTAATTTCGGGAACCAAGTAACCGGCATCTTTCAACATGGCTTGAATGGTAATCACATCGGGGTGCACCATTCCCCAGGAAAGGGGTTCCATGGCTACGTCGATATAATCCACTCCGTTAGCGGCTGCTTCCAACATGGAGGCTACCGAAAATCCCGGTCCGGAATGTCCGTGGTATTGCACCGGTATATCCGGATGGCGCGTTTTGATGCCTTTGATGATTTGTCCGTTGCTGTGCGGACGACCGATGCCTGCCATATCTTTCAGCGCTATCTCTTCGGCGCCGGCTTCCACCAATTGATCCGCCAGGTTCACATAGTAATCTACCGTATGAATCGGGGAATAGGTGATACACAAGGAAGCCTGCGGAATCATTCCGCCTTCTTTGGCGTATCGGATCGAAGGAATAATGTTCCGTGCATCGTTCAATCCGTCAAAAATACGGGTAATGTCCACGCCTTGCGCGCGTTTTACCTTGTACATCAACTTCCGCACATCGGCCGGAACAGGGTTCATACGAAGTCCGTTCAAACCACGATCAAGCATGTGCGTTTGTATTCCGGCTTTATTAAAAGGAGCGGTAAATTCACGAACAGCCAGGTTCGGGTTTTCACCATATAAGAGATTTACTTGTTCAAAGGCGCCGCCATTGGTTTCCACCCTTGCAAAACAATTCATTTCCACAATTACAGGGGCAATCTGCTTTAGTTGGTCAACCCTGGGTTGATATTTACCGGACGATTGCCACATGTCCCGGTACAACAGGCTAAATTTAATTTCTCTTTTCACAATTGTAGTTGTTTAATTTTAGTACAAAAATACATATTTCCTGTTAAACATTTTCTTTAAAAAATATGTTAAGAAACAGGAAATGCATATCGTTTTTATACATCCACTTCAACCACTAAATATTTTGTGAGGCTCCAGAAATTTTTAGGATCGGAAATGCGCAATTCGACCTGTCCGTTGGCATCTTTTCCAAATTCATACGTGCCGGCCGGATGTTTGGAAACCAATTTGCCTTTTTTAGCATACAAGGGGATAATTTTCGTGGTATTGATATCGTCAATCTTGACAAAAAATTCCCGGTTGAAATTTGTTCCCAACTGTCCTTTCACCAAAATAGCATTGTCTTTCAATTCCTTGGAAGTTCCGAAACGATAGTAAGCCGTATTGAGTTCGGCCTGTTGTGCATTAATAACCGCTTGTCTGGCAGTCGATTCGGCAGATAAATTTTTTACATCATTTGAAAGGGTGTTCACATTTTCGCTCAATTCGGCGATTTGTTGATCCCTTTTGGCCAATTCGTTCTGCAAGGTGACCAACGACTCGGTCTTTTCTTCCAATTCCTGGCGAAGATTGGCCAGTGTTTTGGATATCTGAGAAGAATTGAGGTTCGATTTTTTCAGTTTCGCTTCCAGATCGGCAATTTGCCGGCGGTTTTTGTTCAATGTTTCCGTCACAAATTGCATATCGCTTTGGATACGTTCGCGAACAGAAGGGGTTAATTCACCTGAAGTTCCGGACTGAACAGACAAGTAATTCTCCGCCGATTTAATGCTTCTGAAATTATCTTCCACATCATTCATCAGGGACACAATCTGATCCAGTTCAACGTTTGTTTGCGCATTTACTAATGCCAACGAATCTCTTTCGGCTTGCAAGGCTTTGAATTCGGAAGAATTCTTCACGCAAGAAGCGAAAATCAATGTGAATACAGCACAGAATACTACTACTTTTTTCATTTTATTAACCATTTAAATTATTTTATAGTTGGTTTACCACCTATTATTAAAACAAATTCCCCCCTGGGTTCGTTCACCGTGAAATGAGAAATTAATTCCGTTAACGTTCCCCGAACCGTTTCTTCATGCAATTTGGAAATTTCGCGGGAAACGGAAGCCGGTCGTTCTCCACCCAAATATTCGGCTAATTGCGTCAGCGTTTTCACTACCCGGAACGGCGATTCGTAAATCACCATCGTTCGTGTTTCGCCGGCTAATTCTTCGAATTTCGTTTTCCGTCCTTTTTTTTGCGGTAAAAATCCTTCAAAACAAAACCGGTCGATGGGCAAGCCTGAGTCCACCAATGCCGGTACAAAGGCCGTGGCTCCGGGCAAACATTCCACTTCAATCCCTTGTTTAGCGCATTCCCTGACCAATAAAAAACCGGGGTCGGAAATTCCAGGAGTACCGGCGTCGGACACCAAGGCGACACTTTCGCCCTCCTGTATCCGGGAAACGAGCCATTCCACCGTTTGATGTTCGTTGAATTTATGATGCGATTGCATTTTGTTTTGTATTTCAAAATGCTTCAGTAAAAAACCGGTGGTGCGGGTATCTTCCGCCAGGATTAAATCTACCTCTTTCAATATGCGGATAGCCCGGAAAGTCATATCTTCCAGATTACCTACCGGCGTAGGAACCAAATAGAGCTTAGAAGTTTTTGATGTCATCAGACAAATCTTTTTTCCACTATTTCTTTGAATAACCGGGCGGAGTCACTTTCCCAGTCCCACGCAAACATACTATCCAGATAGTGTAGTGTTTCCTCCATGGTATTTAATGTATTCAATTGATTTACAATACTATCCATGAATTCCGCATTATCGTTGAATAAATCCCGTTGAATAAGGAAGCGATCGTTAAGCGTTAAGTAGTTTTGAATTTCGGTCTTAATTCCTAAATTTTTTATATTATTTGAAAAAATAAACGGTTTATCTTCTTTCATCTCCACCGTTTCAGGAAGGAATGTTTTTTCCTCTTTTTGTATTTTAGAGACAATCTTATCCTTGGTTGCCTGCCAAATAGAATTCTGCCGGTTATCCATTCCGGGTTGCAAGTTTTTAATCCGTTTCAATTCTTCATTCACCTTTTTCAAGCGGGCAAAATTGTTCTCAAAAAACGTAGGGAGCAGGACATCCAAATCCTTGGCTATCAGGAAAGACATCTCTATCGCACGGATGCTTTCAATGCATTCTTCAAACTCTTTTTTAAAGGACATTTTTTAAAGCAAATTTAATGGGACAAAAGTAGTGAAAAATAATTAGCTAAAAAAATAGGATAATTAAAAAAAAATTGCGTACCTTTGCATCGTTAAACTTTAGTCCGAAAAATGCTGTCACTTCTTAAGTGCCGGTTTTTTTTTGCCAAATTGTCAATAAAATGCTCATTTCCGCCTTTTTAAGTTTTAAATATTTTAAGCGAAAAGGATGCAGCATTGCTGAAACCAAGAAATTCGTAATATAAAATTTTGACAGTTTTGTCATCAGTTGATGATATTATTGTTATTTTCTTATTCTTTAAAAACCCTCATTATAGCAAACCTGTATCCTGTTTTACCTTTCCCTGGTGTACACTTTTACCCGGAATTCAATATTTTGTCAGTAAATTGGCAAAACTTTCCCGGTACTTAAGAAGTGACTTGACATTCAAATTATTAAACATAAATAATATTTTATTTTTGATTTAACATATTATAACACAAAAGAATACAGTAATCGGAAAAGGCAGGTGCATTTCGTTTTTTTTATTTTATAAATCATTTTCATTCTTTTTTTCTCAAAAAAATGGGATGATTTCCTGCCTTTTTACATTGTCAATAAACAATTAGAATAAAAAAATACTTAATGAAAAATAAATAATAAGGAATGGAAACGACAAAAAGCGAAGAAGAATATTATTATCAGATAGTATCTTCTGATTTGGAATTTAAAAAAGAGACCGGTTCCCGGATGAAGCGATTAAGAAAGAAACTGAAAAGATGGTTTTCCAAGCTATTTTCTTCCCATCGAATCTCAAGGATAGATTTGGGAAGCAAATCATCTTATGGAGACTAATCAACAGCCCTTTTGGGGTAAATAAATAAATTTAAAGTTATGAAAATGAAAAAAATGATGTTTTTAATGCTGGTATTCCTCTGGGGCCTATCGGCAGGTATGAATGCACAGGTGACGATTGGTAGTTCATCCGAGCCGGCCAAGTCCGCTGTATTGGATTTGAATACCGGAGGCTCACACGATAAGGGTTTACTGCTACCGCGATTGGATTTAGCTTCCGCAACGGATATATCCAAATTATCTGCCGCTCCGGAAATCGGATTAATGGTATATGCTACCGGAGACAAAACTACTCCGGGTGACAAAAAGGGTCTCAAGGAAGGCGTTTATTCCTGGGACGGTGTGAAATGGGCAACCGGCGGCAGCAGTGTCGGCATCCCTGTGACTGGAATAACGGTTAATCCTACAGGCATTATCTTCCCGGCTACCGACAGTCCGACCAGAACATTGGCGGCAACGGTACTGCCCGCTTGTGCCAATCAGGCGGTTACTTGGGAAAGGGGTGGTTACACCTGTAAGTCAGGGAACAACCACGATTACGGCTACTTCGGTAGATAATGGAGCCAAAACAGCCAGTAGCCTGATAACTGTTGCGCCTCAAGTCGCTGTGACCGGTGTATCGGTTGATCCTACGCAATGTTCCTTTTTAGCAATCAATGAAACACAACTGTTGACAGCAACTGTAACGCCCAGCTGGGCTGATAATAAAGCGGTTAACTGGTATTCCAGTGATGATGGCGTAGCTGAAGTAGATAAAAATGGTCTGGTTACTGCTAAAGGTTTTGGAACGGCTACGATTACGGTTGCGACGGTAGATGGTAATCATACTGCTACCTGTGCAGTGGAGGTGATGACGCATGTGGCGAGTATAAATCTGGAGCCAACTTCTAAAAATTTTACTGCCGCTGGTCAGACTGCAGTATTGTCGCTCCAAATACTCCCCACTACCGCTACCAATCAGATGGTAAGCTGGGTTTCCAGCAATAATAACGTGGCTACGGTTACTCAGACTGATGCGGATCCTTCAACCGGAACAATCACCGCATTGGTTACAGCTACAGGTTTAGGAACTGCCACGATTACGGTTACATCTCAAGACGGTTTCCATCAGGCGACTTGTGCAGTTTCGTGCTATGAAGCAGTTACGGGAATTAAAATTAATACCTATTCTTACTCTAATCCGATTGAAAGAGTCTATAAATCAAGTACATTAGGTGTTCGCGCTACGACCATTCCGGCAAGCGCGTACAATAAAAATGTGACTTGGACAACAGGAGACCCGTCTGTGGCTACTGTGTCTCCAGAAAACTCGACCACCACCAGTACTGTCACTCTCCAGTGCGTTAGTCATGGAACGACTACCTTGAGGGTTACCTCCGAAGAAGATGCTAACTTCTATGATGAGGTTCCGGTAAATTGCGAAATGGCTGTATTTGCCCAAGATGGTACGGCCGTTACGACCTCCCCTGTATCTACGTCATATGAAGCGGTGTCACTACCGTGCCCTTCCGCTTTCCCGACCAGAATGACCTTTCCTTCGATGACTACATTACATGGCGGTGTGTCTGCATCAACTTGGTTTCGCGTTTTTGGTGCTACAGGAATATCACATACGACTCCTCCCGGTATGAATTACCAGAGTAAGGCGGCGGCGGATGGAACATGGATACAATCATCGGTCAACAGTTTTGGGACTGTTGCTTGGTTTTGCGTGGAATAATGAAACCCAGATTTGATTAGTATAGTTGGTAAAATAGCCGCAGGTCAACGACCTGCGGTTATGAAAATATTGTCTTTCAGACAATCTATCGGTTTTATTTTCTGAATGATGGAGTTCTGTTTGCATTGTAGAAACGCAATGCATTGCGTCTCGGGATGGCGGCATCAAAATAACCGTAAAATTTAACAAAGCGTTAACACAAAGATAACATAAAAAATTTGGTGTGAGGATTAAAAGGATTGTATCTTTGCCTCATTCGCACGATCATCGTTGTAGAGACAAGGCATGCCTTGTCTCTACGTGGAAACGCGGAAACGCGGGGACAACGACAACAATATCATTAACAAAAAATAAAAATAAATTATGCCAAACGAAAAATTTCAAAATCAATACCGCATATCATCGGCACGTGCACAATGGTGGAATTATGGTTGGAATGCCGCCTATTTTATAACCATTTGCACCGCCAATCGCGAACATTATTTTGGCGAAATTGTTAACGGAAACATGCAATTGTCGGAAATCGGGGAAATTGCCAATGTGTTATGGAACGAAATAAAAAATCATGCAAAAAATATTGAATTGGACGCATTTTGCATAATGCCCAATCATGTTCACGGTATTTTAATATTGACGAATGATGAAAATGTACCCAACGGGGTCGTAGAGACAAGGCATGCTGTAGAGACAAGGCATGCCTTGTCTCTACGACGGCAAACGGCATCGATACAAACACCCGGTCAACAACGATTTCAAAATCAAGGAAAAAATACGGTTTCATCAATTATTGGCGGATATAAATCTGCCGTAACAAAAAAATCCCACCCAATTCATGCCGATTTTGAATGGCAATCCCGTTTCCATGATCATATTATCCGCAATACAACAGAAATGAATCGCATTGCTGATTATATCATTAATAACCCGAACAATTGGCAAGAAGATAAATTTTACAGCCAATAATGGATTGGTAGAGACAAGGCATGCCTTGTCTCTACAACGATTTTATCGTAACCATTTTTTGGATAAATACCTCACCGGATAAATCACCGACAAAAATCCAATAACCAACACAGCTACTAAGGTTAGAAGTAAATCACCGGTTGCCATTTGCACCGGATAGGCATCCACGGCAAAAGTACCGCTGCTTCCCAATTTAATCCAGCCGAAATATTGTTGTCCAAGGCAGAGCAAAACGCCTAAAACTATGCCCATTACGGCGCCTAAGGCGGAAATCATCCATCCTTCCAACAGGAATATCCGGGAGATCAGTTTGTTGCCGGCGCCCAGATTGCGCAACGTAGTAATGTCTTGTTGTTTATCCACTATGAGCATGGACAAAGAACCGATCACATTGAAAGCGGCTATCAGCAAAATAAAACACAGCATGAGAAACGTGACCCATTTTTCAATATTAATCATTTTGAATGCCGCTTCCTGTTGTTCATAGCGGTTTTTTATTTCATAATCTTCTCCTAAAATCTGCTGTATCTTTTTCTGAACCACCGGAACTGCCGTTGGGTCTTTCAACTTCAATTCCCAGGCGCTGACTTCCGTTTCGTAATCGAATAAGGTACGCGCCAGCTCGATCGGGACCAGCAGGTAATTATCGTCATACACCGGTTGATTGATCATAAAGATACTGCTGATATAAGCATATTCCAGATTGAACGAAGTCATCGAATTGGACAGATTGACCGTCTTGACATTCCGTTTGGGAGCGTAAATTTCCAACGGAAAAACAAAATTGGCATTCATACCCAACACGCTGGCTACGCCGATACCCAGATTGGCGAAAGCGTTCACTTCATTCTGCAACTTGAATTCCCCGTCAAAAAGAATATCCTGAATGGGTACCAATTGGTCGAAATTACCGGAAACGCCTTTCAGAATGGCCGGAACCTGCCGTTCGTTGTAACGCACCAGCACATTATCTTCCAAACTTTCGGAAATGAGTTCGATTTCCGGAAGCGACCGGATTTCAAGGAATTTTTCGTCGGCCGGGTCAAATACTTTTCCTTTGACCGGTGTAATTTTCAATTCCGGGTCAAACGCACTGAACATCTCCGAAACCAATCCCTGGAAGCCATTGAATACCGACAAGGTACAAACGGTGGCTAAAGTAGCAATCGTCACGCCGCACACTGCCACTAATGAAATGATATGGATGGCATTATGCGATTTCTTTGAAAAAAGATACCGTTTCGCTATGTAAAGCGACAGGTTCATTGGTTGAGCAGTTGGTCGATATTTTCCAAATAATCAATCGAATCATCCAAAAAGAAAGCCAATTCCGGTATCCGGCGTACTTGTTTGCCGATGCGCGTACCCAAATCATAGCGGATGGATTTCTTGTTTCCGTTGATATTTTCCAGTATTTCTGTTCCCCTCGGAGAAGGAAATATGCTTAAATATACTCGCGCCACACTTAAATCGGGACTCATTCGCACGCTTGTCACCGACACCATCACGCCCGACATTTGCTTGGTCTGCAACAAAAAGATTTCACTTAAATCTTTCTGAATTTGCCGTTCTATTTTCTGTAGTCGTTTACTATCCATGTTTATAATTTATATATCATCGTTAATCCGTCCCGTAAAGGTAAGATAACTTTTTCAATTCTCTTGTCTTGTTTGATTTTTTCATTAAAATCGACGATACCGCAGGTCTGTTTATCGCCGGAATGAGGCGCTTCCAACACTTTTCCGCTCCACAAGGTATTATCCGCTAAAATAATTCCGCCCGGATTGACTTTATCAAAAACCAAATCGTAATACTCACTGTACAAGCGTTTATCGGCATCAATAAACACCAAATCGAAATTTCCTTCCAACTGGGGAATGATTTCCAATGCATCGCCGATATGCAAGCGGATTTTATCTTGTAAACCCGATAATTCGAACTGTTCCCGGCTGAAATCTTCCATTTCATCGTCTTTTTCGATGGTATGGATTTCTCCGTTGGGAGAAAGCGCTTCGGCAAGGCATAAGGTCGCGTAACCCGTATAAGTCCCAATTTCCAAAATCCGTTGCGGTTGATGGATACGCACCAACATCTTCAAAATTCGTCCCTGCAAAGGCCCGGACAGCATCCGCGGACGAAGCAAGCGAACATGCGCATCGCGGTACAAGCGGCTCAACTGCGCGCCTTCCTCATCTATATGCTCCAAAATGTAATCGTCAATCGTCATCCTTTTATCGCTTCGACTGCCAAACGGTACGAATCCAAGCCGAATCCGGCAATCACCCCTTTGCAAGCTCTTGCAATTAAAGATTGGTGCCGGAATTCTTCCCGGGCATGCACATTGGAAATATGCACTTCAATAACCGGCGTTTTTATCGCTTTGATGGCATCATGTATGGCTACGGAAGTATGCGTGTAGGCGCCCGCATTCAACAGGATGCCGTCGAAAGAAAATCCGGTTTCCTGAATCTTATTGATAATTTCGCCCTCCACATTCGATTGATAATAAGCGAATTCTATTTCGGGATACCTGTTTTTTAATGTTTCCAGATACACTTCAAAAGAAGCAGAACCGTAAACGCCCGGTTCGCGGACGCCCAACAAATTCAGGTTCGGACCGTTGATGATTTGAATTTTCATTATTTCTACTGTTTTTGTGAATTCCGCTTTCATGTATAGGTACAAAAAAGTTTACCTGATATTGTCAATATGTATTCAATTTATATGCTTGCATCGTATTTAATTTTTAAAATTTCATATCCAAAGATAGTTATTTTTGGCTTTCATTGTATCTCAATCGAATTCCTGATTTTTTCTTTCAACAAAGCAACCTCCAATACTTCCTGAATATCATCCACGTAATGAAATTGCAATCCTTTCAAATACAAGGAGTTGATTTCGTTAATGTGCTTTTTATTATCTTTACTCAGGATGATTTCTTTGATCCCTGCCCGTTTGGCAGCCAATATTTTTTCTTTAATCCCTCCTACCGGAAGCACTTTGCCCCGGAGCGTCATTTCGCCGGTCATGGCTAAATTGGGTTTTACTTTCCGTTGCGTAAACGCCGAAACCAAAGCGGTGGTCATGGTGATTCCCGCACTCGGACCGTCTTTGGGAATGGCTCCTTCGGGCACATGAATGTGCACGTTCCATTTTTCGAACACTTCTTCGGGGATATGCAACAGGGACGCATGCGCTTTGATATATTCCAATGCCAACACAGCCGATTCTTTCATGACATCGCCCAAGTTGCCGGTCAAGGTGAGTTTGGCGCCTTTTCCTTTGCTCAGACTGGCTTCGACAAACAGGATTTCGCCGCCTACGGCTGTCCACGCCAAACCGGTTACTACTCCGGCATAGTCATTGCCTTCGTATTTATCTTTGGTATATTCGATGGGACCCAAGTATTCGTACAGATTTTCTATTTCCAATTTTTTAGGATAATCGGTCTCTTCGGCGATGGCGCGGGCAATCTTGCGCAATATCTTGGCAATTTTTTTATTCAATTCCCTGACGCCCGATTCGCGAGTATAGGATTCGATGATGGCTTCCATGGTTTTTTTCGGAATGTCAAACTTGGATTTCGGGATGCCATGGTTTTCCAATTGTGTCGGCAGCAAATGTTTTTTGCCGATTTCCACTTTTTCTTCCATGATATAACCGCTCACATGAATCAGTTCCATCCTGTCCAATAACGGTTGGGAAACGTTCGTCAACGAATTAGCGGTCGCAATAAACAACACTTTAGATAAGTCGAAATCCATATCTAAGTAATTGTCGTGAAAAGTGGAATTTTGTTCGGGATCCAATACTTCCAGCAAGGCGGCGCTGGGATCGCCGCGGTAATCCTGTCCCACTTTATCAATTTCGTCCAGGATAATCACCGGATTGGAAGAACCGGCTTTTTGAATGCTCTGGATAATCCGTCCCGGCATGGCGCCGATGTAGGTCCGGCGATGTCCGCGGATTTCAGCCTCATCGTGCAAACCACCCAAAGACATCCGGATGTATTTCCGGCTCAAGGCATCCGCAACGGATTTTCCCAGGGACGTTTTACCCACTCCCGGAGGGCCAAACAGGCAAATGATCGGCGATTTCATGTCTCCTTTCAATTTCAGGACAGCCAGATGTTCGAGGATACGGTCTTTCACTTTATCCAAACCGAAATGGTCTTTATCCAGCACTTTTTTGGCCCGGATCAAATTGAAATTATCCGGCGTATAAGCGCTCCAGGGCAAAGACAAAATCGTATGTAAATAAGATACCTGCGTAGAATAATCCGGCGAATGCGGGTGCAGGCTTTCCAATTTTTTTAATTCTTTTTCAAAGAAAGTCCGTTGTTCGGGTGTAAAATTGATTTTAGCCGCTTGCTCTTTGCAATCCTTGATTTCAAGGTCATGAATATTTCCGCCCAAAGCCTCCTGGATGTTTTTCATTTCCTGTTGCAGGAAATATTCCCGTTGCTGATTGTTGATGTCCACCTGTGTTTTTTTGCGGATCGATTCTTTTATTTCCAGCAATTGCAATTCATGATCCAGCAAGGAAAGCAATTTATTGTAGCGTTCTTTCAAATCGTCGCAAGCGAGGATTTCCTGTTTGCTTTCGATACTGGCTTCACAAGTCGTAAAAGCGATATTCGCCAGGTAATTATAATCTTTCGAGCGTTGCAATGAATCCAAAACAAAATCGGGAAGTCCTATTTTGGACGTTAAGATATGCAGGACTTTATCTTTGATGGTTTTCAGTTGTTCCTTGAATTCCTTATCCGATTTCGCCGGTTGGATGGTTTCCAATAACGAAAATTTCCCTTTCAGGTAAGGTTCGTGAACCGTTATTTCCTCCAGGCGCACCCGGTTTTCGCCCATTAACAAAACGGTGGTACTGTCATTTTCTTCCCGTACCACATTGATTATCTGGGCAATCAAACCAACCGGATACAAGCTATCATAATCCGGATCGTCTTCGTTGGTGTCTTTTTGACAGAAAACGCCCAGAAATCCTCCTTTTTTTTGAACATCCTGTATGAGTTTAAACGATTTGGAGCGTGCAATATTGATTGGAGTAGGAACTCCCGGAAAAAACAACATATTCTTCAAAGGCAATATAGGCAGTTCTTTTCCCATATCTTCGGACTGAACCGATTTTTTTTCAATAACTATTTCCAAGGGTTGTGCAATTATGTCGTCCATTATTTGTATATTTGTGTAATTTGTATAAACATTTAATTATTATGAAATTAATTGAAGTTGCTATTTTTAACTTTCCGAACGATGCAGCTGTTTTGGAAAGTATTTTGTCTGCAGAAAAAATTGAGTATTTCTTGAACAATACCGATTCTGCCATTATCGTCCCGGGTAGCGGAGCCACTCTTTCCGTCAGTGAAAAGGACTTGGACCGAACCGTGAAAATCATCAAAGAAGCCGGTTTTGAACAAAGCCTGATTCCTCAAGATTAAAACACGGAAAAGTGAACGTACCGCTTCGGATTGGTTTTCAAGTCCAGCAACAGGTTGGAGGCATTCCGCGCGGTAGAATCCAGATGATCGTACAAAGCCCGGTCGTTCAACAATAGTCCGAACGAATTGTCCGGCGCATTGAGTTGTTGAGTCATCCGGTCAACGTTCCGGATGGCTTGATCGACGGTGGTGAGCGTACTTTGAATATCCACTGCCTTCAGGTTTTCACTGACGACCGAAAAATCGGAAGATACTTTATTCAGATTCGATACGATTACCGGAACATCTCTGCCCAACAACACATTCAATTGTGCGGATGTCTTTTGAAGATTAGCGGTGGTTGCTTCGATATTATCCAACGATTGGGTCAAGGCCGGATGATTCACCAATACCTGGATGCCCAGCAAAATCGAATCCAGCCGGGGAAGAATGGTTTCGATCTGCGGCAGTAAATCGGCAGACAGTTTGTCCATTAAGCCCGGTTCCGACAAGCCGTCAATCGTATCGCCTGTCTGGCAGTAGGAACTGACGTATTTATTCAATTTCAGACTTAAAAAAGCGCCCGAAGTCAAACCCGATTTTAATTCGGCGTAACTTCCGGTTTGTAGTTTCATCTCTTTATCCAAGCTGATAAGCACCACAATATTTCCCTGATTGTTGAAATCGAAGTCAATGGAATTGACAATACCGACTTTGAAACCATCCACGTAAATCGGACTGGAAACTTGCAAATCGGAGACATTGGGCATCGATACATAATAATGGTTCGTCGGTTTGAAAATATTAATCCCTTTCAGGTAGTTCAGTCCCGAATACAAGACAAACAGACTCACGATGGTTATGACAGCGATGCGAACTTCTTTTGTAAATAATTTTTTCATGGATTACCCTTTATAATTTTCACTTTTTCGCCGTCTTCAAAAACGACGATAAAAGCATCTTTAAAATCTTTTAACAGGGATTTCCGGATGCGCGCTATTTCTTTCACATCCGTAGTTTCTCCGTAAGTATATTTATACCTGTTATTTTCTATGTAATAATCGGCTTTATATCCTTTAAGATCCCTGGCATTTGCCGGTAATTTCTTAGGGACAGCCAGAATTTGCACCTTATAAATCGTCCGATTGTCATTCGTTATCGTTGGATGGCTTGCCACTTCCTTTCGGGAAACTTCCTTGGTCTCAACGATTACGGCTTCCTCCACCACTTTCTTTGTT
>BNYG01000039.1 GCA_026000155.1 Bacteroidia bacterium | reverse complement strand
CGTTTTTTTTAGTGATTTTGCCTCCGCAATAAATGCATTTTTTTTATTCATAATTCTTTTTGCTCGCAAAATTATGAAAATCAGTCAGTTACAACTGATTTTAGCATCACTTTTGTCCATTATCCCTAAAAAGCATATATTTAATAATGCAGATACGGAAATAAACACGTTTCATATCGGTTACGGCAGGATTTATCCACGGATACCTCGGATTATTGAGGTTGTGCGAAATCATCGGGATTTCTTTATTCCATGTGCGATTATGGTGTCCGCATAAATTTCTCAAACTTAACAGCGATACTATCCATGAAGAAAAAACTGGTAGTGGGAGTGCAAAATAATCAGCAACTTTCTTTTGTATAGATTTATATCTCAAATCATTAAATGTTTTACACAGAACTCCAAAAGACACAACTTCAGCAATCATCCAGGAGGGAGGATACGGATTGGTATAACTATTTTTGAAATGAACAATAAAATCTTCATTTGATTTTTCTATTTCCGAGTGAATAAGGGATAATCGTTTAGTAAAAAAGGTGGAACTGAAGAAATTCCTTGCATCAGTCATCCAGAATACATCGCCCAAAGCATCACTAATCAAATTGTTCATTGTGCTACGGATAGCCACTTCTATTTTCTCGATTTCATTAAAAAGAAGAATACGCAACTTACGGTCGAATCGATACATATCAAGCGCCATGTTGAAATTTGCGCCGTTTTTATAAAGATGGTCTTCTTTCGGGTTTTTCAATAAAGGGTATAAATAAGCACTGAACCGGAAATATCCGATATTAGTCAGATAACTGATGGCCTTTTGTTCATCAGAAATAGATAATCCTCGCTTTTTCAATAATGGAATCAAATCTTGTGGCAAAGTACAAGTTTTGGAATAATTGATTTTCATAAAGTAAAAGTAATAAAATAAAACGACCCGCCTAATTTAAGCATTGTAAAGAGGCTCGGCGGGTACTCACAATGCAAAGATACAACTATTATTTGAATTGACAAAATATTTATTGGATTTTTTCAAAAAACATATCCCAAGCCATGAAAAAAGAGTCTGCAAATCTCACAATTAGCAAACTCTTCCTTTATTATGTAACTTATAAAAGCGAAATTTATTCGGCTTTCGGAGTTTCTTCTTCAGGTGTTACTTCTTCTACAGCAGCAACTACGTCCTCTACCGGCGCAACTACTTCTTCTACAGGTGCTTCAACAACTGCTTCTTCCACTACCGGAGCTTCTTCTTTTACTACTTCAGCAGCTTTAGGAGCCTTTGGAGCAGGAGCAGCAACATCAGCCGTAGCGGTTGATTTGCCCGAACCTCTTCTTGAACGGCGGGTTTTTCCAGCGTCTTTCTTAGTCGTTTTCAACATCAATTCGTTGTAATCGACCAATTCGATAAAACACATGGAAGCGTTATCACCCAAGCGGTTACCGGTTTTGATGATACGCGTGTATCCACCCGGACGATCGGCAATTTTTTGTGAAACTTCTTGAAACAATTCCGTTACAGCATATTTATCCTGCAATTGTTGGAACACAAGACGTCTGGAATGAGTGGTATCGCTTTTTGCCTTCGTGAGAAGCGGTTCTACATATTGGCGAAGTTCTTTCGCTTTTGCCAAAGTCGTGAATATTCTTTTGTGCATAATCAAAGAAACAGCCATATTGGATAGTAAAGCTGCCCTGTGAGAATAGGTACGACCTAAATGATTGATTTTATTATTATGTCTCATCTTAATTAATCTTTATCTAATTTATACTTTGTGATATCCATACCGAAGTTCAGATTCAACTTGTCTAATAATTCATCCAATTCAGTCAATGATTTTTTACCGAAGTTACGGAACTTCAACAAGTCATTCTTTTGGTACCGTACCAATTCTCCTAATGTTTCTACATCCGCCGCTTTCAAGCAGTTGAGTGCGCGAACAGAAAGATCCATGTCGGCTAATCTCGATTTCAACAATTGACGCATGTGCAGAACTTCTTCGTCAAATTCGTCATTGGATTCGGTACTTGTCGGTTCCAAATGAATTTTCTCATCAGAGAATAACATGAAGTGATGAATCAAAATTCGGGCCGATTCTTTCAAAGCTTCTTTCGGATGCACCGAACCGTCGGTTGAAATTTCAATGGTCAACTTTTCGTAGTCCGTCTTCTGTTCCACCCGGAAAGGTTCGATCACATATTTCACGTTCACAATCGGAGTAAAGATTGAATCAATCGCTATTTGATTGATCTCATCGTTTTCCGTCCGGTTTTCTTCAGCCGGAACATAGCCACGGCCTTTACCGATGGTCAATTCGATTCGAAGATTGGCACTTTTATCTAAATGACAAATAACAAAAGTAGGGTTCAATATATCGAAACCTGCCAATTGTTTATCAATATCACCGGCTTTGAATTCTTCTACTCCGGAAATATTAATAGTCACTTTTTCATTCTCAATGTCTTTAACCGTTTGTTTGAATCTTACCTGTTTCAGTTTCAGGATAATGTTTGTTACATCTTCCAAAACTCCCGGCACAGTAGAAAATTCATTATTTACGCCATCAATTTTAATAGAAGTGATGGCATAACCTTCCAAAGAAGACAAGAGAATACGGCGAAGAGAATTACCGATGGTAATTCCATAGCCGGGTTCCAACGGACGGAATTCAAATTTTCCGTACTTGTTGTCCGCTTCCAACATTAATACTTTGTCGGGTTTTTGAAATGCTAATATCGCCATAATGAACTTGTTATTTAGAATATAATTCTACGATTAATTGTTCTTTTATATTTTCGGGAATATCGGTTCTTTCCGGAATATGCAAATACTTCGCACTTAACGAAGATTGATCGTATTCAATCCAGGGATATTTGCTGTGGTTAACGCCTGCAACGCTATCTAAAATCACTTCCAATGATTTCGCTTTTTCGCGTACACCCACTATTTGTCCCGGTTTTACCGCATAAGAAGGAATATTCACTACTTTGCCATCTACCACAATGTGGCGGTGGGAAACTAACTGACGAGCGCCTGCCCGTGTTTTTGCCAAACCCATACGATAAACGATATTATCTAAGCGGGATTCCAATAATTGGAGAAGCACCTCACCGGTAATACCTTTCGAACGGGAAGCTTTTTCAAACAAGTTACGGAATTGTTTTTCCAACACACCGTAAGTATATTTTGCTTTTTGTTTTTCGCGTAACTGAATACCGTACTCAGACGTTTTTTTCTTCCGTCCGTTACCGTGTTGTCCCGGAGGATAATTTTTTTTGCTGAGAACCTTATCCGGTCCGAAGATAGCTTCACCGAATTTACGCGCAATTCTTGTTTTTGGTCCAGTATATCTTGCCATATTATTTAAATTGATAATTGATAATTGACAATTGATAATTAGTAACTGTCAATTGTCCATTGTCCATTGTTAATTAATTAAACTCTTCTTCTCTTTGGAGGACGACAACCATTATGTGGAAGTGGTGTAACGTCAATAATTTCCGTTACTTCGATACCTGCACCGTGTACTGTACGGATAGCCGATTCACGACCGTTTCCCGGACCTTTCACATACGCTTTTACTTTCCGCAAGCCCAGGTCATAGGCGATTTTAGCACAATCTTGTGCTGCCATCTGAGCTGCATAAGGAGTGTTCTTTTTAGAACTTCTAAAGCCCATCTTACCTGCGGACGACCAGGAAATGACTTGTCCTTCGCTATTCGCAATCGTAATGATGATGTTGTTAAATGAAGAGTGTACATGCAATTGACCATTGGCGTCAACTTTCACTACCCTTTTCTTAGCTGCGACTGTTTTTTTTGCCATAATTTACTTTAAATTACTTTGTTGCTTTTTTCTTGTTAGCGACTGTTTTCTTTCTTCCCTTGCGGGTACGGGCATTGTTTTTAGTACTTTGCCCTCTTACGGGGAGTCCGATACGGTGACGCACGCCGCGGTAGCATCCGATATCCATCAAACGTTTGATATTCAACTGAACCTCAGAACGAAGATCCCCTTCCACTTTGAAACTATGACCGATGACTTCGCGCACTGCTGCTGCTTGATCATCCGTCCAATCTTTTACTTTAATGTCTTTATCAATACCTGCTTCCGTCAGGATTTTGTTGGCGGAACTGCGACCAATACCATAAATGTACGTCAACGCTATTTCGCCCCTTTTATTCTGTGGTAAATCTACCCCTACTATTCTTATCGCCATTTAATTAAAAAATTTAGCAAAAATAATAAAATTATCCTTGACGTTGTTTAAATTTAGGATTTTTCTTATCGATCACATACAAACGCCCTTTTCTACGAACGATCTTAGAATCGGCGCCACGTTTTTTGATTGAAGCTCTTACTTTCATATTTTTTCTTTTTTTATTTGTATCTAAATGAAATACGGCCTTTGGATAAATCGTACGGCGACATTTCCACTTTCACCTTGTCTCCGGGAAGGATTTTGATGTAATGCATCCGCATCTTCCCCGAAATATGGGCGGTAATTTCATGTCCGTTTTCCAATTCAACCCGAAACATTGCATTGGACAATGCTTCGATAATGGTCCCATCTTGCTCTATTGCTGACTGTTTAGCCATAAATTATTTATTTTGTAAAACCTGATCTATTAACTCAAACGTTGATAAAATATCTGCTTTCCCCGGCCGGATGGCTACGGTATGTTCAAAATGAGCTGACGGTTTACGATCTGCGGTGCTAACCGTCCAACCATCCTTCTTGTCAAATCTGACATTCTTTTTTCCCATGTTGATCATCGGTTCTATGGCAATACACATTCCGCTTTTCAAGAGCGCTCCGTAACCTTTTTTCCCATAATTGGGTACTTCGGGCGCTTCGTGCATCTCTTTTCCGATTCCGTGCCCTACCAATTCCCTGACAACACCATAACCTCTGTCTTCACAGTAATGTTGAATCGCGTTGCCGATATCACCTATCCTTTTTCCTTCGACTGCATGGCTGATTCCAACGTATAAAGATTCTTTTGTTGTTTGCAACAATTTCTTTACTGCCGGATCCACTTCGCCTACTTCAAAGGTGTAAGCGGAATCGCCGCAATAGCCGTTAATTTTCGCTCCGCAATCGACAGAAACAATGTCTCCTTCTTTCAGTTGGTAAGCTCCCGGAATACCGTGAACTACATTTTCATTCACTGAAATACAGAGCGCATTGGGAAATCCGTTATATCCTTTGAACAAGGGAATTGCTCCTTGATCATGGATAAATTCATCTGCTATTTTATCTAATTGATACGTGGTAACTCCCGGCGCTATGTGTTTTGCCACTTCAGCCAATGTAGCTCCCACCAAATGGTTTGCTACCCGCATCAACTCAATTTCTTCGTCTGTCTTTAAATAAATCATCAATACATCTGACCCGAACGGCCTTTAATTCTTCCTGACTTCAGCAAGCCGTCATAATGACGCATCAACAGATGACTTTCTATTTGTTGCAAAGTATCCAACACCACACCCACCAGAATCAACAAGGAGGTTCCTCCAAAGAAAGAAGCAAAGGCTTGCTGTATTCCGAACATTTTTGCAAAAGCCGGCATAATCGCCACAAAAGCAAGAAACAAGGATCCCGGAAGGGTAATTCTCGACATAATTTCGTCAATATATTCAGCCGTTTTCTTTCCCGGTTTGATACCCGGTATAAATCCGTTATTACGTTTCAAATCTTCTGCCATTTGCTTGGGATTGATGGTAATAGCCGTATAGAAATAGGTAAACATAATGATTAATACTACATCAATGAAATTATACCAAAATCCGTTGATGTCGATCAGCGGTGAAAATACTTTGTATGCCCAACTCTCCGTATTGGAACCGAAGCCCAATAAAGAAACCGGAATAAACATAATGGCCTGTGCAAAGATAATCGGCATTACGTTAGCCGCATTCACTTTCAAAGGGATATATTGCCGGGCGCCGCCGTACTGTTTATTACCCACCATTTGTTTGGCATATTGAACCGGAATTCTCCGTGTTCCTTGTACCAAAAGAATGGCGCCGGCAATCACAGCCAACAGAGCGACAATTTCAAGCAACAACATGATCAATCCACCGGACGCTTCACTGACCCGGGAAATAAATTCCTGTGACAGTGCTTGCGGCAAACGGGCGATAATACCAACCATGATAATGAACGAAATACCGTTTCCAACCCCTTTATCGGTAATTTTTTCACCTAACCACAACACAAACATGGAACCTGCAGCCAATATGATGGTAGAAGAAATAGTGAACCACGCTCCACTCGGAAGCGCTGCGCCCACTTGTCGCATCTGTACACTCAGGTTAACCAAATAGGTAGGCGCCTGAAGCAGCAAAATAGCTACTGTCAAATAACGTGTATATTGATTGATTTTTCTTCTTCCGCTTTCACCTTCGCGTTGTAATTTTTGGAAATACGGAACCGCAATGGCTAACAACTGGATTACGATAGACGCCGAGATATACGGCATAATTCCCAAGGCTACAATAGAAGCATTGGAAAAAGCGCCGCCTGAAAACATATCCAGCAAACTCATCAAACCGCCTTGGGTCTGAGCTTGCAAAGCGCCTAATGAAGACGGGTCAATGCCTGGAAGCGTAATCACGGATAGAAAGCGGTAAACAACTATTAAAAGGAGCGTTAGAATGATTCGATTTTTCAAATCTTCTATCTTCCAAATGTTTTTTATTGTATCAATTGCTCTCATCCGATTAGAGTTTTACTGCTGTTCCTCCTGCTTTCGTAATCGCTTCTTCGGCGGTTTTGGAAAAAGCATTCGCTGTAATTTCCAACGCAGAAGTAAGGGTTCCTTTAGCAAGGATTTTCACCAATTGTTTAGAAGAAACAAATCCGGCATTTTTTAACTCTTCGACACCAATCTTTGTCAATTGTTGCGCTTCTGCCAAAGCTTGCAGTGTATCTAAGTTAATTGCCTTATATTCAATACGATTGATATTCTTGAAACCGAATTTCGGCAAGCGTCTTTGAATAGGCATCTGCCCCCCTTCAAAACCGATTTTCTTGGAATAACCTGATCTTGATTTTTGACCTTTATGACCTCTCGTGGAAGTTCCTCCCAAACCCGAACCCGTTCCACGGCCAATTCTTTTACGGGTTTTTGTCGAACCTTCAGCAGGTTTTAAATTTGATAAATTCATATTTTATTTTTCTACTGATACTAAATGTTTAACTTTCTCAACCATTCCCAAAATAGCAGGATTATCTTCGTGTTCAACTACGCGACCGGTTTTTCTCAAACCCAAAGCGTCTAACGTTCTTCTTTGCGTTTTCGGACAGCCGATGCGGCTTCTTACTTGTTTAATTTTTATCGTTGCCATATCTTTTCCTCCTATTATCCTTTAAACACTTTTTCTACCGATATACCTCTGTTTTGGGCTACCATAGCCGGATCCCTTAATTCACCCAAGGCAGCGATAGTCGCTTTTACCAAGTTGTGAGGATTGGAAGATCCTTTGGATTTTGCCAACACGTCGGTTATCCCAACACTTTCCAATACCGCACGCATAGCGCCTCCGGCTTTTACTCCGGTACCATGAGTCGCCGGTTTGATGAACACTTGCGCACCACCAAACTTAGCTAATTGTTCGTGAGGAATGGTTCCTTTATAGATTGGAACTTTGATCAAGTTCTTTTTGGCTGCTTCTACGCCTTTAGCAATTGCTGCTGTGACTTCACCGGCTTTTCCTAAACCCCAACCGACAATACCGTCTTCGTTTCCAACTACAACGATAGCTGCGAAACTGAAGGTACGACCCCCTTTAGTAACTTTAGTTACACGGTTGATAGCAACTAAGCGGTCTTTTAATTCCAAGTCGTTTGTTGACTTTACTTTATTATTTACTGCCATTTCTTATTAAAATTTAAGTCCACCTTTACGAGCAGCTTCTGCTAATTCCTTTACTCTGCCATGGTATAAATAACCGTTCCGGTCAAAAACCACCGTTTCGATACCTGCTTCTTTCGATTTTTGAGCAATCTGCTCGCCTACTTTCGAAGCAATTTCCTTTTTAGGCGCTTTTTCAGCTATTCCAAGAGAAGAAGCCGCAGCCAATGTTTTGCCGGTCAGGTCATCAATAACCTGGGCATAAATTTGCTTGTTGCTTCTGAATACACTCAAGCGGGGACGGGCAGCAGTTCCTGAAACATGCTTGCGCACCCCTTGTTTTATTTTGATTCTTCTTAATTCCTTTGTTGTCATGATAATTTCCTTAATTATTTACTTGCTGACTTTCCGGATTTCCTGCGAACCACTTCACCGACAAAACGAATACCTTTACCTTTGTAAGGTTCTACTTTACGGAATGAACGGATTTTCGCACAAACTTGTCCGATGAGTTGTTTGTCAACTGATTCCAAAATAACCAACGGGTTTTTATTCCGTTCCGCTTTGGTTTCAACTTTAATTTCTTTAGGCAGTTGCAAATAGATATTGTGTGTATAACCTAATGCAAAGTCCAACACGTTTCCGGTATTGGTAACACGGTAACCGACTCCGACTAATTCCAGTTCTTTCCGGTAACCTTCCGATACGCCAATAACCATGTTATTGAGCAACGAACGGTACAAGCCGTGAAAAGCGCGGTTTTGTCTTTCGTCATCGGGCCGGGACACCGTCAATACATTATCATTTACTTCAATTTGGATAGCCGGATTGACATCCTGAGATAATTCTCCTTTGGGACCTTTCACCGTAACCACATTGTCTTTTTGGGTTATGGTTACTCCTGCGGGGATTGTAATGGGTAGTTTTCCTATTCTTGACATACTTTTTCCTCCTTAATTAATAAACATAACATAAAACTTCCCCGCCAATCTTCTGATCGCGGGCTTCTTTGTCTGTCATCACTCCTTTGGAAGTACTCAGTACGGCAATTCCCAAGCCATTTAATACACGGGGCATCTCTTTGTAGCCGGTGTATTGACGCAAACCCGGAGTGGAAACCCGCTTCAGGACTTTTATTGCGTTTACTTTATTTACGGGGTCGTACTTCAAGGCAATTTTGATCGTACCTTGAGGACCCTCCTCTACAAACTTGTAATTCAAGATGTAGCCTTTGTCGAAAAGGATCTTAGTGATCTCTTTCTTTAAATTTGACGCAGGAATCTCCACCACTCTGTGTTTAGCTTTGATGGCATTCCGCAATCTCGTCAAATAATCTGCAATTGGATCTGTCATAAATGATTAAAAATTAAATTGATCCGGACTTTCCGGACAATATTTAACAAACTCTCAGTCCGTTTCATCCACATTTTTTCCCAAATGTGCATGAAATGGGTCGCAAAGTTAGTATTTTTTTTTGAAACAACATAAATACTTAATAGAAAAATTGATATTTTTTAAGAAATTTTTTTTGACACCTTATTTAACAGTTATTTTTTAGGGAAAAAATGTACATTTACAACAAATTTATGTGGATAAAAGTGTAATAAATAACTAATTATTCGTGGATAAAAATGTATAGAATTTTGTTTTATGTCAGAAAAAGTGTATATTTCCCCTATAAATTCTTTCAAAGAGCGCGATACCTCCGTTTCGCCTTGAGTTGCGATTTTCCCCTTCGAGTTTGGTTTTTCCATAGAGAAGAAAAACATTAACTCATGTTTGTGTGCTCATGCCCAATCGGGCAAGTAACATTGGTCACTTTGCAAACGGGGTCTTTGTTTGATTGCTCAAAACAAATTGCCACCACAAATATACCCGACCTTTACGCTAATAATTTCGATTTTAGGCAATTAGTTTCTTTGCTCGTTCAATTTCTCGTTCGTGATATTTGATTTTGTGTTCCACTTTCACAGGGTCGTAAATATGAACAGGATGCGGATCATACTGCGTTTTTTCACTTAAAATATGCCATATTATCACTAACATTTTTCTTCCAATGGCTACCAATCCCTTTTTTCTTGGTTTTCTCATGGCAAGTTTCTGAAACTTGTCCATAAAATAACTTCTCTTTGAGCGTGAAGCAGCCCTAGCAACCTGAACGATAATAGCACGGAGATGTTTATTGCCTTTGGTAGTGGCGGTACTCTTAAATTTGCCGGCTGATTCATCGTTTCTCGGACGCACTCCCGTCCAGCCGGTAAATTTCCCACTGTTTTCAAAGACACTCATATCGCCTCCCGTTTCGGATACGATTATCATAGCCGATATCAGGCTCACGCCCGGTAGCGTTGTCAGGTTATCAATATTATCCATTGAGCGTCTTTGGAATCGATCTTTCTGCCCGGCTGCTGCTTGATATGAAGCGGATAACTTCAATTCAAACTCCATTTCATACAGAATATCTCTGATGGGAACCCAATAGGTAGAGGTGCTTTCCATAGCAACCCTTTGCACCTTTTCCGATCTCAAATAGTCGCCAAGAGAACGAATAGAAACAGTCGTCGTTGTAAATTCTTTTACCCCTGAAGAACTTTTCCCATCGTAAATCGCACAAAATATACTATCTTTGGGCACGTCTAATCCTGATGTCTTCATTTCCTTATTTGTTGATCTTTCAACTGCAAATATAAGAAAACTAAACGGTTGGACGGATTGGCCAGGCCAATAGTCAAGCCTATTTTTATTCGTTGGTGGGGAATATCTAGATTTTATGCTAACTTTGTACAAAAATTTAACATAGCCATGGCCCAGCATAATGAATTAGGGAAAGCAGGTGAAACTGCCGCCATTGAATACTTGGAAGCAAAGGGGTACCAAATTCGCCATATCAATTGGCACAGAGGACATTTGGAATTGGACATTATTGCTCAAACGGATGACGAATTGGTCATTGTGGAAGTAAAAACCCGCAGTGGAGATTGGGAATTGCCCGAAGATGCCGTCAACAACACCAAAATCCGGCGGATCATTTCCGCAACGGATTATTACATCAAGTATTTCAATATCGACTTGCCTGTGCGTTTTGATATTATTGCAGTGATAGGAAAGCAACCGGATTTCACGATAGAACATATTGAAGATGCGTTTTATCCGCCGGTAAATACATATCGAAGATAAGGATGAATATTGAAGAACTACATGAGTATTGCATGTCGCTGAAAGGAACGACCGAATCGTTCCCTTTTGACGAAGTTTCCTTGGTTTTGAAAGTGGAAAACAAAATGTTTGCACTTATTCCCTTGGATAATCCGGATTTACAGATCGCACTTAAATGTGATCCGGAAAAAGCGATTGAACTGCGCGAGAGCTACTCCTGCGTTGAACCGGCTTGGCATTTTCATAAAAAATACTGGAATACAATCTACCTCAACCGGGACATGAACGAAGAAGAAGTAATATTTTGGATCCGGCATTCCATCGATGAGGTCATAAAAAAACTCCCTAAACGCATACGAGATGAATATTATCAAAATTAAAACGACGCATTCAACCAATCTTTTATTGAGAGAATTGGCAGAAAAACAAATTTTAGAGGAAGGAACGGTTGTTTTGGCTGAAGCTCAAACGGCAGGGCGCGGACAACGAGGCAATCAATGGGAATCGGAAGCGGGTAAGAACATCACTTGCAGCATTCTTTTGTATCCCAGTTTTTTGCCGGCAAAACAATCTTTTTTGCTTTCGGAAGTGATTGCTTTAGGAGTGAAGGAAACATTAGACAGCTACATCCAAAATGTGACCGTCAAATGGCCGAATGACATTTATTTCGAAAATCGGAAAATAGTCGGCATCCTGATTGAAAATGAAGTAACCGGTCAGAACATCGCTCAATCCGTTATCGGTATCGGGTTGAATGTCAATCAGGAAGTTTTTACCGACGCCCTGCCCAATCCGGTTTCCCTGAAACAAATCCTGAGCAAGGAGATAAATTTGACGGTGCTGTTGGAAAAAATGCTCAAACGGATTATGCACTGGTATAAAAAGTTGAAAGCCGGTCAAAACGAAAAAATTGCCCAAGCTTATCAGGATGTTCTTTTCCGCAAATCAGGCTTTCACTGTTACGAAGACAAGAACGGACTGTTTAATGCACAAATAAAATCAATCGCCGAGGACGGAATCCTCCATTTAACAACGGATAGAGGAGAAGAACGGCAATATGCCTTCAAAGAAGTATCTTGTGTTATAAAATAATTAAACTATGGCAAAGAAAAGTAAACCTTATCCTGTTGAAGAAGAGGATAAAAAACAAGAAGAATTACGGGTAGAAGAACCGGCGGCAGTCTATGGATTAAACCGGTCTAAACGTTACACTTACGCCGATTATTTATCGTGGGTAGATGACATCCGGTGTGAGTTATACAATGGGATTATTTATGAAATGTTTGGAGCGCCCACCAGCCGGCATGCTCTAATCAACGGTGCTCTATTCGTAAAATTATGGACGTATGTTACGCGGAGAAAAGGTAAATGTAAAACTTTTCATGCGCCTTTCGATGTCCGTTTACCAAAAAACGGCGAAACCGCCGATGATAAAATTTACACGGTAGTTCAACCGGATATTTGCGTTATTTGTGACCCCAGCAAAGTGGATGAAAAGGGTTGTCTCGGAGCGCCGGACTTGGTGGTGGAAGTGCAATCTCCCTCTACGGCAGTCCGAGATCTGAATAAAAAACTCCACCTCTATGAAGAAGCCGGTGTAAAAGAATATTGGGTGGTTTTACCGAAAGACAAAAGTGTGATTGTCTTTCTATTACATGCGGACGGCAAATATAATGATGGAACTACTTACGAATACTCCGAGATAAGAAAAGTCCCTGTCGCTACGCTCAAGGGACTTGAAATTGATCTTCAGGAATTATTCGAAGAATAATACCTAATATTATTTACGCTTATTCTGTTGTTTCTGGCGTTCCTTCAACATCGCTTGTTGTTGCCTTTGCGCTTCTTCCAGACGCGCCATAAATCCGGATTTTTTCTTGGCGGGTTTTGCTTTGCTTTTATTGGCTTCCAATTTGGCAAGCAACTTATCTTCGTTTAAGAGAAACCGGAAAGAATAGGTTTGAATAATCGTTATCAGGGTGGAAATCAGGTAATAATAGTTCAAACCGGCTGCATACGAATTGAACCAGAAGAACATCATCACCGGCATAAAATACATCATCAGTTTCATGCCCGGCATTTGTTCCTGTCCGGTATTCTGTTGGTCCATAGTGAATTTGGTGTTTACAATCTGCACCACCGACATGAGTAAACAGAACACACTGATATGATTGCCCAAAAATTTGGAAACCAAAGGAATATAGGTGTTCCAATGAATCAATGAATCATAAGTGGATAAATCACTTGCCCACAAGAAACCTTGATGCCTCAATTCGATCGCTGCCGGAAAGAGGAAAAAGAGGGCGGCCAAGAACGGAAACTGCAACAGCATAGGCACACAGCCCGCCATGGGGTTCACTCCTACCTGTTTATACAACTCCATCGTTTTTTGTTGGCGCGTTAAGGCATTATCCTGTCCCGGATATTTGGCGGTTATGACTTCGATTTGCGGTTTAAGCACACGCATTTTGGCCGACGACATAAAGGACCGGTACGTTAACGGGAATAAAGCCATTTTAATGATCACCGTCAAAAGGAAAATAGCTAATCCCAAACTTCCGCACCAGCTGATCAGCCAGTCGAAGATAGGAATAATGACATATTTATTTACCGGACGCAAAATCCAATAGCCCAGCGACACCAATTTTTCCAGTTCTAAATTTTGTCCTGTAAATTTGGTCTTGTCATATTGCTTCAGCAACAAATAATCATTCGGGCCGAAATAAAAATTAAATTTAACAGCTTCGGCATTAGCAATATTATAAGGAACACCGGTAGAAGCGTTGTATTCTTTCAGGTATTTCCCGGACTCGATATGCCGGGAATCCAAGCGGGCGGTTTCAAAATTATCGCCGGCAATCAATACGGACGAGAAAAACTGGTCTTTGTAGCCGATCCATTTCAATTTGTTGGAAATATCTTTCAGATCGTCTTTGCTTTCCCGCAACTGCTCCACATCGTCCGATAAGTATTTGTACGACAATCGCGCATAGCGGGCTTCAAAACTCCGCCCTTTTTCTTGTTGGCGGATTTTTTGCATCCACTGGATATCCAAACTGCGCATGGCAGGAGAAAGTTCGGTTTGAAGATTATTGGAAACAATATCAAAACCAACCATATAATCGTCCGGATGCAAAGTATAAACAAAATCAATGGATTTGTTTTCGCCGGCATTCAAACGCAAGGTAGTTTGTAAATCCGAACCGGGAATGACTTCAAAATAAAAGTCTTTGGTACTCAATACGCGATTGTTGGAAGTAATGAATGTCATTTCGAAGTTGGATTCATCCCCTTCAAACAAATACAAAGGTTCATTCTCAAAATTGGTATATTCTTTCAATCGAACCGAATAGACACGTCCGCCGCGGGTGCTCAACTTGATTTCCATCAGGGCGTTTTCCAAGGTCACGAATTCTTCCGTTCCTTGAGACGAAACGCCAAAACTTCCGTACATATCCTGCAAACGGGCTTGCCGTGCGGAATCGGGAAGTTCTTCATTGGCAAGAAGATCCGCCGGATTATTTACTGTATTCACATTGGCAACTTCTTCTATTCGTTGTTGTTGCTGTACTAAAGCGATAGAATCGTTGTATCTTCTTTGTGCTTCTATCTGTTCTTGGCTGGGACGGTTCAAATAAGAAAATCCTACTACAACCGCAAAGCACAATAAAAGAGCAATGACTGTGTTCTTATCCATATTATTTCGTTATAGCTGCTTCAATAAAACTCATAAATAAAGGGTTGGGCTTTGCCACTGTGCTGTTGTATTCCGGATGGAACTGGGTGCCCAAATACCATTTCAGTTCCGGGATTTCCACCACTTCGACCAAACCGGTATCGGGATTGGTTCCGGTACATTTCATACCCTTTGCTTCAAATGCCGGTTTATATTCGTTGTTAAACTCGTAACGGTGGCGGTGACGTTCCCTGACTAAATCGCTTTTATAGGCTTCGTGCGCTTTCGAACCTTTTTCCAGGCGGCAATCGTAGGCGCCCAAGCGCATGGATCCGCCCATCATGGTCAGGTTCTTTTGTTCTTCCATCAGGTCGATGACCTTATGAGAGGCGCTCGCATCCATTTCGGTTGAATTGGCATCGGTCAATCCCAGTACATTCCGGGCAAACTCGATGACCATGCACTGCATTCCCAAACAAACGCCGAAAGTCGGTTTATTATTTTCTCGTGCATATTTCAAAGCGATAAATTTTCCTTCAATGCCTCGTTGTCCGAAACCCGGCGCAATCAAGACACCGTCTAAATCGCCCAATTGTTCCGCTACATTCTTTTCATTTATTTTTTCGGAATGAATCAACCGCAAATCCAATTTACGCTTGTGGTAAGTCGCTGCCTGCAACAGGGATTCGCTGATGGATTTATAAGCATCCGGCAATTCAACGTATTTGCCGACCAATCCGATTTTCACGGTTTTTTCGGCGGTTTTCATATTTTCAAGGAATTTTTTCCATAGAGTCAAATCCAACTTTTTGTTCGTCGGCATTCCCATTTTTTGCAGCACAATGGTATCCATTCCCTGGTTTGCCAACACCACCGGAACTTCATAAATGCTGGGAACATCATACGATTGAATGACAGCATCTTCATCCACATTGCAGAAAAGGGCTACTTTCCGGCAAATCGCCTTGGACAGTTCATTTTCGGTACGAAGCACTAATATATTCGGTTGAACTCCCTGTTCCTGAAGTAATTTAACGGAATGTTGCGTCGGCTTTGTTTTCACTTCCTTGGCTGCCGCAATATAGGGCACATACGTCAAATGAACGCATAAACAATCTTTACCCAGTTCCCAACGCAATTGGCGGACACTTTCAATATAAGGTAGGGATTCGATATCGCCGACTGTCCCGCCGATTTCGGTAATCACAAAATCATAGTTGCCGGTTTTGCCCAGCACCATGATATTGCGTTTGATTTCATCGGTAATATGCGGAACTACCTGCACGGTTTTGCCCAAGAAATCGCCTTTTCGCTCTTTGTTGATTACGTTTTGATAGATGCGGCCGGTAGTGATGTTGTTGGCTTTGGAAGTCGGGATATTCAGAAACCGTTCGTAATGTCCCAGATCCAAATCCGTTTCACGACCATCCTCCGTCACATAACATTCCCCGTGCTCGTAGGGATTGAGCGTACCCGGATCGATATTGATGTAAGGATCAAATTTTTGAATGGTCACCTTGTAACCCCTGGCTTGCAGTAATTTGCCTAAAGATGCGGCGACAATTCCTTTTCCCAAAGAGGATACCACACCGCCTGTAACGAAAATGTACTTTGTCTCTGCCACTTTTGTTTTTATTTTTGCTTTAAGCGTACAAAGTTAATCTATTTTTTGAAAGTATCCAAAAAGAAATTTTCAAAAATAGAACGGTTTGTGGGGAATAAAAAATATTTCTTGGCAACAAATAAGTACAACGGAAAATCAAAAACATTAGTTTCTGTTTCCGCCACCACCCCGGTTGCCCCGATTGGCTCTTTGTGTTTCCAATCGTTTCTTGTACGCTTCCATTTGTTCTTTCGTCAAAACGAGTTCCAACGCCTTTGCCTGTTCTTCTGCCAATTTTTGGAAATCTTCCCTCATTTGGGTACGGTCGCCACCATTTTGGGCTTTTTGGAACAATTCGGCTTGACGTTTGGCAAAAACCAAATTGATAGAATCGACCTTAACCACTTGGTCTGCTGTTAATTTTAATTCGGTTTTCATCCATTCGGTCTGCCGTTTAGCAGATTCTTCCGGAGTCAAACGATTGCCACCACCCGGACCCTGAGCAAAAGTAAGGGTCACCATCGAAAGCAGTAATACTGCTGTAAATAAGAACTTTTTCATGATTTTTTAATTAGAAATAACTAAAATAATTAAACATGCTTTTTTGACAAGAAAAAATGCGAAAGGTTTAAAACGGTTGAAGATAATTATGCCGGCTGACAAGCGATTTATGTTGTTTTGCTGAAAATTCAAATAAATTCAACATCCATTATTTGCACGTTACGACCAACGGGGTATTCTGGGAATATAAAATATAACGAAGGCTTACTTATTAATAAATATCACTCTCTTTTGAATCAGGAAACTTATGAAAAATAAGATGCCGTCAACTACCGGTTTAGTTATTGCTATCGGTATTAGATGTGTACCATCTAAAAGACTCACCAATAACCAGCTTGCAAGCATTTGACAAATAAATAAAACCGCGTATTTAATTAAATGAATGATGTCCGCTTTATTTTCAAATACAAATCTGGCGTTCATATTAAAATTAAATACTCCGGAACAGAGTCTGGCAAATATCGTAGAGAGCAGTATATTCCCGCTTGACAGGAAATGTATTACTAAAAACAATACATAATCGATTAAAAAACTCATGACGGAAGACAGGGTGTATTTTAAAAACACGCGGGCGATCCTTAATGAATCCACAACCGGCCTGTAGCTGGTTGTCTTATTTTCATCTATATAGACGGTCTCAATCTTCACCTGCTTTATTTCCTCACTGTCTGCGAGGGTCATTAGCATATTCATTTCATAATCGAACCGGTCTCCACTGATAGACAAGCATTTTTTTATCAGCCGGCTTGGAATGCCTCGCAATCCGGTTTGTGTATCATGGCACGTTTTACCGGTCATTAGTTTAAACAACCAGGAGGAAACCGTGTTGCCTGTCTTGCTTTTAGGGGGTACTCCCGGTTCTGAAAAGTCCCGTACACCCAGCACAAAATCATTCGTTTCTGCTGTACAATTGCCTACTTTCAGAATATCCACCGGTAGATGTTGTCCGTCCGCGTCGGCCGTAACTATCGACTCGTCAGGGTATTTGGACAGGATGTGTTGCATTCCCATCTTTAACGCGTAGCCTTTTCCTCTGTTTATACTATA
>BNYG01000038.1 GCA_026000155.1 Bacteroidia bacterium | reverse complement strand
AAATGGCTCCGGGTTGAGGACCATCCGTACTGCCGATATTTACCTGCGCATTCATTGCTACACTCCAAACGAAGAGCGTCAGCATTAAGAAAATTTTTTTTCCATTTTCATTTCATTTTATTAAATTAATATTTATTTATGCTCCGAAGAGCCGTTAATTCTCACGGAAAAAAACCGGGGAAAAGCAGGAAATCATACCATTTTTTTTGAAAAAAATGAAAAAATGAAAATGATTTATGAAGTTTTAAAAATGACATGCTCCTGCCTTGTCCGATTTTTGTAATTTTTTATGTTTTATTCTTATATATTTCTATATATATAGAAATTACTATTTAGTTTCAAAAAATATATTATAAAATATTTTATAAAATGTTTTTTAAAATATTTTGCAAAGATATTTATTATATTTTAAATAACAAAATTTTTGGCTAATTATTTTTCTTAGCACCTGAAAAAAATAATTAACCAAAATTGAAAAAATAATTAAAAACATTCTATTATCTTTTCGCACTGCAAAGGTAGGGTGAATGTCCATGCAATGGAAGACGCTTTTCGTCAATAAATACCTTGTATATCACCTAATACAGAGGCATTTTTGCATTTTGTGACAATTATAGAGGATTTTTTCTTTTGGCTCAAAAAAATACACTGTTTTGGGTAATAAACCGCTCGCACTGCCGTACGTACCGTTCGGTAGCTATCGCCTCCTTACTCACAGATACATAAACTCTTCTGTAATACTGTCGATGTGGTAGCGTTGCTGACCCAGGAACTTCGACTGAAATATTTCATTCGATTTAGTGATGAGGATGGAAGACTTTTTCATCGTATTAAACCAGTTGCGGTGCATGTAGCAAATTTCCGAATTGCGTATTTCTATGAAATAGTTGTAATATATCCAGAATTGAGAAATAATATTGTCGCCGAAAGATATACAAGCGCTATTCGTACTTACCTCTGTATATGAAAGATAAAAAAAGATATTATTGGTACCGTCCTCGCCTGTTTCTAACAGTCTCATTATATAGTTGAGCGTATCGTGCAAGGTGTTTTGCAGTGTGCGCACCTCGTCGAGGGTAATCAGATTCCGGCTGTAACAATACTGTATTTCACGGCAAAAGCTCAGAAAGAAACTCCGGCTGTTTATGATATAGCAGAACGTATTTATATCCGGCATGTGAGAAAGAAATTCCTTGCAGTAGGAAGTTATTTCTTCCGGAATAACGGTATCGGCAAACAAGCGATTATCCGGGTTTCCGTTTTGATAGATATAATTATAATAGTAGAATTTGAAAAGATATTCGTTTTGAATCAGTATTGAAAGCGGCAGACGGTTTCGCACCGAAAGTATCTCGGAATGATTGTCCTTTGATATTTGCGACACCACACTGCAATATTTCTGCAACATATTTAAAAACCTTTTTGAAAGATCCGGGTGTTCGGTCAGCACATCAAGGAATATTCTGTTTATCCTTTTTTCACACACCACTGTGTCCATCGAAAATCCCAATTCAAGTGATAATTGAGAGGCTTCTTTCAATGTAAACGGTATTTCGCCTCTCAACCGGCGGTAAGCAGATTCTCTGCCTATGTCCAAAGTATCCATCAGATAGTTTATCGGTTTGATATGAGCAGGAACACTATCCAAAATTTTTGTAATAAGTCTGTTTTCCATAATTTTACAGTCTGTTTTTGTTTGTTTTAACACGATGCAAATTTAGTCATTTTCTCTAATTCCGACAAGATAAATCGCAAGTATAGATATGGCATATATTGAGTTAATATCCCTGTTTCACTCTAAAAAAGAGTACTAAAAATTACATTGTTGACAATATTTATATTTTTTTGATACTTGCTGAATATTCGTGTCAAATAACGATAGATTTTGTCTCAGAAACCATTTGGGAGACAAGATGGGTCACTATATAAAAAAAACAATTTATCAGAATTATCACAGTTTTTCGATAGAGAACATACTACTTTTGCCCATCGAAAAAATATTTAATTGAAAATTATACTCAAATGAAGGATCTCAAAAAAAATCTATTAGCAGCTTTCGTGGCTGTAATGTTTACCTGTGCTTCCATACAGGCGCAGGTAGTTATCGGTGCACACCAAGAACCTCAAAGTTACTCCGTCCTGGAATTAATAAGTAATGGAAGTATGGGATTTCGGCTTCCACAACTAACGACACCGCAGCGTGACGCTATTACCGATGCCGGTTTCAAATCCAGCGAGTTTGCCAAAGGGCTTGTCATCTACAATACTACTAACGAGTGTGTAGAATATTGGAGCAGTGTTAAGTGGGTATCGCTCTGCAAAGGGCAGGCACACATTACTTTCAGCCCTAATCCTCCCAACGGGTCGCCTTTTCCGTCCGAGGGAGAAGACAGAGGGCCTTTCGTACCTTCGGACGATCCGAACTGTACAACCGAAACACCGGCTTATACCTTTGCGGTGATGACCGGTACCGATTTTTTACATGTGCAGGTAGTGAATAAAAGCACAGGCGCATTTCGCGTGTCGATGGACGAAAACCCTGCCGCAACATCACGCAACGCTATTTTGCGCATTACCAACAATTGTACGCAGGAATACAAGGAATTTCTTTTTTCGCAAAACGGCGATGACAGTGATTGCGGAACAACGCCTTTCGTACCCGACATTCAGAGCGAAAACGGTAGTTCCCTTTGTGGAACAGGCGCCGCCTATCTCTATCTGCAAGGCAGGCCTTCAACAGGCACCTTCATTTGGACGCTCAACGGACGGGAAGTCGGACGCGGCACTGAATACATCGCCACCCAAGGCGGTACTTACACTGTTTATGGCGATAAAATCGGTTGCCCTGTCTCCAAAAGCATCAACGTCATGCTTTCCGGAAGCGGCGCCGGGCCTGCGTCCGTGTCGGTTATTGCAGGTATAAACAACGGATACGTTTGCGCTACAGGCAGCACGATACCGCTTTTTTCCTCCCTTGCTACCAGTGGCTTCATACATTGGTATAAAAACGGTGTAAGAACAGCCCTCACCGGCTCATCCATTGATGCGGAAATCGGCACCTGGTTTGCCGTAGTGGAAGATGGCTCCTGTTCAAGCCCAAAATCCAACAGTATAACCGTACAGCTTGACCCCAACGCCGGACAAACCGGTATTACCCCCTTCAATTTTAAGGTGAATGGCGTTACCCCTTCAGGCAACAACATCAATCTTTGCGCCGGCGGCTCGCTCTTGCTCGAAGTGCAGAATCCGGAAGCCGGTGTTACCTATACCTGGTATGCGGGCGACGCCCAAAATGGTCTTACGCTCGGCACAGGCGCTACGCTCAGCACAACGGTTATTGCCGTGCAGGATTACCCCATTTTGCAATGTGTAGCTTCCAAGGCAAATGCCTGTACGCAGGCGCAATACGCCCAATTCAGCATTTCGACAAGCAACCCGCCTGCCAAACCGATAGTTACGTCCAACACAGGTGCGGTGCAGTGCGGAAGTAACACGCAGCTGACGGCTGTGAGTGCGGGCGCCGATTCCTACAAATGGTATAAGGACGGCGTTTTGCTTCCCGGCGAAACTACGGATTCGCATGTCGTAAGCGCCTTGGGCGATTACACGGTATATGCCTTGAATGCGGCAGGCTGTATATCGGACGTGAGCGCTACCTTTACCGTGAATAACTCGACAGGTTTTGCGCAGAACCTTTCTATTACAGGTAATGCAACTCCCTATACCGGCACGTCGGAAACCTACACGGCTACGATGACCAACGACGTGAACAGCAGTTACCAGTGGTCGATAGCCTCCGGCGATGCTCAGGTGGAATACGCAAGCGGCAATACGGCGTCCATCAAATTTGGTTCTACGGACGGCGCGGTTGTCATCAATGTGTCGGCAAGCAATGCCTGCGGCGATGCCATGCCCAAGCCGGCTTCCTTGACGGTTACTGCTTCGTCGCCCTGCTCTACACCCGCTGTGGTAGCTTACAGTCCCGCTTCCAAAGAGATTACCGTGCCGGCAGGCACAAACCCGACGCTCAGCATTACGGCAAACACAAACGGACAACCGGTTGCTTATATATGGTATCGAAATACGTCGAAAAGTACTGCCGGCGCAGCAAACTTGGGATCGGGCACATCTTCGCTTACCGGGCAAACCGCATTAGTTGCCGGAACAACCTACTACTTTTATTGTGAAGTCAGGGCATTGTGTGGAAATGCTCCTCTTGCTCAATCCGATATTTTTACGGTGAATGTATCACTCAATCCCAACAATATTACTGCTATCGGCAACGGCACACTGAGCGGCAAGTCGTGTTTCGACATTGCCGAGAGCAACGACAACGCCAACAGTTGCGGCTCGCTTGCCGCCCGTGCAAGCATGAAAGCCCATTTTGCAACGATGGGTGTTCAAAACTATACCTTCAAGGCTGCGGCAAGCGGAACGGTGCAAAACGTCCGCTACGTGATACAGGACGATGAAGGCTGCGTGGACGCCGCACAGACTCCGCTTTCAGGCACCTTGCAAGCCGGCAGGTTGACCAACGGCAGCAGTGTGACGATTCCCGTGTATTACAAGACGACCTTGAATTTATCCACATCCACGCCTTTGATAGTGGGGCGCACGAAAGCCTCAGCCGCTAAAGTGGTAATCAATATTATTTACAACGATGGCGCGAAAGACGTGAAGCAGGCTTTGACGGCAAACATACAGGACTGTATGTGTTGCGGGGCAAAGATATCCGCGACCGAATGGAAAATATTCATGTGCCACAACCTGGGAGCGGACGAGAGCGCCGACCCGTTTACGCCTGCCCAAGCGCTTCACGGCGCAATGTACAAATGGGGTACCGGACAGGTGGCTTTGACTGCGGCTGAAAATATCGCCACAGCCGCTGCAATAAGCGGATGGTCGATCAAGGGCGGCACCCCTCCATCCACATGGGTAGATTGGGATATGACCCTCGCCAATCCCTGTCCTGCCGGTTACCGCGTGCCGACACGAGCGGAATGGGAAGGCGTGAACAATACAAACTATAACCCATGGTCGTTCATAGGTACATGGGCCAACAGCACAACGAACTGGACATCAGGTGTACAGATTGGCGACGGGCTGTTTCTGCCTGCTGCCGGTTACCGCAGGAACGACAATGGCCTGCTGAACAACCGCGGCAGCCACGGCTTTTACTGGAGTAGTACGACCAACGCTGAGTCTCGCGGATACGTCATGACGGCTTACAGTAACATCAATTCAATGGGCACCTACAATAAGTCGTACGGATTTACTGTGCGTTGTATCGCAGAATGAAAAATTTATCGGTTTTAATTGTATTTTCAGTTATTTGCGGCTATTTGCAATCGCAAACGGTAAACTTTGATTTTCCGCATTTTGCAGGGCAAAAATATGTTGTCTATTTGCCGAAAGGCGACAAACAGGATACGGTTTACTATGGTTCGTTGGATAAATACGGGAAATCGACCTTTGTCCTTCCTTTGGCTCACAAGGACTTTGTAGGGATAGCGCGCTGGTCGTTGCCGGATGGCGGCGGGCTGGAAATTGTATTGAACAAAGAAAAAAACTTCATAATCCATTGCACCGAAGCCCATCCGAACGATGATAACATTGTGTATATCAACACGCCCGAAAACGAGTTTATGTATGGACAATACTTGCAGCAAGCGAATGTTATCAACAAAGCGATTGCCTGTCAGTCCGTTTTGCAACAATATCGGGCGCAAGATGCGGTTTACCGTTTCATTGATGTTGAAAAACAACGTTTGGAAGAGCAGTTTGCCGAAATCCAAACCGGAATAAGGCAAAGCCCTTTGTATGCCGCTCGCATTCGCGAGTTCAGCGACTACCTGACCCATACAGGTAGTCGCTTGAATCTCACGGAAAAGGAAATAGAAATGGAATGCCGCAATTTTGTACTGACAAAAATGGATTTTGTGCAACTCTATTACAGTGGTTTTTGGAACGATGTCATCAACAAGTACATTGCTTCGGTGTCCGGAAACGACTCGCTGCTTGTTGCCGACAGCCGCAAACTGCTTGCCCGTGCAGGCAACAAACAGATAAAAGAAGAATTGTTGCACAAACTGATTTTGCTTTACAACAAATACGGCAAAGAAAATCTACTTGCAGATCTGGGTGTTGAGGATTTGGTTTCTCGAGGCCGTCCCGCTCCGATGCTGATACTTACAAACAAGCATATTCGTCCGGTAAGCAGTTTGATTATTTTTTACGAATCGGGCTGTAACAACTGCGAAAACGTATTGATACAACTGCGCGGCAATTATCCGGTGCTGAAAGAAAAAGGCGTCGAAGTGATTTCCATCGCTGCGGACAGAGATGAAGACACATTTCGCCGGAATGCCGACCTTTTCCCGTGGGCAGACAAATATTGCGATTTCAAAGGTTTTGACGGAGAGAATTTTAAGAATTACGGCATCATCGGCACACCTGCCATTTTTCTTGTGGATAAAGAGGGAGTGATAATCGGGAAATATGCAAATATGGATGAAATAGTTCGGGAATAAAGGCTCAAAGCCGCTTATGATATGAATTATTTAAAACAACTATTGTGCACTTAATTTTCGTGCGTTTACCTTGAAAAAATACAAAATGATTTTGCCAATCCAAAATAGAATTCTAACTTTGTGTTGGAGGATTTTCTGAAAGAATATGGGAATGAAAATAAACAAAACAAATGCAGCCCGACTATTGGATCAGGCGAAAATTGCCTACGAACTCATTCCTTACGAGTTTGATGAGAATGATTTGAGTGCGCCCCACGTGGCAGCAGCCTTGAATGAGCCGATAGAACAAGTATTTAAAACGCTGATATTGAAAGGCGATAAAAGTGGTTATTTCGTCTGTGTGATTCCGGGCGCAGACGAACTTGACCTGAAATTAGCAGCCAAAGTTTCCGGCAACAAAAACTGCGACCTGATTCCACAAAAAGACCTTCTACCCTTGACCGGATATATCCGTGGTGGCTGTTCTCCGATTGGAATGAAAAAGCATTTTCCGACTTATATCCACGAAAGCTGTCTGCTTTATGAATTTATTTTCGTCAGTGCCGGACAACGAGGCTTGCAGATGAAAATAGCGGTAAAGGATTTGGTAGATGTGGCGAAAGCGGAAGTGGTAAATCTGATCATGACTCAATTAGTCCCTGTCTTTTTCGGAGGTAGTTACTCCAATTGACGAAACAATTTGCATAATGAAAGACACAATTGCCACAAACATTAGCTTTTATCGTAATATCCGTTAAAATATCAAGAAGACATTGTTTTTGATTAATAACTACCGCTGCAAAAATAAAAAAATTGATAATCGTCCATAACCAAACGCGAAGTGATTTACCACCCATTCTTTCCTCGTATGCCTTTTCCAACAATGGGATTATTTATCGTCTTGATAGAGGATAAAACTGCTGTCTGTTGGTTGTAATTTATTGTTGTTCATAACCTATTTCGATATTTTAGATTTGTGGCTTTCTTGCAAATGATTAAATTCAAAATCTGATTTGATTTTATCAAGGGTTGTTGTAACAACATTATAGATTTCTTTTCCTTCAGAATAATCTGCCGGACAGACAAAATTAACTCTATCTTCAGCAATTAATTTCTCTGCACCGGATTTTTTACTCTTTGGTCTGTAAACAGCAATTGAAAAACCACCCTGTTGTTTAATTAGCTTCATACATGGAATATCGGTAGCACCATCTCCAAAATAAATCATGTGATTAATCTGAATTTTTATCCCAAAATTCTTTTTTAGTTAGTCCTGTTGCCTGAATAAAGCCAAATTCTTGCATATTGCCGGGCGATAATGTTCCGTCAAAATCGTAAATCAAAGCGACAACCAGTTTCCTTTTTTTCATATTATTCAATTTATTTTAATTCCGTATGCAATTGTTTTATCTTATCTATCGCTTTCCTTACTTCTTCTGAAAATTCGTGTTTAGCAATAGTGTGATGACATAACGGATTTAATGATAATTTTCTATACAAATTAATATCTGTAACTGTTTGAGTGGACAACTTACATTTTCCGGGATTTTCTGTTTTATATTTTTGAACAGCATTCCAAAAAACTTCAATATCAATTTCTGAAACTACTGGATTAAACTGAATAGGTATTTTTTTGTAACAATACTGTTTTAAAATATATTCAAATGCTGTTCTTAAATATACACCTGCCGCTTTGTTATCTCCTTTGTTATAAAATTCTTCTGCTGTAAAAATCAAATTATCTGCAAATGTAGTTCGTTTGTCAGGATAATTAATTATTGGTATTTCAAAGCCTTCTTCATTTTTTCTTGCAAGAAATTCAATTCGTTTCCATTTATTTGTGTCAATACATAAGGATGCAACTTCGTACCAAGGCTTATCATAAGTAGAGATAATGGTTTGATAATCTGCAAACTCTCGTTCCAATATCTGCATCAATGGCATACGATTTGAGAGGTCTAACCCAATAAACAAATCATCAAGAAACAGGATTTTCATTTTCTTTAATTGAGGCAACCGCTTAATCATTCCCAAATAGATGGAAATAGCAATGGCAGATAATCGGGCTTCGTTCAAAAACAAATGAGGCTTCTCAATTTTTTACCACCATACTCAATCTCGATATTCACTTTTTTGAGGTAGGTGGTTTTAGCAAGCGGATCTTTTTTTAAGTTTAAAGCCACTTTATTGAATGTCAATGCTATGTTTATATCTCTATCAAACTCTTTTAATATCTTGTTGGTACTGGTCAATATGTAATCAGGATTGGGCAAAATGGCGGTTGGTGGTGTGAAAAGCGTATTAAATGCCGCATTAAATTGATTTAATAATTTTTGCAAATCCTTCTTTTTGGTGGCAAGGTTATATTTTACATCTGTATCTTTTGCTAATAATTTTTCAATATCTTGCCACGTTTCGCCCAATGTTTTGGTTAATCCTGCTATTGGAAAGTGTTTCAATACGCCTTTTACCAATAAATCAAATAAGTTGATTTCCCAGCCTTTCTTTATGTTATGAATTGAAAGTAAATGTTTATAATTCAGGAAACTACGCAATTGGTTTGTATCTCTTATATTAATGTTTCCATAAGGACTTGATACCGAAGTCAATTCCAGTGTTTGGTCAACATCATCATCTGATTCATCAGGATTGAATGTGAGTTTAACCGCAACTTTGCCTTGGTCGGCAGGGTCAATAAAAAGATTTTCCACTTCATCTAAATCAATCGTTTCCATTGACGATTGAAAAAAATCTTTCAACGCAAAATAAAGAGAACTTTTACCACTACCGTTTTCGCCATAGATAAACAAATTTTTGCCATCTACATTGATTACGTTTTTATCACCATAAAACGCTTTGTAATTGTGTATTTCAATCGTTTTTATTTTCATTTTTTCAAGGATTCTTTTATAATTCGTACTACTTCCACATTTTCAATGGTTTCCACATTATTGCGCACCGGATGATAAGGGTCATAAAGCCGTTCAAACTCACTATTGATAATAGCCAGTTTTTGGTCATCGGTCATACTATCGTCTATTGGCTTCAAATCTTGCAAATGTTCTATTACACCTTTATTAGCGGCATGAACTTCTTCTGGAAAATAGAGTTCATAGACTGCAGCATTTAAAATATTATCAAAAAAATGCCTTAAAATAGAGCTATTATTATCCAATTCAAGAAGATACAAAACTACAGGAATGATAGACACAAAACTATTTCTTATTTTCAAAGGTAACTGGTTTAATATAGATGCTGAGTAGCTAAAATATCCTCCTGCTTTGGGAGATGTATTATTATGTAAATAATATTCGATAATATCAGAATTTAGTAATGCTAATAATTCAAATATATTGATGGAATTTGAAATAATATTAATTGAAAAACTCTTGCACAGCTAAATGCTGATTTGGATTTATCTATGGCAAATTTATTACGCTTAACCTCGCCTGGACTCACTATTTTAGTTTCATTAAATTTGTCTATTGTTCCAAAACGTATGAGACCGTACCAACCAATCCTATCTCCCATTGTTATTCTTGAATCTTTTCTTGCCTTTAACAAATTCTCATTTTCCATGATAAAGTTATAACTTTTAGGATATTGTGCTTTAATCCTATCAAGTGGAATTAATTCTGTTTTATTATTTTCAAAATAGTATGGATAAAACGCATACTTAGTAACATTAGCATAAGTGTAGCGATCGCAACTTTGAGCTCGTAAAACAGGAACTAAAAGATCTGATTCGATATAATCAGGTAACTTATCATTATTAAATAAAAGCAAATCATCATAACCTGTAATAATACCAGCCCAACTTTTTGCAAAAGAAGAAAGAGGTATGCTATCTTTTTTAATTTTATTTAAAATATCTATCTCATTACTACTTTCTAATATCCAAATATTTTCAGACAACTCGGAAGAAATAATTTTAATGAAATTATTAGAGATATTAAAAGGCAGTGTGTTGATTTTAAAATACTCTATGGAATCATTAGCCTGTTTAGATAATACGAAAATATCAACATATGTTAAAGCATTTTGAAATATTGGTAGGGAACCAAAATCCACTATCTTAAAAACATTTCGGTTTTTAGACAAGTAGTGTCTTGCCTTTAATCCATATTCAGTTGTTAGAAACTGATTAGATGATATAAATGATATAGTAGTTTTTTTATTCCCTATATTCAAGGCTTTTTCAAAAAATAGAATTGATATATCTATCCTTTTCCATGCAAAATCGTAGTGATTTTTATAAAAATCAATTTCACTATGAGGTAGATTTTGAACCCTAACATATGGTGGATTTCCAATCACAATATCAAATCCCTCTTTTTCTCGCCATACCTCAGAAAAGAAAAGCTTAAAGTCAAAATTAACCTGATATCCAAATATTCGTTGTGATGAAGAAAGTCTGTCTGCAATTTCTTTATCTATTTCCATTTTATATGTCTTTCTTATCTCAACATCTGTTTCGGCGAAAAATTTGTCTTTCAATTTTTCAATTCTTTCAAAAGCAGGACTATTCCAATTTTCTGGAAATCCTATCAACGAATTACCACAAACAATTTTGTAATCTAAATTTGGCAAAGTTTCTATGTTATCAAAATCTTCTTCATCAACGACCAAGGACAACCACAGGCGCAGTCGAGCAATATCAATAGCACTCATATCGCTATCCACGCCATATATGGATTCTTGAATACTATGGCGTTTTGCACGATAAGTATATTTTTCAGGATGTCGATTATATTCTTCCGATTGCAATCCAATAATACTGAGTTTTTGCGACAAATAGCCATTCGACAAATGTTTGCGTAGTATTAATTGTATATTTACCAATTCATTAAGTAATCCCACAGGAAAAGCGCCTGATCCAATGGCTGGGTCGCATATTTTTATATACGAATACTTTCGGGTAATTTATAACTGTATGTATCCGTTTCTTTGCCTTTTTCAACCACCTGCATATCATTCTCAAGCGAAAAGATACCATTATGCACCAAATCTTCTAAGTCTTCTTTGGATACAGTATTGTTAAGGGCATTATCCAAATAATGAATCAAACTTTCCTGACACATATAATGCACAATTTCACGCGGCGTATAAAATGCGCCTTTGCTTTTTCGTTCCGTTATTTCAAGCATGTTTTCAAACACCTTGCCCAACATTTCCGGGTCAATGGCAACTTCCTTTTCAAGCGGTTCGTCTTCGCGAATGGTAAAGTTATAGCGGTCAAACACATCCAATATGCCTGTGCCCATATCGCCTGTTTTGCTTATTTTTTCGTCGTTTCGGAACAAAGAATTAGGAATAGTAATTGAAAATTTCGCCCAATCATAGTCTGCTTCAAATAATCCACCATTTAGAAATGGGATACGGCAATCAAATCGTTCATAATAATTATCGGCTCCATGTTGGCGGGCAAGCACTTCGTAAAACAGATATTGCAAAAAATTCTTGAAATAGTTTTTATCCTCAGCAAAACGCGATTGTAAAAAATCTTTCTGTCCAAACCCCCACTTGCCTTCTTTCGGCACACCCAGCCAACCTTTTTTCTGCAAGAAATAAAGAAAGACTATTTGCCCCAATAATTTTTTGGTAAATCGTGGAATATCCGTTCCTGCCGATTCCAATACATTTTTTATCCGGCTATCGTTTTCCAAATGTTCTGAAATGCGCAAGAACAAACCCTTGTATTGTTCAAAGAATTCATCGGTAACAACCTCTATACTAAATGCTTTTTCAATATCTTCAATCAAAGGATTGTTATACACATTTTGCAATAAGGGCAACAGTTGTCGTTTGGCTGTATGCGATTTCTCGTCCTCGCCCACCAAAAACGAATAACGGCGAGCAGGCGTAAATTCCTTTTGTTGTTTTATTTTACCGTCTTTTACCGTGGTTTGATGTTCCAATTTAATAAAAGAAAACCGCCAATTGTACCCCTTATCCGTTTTTGCATAAAAAGCAGCCAAAGCATAATCTTTTTCAAATTTCTCCAAATGGTCAATCACAAAATTACGTAAACTCGTGCGAGCCTTATCTAATTTGCTTTCATCTTGCACTTCAATGGCAAGCACATCCAAGGCAACACCATTGGGGTCGATATATTTACCGATACGGGTATATTGCGCAATATGTGTCCGAAACGATTCTTTTATGAGGTTTCCGCGATACTCCCTGTACTTGTTTTCTGAGGTATCAATGTCATTCAACAAATTTTTAATGAAACAGATAAAAACTTCTTTATCAAATGCTTTATCAAATGTTTCTTCTATAATCGCAATTGCTTTGTTCTTGTCCATATTATTGTTTTTTTGCAAGTTGTAAATTGAGAATCTCTTTTTGCCGTTCAATTTCTGCCCTTAATTCGGCTTCTGTAGGAAGAAACAATTTATATTTGGAAGCGAAAAGTTGTTCATTACATTTTAAGATAGAGTATCGGGCAATATCTTTGTCTGTTTCGGAACAAAGTACAATCCCGATGGTTGGATTATGATCATCGCCCCGCTTCATTTCATCGTACATGCGGACGTACATATCCATTTGCCCGACATCTTGGTGTACTATTTTCCCCATTTTCAAGTCAATCAGTACAAAACATTTCAGGATGTAATTATAAAAAACGAGGTCAACATAATAATCTTCGGCTTCTGTACGAATCAATTGTTGCCGCGCAACGAAAGCAAATCCTTTTCCCAATTCCATAAGAAATTTTTGAATGTTGTCGATAATCGCTTTTTCAATATCTTGTTCAATATATCCGCTATTGCCGGGCAAACCCATAAATTCCAATACGGTTGGATTTTTGATAAAAGCCAATTTGTCTATTTGAAACGGTTTGGTCTTTTCTTTCATTTCTTGTACCACCGATTCATCGGCTTGTGACAACAACATTCTTTCATAATATTGAGTGTTGATATTGCGGTCGAGTGTGCGATAGCTCCACATTTGTTCGAAAGCTTCTTGCATATACCAATCTCTTGCCTTTGGATTATCTACACGCATTAAACGCTCATAATGAGACCAACTAAGTATAGCAAGTTGTTTCGGAGATTGGGCAGACAGTGTCTGACCTATTGGATTATTGAATTGTCCAGACAGTGTCTGGGCAATTGGTGCGATCTCCTTTTTCAATTGCGCAGACAGTGTCTGCGCAATTGGTATATTACTGAATGTCTGATAAAAACGTCTGAAATTTTCAATATTTCTTTTTGAAAATCCTTTCCCAAATTCAGAGGTTAATTCTTTTGCCGCTAAATCTATAACATATTTCCCGTATTCGGCACGGGCTTCTCCGTTTTGTTCCTGTTCCACAATACGCTGCCCGATAAGCCAGTTGGCTTCTACTTGCGCAAAGTTGACTGCCGAATATGCCCGCGAGCGAGCCGACAAAACTATTTGTTTCAGTTGTGATACAAACGTTTCTTCTTGTTTTATTTTTACTGTTTCCATAGTTGAGTTTTATTTCAAAAAATATTCAGATAAAATAACTTCTCTTTTTAAATAGCCTGCCGATTGTGAGGGTCTTTCAATATCCGGTTGTTTGATATGCGTCCGCAAAATATACAAAACCTTCATCGGGTCGAGCCGGTTTTCATTGGCAGCTAATTTTTCAAACTCTTTTTTGATGATTTGAGTAGTCTTCTTGGCTAATACGCCACTTGCCAACATCACGCGAATTTTATCAAGAAAGGCTTCGTCCGATTCGGTAAATTTCTTATAATCTTTAAACGAACGGTCTTTCAATATCCGTTCGATAAAGTCAGCATTCGATTTACCGCCTTTTTTAGCAGGGGCATCACTGTTTTCAGTCACATCTTGCCGAAACTGGGCTTTATTGATATTCAGCATTTCAAAATAATCATTCGGGACAGACATTCGCAAAGCATCCGGTTTGCATTCTATCCAATTCATGGCATCGAAAAAATTGATTTCCTTCGATTTATATGCTTCATACAGATAGAATTTTTTCAAGTTTCCCAACCGGAAAAATGTAATCATTTGATTATCCTCTTTCTTACTTTTCATTCCGGATCTTGCTTGTTTCGGCAACTTCTTAATTTTGTCGAACAATGCCGGATTGGTATCTCTTATTTCCCGCATCATGGTCAGGTATTTGAGTTCGGTATTTTCTCCTTCCTCCTCACCTGTATAGGTCGCCTTATTATTCAATGTGTGGAATAACTCTTGACTGCCAATTTCTTCACCATCCGACAGATACTTGGCATCTTCACCCATGATGTAATGAAACATCTGAAGTTTGTTGGTAATATTGGCTTCCAAGCCTAAATGAATATCCGATTGTGTCGTGGGGAAAAAGTTGAAAATGTGTATGCTGTCAAATTCAGACCCTAAACGATTTACACGCCCAACCCTTTGCAATACGCGGGTGGGATTCCAAGGTAAATCGTAATTAATCAGCACATTGGAACGATGCAGGTTTATTCCTTCCGCCAAGACATCGGTTGTGAGAAGAAATTGAATGTCATCTTTCCGATTCTCCAACTTGGGGTCAAAATTAACTTTGATTATATCCCTTGAAATCAAATGATTATTGATCGTTTTTAGGTTTTTAAACCGCCCACCCTTACTTGAATAAAACATCACTTTGCCGGGGAATTGCTTATACAACTTTTCAAATAAGTAATCACCGGTTTCTTTCGATTCAGTAAATAAGACAACTTTACGATTTACAATTGTTTTATTTGTATTTAAATTGGATATTAACGCATCCAACTTAGGGTCTTTATGGATAGGAAGCCAAAGCGTTTGAATCTCTTTCAGTATTGCAAGGTCTTGCGTGAGCAAAGATTTATATTCACTTGTGAAATTATCAGACTCATATTTATCTGCTCTATCTTCTTCCACTAATTTTTCAAGGGTTTCTATGTCATCCTGATCCAATAAATCATAAACATTTACTTTTTTACTGATATAAACAGCCCCTTTACCGAACATATCAATAAATTTTTCATGTATTTCAATGAAACGATCGATACTCATTTTAAACGCATAAAAACTGCTTTCCAAACGCTTCACTAACAATCCTTTCATAAAACCGCCCAAATTTCGCTGTTGCTGTTTTTGAAATTCCGTTAGTTCTCCATTATAATAAAGCAAAGGAGAATAGCGGGCATATTGAAATTGATGCAATAAGGCTACCGTTTGATTAAACACATTTTCTAAATCGCCTTCAAAAGTGTAAACCATTCGTCCCGGATCAACCAAGTCGGGAAAAACAATGCTTTGTTTCAGCAAATCATCTTGAAAGAACGTTTTTACATCCGTTCTTGTCCGGCGAATCATTACAAACCGAAGAATTTTATCTCGAATTTCGTCCGAAACACTTTTTATCACTTTTTTGTAGTTCTCTTTTGTTTCCAAATCACATTCTTCTCTATCCGGCTTTGCATCTTTAAGCGTTCGCTTGAGTTTACTGAAGAATTTTTCCAAATCAGGAACTCCGGGAATGGTCGATGCTTTTGGAATTTGGAAAAGTTTTAATTGAGTGAAAATATCATCTACTGTATTGTTAAGCGGTGTTGCCGTTACTAAAATCACCTTTTTCCCTCTGCATATATCCAATAAGTTGGCATACGCTTGCGTGTTTTCGTTTCTGAAACGATGTGCTTCATCCACAATTACATATTTGTATTTAGAAACATCTTTCTTCAAAATATGTTCCAACTTTCCCAATGATTGCACTTCAAAGCCTCGAACGCCAAAGTCACGCAACGAATCTTCCCAATATTCCTTCAAAACAGGTGGGCAAACGACCAAAATCCGTCCCACTAATTGCTGTAATAATAAGGCTGTAATGAAAGTTTTCCCCAGACCTACTACATCCGATAGAAATACGCCGTTGTAGGTATCTAATATTTTCTTGGCATTAGTGGCAGCCTGTATCTGGTATCTCAATTCCATAAAACCCTTGGGCAAAAACGGCTCGTAGTTATCTTCCAGATTAATATCTTCTTCCAGATATTCATACACGCATTTCAGAAACAATTCATAAGGCGTTATTTTGTCATTCAGCCATGTCTTATTAATGATAACATCTACAAAATCCTGAGAGACATCGACACCCTCTTTCCACAATAACTCAAACTGAGTTAGCGCGAAATCCACATCCGGCTTGTCTTTCAACTCAACATTAAATTCTCTTTGTGCAATTAATCCGGATTCGGAAAAATTACTCGAACCTGTAATCACCGACCCATACGAAATATGGCTGACATTTTCGTTATACCTGTTTATATATACTTTGGCATGAATATTTTTAGACGGAAATGCTCTAATTTCTATTTTTTTTGAGGATAACAATTCAATAAATTTCTTTATACCCAATTGTATTTGCTCATTATTTTCAGCAACAGATTCGATTTCATTTATTAAATTAGCTTCATATTGAAGTTTTGTGTTCTTATCAGATTCAAAATCAATCAATCCGTTCTCTTGATTATAGAGGAGAATATCATACGTCTCTTTATCAACATTCAGACCTACGAGGATTCTTGTTTTTTCAATCTGCTCAAATGAATCATATAATTGATGAAAACCACTCAATCGAAAATAGCCAACCAAAATGTCAAAATATTTAGAATCCTTCAGGGTTGATTTAAATCGCTCTAAAAGGGTTAATCCATCTGCATTTGTAAAAAATCTTGTGTCTGTTATCATAAATGAGTTTTATTTTGCTACAAATATAGTGAAAAACAGGCTATAAAATAGCTATTCGACAACCAATTTTACTTAATCAAACAAACCGGTAAAAGGAATATTTTCATCCGGATCATTATCGAAAGGGCTAACGCCGGGAGGATTGAACAATCCCCAACGGTCGGTAATGTAACTCCACTTATCAAATCCGGCGACCCAATCAATAAACAACAGACGATACTCTTCAATTAAACGCCTAACTATCTGGAAATATTCTGCTTCCTTAAAACCAAATTCTTCCAAAGAATAGTTCATCAGTTTGAGATCGCACGCTGCTTTGCGAATAAAAGTTGCCGCTTCCATCTTCAAATCATACAAATCTACGCCATGAGCGCCCGCAACTTTCACGGTTAGCAAAGAGGCATGATACAACATTTCTGATTTTACCCACTGAAGTTGCTCATTATCTTCCGGTATTAATTCTGAGAGAATTTGAACAACATCTCGTATTTCCTGCCCTTTTTTATAGATAGGAAGGTCTTTTACATCTGTTCTATCTTTGTAATCTTCGTCTTCAAACATACTTATATTGTGAATTTAGATTGGCAAAGTTATTCTTTTTTCTGACATAATCAAACAATATGGCAACCTTTTATTACAAATATTTTTAATGTAATTTATATTGTATATTAAATAATTATCAGTATATTTGCATTTTTATCATTTGCAATGAAAGTAGTGCAAAATTGAAGAATAATGAATAAGATAATATCAATAGTCGGTGTTCGGGCTGAATTGATTCCAATGAATCGTAAAGAATTGAAAGGAATCAATGCTGATACCCTTTTAAGATTTTCATTTTATACAACAACATTCAATAATCAATCTTTATGTATTATTCGATGTAAGAATGATGAAGGATAC
>BNYG01000037.1 GCA_026000155.1 Bacteroidia bacterium | reverse complement strand
CAGACGGAGGCTATTAAATTTCAGGTTATCCCGCAAAGATGGGTAGTAGAAAGTCAAACGATGATTCTGTTGGCTATGATTAAACTCATGCTTAACAGAATCAATTTATAAAATTTAAACAGTTACTTAATTTAAAACAGAAAAACTCATGCCTTAGACATGAGCGATGACATTGTATTCTCCCAATTAGGACCTATGAATCAACACACTATACACACTCTGGAACTATTAATTTAAGCACTGCTTTCACAAGCCATGACAAAAATCCTTCTGATTGTTTCCGAATTAAAAAACTAACTGAGAGAATAACAATATCACAACTTATTTGTAGCAAACTTCATGCCAAACTTTCTACCTCTCGTTTAGCGCCTCGTAGATAACATCTTGTATGCGTGTGCGAATGTTTAGTCCCATAAGTTGGGTATGGGTGCGGGAAGGATACACCCGGTTGGAAAGAAAAATATAGAGGATTTGATTATCCGGATCGACCCAAAAACAGGTGCCGGTATAACCTGTATGACCGTAGGCGCTTGCCGGAGCTTTTACGCTTGTACTGCCGGTTTCTTTGATTTTGTCGGGTTTGTCAAATCCCAATCCCCGGCGGCTGTTCGGACTTTTGGTTTGGGTAAACGTCCGGGCGGTGGCCGGCGAAAAATACCGTTCGCCTCCGTATTCTCCGTCATTCAAAAATAATTGCAATAATTTCGCCAGGTCATTGGCATTGGAAAACAGACCGGCATTCCCTGATACGTTTCCCATGACCGCGGCGGCTTCATCATGCGTATAACCGATCAGGATTTGATTGCGCAGAAATTCGTCGTGCTCAGTCGGAGCAATACTGTATTTGCTGAATTTTTTCAAAGGCAAAAAAGTGGTGGTGGAAGCGCCTAAGTTGGCATAAAACGTTTTTTCTACAAACACATCCAGCGATTGACCGGAAATATTTTCGACCGCCTCTTTCAACAACATGAAATTGAGGTCGCTGTACAGGTAATTCTTGTTGTTTCTCAATTTGCTTTCCACTATGGTTTGCAGCACCGTTTGATTAAAATCGTCCGCAATATAAAAATTTTCCGCTACTTGTTTTTGAATTCCTTTTTGAGGCTTTTGCGAAACCTTGTCCGGGAAAAATTCAAAATCGGTACGCATATACGTATTTTTATCATACAATATCCGGTAAGTGACATTCCGTTTGCCGGAAGACAAGCTGCCTGCATAACTGTCCGTATCAATTAATCCCATGTAAAACGGCAAAAAAGCTTGTAAACCGGTCTGATGGAACAGTGCGTTCTGAATGGTGATATTTGCTTTATCCGTGTTCCTGAGTTCGGGAATATATTTACTTAAAGGATCGGATAATTTTAATTTGCCGGCATCGTACAATTCCATTACGGCAGGAAGCGTTGCCGTGACTTTAGTCACCGAAGCCAAATCGTAAATATCCGTCGTTTGAACCGGATGGGTTCCGGCGTAATCAAAAAATCCGAAAGATTGGTTATACACGACCACTCCGTTTTTTGCCACCAATACCTGGCAACCGGGAAAGGCTTCCTTATCCATGCCTTCCTTGACAATCGCCTCTATTTTGTTCAATGTTTTTTCAGACATCCCCGCTTCCATCGGGTGCTGGTAGGATAAACGCACTTTTTGAGTCGTCAAGCCGGTCCCATAGTCAAACAATCCGGCAATGCTAACCGGCAGTTTTCCTTTGGCGGGCAATCCACCCATGATAATTTCGGCTGCCGCCTTTTGGGCATAAGGCGTATTTTCGTAAGCCAATACCACCGATTGGGCGTTGGAAACAGCCGGATATTGAGTCAATTTATAAGGTGAAGTGAAAAAACAGAGATGCAGTTCTTTTTTTGCCGCCAAGGCTTGCAGTTCCGGGTAAGCGACGGTTTTCTCCGAATGAACGGCGCAAACCACCACGTCGTAGTTTTTTAATGGATCGAATACGCGCGCGGGCGTTTCTCCGGTGGCTAATTGAAAAAAGTCGAATTGATCGTATAAAGCCATCGCTTGTTGAAAGGGATTGGATTCTTCCGCTCCCAACGAAACAACGGCGATTTTCCGTTTCCCTAACTGTTTGAGGGGAAGCGACTCCCGGTCATTCTTCAACAGCGTAACGGCTTCCGCATTCAATTTCCGAATCAACCAATCGCTGTAGGTCGAATGGATTCGTGCCCTCAAGCCTTTGGTTGCAATGGGTTTGTAGCGGTTCAATCCGGTGATGTATTTATACTGGAGAATTTTTAGGCATTTCTCTTCAATCATTTCCATCGAAAGTACGCCCGTTTCAATGGCTTTTTTCACCGCCGCAAACTCGGTTGCCGGTTTTTCGGGACTCAATAAAATATCGTTTCCTGCCAGCAAGGATTCCACACAAACACTGCGGGTTCCGGCGGAAGCGCCTTTCATAATCAGGGCATCGGTAAATTTCAATCCGGTGAAACCCAATTCTTTGCTTAATAGATTGGTAACAATCTGAGGAGATAAGGAAGCCGGTAAATTACTCTTGTTATCCAAGGCCGGAATAGACAAATGACCGGTCATAATTCCGGAAAAGCCGGCGTTGATATAGTGTACGAAAGGATACAGTTCGACCGAATCCAAGCGCGACCGGTCTTGATTGATTTTCGGCAAGGTTTTGTGGGAATCGTTCGCCGTATCGCCATGACCCGGAAAATGTTTTCCGACAGCCATCACCTGCATTTTTTCCAAACCCTGAGCGTAAGCCAATCCTTTTTCAGTCACTAATTGTTGGTTTTCGCCGAAAGAACGAGTACCAATCACCGGATTCTTCGGATTGACATTGACATCCAATACCGGAGCAAAATTGATTTGAATACCCAATTCCCTGCATTCCCTGCCCATTTCTTCGCCGTACAGTCGCAGCCATTCATTCTCCTGAATCGCGCCCAGCATCATGTTCTTGGGAAAACGGGGAGTATCGTTCAGGCGCATGGCCAAGCCCCATTCGCCGTCGAAAGAAATAAATAAAGGAATGCGGCTGTTTTTCTGATACAAGTTGATACTTTCCGCTTCGTCACTCAACTTTCCGGACGAAAAAAGAATACCGCCTACTTTTTGATCCCGGATATTGTTGAGAATCCGGTTGTGGTAAGACGGACGCGGGTCGGCAATAATCATAAACAACTGTCCGATTTTTTCGTCGGTAGTCATGGTATCAAAAATCGAATCCACCCAATGGTTCATCGCTTTTTGATCGCTGTTTTTATATAAGTTGGGGGTATTTTGAGCATTGGTAGAAAAAAAAACGAAAAGAAAAAGAAAAAAGACAATCACTTTTTCGGAAACGTCATTGCGAACATTGAGAAACAATTTGCTTTTCCGGCTTAATTCTCTTCGCTCGCAATGACGGGGCTCCTTTCTTATCATCTTTTCATTCTTTCATTTTCCATTTCAATATCTAATCTTCCCATATAGATTCCTCTGTCACCTACTTGATCTATAACAACAATCGTGCCATAAAGGTTTAAACGTTCGTCGGCAAACCGTAAAAAAGTATGCGTATGCCCTCCAAGTATCAAATCAATATCCCGGCTTTCTTTGGCTAAAGTAATGTCTCCAACGCTTTCTTCGGCAGCAAAATAACCCAAATGGGACAAGCAAACCACTAAATCGCATCCTTCATTTTTGAGGGTTGCAGCGGTTTCATTTGCTGTTTGGATAGGGTCTAAATAATTCATTCCCTTATAATTAGCTTTTGCCACCAAGCCTTCCGGCGATACAGTTAAGCCGATGACTCCTATTTTTAATCCGTCCCGGTGAAGAATCAGGTATTTTTTCGTCAATCCTTCCAAGGGAGTTCCGGTAAAATCCAGATTGGTTGCCACCACCGGAAATTCGGCCGCCTTAATCATGTCTGCCAAATTGTCTAATCCGTAATCAAACTCATGATTTCCCAAGCAGGCTGCATCGTATTTCATGAAATTCATGCAAGCTATTTCCGCCTGTCCTTTGAAAAGATTGAAATAAGGCGTTCCCTGTACAAAATCGCCGGAATGAAAAAGCAGTACAGCGCTATTTTCCTTGCGCACTTCTTCGACATAAGCATCCTGGCGTACCACTCCGCCCATGCCGGCATAAGTCGGAGCCGTAACAGGTATGGGTTCAATGCGGCTATGCGTATCGTTGTTGTGGAGAATTACCAGATTTTTTGTTTCCTGAGCTTGAATCTGTACATTAACGGGAAAAAAGAATAAGAACAAGAATAAAAACAAGAATTCTGTCATGGCGGGCTTGACCCGCCATCTCCTGCTAATCGTTAAACACTTATTAACGGACATCATGGGGTGGCGGGTCAAGCCCGCCATGACAGAAGGATTATTTAATTGTAATCCGATCATCAATCGTTGCATTGGCTTCCTGATTATTTGCGGTTAATTTTTTTATATATTGTATCATTAAATCCCTAAGTGTTTCATTCGAATCTATCAATCCTGTTGCCTGCTTGAAAGCGACCATTCCATCATTGCCTTCGGCCAGGTAATCCAAGGTAGCTACCCGGTAGGTTTTATTTTCGTCCAAGGATTTTCCATTGATTTTCAACGATTCTACCTCCCGTTTGTTTACTACGATCTGAATGCTTTTAGATAAACCCTGTCCGCCGTGTACAGCAATGAAATCGAAAAACTCTTTCACGGCTTTTCCAGGTAATTCCAATACAACCAAGCGGTTGTCGAACGAATAAATTTCATAGAGATTGCCCAGGGTAATGGTACCTTGATTCAGTGTCGAGCGCAAACCTCCCACATTCATGACGGCAAAATCAATATCTCCGGTTAATTCTTCCGCTATTTGCTGAATGGCATCCGCTGTAAAATTAGTCAACAAACTTTGCGGAAAGCCTTTTACCAATGTTTGCGCAGCGGCGCCGATCGGCGTATTCATTTCGGAATCCAATATTGTTTTATAGGATTCAACTAAGGCGACCATCGCCGGATTGGCTTTCGAATCCCAGGCGCTGTCTATTTCGATATGCGTACTTTCGATGGATTTGACGGCATACCGGTTTTGAGCACAGGAAGATAGAAAGCAAATAAAAATAATAACCAATGCTGATTCAACCTTCTTCATACGCTAAATTTTCTATTTCTTTTACTTTTTTGAACAAGTCGGAAGCAAACACAAAATCATTTAATTCCTGGTTAGAAGAATTCATAATTTCGTCTTTCGTTCCTTCCCATTCTTTTTTACCGTTATTGATAAAAATAATTTTTTCTCCGATATTCATGACCGAATTCATATCGTGGGTATTGATTACCGTCGTCATGTTGTATTCGAGGGTGATGTCATGAATTAAATCGTCGATTAAAAGAGCGGTTTTCGGATCCAGTCCCGAATTCGGTTCGTCGCAGAATAAATATTTGGGATTCAAGGAAATAGCACGTGCAATCGCCACCCTTTTCATCATTCCGCCGCTGATTTCTCCCGGATACGAAGCGCCCGCTTCTTTCAGGTTGACCCGTTCCAGGCAAAAATTCACCCGTCTTTCACGTTCCTTCCGGCTGTCCCGCGTAAACATGGTCAAGGGAAACATCACATTTTCCATCACCGTCATCGAATCGAACAGCGCCGATCCCTGGAACAACATACCCATTTCGCGCCGGAGCATATTCAGTTCCTTTTTCTTCATGTTGGGAAGATTCCGTCCGTTATACAATATTTTTCCGGAATCCGGGCGCATCAATCCAATCAGGATTTTCATGAAAACCGTTTTACCCGAACCGCTTCGCCCGATAATCAGATTGGTTTTTCCCGGATCGAAAGTGGCGGATATGTCTTTGATTACTAAATGGTCATCAAAAGACTTGACTATATTTTGAACATCTATCATTTGCCAAGCATTATTTGAGTCATTACCAAGTCCATTGCCAGAATCAACACGCTGCTCATCACGACCGAATCCGTACTGGCTTTGCCTACCTGCAAGGCGCCTCCTTTGACATTGTAACCGTAATAGGATGCCGTGGATACGATGATGAAGGCAAATACCATGGATTTCAGAATGGAATACCCGATATAAGTAGGTACAAACCAATACCGGACGCCGTATTCGTATTTGGCAATCGTAATCATATCGGTAGCCCACCCGATAAAATAACCGCCGCCGATTCCGAAAAACATACTGAAAATAACCAGCACCGGAATGAAAACGACAAAAGCGACAATCTTGGGGAGAATCAGGAAATTAGCGGAGTTGATTCCCATGATTTCCAAGGCGTCTATTTGTTCGGTCACCCGCATGGTTCCCAATTCCGAAGCCACATTGGAACCTACTTTTCCCGCCAGAATCAGACACATAATACTGGATGAAAATTCCAGCAGTATCACTTCCCGGGCAATGTATCCCACTGTAAAATCGGGAATAAGAGGCGATTGTATATTCAGTGAAACCTGAATGGTAATCACCGCCCCGATAAAAATGGAAATGAAAATCACAATCCAGAGGGAATCCACGCCCAATTTATATATTTCCCTTAATGTCTGCTTGAAAAATTCACTCCACCGGTCCGGAATAGCAAATGTCCGGAACATCAAGCGCATATATTCGCCGAATTTTTGTAATGCTTTTATCATATATTTTGTAACGAACTGCAAATGTAGTAAATTTGCCGGTAAATTTAAACAATTGCATGGAACAAATGATCTTACGTACCGAGAATTTGGTAAAAAAATACAGGAACCGCACGGTGGTCAACCACGTTTCCATTAATGTAAAACAGGGTGAAATCGTTGGTTTACTGGGTCCTAACGGCGCCGGGAAAACGACTACATTTTATATGACCGTCGGTTTGGTAACGCCCAATGAAGGAAAAATTTTCTTGGATGAAATGGATATTACCAATTTTCCGGTCTATAAACGCGCCCGGCAAGGAATCGGTTACTTAGCACAGGAAGCATCCGTTTTCCGGAAAATGTCGGTAGAAGATAATATCCGTTCCATTTTGGAGATGACCGACCAACCGACTGACCTTCAGAAAGAAAAATTAGAAAGCCTGATTGCCGAATTCGGATTGGAAAAGGTACGGAAAAATCTGGGCGATCAACTTTCGGGAGGGGAACGGCGCCGGGTAGAGATTGCCCGTTGCTTAGCGATTGATCCGAAATTCATTATGCTGGACGAACCTTTTGCCGGAGTCGATCCGATTGCCGTGCAGGATATTCAACAAATTGTAGGCAAACTCAAACACAAAAACATCGGAATTTTGATTACCGACCACAATGTGCATGAAACGCTCAGCATTACCGACCGCGCCTATCTGTTGTTCGAAGGAAAAGTATTGTTCCAGGGAGTAGCCGAAGAATTGGCAGCCCATCCCGACGTCAGGGAAAAATACCTGGGACGCGATTTCGAACTGCGGCGGAAAGTATTATAAACATTCTACGAATAATCATTTAAAGTTAAAATTCCAAATTGCGAACGAAGTGATTTATTATTATCTTTGCATAAATTTAGACAAAAAAAATTATGAGTGTAATCGATTTTCTGAATAATCATTCAAAAACTGCATTTTCCTTTGAAATTCTGCCTCCCATGAAGGGGAATAATTTCTCCCGGGTGTGTGCGATTATTGATAAATTACGTGAATTCGACCCGAAATACATCAATATTACCACCCATCACAGCGAAAATATTTACAAGGAAGCCGCTGACGGATCCTTGCAAAAGGTCAATGTCCGGAAACGTCCGGGAACGGTAGCTATCGCAAGCGCCATTCAGAACCGGTATAAAATTCCCGCAGTGCCTCATGTTATCTGTAAAGGTTTTACCAAAGAGGAAACGGAATATGCGCTGATCGACTTGCAATATCTTGGTGTGACCGATTTGCTTTTGTTGCGGGGCGATGCCAATAAATTGGAAAAAGATCAGGTGGATCCGGCGAAATGCCATGCACATACCACCGGTTTGATCGAACAGGTAAACAATTTCAATAATGGGATCGACTTGGAAGGGAACCGGTTTGAGAAACCGGAAATTCCTTTTTCTTATGGAGTAGCTTCTTATCCCGAAAAACACGAAGAAGCGCCCAACATGGAATCGGATATTCATTTTCTGAAACAAAAAGTGGCTATGGGAGCGGAATATGCGGTGACCCAGATGTTTTTCGACAACAGCAAATATTTTGAATTTGTCGATCGTTGCCGGAAAGAAGGGATTACGGTTCCGATTATTCCGGGAATTAAACCGATTGTTTTCCGCGATCAACTGACGGTATTGCCCAAAGTTTTCCGAACGGATATTCCGGATGTTTTAGAGAACGAATTGCGGAAATGCAAAACAGATGAGGATGCCAAACAAGTCGGCGTCGAATGGAGCATCGGGCAATGCAAGGAATTGATTAGCGCAGGCGTACCCGGTTTGCATTTTTATACCTTGATGGCGACCGATAGTGTTAAAAAAACAGCACAAGCCATTTATTGATGTTTTTCAAAGATATCATCGGGCAAACGGAGACGAAACAACGGTTCATTCAATCGGTGAAGGAAGGTTTTATACCGCATGCCCGCCTGATTTCGGGTCGTGAGGGCACCGGAACTTTGCCCTTGGCTTTGGCTTATGCCCGTTATCTGCATTGCACCAACCGGCAGGAAGAAGATGCTTGCGGAACTTGTCCCAGCTGTCAGAAATTCAACAAATTATCCCATCCGGATTTGCATTTTGTCTTTCCCATTATCAACAAAAAAGGAAATAAAGAGGCTTTCTGCGATGATTTTTTGCCCGAATGGCGGAAATTCATCAGCGAAACGCCTTATGCCGGCCTGACGACTTGGCTGGAAGCCATCGATGCGGAAAATGCACAAGGTTTGATTTATGCGCGGGAAAGCGAGGAAATCTTACGAAAACTGAATCTCAAAGCTTACGAATCGGATTATAAAGTGATGATTATCTGGTTGCCGGAAAAAATGCACGAAACGGCTGCCAACCGGTTGTTGAAACTGCTGGAAGAACCTCCCGAAAAAACGGTTTTCCTGTTAGTATCCGAAGAACCGGAAAAAATCATTACCACCATTCGTTCGCGGGCGCAAGCATTAAATGTTCCGCCCATTGCCGATGAAGATTTAGCGCGGGCTTTAGCGGAAAAACAGACTATTTCTTCCGAAGATATTGCCTTGGTTATTCGTTTGGCGAAAGGAAGTTATGAAGATGCGGTCAACATTATTCAATCCACGAATGAAAACGAAGCTTATCTGGATTTGTTTATTACCATTATGCGCAATTCGTGGACAAGGAATGTCGTGAATATGAAGGCGAAAGCCGACCAGTTTGCCTCTATGGGACGCGACCGGCAGAAAGGTTTTCTGGCATACTCGCAGCGGATGATACGCGAAAATTTCCTCTATTGCCTGCAAGCGCCGGAAATAAATTATATGAACCGGAAGGAAGCGGAATTTGCAGTCAATTTCCATCCTTACGTGAATGAAGTGAATATCATTGATTTTATGGGAGAACTTGCTTTGGCGGAACGGCATATCGAATCGAATGTCAATCCGCGCATGATTTTCTTCGATTTATCAATGAAAATAGCCGTATTATTAAAAAATAAAAATTAAATTAGTATGGATTATCAATTATACAACGGTCAATGTTGCATGAATTCCAAGGGATGTTGCAAGAAACACGATAATAAACTCAATACCTACGATTGGTTGAGCGACCTTCCCGAATCGCAACAAGCTACTGATTATGTGGAAGTTCAATTCAAAAATACACGGAAAGGATACTACCTCAACAGCAATAACCTGGAGTTGGAAAAAGGAGATGTGGTGGCGGTAGAATCTACTCCGGGACACGACATCGGAACCGTTACGCTAACCGGCAAATTGGTTTTATTGCAAATGAAAAAACATCGGATCCGTCCGGACGCCGAAATCAAACGGGTGTACCGGAAAGCCAAACAGGCGGATATCGAGAAATTTGAAGAAGCGAAAGCCAAAGAACACGAAACCATGATTCGTTCCCGGAAAATTGCGGAAGGTTTGGGGCTTCAAATGAAAATCGGCGATGTGGAATACCAGGGCGATGGCAATAAAGCGATTTTTTATTACATTGCCGATGAACGGGTCGATTTCCGTCAATTGATAAAGGATTTGGCGGAAGCTTTTCGTGTCCGTATCGAAATGAAACAGATTGGAGCGCGGCAGGAAGCCGGCCGGATTGGCGGTATCGGGCCTTGCGGTCGCGAACTGTGCTGTTCGGGTTGGATGTGCAATTTTATTTCCGTTTCTACGGGAGCGGCACGTATTCAGGATATTTCCCTGAATCCGCAAAAATTAGCCGGACAATGCGCCAAGTTGAAATGCTGCCTCAATTACGAAGTGGATGCTTATATGGAGGCGAAACGCAAATTTCCGTCCTTCGAAATTCCATTGGAAACAAAAGATGCCACTTACTATCATTTCAAGACGGATGTTTTCAAAAATCAAATGCAATATTCAACGGATAAACATATTGTTGCCAATTTGGTAACTATCTCTCCTGAAAGGGCGTATGATGTGATTACCATGAACAAAAAAGGGCAAAGACCCCAATTCCTGCATACGGACGAAGGGGAAACGAAACCTAAAAAAGAATATCAGGATATTTTGGATGAAAGCGTTACCCGGTTCGATACTTCTATCAAAAAGAAAAAAAAGCACAGGGACAGAGGGAATCAGGAACCTCAGGTATTTACGCATCAACCGAAAGTTTTAAAAAAGAAAAACAATGAGAGTGAATAATAAACTCACAATATTTATCTTCGGATTGTTATTCCTGTTGGCCGCCTGTTCGGAGGAAGAGACTTTTTCCGAATTCCGGTCTTTTCCCAATGCCGAATGGGATAAACAGGAAGCCATCCGGTTTGAAGTGCCGGTACACGATATTTCTACGCCGTACAATGTCCTGTTGGAATTGCGGAATAACAATAACTATCCGTTTCGCAATATCTGGTTGTTTATCGATTACAAAACACCCTCTGGAAGTATGCGCTCGGATACGCTGACCACCGACCTGGCCGACATCTACGGCAAATGGTATGGAACCGGCATGAGCTTGTATGCCTATTCTTTTCCATATCAGGTCAATGTGCAATATCCCGATACCGGAATATATGTTTATACCATCCGCCAAGGTATGCGGGAAAATATATTGAAAGGTATTTCGGATATCGGATTGACGGTATCCGGTGTCAAATGATATTCGGTTTTTCCAAACCGTAACCTTTTTTCGCATCTTCGTGTTTTAACCAAAAAGCGAATAAGATGGCTAACGCCCCGAAACAGGCGAAGATAAGCATCGGAATTGTATAATTATACAAAGTCACTTCTTTTTCCACACCGTCGATTAATTTAACGGCAGTTCCGGTAATGCAATATTTGTCCAACACATAACCGATAAGCATTGGAACCAGCATCAATCCCCAATTTTGAACCCAGAAAACCATTGAATAGGCAGTACCCACTCGTTGTTCCGGTATTATTTTGGCAACGGAAGGCCACATGGCGGACGGCACCAATGAAAAACCGACTCCCAGAATCAAAACCAATCCGATAGCCACATATAAACTGTTCAAGGATGGAATAGAGAAAAGCAGGTGTACGCCCAACAAAATCACCGAACCGATAATCATGATAGTCGCTCCTTTCCCTTTTTTATCGTACAAATTTCCAAAGACAGGTGTTAAAATTAAGGCACCCAAAGGCAATAAGGCCGGAATATAACCGGCAAAATCATCGGAAACGCCGAATTTTTGCACAATCAATTGCGTAGCGTATTTGATAAAAGGGAAAACAGCCGAATAAAATAAAACACAGAGAATGGTAATCAACCAGAATGCTTTTATTTTAGCTATTTCTTTAATATCACTGAATTTGAATTCTTCTTCTTTAGGTACTTGATTTTCGGCTTCTTCCTTGTCTAATTTCCGGTCGAATACGGAAAAACAGATGAAAGTAATCAATCCGAGGCAGAGCAGAAAGATAGATACAATCACCGGTGCCGATAAATCTTTCGTCCAATTCACCAAGGGAATAGGTGTAAACATGGCTAATGCCGTTCCGATACGACCGACAGAAGTATTGAGTCCGATAGCCAATGCCAATTCTTTGCCTTTGAACCAGCGGATAACCGCTTTATTGGCTGTGATTCCGAACATTTCCGCACCTACGCCGAAGATGGCAAATCCCAAACCGGCTATCAATGCTGATTTTTTGGCGGAAATAATTGTCCACGAACCAATGCCTATAGTGCTTACTTCAGAACCTACGTGACCGGATATGGCATAATATTTGATTCCGGCGCCCACCAACATGATGCCAATGGCTAAAACTCCTGTAAACCGGACACCCATTTTGTCCAATATCATGCCTCCGAAAATAAGCATGAGCAGGAAAACATTAAACCAACCGTAAGCTCCTGTGTACCAACCATAATCGGTAGCGCTCCAATCCAATGCAATTTCTAAGCGTGTTTCCAATGGAGCCAAAGCATCCGTCAGGTAATAGGCGCATAACATGGTCAAAGACACCAATGCCAAGATAGTCCAACGAAATCCTTTCTTATCTCGTAACGTGGTTTTTGAAGAAATCATTTTGTAAGTATTATTTATTTTTTACTGAATTTAGCACGTCCGCCACCACAAATGTGCTTCCGCCGACAAAGATAGAATCTTTTTTCGTAGCATTTTGCTTTGCGGACAAAAAAGCTTCCTCCACCGTCGAAAATTTTTCTCCTTTTAATCCGTATGTTCCGGCCTGTTCCGCCAAAACATTGGCATTCAAGGCTCTTGGAATAGAGGCCTGGGTAAAATAATAAACTGCATCTTTGGGTAATAATTGAAGTACGGCGCTGATGTCTTTGTCGTTCACCATTCCGAAAATGACGTGGAGTTTTTCGTAGCGTTCGGCTTTCAATTGTTGCACAATGTATTGAATGCCACCGACGTTGTGCCCGGTATCTAAAACGATTTTCGGATTATACTGAAGAATTTGCCAGCGCCCCATCAAACCGGTATTTTCGATCACATAGCGAAATCCTTTATATACGGCTTTGGGAGGAATGGTAAAAATGCCGTTTTTCAAGATTTTGATGGCGCATAAAACAGTGGCAGCGTTTTTTTCCTGGGCGTAGCCGCCCAATTCATCGATTAGTTCAGGGTATTCATCGGTTTCCAGTTCCCAGTAGCCGGAGGGTAGGAGTTTAGAAGAGAGGATTGGATTTTCTTCTTGGGCAAAAACCTTAAGGTACTTAAGATTCTTAAGTGGCTTAAGCTCCTTAAAAAAAGCTTCAACCTCTCCCTCTGCCTCCCCAATAACCACCGGCACTCCCTCCTTGATAATCCCCGCTTTCTCCCCTGCAATAGCCGTCAAAGTATTGCCCAATAGATTGGTGTGGTCGAAGCTGATATTGGTGATAATGCTTAGCACCGGCGTAATCACATTGGTACAATCCAAGCGACCGCCTAAGCCCACTTCTACGACTGCTACATCCACTGCTTGTTCGGCAAAATAAGCAAAAGCCATTCCGGTAGTCAGTTCAAAAAAAGACGGATGAATGGATTCAAAAAACAGTTGATGTTTTGCCACAAAATCAATGACAAAAGCTTCGCTCACCGGTTCGCCATTCATTTTTATTCGTTCGCGAAAATCCAATAAATGCGGGGAAGTGTACAGCCCTACTTTATAACCGGCTTCCTGCAAAACAGAAGCCAGCAAATGCGAGGTAGAACCTTTTCCGTTCGTTCCACCCACGTGAATAGTTTTATACTTCCTGTGCGGATGATTCAAATGTGCATCAATGAGGAACGTGTTTTCCATGCCTTCCTTGTAGGCGCTGCTCCCGATTTTCTGGAACATCGGGGCGAAATTGTAGAGATATTCAATTGTTTCGTTGTAAGTCATTGCTTTATTTTGGATTAATGTTTCTTTTAGATAAAGTGCAAACGGGAAATGTTAGACTAAGAGAAACTCTGCCTGTATCTTGAAAATGCTTGTTATAAAAAGGAATATGAACTCCCAACCGTACATTACCTGCTCCTAATCCCATTCCCATATAGACTATCCAATGAAGTGTATTTTCATGAAAATTCGTGTAGTAAACAAATTCTGTACCTAAGCCAAATGCCCAAATAAAAAAGTTTGCACCTATTTTGGGTCCAATAGAAAATTGATTGTTATTAAATAAAAATTCATTACTTAAATAATAGCACGTACTTGCAAATTCCATTGCGCTCATTACATTTGACCGGGCAAGTCCAATTTCAAAGGCATGATTCGTTCTACTTGGAATATCCTCCATTTTGGGCAAGTAAGAATATCCAGCAGTCAATTGTGTTTTAATGTAATGTTTAAATCGCCTGTAATTGACAGAATCTTCCTTTTGAATTGAATCTACCGGAAGATATTCAAGTCCTCTTCTTACAACACTAAAACTGAAGACATACTCGGAACAAGATATAAATAGAATTAATATCAATGTTTTTAATAAAGCATTTTTCATAAAATTGTCTTTAAACTTCCACGCAAAATTAATCATTATGATTTATTTTTATTTATATATTGTACAATATAAATAATAATTTAACTTCCTCTCCTGTCATTGCGGGCTTGACCCGCAATCCCCTGAAAAACGTTAAACACCCTTTTTATAAATTACGAAAATAGCAGATTAACGGTTATCAGCAGATGTCTCCCTACGGTCGACATGACGGCGTGTATTTTATTGTGAGAGAGGGGGAAAGGATTGGAAGGCGAAGCCTTCCAATCCTTTTCCCCTCTCTTGTTTGTCCCCCAAGTGCCAGCGTCATGTTGAGCGCAGTCGAAACATCTACTGATAGTCGTTAATCACTGTTATTCAATACTTTACATCAGAAGTGTTTAACGGTTATCATGGGATTGCGGGTCAAGCCCGCAATGACAGAAGCAAGAAGCTAAATTATTATTTAATCGTTTCCGCTGATTTCTTCTAATACCTTCACTGCCTTTTCCACCGTATCAATCTTCTCCACACTCAAATACCGCCTGTTGTTTTTCTCCGTAATCTGACAAATCCGGTAGTTGTTCTTCACAAATTCCAATAATTTATCGAAGGCTTCGCTCTGATAATAAGGCGAATCGGAATTCGTAATCAGATAAAGCGTCATTTTACCGTTTTTGAGGATAATCTTTTCGATACCTAATTTTTTCGCCATTCTCCGGAGGCGGACAATTTTTATCAATTCTTCTCCCTCTTGTGGAATTTTGCCGAACCGGTCTTGTAGTTTGGTGCGGAATTGTTCAATCTCCGCTTCGTCTTCCATTGCATCCAATTCGCGGTAGAGCAAAATCCGTTCCGAATCGTTGGGGATGTATTTTGCCGGGAACAGGATTTCCAAGTCACTTTCGACATTGGTTTCCGTCACGTAATTTTCACCGGTATCCACTTGATTTTCATCTTTGTATAAATCGGTGAATTCTTCGTTTTTCAATTCCTGAACGGCTTCGGACAATATTTTCTGGTAGGTTTCGTATCCCAAATCGGCGATGAATCCGCTTTGTTCGGCGCCCAGCATATTGCCGGCTCCACGAATATCCAAATCCTGCATGGCAATGTGAATGCCGCTTCCCAATTCCGCGAAATTTTCGATGGCTTGCAATCGCCTCCGGGCTTCGGGTGTCAGGTCGGAAAGGGGAGGGGAGAGCAGATAACAGAAAGCTTTGCGGTTGCTGCGACCCACACGACCGCGTAATTGATGCAAATCGCTCAATCCGAAATTTTGGGCGCTATTGACAATGATGGTATTCGCATTCGGAATATCAATGCCGTTTTCAATAATTGCGGTGGCAATCAGGACATCGTATTCGTAATTGGCGAAATCCGTAATAACCTGTTCCAAATGATTCGGTTCCATTTGTCCGTGACCAATCGCCACCCGCGCATCCGGAACTTCTTTTTTGACTAAATTCGCCAACTCCGGCAGGTTGGAAATGCGGTTGTTGATAAAGAAAACCTGTCCGTTGCGACTCATCTCAAAATTAATGGCTTCCCGGATAATATCGCCGCTGAAACGATGTACTTCGGTTTGAATCGGATAACGGTTGGGTGGGGGAGTGGAGATATTGGATAAATCGCGCGCTCCCATCAGACTGAATTGCAAAGTCCGGGGAATAGGTGTTGCGGTCAAAGTCAGCGTATCTACATTGACTTTCAGTTGCTTCAATTTTTCTTTCACGCCCACGCCGAATTTTTGTTCTTCATCCACAATCAACAGACCTAAATCCTTGAATTGAATATCTTTACTAATCAAGCGATGCGTTCCGACCAGAATATCTATTTTTCCTTCTTTCAGTTTTTGAAGCATTTCTTTGGTTTCCTTGGGCGTTCTTGCCCTTGAAATATAATCGACCGTGACCGGTAAATCGGATAGACGTTCCCTGAATGTGTTGTAATGTTGATAGGCCAAAAGCGTAGTCGGCACCAGCACCGCCACCTGTTTGCCGTCCACTACCGCTTTAAATGCCGCCCGGATAGCCACTTCGGTTTTTCCAAAACCCACATCACCGCACACCAGACGGTCCATCGGACGGGAATTTTCCATGTCTTGCTTGATGTCGTTGGTCGCTTTGAGCTGGTCGGGCGTATCTTCATAGACAAATGAAGCTTCCAATTCTTTTTGCAAATAGGTATCAGGCGAAAACGCAAAACCTTTTTCTTCCCTCCGTTTGGAATAAAGCAAAATCAAGTCTTTAGCGATATCCTTGACCTTCTTTTTGGTTTTACTTTTCAGGTTATCCCAAGCGCCCGAACCCAATTTATTCAACCGGGGCGGCTCGTTATCCTTGCCTTTGTATTTGGAAATTTTATGCAGATTATGGATGCTGACAAAAATAATATCGTCGTTCAGAAAAGTCATTTTGATGACTTCCTGCATTTTTCCATTGATTTCCGTCCGGATCAGTCCGCCGAATTTTCCGACGCCATGGTCGATATGCACCAGATAATCGCCCAATTGAAATTGTTGCAATTCCTTGAGGGACAAGGCAATTTTCCCCGAACGCGCTTTCTCCGATTTTAAGTTGTATTTATGAAAACGGTCGAACAATTGATGGTCGGTAAACAGGCAAATGCGCAGGGTTTTATCAATAAATCCTTCGTGAATCGTTTGCAGGACAGGTATAAAGTGGATATTATCGCCTCTATCTTCAAAAATGGATTCGATGCGTTTGATTTGTTTTTCGTTGTTGCTTAAAACATACAGCGTGTAGCCTTCTTCCAATTTTTCTTTGAAGGAAGACGCTACCAAATCAAAATTTTTGTGAAAAGATAGTTGCGGTTCGGTCGAAAATGTTATTTCGCCTCGCCGTTGTTGTTGTAGAGACAGGGCATGCCCTGTCTCTACGTATGGGGATAGATGTATTTTCGTGTATTTCGCTGTCAATTCCTTGATGGTTTCTTCCGGCGTCAATAACAATCGAATTTGTTCGATGGATGAAAATGTTTCTTCATTAGTCAGTATCGGTTCTTCATTCCATAAAGATTGGAATTTGTCATAGACCCATTCTTCATTCCGGAAAACCAGGCGGGTGGTGTCCGGTAAATAGGAAAATAAAGTCGTGTCTTCGTTTCCGGATTGCGCCGAAATAATCGAAATCGTTTCCAGTTTTTCCTTTGATAATTGCGTTTCCACGTCGAAACTGCGGATGCTTTCCACTTCATCCCCGAAAAAATCGATGCGATAGGGATATTCGTTGGAAAAAGAAAATACGTCGATAATCGAACCCCGGACAGCATATTGTCCCGGCTCATAAACATAATCTACCCGGTCGAATCCGTACGAATCCAGCACTTCCTCGACAAATAAACTGTCTGTCCGTTCGTTGATATTGATGGATAAGGTATTCTTTTTCAATTCGTTTCCGGAAACTACTTTTTCGGCTAAGGCTTCCGGATAGGAAATGATAAGACACGGTTGGGAATCCGTATTCAACCGGCTCAGGACTTCCGTTCGGAGGATTTCACTGGCAGGATCTTTTTGTCCGTAGCGGATATTCCGTTTGAACTGCGACGGAAAAAAAAGCACTTGGGTTTCGCCCAAAATCTGGCAACAATCGTGATAAAAATAACCGGCTTCTTCCAAATCATTTAAAATACAAAGCATAGTATTCCCCTTCGATTGTGTAAAAATCGAAGAGCAAACCACACTTGCCGCGGAACCGGTTAATCCTTTGAGGTAAATATCCGTTCCGGTTTCTTTAAATAATGAAAGAATCGCCTTTATACCCGGATGTCCGGCATAAAGGTTCTGTAAAACTGAATCTTTCAATGCAATAAAATTTGCACAAAAGTAGTAATTATTTATGAAAAATCAGATATCACCTAATTCTTGACCAGGGCAAACGCATTTAAGAATTAACAGTTATTAACAATACAGGAGTAGAAACTCCCGTAAGAGTTTCGTATTATCATAATTCTTCATTATGTTTGTATTGTTAATGTTTTTGAAAGGCGGATTTA
>BNYG01000036.1 GCA_026000155.1 Bacteroidia bacterium | reverse complement strand
GTAAATCCGCCTTTCAAAAACATTAACAATACAAACATAATGAAGAATTATGATAATACGAAACTCTTACGGGAGTTTCTACTCCTGTATTGTTAATAACTGTTAATTCTTAAATGCGTTTGCCCTGTGTATTGGAGTAATGGTTGTGAATTGCTTTCAAAAAATTGTATCTTTGACATCTCGAACAGCATCGCTTTTTGTTTGGAATCAAAAGAGATGGTTGTGAATTGCTTTCAAAAAATTGTATCTTTGACATCTCGAACAGCTTTAGCACGAAAAACGCAAGATAAGGCATTGTTGTGAATTGCTTTCAAAAAATTGTATCTTTGACATCTCGAACAGCGCGGATTTTAAAAGCGACGACGATGTGTTGGTTGTGAATTGCTTTCAAAAAATTGTATCTTTGACATCTCGAACAGCAAATTCTTCACAAAAGCGAACATCCATTGTGTTGTGAATTGCTTTCAAAAAATTGTATCTTTGACATCTCGAACAGCACAATTGCAATATTTAATTGTATATCAACTATTTACAGATGTTATTAGAAAATTAAAAACTGTTCGTGTATAAAAAATCCCACTTAACAAGTGGGATTTTTTATTGTTTAAGCAGGTACATGGGAGGAGATTTTTTATTTGACACAGGTTGTTAATCCCATAAATTCCAAAAATATTTACGAAACAATTCTAATCCTTCGTTTTTCATTTTTTCCCGATATTCTTCTATTGCAAGAACTTTTTTGTACCAATTTTCTTTTAATTCAGCTTCCACATCGCCTTCATTCAAACGGTAGTATTTCTCACCCTGGTAAGTACCTTCACAGGGAATAAACCACTCCTTTACCGGTTTACCTTCATTAGGTAGATGTCGTTGTCGATGATATTCATCTTCATATTCGTTTTTCATCGAACAAGTATCTTCATGCATTTCGGTGAAGCAAAATATCATTCGGTCAATAACGGCTTCCCAATCTTTCATTCCTTTATCTACATCCTGATATTCCGTACCATCGGTATGGGTTGTAAATTGTGATGGACAACCATGCAGATTCTTTTTAAAATCCGTCAACATCTTGGGCATAATTTCCATAAACCAATAGTCGATACTCCACAAATCTCTATAGGAATATCCTTTTTTTGCCCTTTGGTACCAGTGCTTTACATCACGCGGAAATTCTCTTATTTTATGCAGGTAATAGTATAACTTCATCTCTTTCTATATTTTATTCTTTTCCCGTATCCTAACCACTATCCCAAACTGTTTTTCCGGATGAACGTCCAAAGATAGTCTATTTATTTTCACTTCGAACAAATCATCATAACTAAGTTGTAAAAATTGGCTGATTTGCTCATTTTCCTCCCTTGTGTCAAGGCGTTGTGTGGTCGGATTCCATTTCAAAATGTCCGACCATGTACATAGAACTATAAAAATTTATTCCTGATTATATGATTTTGATTGTTTAATTTTATTAATTGGCTCTCTGAAAGCTTCTTCAAGTCTAATCATTCCTTCAACCATAAATTTAATCATTTCGTCCCAGTCTTCTTTATTAAAATAATTAACGCCAGTTTTCTCTAATTTAATTCTTGAACTTTTTATATTTGGCGTTTCTTCCCAAGTCAATGGTTCACCGAATTTTGCTTCAATATATTCCTTGTTCTCTTGTAGAAGATTAAATATATGTTTATTTTCTTCTTTTATTGGTCTGCCTATATAAACATTAATAGTTGCAGATTGCTTTGAAATTACGAAGGCAAATGCAACTCCGCCCAGTCCTGTACCTAAATTAATCCAATTTTCTTTAGATGGACTTATATTTTGAACACTATTTAATTTTGAATTACTAGCTTCTTTCAGCAATTGCTTCCAAAATTCAAGCCTTAATAGATGTCGAGATTTTAATTCTTCTTGCATACTTATGTCTTCTTGTGTTTTGTCAGCCATACTAATTATGTAGTCTTCGGCATCTTTCATCGGTATTACTTGTTCTACATCTAAGAATAACTGTTCGTTAAGTTGATAGGGTGTTACTTTAAAACATTGTATTCTTAATTTGTAATTCATCAACCATAAAACAGTGGAGGTAACTTCTTTTCTAAAACTCCCAGCAACCATTATTATGCGTTGCGTTTGTCCACTATTTAAACTAATTTCTGTAAAATCATTCGCATTGAAAAAATCAATCAAATTTTCTTCTGCATTTAAACCTTCGCTTTGTCTATCCAAGTATTTTTGATAAATTTGTCTAATGTTTTCTTTTGAAAGAGTCGAACAATAAGACGCATATTTAAGAACTTGCCAAGTAACATCTCTACCTGTATCATCAAGCTTATTTTCAACAATCACAAGGTTTCCTTGCTTGTCAATTGCCAACAAATCAAGTCGTTCATTTGTATCGTTGAAGCCATCAAATTCTTTTTGTATGATTAAAAGTTCCTCTCCAAGAGCCTCCGGATTATTTGCCAACCATTCTTGTAAATGGTCCCTTTCTCGAAAACCCAGTTCAGAGAATGTCTTTTCTTGAATTTTTATAATTCTATTTTCCGCTTTATTAATTTGATACATAATTTTTTATTTTGGGTTGGTCCATACAATAATCAGTTTAAAAAAGTTCAAGTTGTTGATAAGGAGTCGTAATTTCCTTCACTTTTTTGCAATGAAACAGCTCCATATCCCCAAATTGCTTGTCTGTAATACACATAATTCCCACATAGCCTTTTTCCGGCAAAAGACTTTTTACTCTTTTTATATGCACATTCGCATTTTCCCGACTCGCACAATGCCGCAAATAGATGGAAAACTGAAACATCGTAAAACCATCCTTTACTAATTTAGTCCGAAAATCAAAAGCCGCTTTCTTCTCTTTTTTGGTTTCCGTAGGCAAATCAAAAAATACCAATACCCACATAATTCGATATTCGCTAAAACGTTCCATTGTCTTTTCTTACGGGAATGAAGGATAAGCGATTTTCCGCATTTCCCCCAGATAACATTTAGATAATGAAGCGGTTGTCTGACCGGCCGCAATCATCAAAGGACTTCGTTGTTCATTGATAACAACATCCAACACCGGAATGGAAAGCAATTTCGTCTTTATTTCTTTGGATAATTCGATTGGTAAAGACGTATAATTATACGTCTCTACGATTTCCACCACTAATCTATCGACAAAAGGACGGTAAGGTTCCATGATATCATCCGCCAAACAATAAGCATTGTAGCGATTATGATGATGTATCCCAAAAGTCGGCAATAATCCGCTTGCCACCAAAGCACGCGCAATGACCGCTCTCAAAATCGCATAACCATAATTCAACAGATTGTTCGGAGGAACACCTTCGCGACCTCGTGTAAAACCTTCAATATCAGGAAAAAGATTTTTCCAATAATACGCTGCTGCACGCCCTTCCAAATTTTCGCTATCGCCGCTCTTTACATCATTGACCCATTTCAGCATATTGCCCACAACTGCATTCCGGGTAGTTTTTAAAACATGCGCCTGATTACTTATTTTCGCCTGAATGGTTTGTTGCCACAACTGCTTTTTTAATGGAAGTGATGCATCAATTTGCGCCTGAAAACGCTCGCTTTGCAAGGTATTTCCATCCAACGGAAGCTGCAAACCCACCGGCATCCGATTGCTACCACAAGTGATTAACGCACAATTATTTGCCAGCAATGCTTCTATCAGTCCGTGAGTAAGAGTTATTTGCTTGTTATCTAAAATGACAATACCAATATCTTCTATCGGAATGGTTTTCACACTGCTTTCTTTGAATGATTCGGGCACAGAATCACTTTTCTCAACCTCCGGCAGCTTGATAAGCAGTTGCTGGTTCTTTAGGCTGAGATACGCGGGGTTTTCGAAATAGAGAGTTTTCTTAATCATAATGCCAATAATTTATCAAAATCAGATTCATAATCCTGTAACTGCTTTGCATGGAATTTTTCAAATTCTTTTTCTGCTAAAGCTTTTGCCACTTCATGACTAACACGTCCGTTGTCTGTAAGTATCACCTCTTCATTGAATTGAAGAAAAGCATCTAATTTTTTAACCCAATCCTGCATATACATTACTTGTCCTTTTTTTGCCTGATTTTCAGCATAATCCAAATACATCGACACGATGCGATTGAGGTGGTCTAACTCCGTTTCGTTCAAATAATTTTTGGCAACACTTACATCGGGCTTGCGAATCATTCCTTTGGGCGCATTTTTCCACGAAGTAAGTCCCATGTTTGCTTTTTCGGCATCGGCTCTTGCTGCAACAATTTCCGCGGCGGTTTGTCCTGTGATAGCCCAATGCAGTTTATTTTGCACGGTAGCAAAAAACTTTTTGGTAATATCGCTGTTCGGCTCATAATCGGCACTGCATTGCAAATAAATATCGGTAATTTTCTGATAGAAACGGCGTTCGCTGCTGCGAATATCGCGGATACGGGCAAGTTGTTCTTCAAAATAATCTTGACCAAATAGTTTCTGCGGATTTTTCAATCGTTCATCGTTCATGGCAAAACCCTTGATAAGGTATTCTTTTAAAACGCTGTTTGCCCAAATGCGGAAATGCGTTGCCTGAATGCTGTTTACACGATAACCAACTGAAAGGATAGCATCAAGATTATAAACTTTCGTTTGATACGTTTTGCCATCAGAGGCAGTTAGTTCCAAAATGGAACTAACTGAATTTTCTTGTAATTCGCCGCTTTCAAAGATATTCTTCAAATGTTTGGTAACAGCAGGACGCTGAACAGCAAATAATTGAGCGATTTTATCTTGTGTTAGCCAAATCGTTTCATTGAAAAGATAAATTTCTATTTTCACTTGACCGTTGGCATCTTTGTAGAGCAGGAAGTCGGTGGGGGTGGGAAGATTATTATTTGTATTTTCCATAAGCAATTTCATTTAATATTCTCCAACGGAAACAATTTGTCCAATATGATTTACTCGAACTTTTACAATGTCTTTCAAATTAGCAATTACCTTGCTTGTATAGGCAATGTCTTTCAATTCTTTGCGTTCCTGCACATCGGTTTCCAAATGGTGACGAAAAAAAATTGTTCCACCTGAATCTGTTTGCTTCATCTTTTGAATACGATACAAATTAGGACTTATCAAAGAATAATTGTCTGAGTTAAGCAAATCAATGTCCTCGGGATTGAAAATAACAACTTCTTCTTCACCTGTAATTTCGCCTGTTTCTTCATTAACGAGTTCTTTTTTCGCATATTGCGGTAGCACAAAATATTCATTTTGTTTAATGCTGAACAAAAATTCACTTCCATCCACTTTAATACCGTCTTTATCTTTGTATCCTTTGTCAATAATCGGCACGCCTGCATTTACTCTTGCCAACGATTCAAAAAATGAAACAATGTTGCCTTTTAATTCGTAAACCGCATTGCCCTGTTCATCCGTTTTGAGATTACCATCCCTATCTAAAACAGGCACTTTGAAAATTTCGGCATGGTGATTATTACGGGTTTGTACAAAATCAACAGATTGTTTTTTGCCGTTTTCATCTAAAATAGGCTTCCCATCTTTATCTTTTTTGTCATGCAAAGAAACCACATTGCTTACAGCAGCCACAGTAACACTCTTTATTTCTTTGCCATTTTTATTAAAAATAGGATTTTCGCCAATATTAGAGAATGCTTCTTTGGCTTTTCCTCCATATTCAGTAAGGCGTTTTTTCAAAATCTCCTGAATGCCTTTGTCAATTACATCTTCAATAGTAATATCAGCAGAAATGGGTTTGCGAATGGTATAAATGGTTTCGAGCGTAACGGTTTTTATTCGTTTCGGCACTTGTTCTGTATGGCTTTCGTTTAGCCATATCGGCTTTTTGTCTAATGCATTACTTCCTGTAAATGCTTTCTTGGGATTATTATCAAATGTTGCAAGTCGTGCCAACAGTGCCTCTCGATAAATAGGTTTGGTAACGCTTGCAATTTTCTCAACATCAAAAGTAGCCCCAATATTTTCCTCTTTGGTAACATAGCGTTTTACCCTGCCATAGACAGTTTCCATATGTAACTGTCCGCGTGGCGTTTGTTGTGTTTTTTTATTTGTTCCACCATTCTTTTTTGTAGTGTTGATATTGGTTGTAACTACTTTACTTTTTGCCTTAATGGAAATCAGTGTATTTTCCAAATGCTTTTTGGCTTCGGCGCGAAATTCGTTCAATTCAAACGGCGGTTTAATGAGCAATTTTCCTTTGGAATTTCTGTAAAGGTCGTTTCGTTCAATTCCATAAACTGCATTTGTATCTTTTTTTGCAAAATATTGTCTGCCACAATCGGGACAAGTCCAATCCTTATATTCTTCCGTATCAAATCTGTATTTTTCGTAACCGCAATAACATTTTTTCGGTATTCTTGCACTTAAATTGTTGAGATATTGAATAATACTGCGTTTAGTAAACGCCACAGTCAGAGCGTCCATTGCGTGGTGGCGGTGGTCGTTTCGCTTTGTCCAAACATCAGGTTTAATACGGCTAAATCTGTATATATTCCCATTATAATCAGTATCTTCAACAATTTCGGTTAAACCAAGTTTGTTGTATTTATCCCAATTCAATTCTTTCATCAAATCTACCAACTGCCAATCTTCACGTAATCTATCTGTTAATCCGCCTGTGGTTGGAACTACAAATCTTACAATCTCGTTCAACATTTCCAACGCTTTTTTAGCAATGTACTGTGTATTTCGTAAATCTCTATCAATGAAACCATCAGGAATATCTTTTTCTTCCATTTTCAGTTTATTGTATTTCGATTTGGAAATGGTGCCTGCTGATTTTACATCCTCATCGGCATTTTCTCTGCTTTTGGTATTATATAGCATTTCAACGCGATTTAAATAATTTTGCAAACCATCTTCGCCGTACTCTTCCTTCATAAAATCATAAGCTGTGCGATTTCCTTTTGCAATATTTACATCGCGTTTTTCGAGCGTTTTGTTTGAAAAACTGTCGTCAAACAATCGCGCTTGCGGTATAATGTGCTCAATATCAAACTCTCCTGTAAAAAGTTTGGCAGGCGAAATGTACGTGTTGGAATACAGCGTTTTGAAACCTGTTGCTTTCAGTTCGAGCCAAAGTTTATACCGCACAATGTCGGTGCGGCTAATGTGCGAAAGATTGAAGGGTGCCTGCGAAAGGATTTTCTTGTATTCCTCGTGCGCTTTAGTATTTTCGGCAACCGATTTTGTAAGTTCTTCGCGCTCTTTGGCATTTTTCTTCAATTCACGCGCCAATTCCACACGAATTTCGTCCGGTTTTCCGTAAGTGTCAATAATCGTGTTGATTACATTAACCATTTGATTCAAAATCTTTTCCGCAACGGGATTACGCAAACTGTTTTTGGGAAGAATATCTAAACGGTCTTTCAAAACCTTGTTTTCGATTTCTTCTTTGGTCAATGACGATTTTGAATGTTTTTCGTAACCTGCATAAACGCAAGCAACATCGTAACCGTTACCTTCTTTCAAATGAGGCAAAATTTTACGAATAGCCTTTGCTGATAAACTGCCGTAATCGTCTTGAAAGGTAACGTTTGCCAAAATTGTAGCGTATTCTTTTTCAAAACCGCAACATTCGGTAATTTTCTGAATTAAATTGCCGTTTCCGGTTGGCGTATTGTCGCCTTCAAAAGAATAGAGCAAATGCCAAAGTTTATAATAAGGCTGCTTGTCTAATTCGGTATCGGAATCGAATTGTAAAATGTCCGTATTCCAATCGAACGCCGTAAAAATTTCCTTTACATATTCAATAATGTCGTCAGCTGATTTTTTGAAATCAATCGGCTCGTGTCCGGATATTTCAATGATTTTGCTGTATGCTTGAAACATGGCAAAACCCGTTTTGTTACCGTCAAGGGTTTTGAAATTCAAATCCAATTCCTGTGGATTTTCAAACAATAATTTCAACGCATCGGATTTGGATAATTTATCACGAACAAACAGTTCTTTTGCCAAAATTTCCTTTTCGTCCTGGTCTAAAAATCGTCTGCCGTTGAGTTCCAGCCGGTCAATTTCTTCCACATCATCAAAAAGCAAAGGCGAATTGTCTTTTTGTTTCTTCCTTTTTCCTTTTTTGCCGCTAACTGTTACCTCAATATTATTCAATATCTGCCAAATTTTAAACTCTTGAAACAATGGCGAAGAACGCGGAATAACCCGACTACCTGTGGTTTTTATCTTTTTCTTTCCGTCAATTTCCACCTCAATTTGTCGGCTTTCAAATTCACAAAAACTAATCAGTCCTTTTTGGCTTTTCAAGCGTCTTTGGTAAAAAATGACAACATCGCGAATTTCATTTTTCAATTCATTGGTAAGTTCTTTATGAAACTCTGCTTGTTTTTCCCAAATTACATTAAACTCATCTAAATAATCCTGGCGGTAAAACACCATATTTCGCAAACTTGCATTGGGATTTTCTTCCAAAACAGCCATTTGATATTGTCCAACAGTTTGTTTATTGAAATAAAGTTCTTTGCTTCTGTCGCTGATTGCGCCGAGATAACCGCTTGAACCACTTATTTGTCCATTGATTTTTTGTAAAACTATAATCAACTCTTCGGGGTGCATTTTTCCAGACAAGGCTTTTGCTCGCCACTGAAAATTTTCCAATTTTTGTTCAGCTTGTTTTGTTTCCCTTTTTATGCCTACAAGTTTACATTCTTTGATAACTTCTTCATTTTTGCCCTCATCGCTGTTCCAAATTTTCTTCGTCTCTGTCCAAATAAAATGCGATGCGGCAATAACCCAAGTTGCTTTTTCATTTTTTCCTCGCAATTCTTCTTTTAATTCATCCGTCAAAAAGGAATAGAACTCGTTTTGTTTTACCCAAATTCTATCAAACTCGTTTTGCAAATCGGAACGGTAAAAGTCAGGAAGATATTTTTTGCCTGCCTGCAAAAGTTGCAGACAATATTGTCCGGGCGTAATATTTTCTTCGTACAGTTTTTTGGCAACTTCCATTCCATCAATCAATGCACCGTCTTCCGTTCCTTTGGCTTTGCGACTGCTTTTATATCCGCGCTTTTTGTTTATCATCAACAATACACGGGCAAACTCTTCCAACGAAATTTCTTCTGTAGCAGCCTTTGCCCGCAGACGATAAGTTTCAAAAGTAGTTCGATTGCCGTTTTCCGATAAGATTGTCTCATCGGAAATAAAACCATTTTCTTTTAATATTTCAATCAAATTTTCACGACGAAGTTTATAGCGTTGCAAATTACGGCGCATACTGCGTTTGAGGGTTCTATCTGCATTGGTGGTAATGCTTTTCCCTTTCTCGAAATTCTGCTGTTCATCAACGGTCAAAGGATTAACTCTTACGCCAAGTTTGATAATTGACGATTTTTCTTCAGCGGTTTCCGCTTCGTTTACCAATGCCCAGCCGATAGAAGTTGTACCTAAATCTAGTCCTAATATTTTCTTCATGATATTTTCTTTTATAAATCAACAACTTATAGAAAACATCGCAAAGATAGTAGAAATTCACCTACTATACAAGAAACAAATACAAAAATATTTTGGAAATTCAAAAACAATCCATACATTTGCAAACAAATAGGGAAGATTGCTTAAACTGTATTTTTTGCTGACTTCCAACCCAGCACATCTAAAGTCCACACTATAGATGCTTTAAAAGGAGCATTTTATTGATTGTTACAACCACAATACCTACTGTACACAATAAAATACTCAAGAAAAGAAGAATATTTATTAAAATAATTTTTAGGTGGGAGTCCAATCCCAGCTTGTTTATAGCCAACTATAAATCCCTATTTTATTTTTTATAAACACAAGTGTTTTATTGTGTATAGTAGGTGTTGCGAATTGCTTTTTTGTATAAAATAAAGATTTATTTATGTAAAAATGTTTTTTCAAAATATTTTTACATATCTTTGTCCTACAATTTTTGAAGCAATTCACAATAAGGATTATTCCGTTGTGAAAACATTAAAAGCGGGGCGTTAGCCTCGCTTTATTATTTGTATATCAATTATATAGATTGCTTTTTCAACCAGCTAAAAATATGGAAAAGGGACAAATTGGGGACAAAACGACATAAAAATAACCCGCCTGTATTCCTTTGTGGGTAACAAACGGGTAACAAAATGGATAGAAAACTACCTTTTTAGCGGGTTATTGTAGAGCAAAGATAATGATTATTTTGATTAAGTCACTTCATCGTTGAGGCTAATATGTTGTAAAACATATTTTTTGTGGCGGAATATCCCGATAATAGAAAAGGAGTAGTTACCTACCCCTTTTCCTTTTGTTTGGCTCAAATTTGCTTTCCGGTTTTCCAAACAACCTATCAAACAAACTATTGATTACTATCAATCTACCATAGCGACAATCTTTCAACATTGCTTCGATAATTGAACATATCCAAATAGGGGTTTTTGTGTTTGGGTTTTCCTTTACCTCTTTCAAAATACCCTCCAATGTTGGTATAGATTGCTCCATTAAGTACCGGATTACATCAAAAAATTCATTTTTTCTTATTTTGCAACCTGTTTTTGCAATGATTGAATGATACAAAGATTTCTTTCTTCCATTCTTATACGGCTGATAATCAGCCGTAAATCTATGCTCTTTTCCTATGGTCGTTCCTTTCCTAAATTTAGCCATACCCCCGTTTCCCTTTCGTTTTTAATTTTAAGTGTGTTTGATAGACACACTTAATTTGATAAATCCAAAGGATTCCCCGACAATCTCTACCCCGCCATCGGCATCTACATTTAGTATTCTGGCACCGGAATATGAAGCGGGTAAAATAGGCAATAACTTTCCCGCCAATCCCTTTTTATCTGCTTTGCCAATGCTTTTTTGCAGTTCTGAAATAGCCTTTATCACATTTTGAGCCTTTTTGTAAACATCTTCCCTGTCCGGACTGTCAATGTAAACAGAATATTTGTCTTCAATCATTTGCCTACTATCCGGTTTCAAAGAAACATCCCCATTTGATATGTTGAATAAATCCAAATCAATAGCATAGGTAAAGCTGTTTATTGTAGCTCTGTTGGCATCTTCCCCCAGCCTTTTTATTTCATTGTACACCGTTTGTGTGTCATTGTCAATGATATTTTGCATACTTATTGGCATGCCTTGTTTCTCGCTGGAGGCTTTTGTATTCAAAACCTCAACAATCTTACTGCCTTGTTTTACAATGTCCTTTAATAGGTCATAATCAGCCTCTACCCCTGCACTTTTCAAGTATCCTAAAACTCTTTGTAGCTGTTTTTGTGCTATGGCATACCCTCTTACATCCTCATCAATCGCTGGCACATCCCTAAATACTAAAATGTTACTTTCCATTTCTTGTGTTGTTTAATTGTGATACATTTGTTAAAAACCGCCTCTTTGAGTTGAATTTGCACAACCGGGGGCACAATCCCCTACCTTGGTTTCTTTTTTCTCTACTGGTGTTTCTTTGGCTGTTATTCTCTCCAATAGTGATTCAGAGGCTTCTTGAATAGCCAACTCCTCATCGGTGGTGTTCTTTAGTTTCTCAATCTCATTTTCTAATTCTTTAATTCTGTCTTCTCTTTTCATGACTTTTTTATTTAATTGCTTGATTTTCAGCAATATGCTGATATTTTTTTAATCTCGTTATCCAGCTCTTTGATAAGGCTGTTTGATTCCGTTATGTCGTCTTTTCCGGCAATGTCTGAAAGCTTCTTTTTTAAGCGGGTGTAATACTTTGGATCATCAAATACATTGCTTTGCTTTAGCTCATCCAAAAAAGCCGTTATTTGGGACTGGTCGCCCTGATTGATAAGACGTGCCATCAACACATCAAAAGCATCTGAAACAGTCTTAATTTTACTCATAATGTTTGTTTTTAATGTTTTAACTTTGTCTATCTCAAAATAAGCATTGGAGTATAGCCCTATCATTTTACGGTAAAAAGCCTCATCCGATAGCGTTTTGCCTGTAATTTCATCCTCTTTTAGTTGCTGGGGCAACCGCCCTTTGTATCTCATCTCATACCTCAATAGATTGCTATTTTCCAAACCATCCGGGATTTTAACGCCCCTCTTTTCAGCCTCTTTTACTTTGTCATAGAAGCATATCGTTTTTGGCTGCTGTTTCCCCTTTGACCGATAATAAAGCGTACTATCTTCAAACTGACATCGTTTTAGGTAGGTTGTTTCCCTCAACATATCCAAATATGCCGGAACCGGTTTACTCATCAAAAAATGTGTTCCAAATTCCACGCTGATAATTTTAGCCTCCTCAACCTTAAAATGTAGGCAGTCGCTCAATTTTTCAAATGCTTCTTTGGTACTTTCCCTATTCAATGGGTAAATATTATCAGGATATAGAAATTTTGGCAAACTTCCGGTAATGGATAGCCCACTTTCATGTATTGCCACATTCAAACCATGCAAACTACCAAACATTTTAACCTCGCCCGTCCGTTGGTCTGTTTGTGTTTTTACAGTGTCCAAATAGTTGTCAATTTTAGTAAAGTCGCCACCAACTTTGTATCTATCATTCCACATTCTTAATTTGTCATACATAATTTCCCTGTTTTTGGGAATACTTACAAGTTATTATTATAGCATCCCTTTTGACCTCCATTTTTTGAATGATTGCGGTAAACTCGAAAGTGTGTTTTTATTCCCAATATCTGGGAAAACATTCAATACTCATAGATTGCTTTTGCCTGCGCTCTTAGCTGTTTCAATTCCTCATCAAAGCCATCTAACATTAATTGCTTCCGATAGGCATCAATCAAAACTTTTGCATCTTTCAGTACAATCATTTCTATTGCTGTGGGTGTCGGCACCTTTTCCGCTTTGTCCTTATCCCAATGGATAATGAATAAAAAAGCATCGTTCCGATTCTCATAAAAAGGGTTTTCCGTTTTGTCCTTGTTATCAAATACCTTTTTTGTTGAGGGATAACCGGAACAAAAGCCGCTTAATTTGCCATCTTCCCAATAATGAAACAATCCGGTTAAATTCATGCTTCCTTTGGATGCTTGCAAATAGTGTTCCGGGGTTGTACTTTTGTCGTTACGGCTTCTCATCAAATAGAAAAACAGTTGCCCCTTGGCATTTTTCAGGGCTTCCAATGGGGGATAATACCCCGCCCACGCTGTACAATCGTATCGAGCCGTTTTTTTGTCCTTATTCAGGATACGCTCCAGTTTTAGGTAGCAATTAATTGTAGGATTCATTTTTTGCCCCCTTTCCCTGCTTTTCCGGTTACAAGGTAGTTTGCCGCCTCTGTTTCAAGTTCTGAAGCGGTTTTTACTCTGTGCTGCAATTGCCACGCTGTTACTTCGTTTTTGTCAAAGTAGGTCAGCTTCCCGCCATCACTTTTGTAGTACGGTATTGCCTTTCTGCAAACGAGTTTGTACAAATGGGACTTGCTTAATCCTGTCAATAGGCTTGCATCGCTCATTGTTAGGGCTTGTTTTGCCCCTAATATTGTCAGTTGCTTTATTTCTTGCAACGCTCTTAATACCTCATCCATAACGCTAATTTGATTATGGGTTATAGCCTTTGGCGGGTAGGTGCAACACTCCAGCCTCCGTACCGTTGCAAACATTCAAAGGGTTGCACTCGCTTTGTTGGTTTGCAAGTGCAAAAATAGGATAGGTAGGAAAGAAAAAAGGGTTACAATGTGTTACTGTAACCCTTACTGTAAGTCGGTGTAAGTTTTTTAGGCTCTCAAAATATTATCTAAATATTCATACCCTTTTGGCTTTTTTGTGTACCCGTCATTTTCTCTGTATTTACTTACCGTGTTTTTCATGCTGTTTTTGTTGGGGGCTTTTTCTTTCCAAACAAAACATTTTGCCGTTGTTTCCCATAAATTTGTACCGTCCGTATCTGAAAATAATATATCAATCATATAAGCCAAAAGCCCTAACGATTTTTGCCAAATAAGTGGCTCAAACGGCTTTCTATCATTTGGAATAGTACCGCCAAACACATAACAAAAGTGGCTGTAATCGGTGCCTTGGGGCAAAAAGTAGCCGTTTGTCAATCCATCAAATAGTTTTTTTTGCTCATCAGCGGTAAACTGTCGGGTAAAGTGTGCCGGTTGTTGAGGCTTTGCTGTGTTGGATTCATTCCATATTGAAATATTGAAACTGGAGCTAATTATGTCCATAGCGTTTGAAATCCTATTTATTTGGCGATCATCTGTAATCTGTGGTTTACCAGTAGTTTCAATAACATCCTTATCTGCAAAATAAAGATTCCAAAGTAAGCCTATTTTGTCTGCTTTCTGATCAGCATATTCAATAATATCATTATTTGTAAATGTACCATCAGCAATTTTATCAATAAATTCTTTTACCCACATAATAATCACATTTAATAATTATAGTATATCCCTCCTGTTTCAAATGCTTTGTCCCAGTTGGTAGTATCACCGGCAGGGTTTGCCATGTTCCCCGGCAGGTGTTCTTTGAGTAGTCCGGCTTTCCACTCAGTATAGGCATCAGCGAGCGTTTGGTTGCTGCCTATTGAATCCAAATAACTGAAATGGAAATCCCTTTCATAGTACCAAAAAGAGGCTGCCAAAGGGCGTTTTTTATCGTTTGTATAGGGATTATCCTTTTCCCCTTTGTACCACCTGTAATTTGAATAATCCTCCGTTATGCCGGATAAAAACCCCTCACTATTCCAATCTGTTTTCATATTATCCTGTTTTCTCGTTGAAACTCTATCGCCCCTAAATACCGTTGGAATTGACAATTTGCTTTTAAATTAGCCTCATCTTTTGCTTTCTGGGCTTTGTATGCTGGGCTATTATAGACCTCATCAATAGTTTGATTTATCCGCTCTGTGAACTCATCACTATTTAGGTGGTCGCTTAGCATTTTCTTAAATTCGTCTAATTGCATTGTTATCAGTCCCATAGCATTGTTGTATTTTTATCATTATCCACATCCTTGCTTTGGCACACCGGGCAAATAATATCCGGGTTGTCGATCCGGAAAGTACCTCCACATTCACATTGCAAACTCTCATCGGCAACCGACACACCTACATTTGTTGTTTTTTCTTTTCCACACTTATCACAATAGTAATAAGTGGAATCAAAACCCGATCCCTCATAGTGCAGCCATTCATTGCCACACTTTCCACATTTCAAATTTAGTATATTTCCCATATCGTTGTTAATTAATAATTTACTACAAAATCATGTCCGACGATATTATTGCCTTCTACATTATTTTGGTTGATAACGTTATTTATTCTGTTATAGTTTCCCGATATTCCTACAATTCCACCGTTATGCTCTACAATGTTAATTTGCAGATTTACAGTTACATTTGCACATACATCCTCTAATGCCTTAATAGATGCTATAAATTCATTTAGTTGTGTCATTGATGCGATCGCATCAATATCAAATCGTTCTATTTTTCTGTTTTCCATAACTCAAAATTTTAGTGATTATCAAAAAGATTATCCAACTTGTGAATACCTGTTTTTACTTGTTCGGCTAATACCTTTGCATAAATTTGTGTCGTTCTAATATCAGCGTGTCCCAATATCTTACTTACCACTTCAATAGGAACGCCCAAACTTAACAACATTGTGGCTGCGGTATGTCGGGCGGTATGGAACGTTACCTTTTTGTCATCAATACCAGCCTCCGCTACAATACGTTTCAATCTCTCATTTGCTTTGTTATTTAGGGGCAAATCAAATATCAAATCATTGTCTTTTGTCCGCTTTCTGCCTGCTAACAAGTCAAGGGCGGGTTTTGCCAACGGTAAATATTCCTGCTTTTTAGTCTTTTGCTGTATGTATATCAACATCGTTTCATTATTGACTTCCCGGATACGCTCCCATGTTAAGCCCTTTACATCTGAAAATCTTAATCCGGTGTAGCAACTGAATAAATAAGCGGTTTTAATCTCATCAAAAGGCGTTTTTGTGCCTATCAATGTTTTAACCTCATCTATTGTCAAAAAGGGGATTTCCGTTGAGGTATTTTTTGGTTTTAATTCCTTATTGATAGTGTCAAGTGGGTTTTTGGGTATAATCTCATCTTCAACCGCTCTTTTGAATACTACCTTTAATTTTCTCAAATAACAAACCTGTGTGTTTGCTGATAATTGGGCGGTTTTTATTCCGGCGGTATTTTTTAGGTAGTCGATAAAATCCAAACAAAATTTTTTATCCGCTTGTTTAATGGTGGTATTGGGGGCAAAGTCCTGTACAAATAAAACCAAGGTATCGTAACTTCTTTTTGTTTGTGGGTTTTTGCTGCCTGCTACGTGCTGGATATAATCTACAAGCAACATTTTTTGTTTTTTGTTACTTGTATTGCTTAGTCCATGTTCCGCTTTTTGCAAATCTACTATCCGTTGGCTTTGGATTGTTTTTACAATTTCAAGCGTTTGGCGGTTTTGTTCTTTATCCAATGGCGTTTTTTCTGGAATAAGATAGAGCTTCAAATAGTCCTTTTGCCGTGTCCCATTCAAATAGGTATCTAAAAAAATGGATTTATTGCCATTTTTCATGTCCTTAAAGCGTATTCTTACCGGTTCCTTTACTTTTGGATGCTTCTTAATGTTACCCATATTGTAGAAATTTTATTGTTACCCGATGCAAAGATACAACATCATTTTGAATAAGGGATAAACTGGGGACAAAAAATAACATAAAAACAGAATGATAACAGAAAACAAAAGCATAATTTCAATTACTAAAAATATGCTGTATATGTGGTTATATCTTACTTTTATTGTGCTTTTTTTAGCTTGTTATTTTCTTTCAAAAATCGGCATGATTATTCCGTTGTGAAAACATTAAAAGCGGGGATGCAAATCCTCGCTTTCTTTTTTTTGGCTCAAATGGAAAATCCGATTGGTGGTTGCAAATCACTCTTATATACAAAGGTACCCTTAGGAACAAAAAATAAATAAGAGGTTAATTATCTTCCTTTTCCGATTTCGCAGTAACCATACGCACTTTTGAAGAATTTTCAATCGCTTTCACCGCAATATCTTTGACGTTGGCTTCGGCGCGATTGGCTTTATCCGTATATTCCTTCAATTGAGCTTGTTGTTCTTTGATTTTTTCCTGTAGCGATTCGATAATCTGGTCTTTCAAACGGATGTCGGCTTCGTTTTGCTTTTCCATCAGTTTGATGTCGAAATCGTATTTCGTTTGGAGTTGTTTGGTGATTTCCGTTTCTTTATCTTTCAACGCCTTTTCCAATTTAGCCGGAAATTCCACGTTATTCTTCCGGAGTTCAGTCAATTCGGCTTCCGCATTTTTCAATTCCAATTCCCGGTTGGAAACCTCTTGTTCAAACCTGGCTTTTTTATCAGCCAATTCCTTTTCCAGCTGAATTTTTTGAGTATCATACTCGTCCTGTTCTTTCTGACGCTTGATTTTCAAGTCGTACAAATATTCTTCCTCCTCCCGTTTCCTGCGTTTAGTCAAGTCATCGGAATATTCTTTTTCAGCGTTTTTCTGTTTCGCTTTTTCAAGTTCCCATTGTTCTTTTTTCTCGGTTATCTCCGTAACGAAAGCATCTTCTTTTTCCTTTATCGTTTTCTCAAAACTTTCTTTTTTCTCTTTCTGAACGAGCAACATAGCAGCCAAAGAATCTGTATTGGCCGACAAAGAATACAAATCTTCGAGCGACTTCTTTTCCAAGACAATAGCGGCGCGTATCTCTTCCAATTTCTTAAATTCGTTCGTCAGACTTTGCAAAATCTCATCCAACGAATTGCTCAAATTCGTTTTGAGACCGGTAATATTTTTCACGATTCCATCATTGGTTATGCCCGCCACTTTTTCCAAAGTTTCCTTTTTTTGTTTTTCGTCCTGTACTTGTTTGGGAATGTCAGCTTTAGCGTTCTGAACATTCTTCAACATTGCCTCGTAAGCCTTCAATATTTCTGCTTTTGTGCTTTTTTCTGATACCGGTGTTTCCATATTCTTTTATTTTTAGATGAATTACAAAATTAGTAAAAATTTGGATTAACAAGTAGATAAAATGTTTTTATCTTTTGATTTAGACTGAATTGCTTTCAAAAAATTTTCCGGCAAATACACATTCTCTATATTTTCACTGATTGCAAGATTAAACAGCGGTGCAATTTCTTCCATCGTCCATCCCGCAATGCCGCAACCGATTTCGGTAACCAGGAATTTTAATTCCGGATGTGTTTTTGCAAAATTCAGAAATTCATCTACGTAGGGTTTGATTTCATCCACACTGTCAAACATGGTTGGGATAGCGTAAGTTTGTCCTTGCAAACCGACACCCTGCCCCCAAATGGCGCCCCAATTCATTGCCAACTGTGCGGCTCCGCCACCATGATGACCGGCAAGATTACTGCCAAAGACAAAGATTTCATTTTCGGATAAGGCGTTAATCCAACGCGGGGAAATACGTGTTTTTGTGTCCATGATATTTTAATATTTATTGTTCATCTAAATACTTTTGCCAAGCCTCTTTCAATTCAATTTGGTATTGACAGGTTGTTTCGTAATCGCAACATTCATATTCTACCGTATCATTGATTTTTTGTTTGATAAATTTTCCTGTGCCCGGATGCTTGATGTATTCATAACGAGTCTTAAATTCAATGATAATCTTACAACTTGTGACACAGTAAATTATTTTTCGTATAATTTTATTTTAAAGTATTTTAAAAAAGCAAACCTGTTAGGTCTTTAAGACTTAACAGGTTTTCAAAAAACTGGCGGCTACCTACTCTCCCACTTTTGTGCAGTACCATCGGCGCGACCGGGCTTAACTTCTCTGTTCGGAATGGGAAGAGGTGGAGCCCCGGTGCTATAACCACCTGAATGACTTTAATTGATAATGGACAATTGACAATTGACAATTATTTTAATTCTCAATTGTTAATTCTCAATTGAATAAACATAAAGGTAAAACAAGAACGTAATAGAGTAAGAATTAACAACTCCAATCAACTTTTAATTGTCAATTCTCAATTGTCAATTGTTAATTTCTCTTTTGAAAGACAAGTATTCAGGTCATTAGTACTGCTCGGCTAAGATGTTGCCACCTTTACACCTGCAGCCTATCTACGTCGTAGTCTTCGACGACCTTCTATGGAAATCTTATCTTGAGGCCGGCTTCGTACTTAGATGCTTTCAGCACTTATCCTATCCCAGACTTAGCTACCCGGCGATGCTCCTGGCGGAACAACCGGTCGACCAGCGGTCTGTCCAACACGGTCCTCTCGTACTAGTGTCAGTTCCCCTCAAATTTCCTGCGCCCACAACAGATAGAGAC
>BNYG01000035.1 GCA_026000155.1 Bacteroidia bacterium | reverse complement strand
TTCGTTTGACAGTACAAAAATATCTGTTTTAATTTGAACAATAAATTTAGCCGCAAAAATTTAGCATCACTTTTGTCCACTTGAACAAAACATCTAAAAAAATAGCATCACTTTTGTCCATTATCCCTAAATTTTACCCGGATTTTCCATTTCTCTGACAGTAGATTGATAGGAAACCGATTGTTCGAGGTCGGCACGTTTCATAAATACCGGAACATACTCCCAATTTTCGGTAGAAGAATCCGAAAACGAGGTACTGAAAATAAATATTCCCGACAGCATCAGGAAAACACTCGCAAGACGTAATTTTGTTTTCATGTGTATTTCTCTATATTATATTAGATTTTATATTATATAGATGGAATGAAACGGAAAAACGTTGCATGAAGAATTTAATAAAGAACACTATTTACGTAAATACTCTTGTCTATTATTGGTTTTTTTATACTTTTGTAAACATTAACAAAAAACAGAGGTGGCGGAAGCAACTGTTTTTATCAAAGGAAGAACATTGACGGTAGAATGATGGAAGATATCACATTCCGAAAAGCGGAAATAACAGATACACAGCGGATTTGGCAGATTATTCTACAAGCCAAAGAGCAAATGCGTTTAATGAACAGCCTTCAATGGCAGGACGGCTATCCGGCGATGGAAAATATTACCGGTGACATCGAAAACGGCTATGGGTACGTCTTGTGCCGGGAAAACAGCGTGATTGCGTACGGTGCGATTATTTTTGACGACGAACCGGCTTATGAAAATATCAATGGAAACTGGATGACGAATCTGCCTTATGTGGTGGTACACCGCTTAGCCGTTGCCGATGAAATGAAAAAACGCGGAATAGCCACACTGTTTATGCGGAAAGTGGAAGACCTGTGCCGGCAGAAAGGGATACACAGTTTTCGTGTGGATACGAATTTTGATAATGTTTACATGCAGAAAATACTGGCTGTCTTGGATTTTACTTATTGCGGAGAAATTTTTTATGACAAAAATTCGCGCCGGGCGTATGAGAAAAAAATAAATTTTTACGTAAATTTGCAAACGAAGATAAACACGTAATAGCATCATGAAACAACACATCTTTTTTAAGTGGGCGACCCTTTTTTTAGTAGCCCTCCTCCATCAAAGTATCTGCCGAGCCGATGCTCCTCAGCAACGAAAAGGCATTTCAAACACGTATCCGGCAACTTACAGCGATTGGGCGAACGGTCTTTTAGCCGGAAACGGCAAAATGGGCGTCATCGTTTTTGGTAATCCCTTGAACGAAACGGTGATTTTCAACGACCGCAAATTCTTTATGGCTGCCTCCCGCGAACGCTCTTTCAATCAGGTCAGCGCTGCCAACCTGGAAAAAATCAGGAACTATTGCGCCGAAGGCAAATGGAAAGAAGCCAACGACTTAGCCAATGCGGTGCATGGTTGGCAAGACGGCGGCGAAGGCAATAAACATCCCGGTTTTGAGATGTTAATCAACATTCCTTCCGGGGGAACGATATCCGATTATGTACGGGAATGTGATTTCCGGACAGGCGAAATCAGTGTGAAGTGGAGGGATAACCGCGGCAATTGGGAACGAAAGACTTTTGTGTCCCGCAAAGACAATGTGGTTGTCCAATATCTAACCGCACCGGGCGCCGGTAAACTCAACTGCGACATCCAATTAGGAACGGATGCGGGTATGCACTTCCCTTCCGGAATGACTTTTACCAATGTGCCGGACGGCAATTTTCTGAATTTAAGGGTTAATTATCCTTCCAATACCAACGGAGCCGGATACGAAGGCGTTACCAAAGTGATAGTAACCGGTGGTGAAAAAACCTTGAACGGCAATGTGTTGACCGTTACAAATGCCGATGCGGTGCTTTTATTGACCCGTACCGAAAAATATTACAGCGATTGTGTGAACGAATGGAATAAAAAAGCCGTTCAAGCTCAATTGGATTTACTTCCAACCGATTACAATACTTTGTTGGCCGGACAAATCGAAACACACCAAAAATTATTCGACCGTGTAACGGTTGACTTGGGTGGTAGCGATGCCGACCGCACTTTGACAAACGAAGCTTTGATTACCAAACAAAAAGCATCGTCGGATGCAGAAGGCGCTTTGTGGGAAAGGCTTTTTGATTCCGGCCGTTACTTGTATTTATCTTCGAGCAGCGAAGTGGCTCCTCCCGATTTACTCGGACTTTGGACAGGCGACTGCAACGTAGGTTGGAGCGGATATTATCATCTGGATGCCAATCTCAATCTGCAGGTCGGAGGCGGCAACATCGGAGATTTGCCCGAAGCCATGGAAGGTTATTTTACATTGATTGAACGTCTGAGCGACGGCTTCAAAACGAATGCAAGCAAACTGTTGGGATGCCGGGGAATGTTGGGCGGCGGCAATACCGCCGGACTCAACGGCTTAATCTCTGCACTCAGCTATTACTATCCCTATCAATATGTTACCGGTGAAATGGGTTGGCTGTTGTATCCATTTTGGGAACATTATCTTGTAACCGGCGATCAGGAATTTCTGCGCAACCGTCTATATCCGTTAATGCGGGAAATGGGCGATTTCTACGAAGATTTTTTAGTTAAAACAGATGCCAACGGAAAATATATTTTTGCCGGTTCTATTTCTCCCGAAAACCAGCCGGGCAATACGGCTTATTCGTTGGTTAATAATTCTTCCTTCGATATTGCCGGAGCCAAATTCTGTTTGGAAACCCTGATTACAATGTGCAATCTATTCGGATACGAACAAGGAACCGGCGGAGGTGTAGAACGCTGGTCGGCTATCCTGGATAAATTGCCGCCCTACTTAGTCAATTCCGATGGAGCATTAAGCGAATGGTCCTGGCCGGGACTGAGCGAGAATTACGGTCACCGCCATTCCAGCCACCTGCTATCCGTCTGGCCGCTGAATGAAATTTCGAAAGAAAAAACGCCCGAATTGTATAAAGCGGCTCAAACCACTTTGAACAAGAAAGATAGCTACAGTTACGAAGGCGCCGGACACGGTATTTTGCATGCGGCACTGATTGCAGCCAACCTGAATAACGGTCAATCGGTGAATGGAAAATTGCTCCGTTTAATCAAAGAAGATTTCTTTTACAAAAGTCTGGCTTCGGCTCATTATAAAGATTTCAATGTTTTTTGTACCGATCCGAGCCATACGGTTCCGACGATTATGATGGAAATGTTAGTCAATTCCAAAGACAATGCGATCGAACTGTTGCCTGCCATTCCCCAATCGTTGACCAAAGGTTCTGTTTCCGGAATAAAAACGCGAAATCAGGTGACGATTGAAAACTTGGAATGGGATCAGGAGAGCCGCACGATTACCTGCCGGTTGAAATCGAATATCAATCAGGATATTACGCTGATTCAACGGCGAGGCATCGTTTCCATTGCAGGCAATGTACCCATTATTCCTTCTTCGCTGGGCAATGAAGGACGGATTATTCAGTTAAAAGCGGGAGAAAGCGCTGAAATCACCCTGACCACCAACGACGTTCCCCGGAATTTAGCTTTGAAACAAGCGGTAAAATCTTCATCTATAGCCGATAACTGTCCACCTACAAATGCCGTGGACGGTGATACCGGTACCCGTTGGTCATCGGCCTATACCGATACCGAATGGATACAAGTGGATTTGGGGTCAAAAAAAAACATCACTGAAATCAAACTCAATTGGGAAGCCGCTTATGGTAAATCGTACAAGCTGCAAATTTCCAACGACGAGGCAAAATGGAGGGATGTTTATACTCAAACGGCAGGAAACGGCGGTATAGAAACAATTCCATTGACCAATGTCACAGGACGTTATGTCCGTATGCAGGGAGTGAAAAGAGGCTCTGCTTATGGTTACTCCCTATGGGAAATGGAAGTTTACGGCACCGATGCGGAAACAAAAAACCTGGCGTTAAACCGGGCGGCCTATCATTCCAGCGCCATCAATTACGATAATACAGCCCATTTAGTAACAGATGGCGACTCAAGAACTTATAAAACCGCAACCATTTCCTGCCAATATTCCGATTCTCCGTCGGGAGAGGCAAAAGAAATGGCTTTCGACGGTACGGTCGAAACCAAATTTTTGACCTTCCATCCTGCCTGCTGGTTGCAATATGCTTTCAGTGAAGGCAATGCATATCCTATTAATAAATACACCCTGGCTTCGGCAAACGATGAAGCCGGCCGTGATCCGAAAAACTGGACCTTGCAAGCTTCCAATGATGGTGAAAACTGGGTGGCATTGGATACACAAGCCAATATTGATTTTACGGAACGCAAACAAACCAAAACGTTTACAATCAGCAATACAACGTCTTATAAAATGTATCGTTTGGATGTAAGCGAAAACCACGGCGATTCCCGCCTGCAATTGTCCGAAATCGGATTGTATGAAGGAGAGGTCAACCGGGTAGAAGCCGTGAAGTTTTCCAGTGAATGGATCAGTAAGGCCGGCGGAAACCAATGGATTTACATTGATTTGGGCGCTGTATGCGATATTGAAAAAGTCAAACTATTGTGGGATGACAACTACGCCCAAGCCTACGGCATCGAATTATCGGACGATGCGCAAACCTGGAGCGAAGTGTATTCCACAACTACCGGCGACGGCCATACGGATGAAGCAGCAATCAATGCTTACGGACGGTATGTACGCCTGAATGCCACTCAAACGGCGGCAGATGCTGCAAATTATGCTTTGATTGAATTTGAAATACAGGGAACCGGAGGCCTGACGATTGCCCCGCAACCTCAGCCCAATCCCCTACCTGACGGCACCCAATATTTATCCGGAGGAAATTGGAAACTCCAACGGGCAAAAGTGGTTTCCGGAACAGGCGACCAGATTGCACAAGCCGGATTTGACGATAGCCAATGGATTCCGGCAACGGTTCCGGGCACCATTCTCACCAGTTACCTGAATATCGGCGCTATTCCCGATCCGAATTATGGCGACCAGCAGCTTCAGATATCGGATGCTTTTTTCACCGCCGATTTCTGGTACCGGAATTCGTTTGTGGTTCCAAAAACGTATGAAGGAAAGAAAATTTTCCTGAATTTTGACGGAATTAATTGGAAAGCAGATATTTATGTCAATGGAAATTCGGCAGGACGGATCGAAGGCGCTTTCATTCGCGGCAAATTCGACATTACGGACTTCGTAAATCCGGGCGAAATAGCTTACGTGGCGGTTTATATTCATAAAAATGACACGCCGGGAGCGGTAACACTTCAAACATCCGCCGATGCCGGTCCGAACGGCGGCGCTTTGGGTGCTGATAATCCAACCATTCATGCCAGTGTGGGTTGGGATTGGCTGCCTACCATCCGCGGACGCAATATCGGTATTCAGGATAATGTATTTTTATCGGCAAGCAAAGAAGTTTCCATTCAGGATCCGTTTGTAGTGACGAAAGAAATAAGCAATTTTGAGACTGATATTCCGGAATATAAGGCACGTATTGAGGTCAATGTAGAGCTTAAAAACAATGCTGCCGCAGCTGTTTCCGGTGTATTGAAAGGAGTGATCAATCCCGGGAATATTACATTCAGTCAGAATGTTACGCTCAATGCTTCGGAAGTGAAAACCATTACAGTTGAACCGGTTCTGCCGGACAATCCTCCGCTTTGGTATCCTCATGGTTACGGCGATCAATTCTTGCACAATCTGGATTTGACTTTTGAAGCAAACGGCGCCGTTTCGGATACCAAACAAACGACTTTCGGCATTCGCCAAATTACAACCACGACTACCGGAGGGCTATTAACTGTTTATGTGAACGGAAAACGGATTTACCTGCGCGGCGGCAACTGGGGCTTGAGTGAATCCCTGCTGCGTTTAGACGAGGAAGGGTACGACAACCGCGTTCGTTTGCACAAAGAGGAAAATTTCACCATGATCCGCAACTGGGTGGGCCAGACCGGCAGCGATTATTTCTACAAAGCCTGCGATAAATACGGCATCCTGATTTGGGACGATTTCTGGTTGGCAAATCCGGGCGACGGACCGAATCCGAACAACGAAACGATGTTTATGGCCAATGCCATCGACAAAATAAAAAGGGTGCGCAATCATCCGTCCGTAGCTTTTTATTGCGGACGAAACGAAGGCAATCCGCCGGCTGCATTGAATACGGCTTTACAAAATGCCGTGGCAACCCTCGACGGAACACGAATTTATATTCCTCATTCCGCCGAAGGAATGGTCAGCGGTTTTGGTCCTTATGCCGTGAAAGACCCGAAATGGTATTTCCAAAACCGGTCGAGCCGGAAAATCCACAGCGAAATAGGAATGCCCAATGTTCCTTCTTTGGAAAGCATGCAAGCCATGTTACCCGCTGATAAACAATGGCCTGTCAATGAAATATGGGGTATTCACGATTACTGCAACAGCGCCCAGGGATCGAGCGCTTACACTTTGGCTGTTCGCAAATACGGAATTCCCAACAGCTTGGAAGAGTTTTGTTTGAAAGCGCAAATGGTCAACATGGAAAATCATAAAGCCATGTTTGAATCGTTTGCCGGATATAAAGCCAACGGCGTTTTGATGTGGATGAGTCAATCGGCATGGCCCTCCACCGTTTGGCAAACCTACGATTATTACCTGGAACAAACAGCAGGATATTATGGTTGCAAAAGCGCTTCCGAACCGCTCCATATTTTATGGGATCATGCTTCCAACAAGGTAAAAGTGGCGAACAATACCGGACAAGTGTATCCCGGTTTGCTTGCCGAAGCGTTTGTTTATAACATGGATGGAACATTGCAATATTCCAATTCGGTTCAGGCAACTATTCAGGATGACGAAGTAAAAGATTGTTTCACCATAACTTATCCGGACGGATTATCAGCGGTTCATTTTATTAAACTGAAATTGAAACAAGGAGAGGAAGTGCTGTCCGAAAATTTCTATTGGCGTGGAAATACCTATCAGAGTTACAGTTCATTAACAGGCATGAATAAAGTAACTTTGACAGGTAAGTTGGCAAAATCCGCTCAAGGTTCCACAAGAACAATCCAAGTAAAAATTTCCAATCCGACCAACGACGTGGCATTGATGATCCGGCTGAAAGTGTTGAAAAATGCCTCCAACGAACGGGTATTGCCTGTTTTTTACAGCGATAATTATTTTTCTTTGCTTCCAAACGAGTCGAAAACAGTGACCTTGGAATTTGATTCGAAATACCTGACTGGCGAACAAGCGAAAGTAATGGTGGAAGGTTGGAATATCAACGGGTTTGAAGTAACGGATGAAACAGTAGGGATTAAAGAGATTCAAACGAATGACTTAGCTTCTGCCGTTTCCATCTATCCCAATCCGACCGACCAGCTTTTGTATGTGAAGGGAATAGCCGGTTTTGATGTGAATATTTTTAATTTGGCCGGTGTGAAAGTTTTGCACCGGACCAAACAAAACAACAGCATCGATATTTCGTCTTTGCCTGGCGGAACGTATATTGTCAAATTACACAATGCAGAACGACACGCTCGTAAAACGATTATCAAACACTAAACGATAAAAATTGGAGTATATTGATTGGGGATTCATCCCTTATGTACAAGCTTACGAGCAACAGAAAGAAATTTTTGAGGCTGCTCTTCAAAATAAAGCGGCGCATCAAGCGGTCGGAAATCAATTTATTTTGTGCGAACATCCCCACGTGATTACGGTTGGAAAACATGGCCTGTTTTCCAACCTGCTTTTTCCGGAAAAAACGCTGAAAGAAAAGCAAGTAGAATTGTACCACGTGGATCGGGGGGGCGATATTACTTACCACGGTCCCGGACAAATTGTAGGCTATCCCATCCTGGATTTGGAAGTTTTTCATCTGGGTTTAAAGGAATATATTCACCGGATAGAAGAAGTCATAATACGGACTATTGCCGGATACGGCATAAAAGGCGAACGGTTGGACGGAGCGACCGGCGTGTGGTTGGATACGGAAAAACCCGGAAAAACCCGGAAAATAGCCGCTATTGGCGTTCGCAGCAGCCGTTATGTGACCATGCACGGCTTTGCTTTCAACGTCAATACCGATTTAAGTTATTTCAAACTGATTAATCCTTGCGGTTTTACCGATAAAGGAGTAACTTCCCTGCAACAGGAATCAGGACAAAAAATAGATATAGACGAAATAAAAGCAGCCCTTCGCTCTCATTTCGACCTCTTTTTTTCCGCCGAATAATGAATGGTCAAGATGTGCGCCTCGCGCAGGTTCTGTTTGATGTCGTTCACCATACCCATCGGAATATCTTTGTCAACCTTTAACACCGCAATCATTTTTCCTTGGTCCTCTTCGGGAACAGCTGCTTGGATAGTTTTCAGATGCGCCGGCATTTCTTCCAAGGTGATAAAATTCGAATTGAGTTGAATAGGAGTTCCCTTTCCTACCATCACATATACAATCAGGGATTTTTCTTCCAATTTTTGCAATTCGACAGCCGAAGGAAGATTAAACTGAGTCATCACCGGAACCGTCCGGATATTGGTTACAATCATGAAGAAAAACAGCAGGGTAAAAACCATATCCGGCAAAGAAGCCGTGTTTAATACCGGCACTGTCCGCGGTTCGGTTTTGCGAAACCGGCTCATGGATTGCCTCCTTCCTCGACAACTTTTATTTCTATTTCCGAAATATGCATGGGATAAGCGGCTTGAATCGAATCCTTTTGTTCGGCAGTCAAGCGTAACCAGGATGTATGAAAATCCGCCTTAGCCGCTTCGCTGCGCAATTCGTTGTAGGCAGCCGTCAACTCGCTCACTACGGAAAGGTAGGTTTGATAGTTGGCCTTCCGGTCTATTTCCAGCGAAATCACATGCCGGGGAATATCGGAATGGGTAATAAAGACTTTGCCCAAATCCCGGATTTCCTCCACCGGAATTTCTTCCTTTTCATACCAAATATGATTCTCCGCATCAATCGTCAAAGTGAGCAGGTTCCGTTGTTGAATATCCATTCTTTTTTTCAGGACAGTTTCCGCCACAGGTGCGCTCATTTTCCGGTAAATCCCTGTTTTGGAATCAAAGGAACTTGTCACTAAGAAAAAAACCAGCAACAAAAAAGCAATATCAGCCGATGAACTGGAATTGATTTCCGGTATTTTATGTTTGCGATTACGAAAGCCCATGCGCCCGGTTTTTCCTGTATTGAATAATGCTGTCCAAAATGCGGATGGAACTGTCTTCCATCTGACCGACAATGCTTTCAATTTTTACCAGGATGAAATTATAGAAAAATTGAAGAATCAGCGCCACAATCAAACCGCCAACCGTCGTAATTAAAGCCACTTTCATCCCGCCGGCCACAATGGTTGGGTTGATGTCGCCAAAAAGTTCAATATTGTCAAACGCCTGCACCATCCCGACTACCGTACCCAAAAATCCCAAACTGGGCGCCATCGCGATGAACAAGGTAATCCAAGACAAATTTTTCTCCAGCAAACCCACTTGAACACTTCCGTAAGCGCTAATGGATTTATCAATCACGTCCACGCTTTCATCCTCCCGCAACAAAGCCTGATAATAGATAGAGGCCACCGGACCGCGCGTATCCTGCGCCAGTTTCTTAGCGCCTTCCAAATCGCCGTTCTCCAACAAAGCTTCTACGGCAGGTATAAATTTTTTCGTATTTATCTTAGCCAGTTGCAAATAAATAATCCGTTCCAAACAAAAAGCCAGACCGAGAATCAAGGTCAAAGCAATAATACTCATAAAAATCGGACCGCCTTCTATGAATTTGGTTCTGAGCGCCTGGAAAAAGCCGTCCCCTCCATCGTCGGGAACAATCGTATTTCCGGTAAACGGATTCAATTCCGGCAGGGAATCCTGAGCGATTGAAAGCGCCGGAAACAAAGGGATTATCAGAAACAAAAAGGATAATACTATAAAAAATCGTTTCATTGATTATTTGAAGTAAAAAAATTATTGTGCAAAAGTAGTAATTTATAGTGTAAAACAACGAATACCGGAACAAAATAATCTTTTATTTTACAATGAATAAAATTACAACGGGATCATTTTCGTGAGGTCACGAAAATGATCCACAGAGCCTGTAGCCATCATTTTCATATCTTTTAGCTATTCTTCGGCAATTTTTTTGTAGTCTTTTCAATCAATTTTTCATCACTGACCACGCGCCGTTCCAATTTTTTGATATCTTCTGCCACAGGAAGTTCTTCGGGTTTTATTCCTCGTTTCCCCAACATTTCACGAACAGTCGTGTTGTTTTGCACATGCTCTTCGGTTATAGGTAGTTCACCAAATAAATTTTTCTCTTCCACATTATAATTGGTCATTTCTGTTGCCAGATTTTTTGCAGCAATAGTCAACGTTGGTAAAAAGTCGGCTAAAGGACGACTTAATTTTACACCTAACCTGTTTTTCATATCCTCCGTAGTATAACCGCCGAATAAAGCGCTATCGCCTTTTGAACGGATACGTCCAAACCCTCTGTCATCCACACCCCGTTCGTAAATGTTTTGAGAAAGTTGCTTTTCAACAGCTCGAAGTTTTTCCCTTGTTTCTAATCGGGATAACAAATTTAAGCGTTCTTCAATGAGTTCTGCTTTTCGTGTTTGAATGGCAAAATAACTCTGAGCAAATGCAATTTCTTCTTTCTTCGGGTCACCGTTTTGTGCAATCAAGTAACAAGCATAACGAGTAAGCATAAAATCACTCACTTCTCGTGCGCCTCCCTTTCCAACCGGGATCATTTTCGTGACCTCACGAAAATGATCCACAGGGTCTGTGGCTTGGGTTTTGCACGAATCAACTGCTCGTTGAATCGCTACTAAGAAATTTTCCCACCGCGCATATCCTAATATGCTTTGAAGTTCTCGAGCAAACCAGATTTCTACTTGCTCACTGTTGTTTTCGTTATTAATGAAATGAACGATTTCATCAAAGGTCGATTTGTACTGAATAATACTTTGTTTGTCCATTGTTTTTGTAGTTATATGTTTTGTATTTTGTTTTAGAGTTTTAGCTTACGAATTTTCCCAATCTATTTCATCATAATCCAAGTCATCTCTGTCGTTGTCCTTTCCGGGAGGTGAAAAATCGAAATCATCATCCACGTCTTCCAATTGAAGATTCATCGGTTTATAGACAATACTTTCCGTATCGTGGAATACCTGCTTGTTTAATTCTTTCCAAAGCAAATCTTTCAAGGCGATAATTCCTTTATGGGTAAGCGACGATATAAAAATAGACGGCAGATCCGTTGGTAGTTCCTTTGCAATGGCTTCTTCCAGTTCTTCATCCAGCATATCGGATTTGGAGACAGCTAATATGCGTTGTTTATCCAATAATTCGGGATTGTACTGCGTTAATTCGTTCAGGAGAATTTCATATTCTTTGGCAATGTCATTCGTATCGGCAGGAACCATGAAAAGTAACAGGGAATTTCGTTCGATGTGGCGCAGGAAACGCAATCCCAAGCCTTTTCCATCGCTGGCGCCTTCAATAATTCCGGGAATATCCGCCATGACAAAAGTATGTGCATTTCGCACATCCACAATGCCCAAGCTGGGTTCAAGCGTAGTAAACGGATAATTGGCTATCTTGGGTTTTGCTGCCGATACAACCGACAACAAGGTCGATTTTCCGGCATTGGGAAATCCTACCAAACCTACATCCGCTAATAATTTCAATTGGAGAATGATACGTCTTTCGTTGAAAGGTTCGCCCGGCTGGGAATATTTGGGAGCCTGATTGGTCGCCGATTTGAAATAATTGTTTCCTTTTCCACCCCGGCCCCCTTTCAGTAACACAATTTCTTGTCCGTCGTGATTAACATCGGTAATAAATTCGCCGGTATCACCGTCGAAAACTACCGTACCGACCGGAACGTCGATAATTTTATCTTCACCGTCTTTTCCGTGGCTCAATTTACCGGTACCTCCGCTACCGTGACCGGCCAGGATATGACGTTCGTATTTCAAGTGCAATAAAGTCCAATAATTCCGGTTCCCCCGAAGAATTACATTTCCTCCATTTCCTCCATCTCCTCCATCAGGACCTCCGAAAGGAATGTATTTCTCCCGGCGAAAATGCGTAGAGCCTCTTCCTCCTTTCCCGGACCGTGCGTAGATTTTTACATAATCTACAAAATTAGACTCTGCCATTTTTTATTTTATTTTTTAATAAACCAGATGATCGATCACACCTGTAATACCTTCAAAAACATCTTCTATGGATTCGTTTCCTTTGACTTTAAAAAGTTTACCCTTTTTTTTGTAATATTCTTTCAAGGGTTCGGTTTGTTCTTTATAAACAGCCAGACGCTTTAGAATCGTTTCCGGATTATCATCTAACCGGCCGTCCAATTCGCCTCTTTGCAGTAAACGGCGCATCAATTCGTCTTCTTCAACCGACAAACTGAAAACGGCGATAACGGAAGTGTTTCGTTCTCTTAATATCACATCCAAAGCCTGTGCCTGGGAAATAGTCCTTGGGAATCCGTCAAAAATATATCCTTTGCTATGGGGAGATTTATCCAAAATATCGGCTAACATATCAATAATCAATTGATCGGGAACCAATTGTCCTTGACTGATATATTCCTCCGCTATCAAACCCAGAGCCGTTTGATTTTCTATCTCTTTGCGCAAAATTTCACCTGTAGAGATATGAAGTAAACCATATTTTTCAATAATCAGCTTGCTTTGCGTTCCTTTGCCGGAACCGGGAGCCCCAAAAATTACAATATTCAACATTTTTCTTCCCCTGCTACTTTATATATGTTTCTTAAATTTCGTCCATGACCATCATAATCCAAACCAAATCCGACAATAAAGTCATTCGGTATTTCCTGCACTACATAATCCGGTTTTATAACTACCTGAAGAGCATTCGGTTTCAAAAGCAAGGTAGCAATTTGAATCGATGCCGGATTTTTTCCTTCCAGCATATTCAACAAGTGCTTCATCGTGTGACCGGTATCAATAATATCTTCTATAATTACCACATGGCGATTTTCAATATTTTCCACTAAACCTTGCACTTCTTTCATATCCACTCCTCTTTCTACCCCTTCGTACGATTGCAAACGGACAAAAGTAACATTACAAGTTGAATCGAATCGTCCGATTAACTCCGTGGCGAACATAAATGCACCATTTAAGATACAAATAAACAGAGGCTCTTTGTCTTTCAAATCTTCATTGATCTGTTTTGCTACTCTATCGATTTCTTTCAGAATAGTATCTTCAGTCAAGAATATTTCAAACTTCTTGTCTTTCAGTTGAATTCGAGTCATTTCTGAAATTTTCAAATTATAGGAGCACAAAAATAGGTAAAATTTAGGTTTGCTAAAAGGAATTTCACGAAATTTTTTCTAATTCTTGTATTTCATAGCCGCAACTGCTTGAGGATAAGCTTCTCCTTTCCGAATGGCTTGGACCGCCCGGGCAATGACCGGATCATTACTTAAATACACATGGTAAAAAACATCATCCCCGAAAAAGTTACTTAATATACAGGCGAATGTGGTGGTAAGGATTTGATTAGCAGATCGATTGATCTGGAAGGTTCTTTTTTTTACACCGTTTTCTTCCGCATAACGGACAATGTCTTCCAGTCGCAATTGGGTTTTCAAGTAAGCCAGCATGGAAGGATAATCCTTGAATTTACTCAATATAATTCGATGTTTATCGGAATACTCAAAAGCAAACCGGTTAAAAATCGCTTTATTTTCCAGACTGATATAATAATTGGAAATATGGGCGGTATCGACCGGAATAAAAATATCCGGGATAATTCCTCCGTTTCCATAGACGGTTCTCCCATGCGTCGTTTTGTAAACCTCTGTGGTATCAATCTTTAGACTATCTTCGTAAAAACTTTCACCATTATTAAACTGGTTCAGCCAATCCTGGTTATAAGCAACGGATTTTCCCAATTCGTATTTACGTTGGATATTTCTACCCGACGGGGTATAATAACGGGCAATGGTAAGACGCACAGCCGAACCGTCGGATAATTCGATTTGGTTCTGAACCAAGCCTTTCCCGAAAGAACGGCGGCCGATAATCAGTCCCCGGTCATTGTCCTGAATAGCGCCGGCAACAATTTCGCTGGCGGATGCCGACATTTGATCCATCAATATAACCAATTGATTATCCGGAAGATTTCCACTGCCATCCGAAATGGATTCGATGCGCGGAAACGATTTTCCTTCGGCATAAACGATCATCCGTCCTGCCGGTAAAAATTCATTGATAATTTTAATGGCGGCATCATAAGATCCTCCGCTGTTGGTCCGTAAATCAATAATAAAAGAAGTACATCCCATCGACACCAATTTGGTCATGGCTTGTACAAATTCGTCATAAGTCGTGTGGCTGAATTTATCGTATATCTTAATGAAACCTATTCCTTTTTCAACTTCATAAGCCGCTTTTACAGTGGTCATTAAAATTTCGCTTCTATTAATCGTATATTCAATCAACGGATCGGAAAAATTTCGCCGGATACCTAATTTTACAGGCGAATCAATCGGGCCGCGCAAGGTTTTTAAGATTTTTTCTTCCGTGATATCCGGTCCGGTAAAGATGGAATCATTCACCGTGATAATCCGGTCGCCCGGCAATAATCCTGCTTGGGAAGAAGGGCCTCCATGCGTCAGGTTCATGATCACAATCGTATCTTTATAAAGGAAATAGTCCACTCCGATTCCGCCAAAATAGCCGTCCATGTCGTCGTTGATGCCGGGCAAGTCGCTATCGGGAATATACGTGGAATGCGGATCCAATTCATTGATGATATTCCGGATGGCACCTTCGGTAATATCTTTCATATTCACGGGATCGACATAATCCTCGTTAATAATGTCCAGGATGACATTGATTTTATTATTGGAAGTCAAAAATAATTTCCTTCCGAAAGATCTCCCGGAAATCATGTTACCGATGATAATACCAATAATTAATGAGATTGTGATGGCGCTTATGATCCACCAAGTCATCTTTTTTGACCTCATTCCTCTTTGCCTATATAAACTATTTCAATATTCGCCCTTTCCAGAAGTTCGATACCTTCCGTCAAGCGATATTTTTCAGAATAAACCACTCTTTTAATTCCTGCCTGTATAATCAATTTAGCGCATTCGATGCAAGGAGAAGCCGTAACATACAACGTGGCGCCTTTACTGTTATTATTGGAACAGGCTATTTTTGTAATGGCATTGGCTTCCGCATGCAACACATACGCTTTCGTCGCACCGGTTTCGTCTTCACAATTATTTTCAAAGCCGGAAGGAGTGCCGTTATACCCATCGGAAATAATCATCTTGTCTTTGACAATCAACGCTCCTACTTGTCTCCGTTGACAATACGAATTTTCCGCCCATACGGCAGCCATACGAAGATAACGTTTATCTAATTCCTTTTGTTTAGCGACTAAACTATCCATATATGCTGATTTCAGAGCGCAAAATTACAAATAAAAAGTCAGAAGTTAAAAGTAAAAGACGGAAAAGTAAAATAAATTATGGAATTCCCAACAAAGAAACAATTAAATTTGATGAATTAAGGGACAAATATACATGAAAAAATTCGTTTCTTTTTGTAATTCCAAGATAGAATCCTAACTTTGTAAGAATAAAAAATTAAAAACATCATCCATTTGACAGGAATAAAAATAGAGATAGATTGGGATTCAAAAGAAATAGCTCAATATAAAGGTAAAATTGTTGATGTATATGTACAGATAATAGGAAATCGCTTTTTGTTACTCGTTGATAATAAATATCCCGCCATGTTGCCAAAAAAATATTTTAACAGGAACAAAATGGAAGAGGGTACAATCATCCAATGCCAAGTAATATCAATAAATACGGATTTCCGTTATTTGAAATTAAGAGCGGCAAATACTGTCCTACACTCACACTCAATACTTGATAAAATTGATGCCGCAACTGTAGAAAAATTAAGAAAGCAGTATGTGAGTATTTAATTTAAAAGTTGAAGTTGTAATTAATACTCCCGCTCCAACCAGCGAGACAGAAAAACATCATATACTTGATAAGTCGTTGCCGTTTTAGTATTGGTTTCAAGCAATAATTCTTTTTCTATCAATGATTTACTAATTCTTCGAGCATCACTTGGTGTACCAATATTATATTCGTTGATATATTTTTTGGCGGTGATTTGTTGTACTTCGTCCTCTTTGGCTACAGCGATTAGAAAGTTCCATTGAGCAGGAGTAAGCAATTGCCGGTATTGAAAAAAAACCGCTTCATTCCGTTTCAGTAATTCCAAACAGGCTTGATTTACTGTATCCATCGTAATGGCTGATTCACTAAAAGAGTAAATCATATTGCACAAACTTTGAGTAAAAAAAGTGTGTCGTTTTGTCCAATGCAAAATAAAACCAACAGCATCTTCAGTGATTGACCTACCGTTTTTAATAAACAATTTTTTAATAAAAGCAGCATAGATAGCCGCATCTATTTTATCCAACGATAAGTATTGCGTACTCGCAAAAAACGGACGATTGGCATTGGAAAACATCTCTAACATCATCTTTCGCTTGCTTCCACAAAAAATAAAACGGACGTTTCTTAATTGCTGAAAAAATGTTCTCAGTAAGGCTTCTATATTTTTTTCGGGAAATTCGGTAATCTGTTGAAATTCATCTATCGCCAGGACTATCATCTTCGGCTGTTGTTCCAAAAACTGCAATAATCCCTGCAAGGTATGTTCTTTCTGTTGAAGCGATTGATAATTGATTTGTATTTGCGGTTCGCCTGTAATCACATCGTAGCTAATCATCGGGCGAAAACCCTTAACCTGTTTTTCCCATCCGGCGAGGCGAAATAATCGTAGTGTCTCTGCCATTTAGAACATTGCCAGACAATGCTTGAATTTCATCTTGCCGGTCGCAAAAAAGTTTTGCAGACACATATCCTTTAATCGGAAACGGATTATCTTGTGATTCCATAACTAAATTATTTTTTGCAAATATAGTAATTTTTTTAGATTATGCAAAACAGACTATCTATAATAGATAGTCTAAAATAAATAGTCTTTTGTTGTAGTTCGAGTAGTTATATCTTTGCAGAGCAATTTGAAAATAAGTACATTGTTCGAAGATTAAATACAAAATTTGTATATTTGTGAATTCTATTTATCAACAATTTTAAAAATCAGGTTATCATGATAGAAGAAAAAGTAAAACACTCAGTTATTTATTTGGAAGATGAAGCAAAAGTACTTGGATTAAAAGAAGGCGAGGAAAATCAAGAGATTGAATACACTGTTAAGGAATTATCCGATAAGATTATCCGATACAGCGACCTTATAGAACCGAAGACAATGGATAAATTATTGGAAGAATCAAATTCTAAAAAATTGGATCCTGAGCCATTAGAGGGCGAATTGTTTAGAGATTATCCTCCAATCCCCCAATTTAAAGTCAGTAACAAGGGTAGAATAAAAATTGATAATAAAATAATAGAACAACATCAAGAAAAACCGGGTTATTTGTATGCAACTAATAAAGAAAAATATGTATATCGACTGGTTGCAAAAACATGGTTGGAACGCCCTGCTGGAGAAACAAAAGGATTGGAAGTACATCATATAGATAATAATGGGTTTAATAATACCGTGGAGAATTTGCTTTGGGTTACAAAAAAATTTCACGTAAAAATATACCAAAATTATAGAAATAAATATAAATATAAATGAAAAGGAATAAAAAAAGGTTGACAAGAACCCGTATAATCGACCTATCAGGCAAAATCGGTTTACTATACTTGTTACTTGCCAACCAGTTTGAGTTTCGTATATTGTTTGGCCGGATGCATGTACCTGTCAAACCGGGTGGACATCCGGTAAAGCATCCGCTTCCGTAATTTGTAGGTTTTGTAATGCAACATGTAACCCAAATACGAATTTACGGATGCCTGAATTTGCTGTATTTCCTGACCGGATAAGACATCCTTTCCAGGCCGCTTTTTGATAACGGTATTCCATTTATCTATTAATTGATAAAAATTGCCTTTGGTACGCCGGTGAACATACAGGCGGTTGGGCAACAGAAAAGCGCCGGTGAATTTGATTCCTTTTTCAAAATGTTGTATCTGTTGTTTCAGAGGATGTAATTTCAATCCCAACTCATTCTTAAGAAAAGCGTCGATTACGGGAATTAGATTTTTCAAAAACTGTTTATCGGGATGAACTACGTAAAAATCATCTACATAACGCCCATAATACTTCAGTCCAAGTGTCGATTTCATAAAATGGTCGAAATGCGACATATAAAAATTGGCGAAAATCTGGGAGGTTAAATTACCGATCGGAAGTCCGCGTTTGTTTTGATGAAACAAGGATTTGTCGGGTGGCAATCCTTCCCACCGGGATGCCGGACTTTTCACATAACAGCCTTCGGTACAGTCGTTCATTACCACCATTTGAACCAGCCAAATCAACAAATCCCGGTCCTGTCCGGTATAGTTGGACAGGATAAAATTTTCTAATCTTTTATATAAGATTTCCCGGTTGATGGACATAAAAAATCCCTTAATATCTAATTTCAATATATACGTATCGCGTGTATAATTTTCACTACAGGCACGAATAAACCGGTTCAGGCGTTTGATCCCAAAAAGGGTGCCTTTGCCTACCCGGCAACTGTAGGAATCATATATAAATTCTTTTTCAAACAAATCATTCAATTTATTGATAATCAAATGATGGACGACTCTATCGCGGAAGTTGGCTGCAAAAATTTCCCGCTTCACGGGTTTATCCACAATAAAAGCAATACTCCGTCCGATTTGATAGCTTCCTTCATTAATCTCTTTCCATAATTGAATCAGTTCAGACTCGTAATTCAATTCAAATTTGAGCGCATTCGCTGTTTTTCGCTTATGCTTACGACAATCGTAATAAGCTTCGAAAAAATCCGATAACTCAAAAGTTCCTCTAAAATCAAGCCTTAGTTGCATTCTAATATATTGTTTTACTTTCGTTTGTTCATGTCCTCACGCAACGCGTATATATGTTAGTGTTGCTGTTCGTCTTATTGTTGTTGTTCGTATTACCGCTACCATTGAAGTTCCATATCGCTGCGTTCGTCGTAGGATTGGTGGAGTTGTCTGTACTACTCCAATAGTTGTTTGACGGCACAAAATAGCCACTGTTTATTCTCAAAACATGTACAATGCTTCGATATTGTAATTTGCACAGCATTGCGCAAACATGATTTACCGGCATAAACCGGTGGGCTATCGACTTTAACATTTTATTTATTGCTCTCTTCCGTACGCCGTAGCGAATACGAAATCCTCGCTTGAAAGTTATTTCTCGAAAATTAGAATGCAAACTAAGACTGATATTCATATTTTTATTTCATTTTATTTTTCCAGCCCATCAATTGACGGCCAATGCTATCGACCAAGAGCCAGATATCACTTTGCTGCTTCGGAGAGATTAACCTCATATCCACACAAATACGCAATTGTAATTTTACTACTTCCAATGTATCGTACATATTTTGTAAATGAGGTCCTTTATCATTGGTACTGTTCGCTTTAAAAATATGCCGTACCATTTCCATTGAATCTTTTTTAATATCTTGTCCTATCGTATATTTGTATTCCCTCGAAAAATTACGAGTCAACCGGAATACTTGCATAACTAACTGATAGGTATCCTTGTAAATAGGCAATTCATAATAGAGAGCCATAACCTTACAGTTTATAATCCATGACGGATTTTTGCAGCTCTGAAATAAATTGCATGCATTCGATCGGGGTCTTGTCGGCGATCGGAAAAGAACGGATAGCCATGGTCCAGTAATTTTGCTGAATCTGTGTCATTTCCCGCTCTCTATCCAATTTTTTCGAAGGAATCGTCAAAGATGTTTGCAATTTCCATTCCCGGAAGGTAGAGACGCGATTAATCTCGTCTCGACCGTCTGACGTTTCTTCCAATTCGATCTCAATGCTTGTTGCCGATTGGTTACGTAGAGATGCAATGCCTTGCGTCTCTACTGCCTGGATAATTTTAGGAAGTGCAACATCCGGAAAACCGATGGAAATAATTTCCTGATCAATGTTTTTGTAATACCGCAGCCGGGTTTGATACGCTTTGATGTGATGTACAAACAAGTAAGCGCTACGTTCATACGCTTTCCAAAAACTGCCTTCCTTGTAAAGGTGAATATGCCTGATATTCCCTTCTTCGATAAAAAATATGCCTGATATGTCCATTTGTGATAAAATTCATTATTGATTACATAAAATTTGTATTAGTTATTGTTGTAGATAGATAGTAATTTCAATTTTTTTATAATTTTAGAAATCGAGGGCATTCCCCCGATTTCTAAAAAAAATTTCAACCGCTTCGCGGTATTGTTAAATGAATTAAATAATTAAATTAATTCATAGTCCTCACGCAACGCGTATATACGTTAGTGGCGCTGTTCGTCTTACTGCTGCCGTACGTACTACCGCTACCATTGAAGTACCATAGCGCTGCGCTCACCGTAGGACTGGCGGAGTAGTCTGTACTACTCCAATAGTAGTTTGACGTGGATAAACTTGGTATATCCCCTTTTACTGCTTGCAAATTAGCTAATTCGCCAATATTGGGCAGACGCCAATCATTGTTTCCATCATCCCAATCGCCCCCTTTGGCATGTACATTATCATTACACCACGAAG
>BNYG01000034.1 GCA_026000155.1 Bacteroidia bacterium | reverse complement strand
GTTATCTAAAATAGAGCCTTAAGGCTCTTAAAGATCTTAAGATACTTAAAAGAATTAACAGCCCTTTGGGGTAAATATATATTAATTAAAAAAAATGAAAATGAAAAAAATGATTTTTTTGATGCTGGCACTCTTGGTTTGGGGTGCAGCCAGTATGAATGCGCAGGTCACCATTGGTAGCGAGTCGGAGCCTCATGTGGGCGCTGTGTTGGATTTGCAATCTACCAAGGGCTTATTGTTGCCAAACGTTTGGCTTACCGATGTAAAAACGTTTGGTTTGGCTGCTGATGATACCAAAGGTTCAGCGACCGGTATGTTGGTTTACAATACCAATCCGGCTATTATCAATGGCCAGGGTAGAGGCCTTTATGTTTGGGATGGCGTAGCAGATAGCTGGTCTTTTGCCGGTATAAGCGGTCCGGTAGCTGTTCCGGCTACTTCTATTCTTGTTTCAGTAGCGGATGGCGCTGCCAGTGTGACTTCCGGTGGTACTTTGCAATTTCTTTTCCAGGTTGTACCTTCTAATGCCACGAATCAAAATGTGACCTGGTCTATTGATCAAACAAGTGTGGGTGGCGGTTCTATCAATGCGGCCGGTCTTTTTACCGCCGGTACTGCCGGTACGGTTGTAATAAAAGCGGCAGCCGCCGATGGCAGCGGTGTTTATGGATTGAAACAGGTTACGGTGAATCCTGCCGATGAATTAGTTAGTAGTGTCACCGTTACATCCGCAGGCAGCGCTACGTCCTTGAATGCCGGCAGCACGTTGCAGTTGTACGCCGATGTTCAAACGACTGCTGCTACCAATAGAACGGTTACCTGGTCAATTATAGAGGGTGATGCCGCGAATGTGAATTCAAGCGGTTTGGTAAGTGGCACAAAAGCGGGAACTGTGAAAGTACAGGCTCTTGCTAATGATGGCAGCGGTAAAAAAGGCGACATCACTTTAACCGTTATACTAACTACGGGTGCAGGCTCCGAAACAATCGGTAGTCATACTTATACGACTTATTGCTACGGCGGCAGTATCGGTTGCTGGATGACACAAAACTCACAAGAAGGAACAGCGAATTATACGAATGGCGCCAATAAATATTATTCTTGGGATCAACGCAATAATGCTTGTCCATCCGGCTGGTCTGTTCCATCACAAAGCCAATGGGAAAATCTACAATCTTATCTAAACAACACTGCAACTTCTACAGAAAAAGCCATGTGGAATTCCGGGTCGGCGCTTGCGGGCCGCTACGGCGGTAGCACGCTGCTCAATTCCGGGAGCCTCGGCCGCTGGTGGAGTAGTAGTGCTTCGTACCAGTATTTCGGCGCCCCTAGCGGCAGTAACTTGGGTGGGCCGGACACGGGCAGTAGCTCCTACTCGGTTACTGTTAGGTGTATTAAGAATTAAATTACTCTTCGAGCTTTGATTCTTTGATCTTTGAAACAAATTTCTTCCCTTTAAGGGGGAAGAAATTTAAAGAAATTTTGAAAATATGGCATTAATTCGGGAAATAATTGAGAAAGAACAGGCTGACAACCAAGTCATTCATTTGTACAAGGAAGGAATCTTCCTGAAAGGCTACGAATTCAGCGCTTATTTGTTCATCAATCATATCAAACCCTCCTATCAGGTAAAGACCACTTATTTCAAAGGTATCAGCCAGTGGATTTGTTCCATCGGCTTTCCTGAAAGTGCGTTGAATACGATTACAGCCGGAAAGCAAGTAATTACAACGGATGGAGGAGTAGATATATTTCCGGATAATGCTGTGATTGATACTGTATCTTACGATCAGTGGAAAGAAGGACACCGTAAGCAACAAGTAATGGGAGAGCAGGTGGTTGCGTCTTCGGACCGGCCGCCTGTTTTTAGCGATTCCCAACTTTGGAAACGGGTCGTATCTTTTGATCTGGCCAATAAAACGCCCATGCAATGCGTGGCGTTTATATCGGAGATACAACAAGAGTTAAATGAAAAATTGCAGTGTGTTCGATAAAACGGGAGTCGAATTTGTATATCAAACTTCGAGAGTGTTTTATAATTCAGCAAATTACTGTCTGGCAACAGGTAGTTATCAAAGATGGTCTCCGGTTTTGAGCGGTTTCATCAACGGTTATCACAAATTTAATATTTGCTAAAATCCGGGTCGGCGCTTGCGGGCAACTACAACGGTAGCACGCTGAACAATTCCGGGAGCAACGGCAACTGGTGGAGTAGTAGTGCTTCATACCAGAATTTCAACGCCAATAGCGGCAGTAACTTGAATGGGCCGAACACGAACAATAGCACCAACTCGTTTACTGTTAGGTGTATTAAGAAATATGAATTGAACAACCCTGTATATTGTAAGATTTGACTATAAATGGTGAATAATGCATATTATTCACCATTTTAAATTTTAAACAATAGCAATATGTCCACTTACAATGAGTTACAAGTTTACAAGATAGCCTACGATCTGGCTATCCACACCTTCGTTTTTACAGAAAAGATGAAACGCAGTTTCAAGTTTACCATCGGGGAAAAATTGAATCTGAATACCATAGAGCTTCTGTTGCATATCTACAAAGCCAATTCCCGCAAGGACGAACGGTATGCGCATCTTCAGACCGGACAAGAACATATTGAGGAAATCCGCCTGCTGCTCCGCATGTCGAAAGATTTACAGATTATGACGGTCAACCGTTTTGTAACCTTGAATGAAATGATAGAAAATATTTCCAAACAGGTTTACGGCTGGCAACAATCGGTCGGTTACCAGAAAAAGCCCGCACCTACGAACGGATACGTACCTACCTGAAAGACCGGCTGGATTTGGATGTCCATCCGAAAAAAGAATACCTGCAACACTACACCAAAGGTTTTTCGTTTTTGGGCGCCTATATCAAACCCTTCCGGCGATACATCAGCCGCCGGACAGAAAAAAACCTGAATCTGTTACTCTATTCGACGGATTGGATCGATCATTACGATTTCCTGACCGGTGAAGGCCGCGAAAAAAGAGACGAACAGCTTGTTTCGTATTTGGGATTGATGCAGCATTTCAAGGCTTATAAAAAGACCGAACAGATAAGGAAATTCCTGTAAATTATTTTTCGGGATAAATTGGATTGTTTGATTGGAATAATTTGTATATTTGTAATGTAATTTTAAAAATGAGACATTATGGCAAAATATACAAAAGAAGAGTATGCCACAGCAAAAAGACAAAAGGCGGAATTATTGCAGTTGATGCTGAAAAAAACAGGAACATCTCGACAAACGTTGATTGATTATATAGAGCAAGAGTTCATCGTTTCCAATCTTGATGTTCTAACCGCAGCCGAAAAAAAACAATTTGACAAACTTGTCTTAACTAAATGAAAAGTAAAATAACCCGTATTTATGTTGACACGAATGTAATTGTCAACTATTGCACCGGGCAAACAGCTGATGTTTCTGCTTTGAAATATATTTTTTCAAAACGCAGAAAAGAAGTACTTTTTACTTCTTCATTAGCTGTTGTGCAAACAATTACACAATTGCAATCGAACAGCAAGATGTATAAAAGAAAAGCCTATTCGAGAGAAATAACAATACAAAAACTTAACGAAATACTGCCTAAATTTACGGTGCTTGATTTGTCGATAGATGATGTCAAGGAAGGGTTTAATCTTCGAAACAATGATGTAGAAGATAATGTGCATTACGTTTTAAGTCAAAAAATGAAATGCGATGCTATTTTCACAAATAACAAAAAAGACTTTGTATTTTTTGATGTTTCTGTAATCATTCCGGATTTAGGGCTATTAAAAATTATAGTGAAATAGCAAAGGACAGGCGATAAAATTTACATGAAAAAGATTGTCAAAGTATAAAAACAAAAAAGCCTGATTACTCAGGCTTTTGAAGAGTTGCGGGGGAAGGACTCGAACCTACGACCTTTGGGTTATGAGCCCAACGAGCTACCAACTGCTCCACCCCGCGATATTGGACTGCAAAGGTAAGCATAATATTATGAAAAAACAAATAATCCAAAAAATAAATCTCGTTTTCTTTGGGTGAAACTGCTTTTATTATTAATTTTGCACATTCATATAACTAATGTGCATATTTTATGGCAATAGCAATGGCAAAAACCAGGGATAAATTGATAGACGTGGCTCGACTCCTTTTCGCAAGAACCGGTGTGGAAAATACCACTATGAATGATATTGCTACTGCCTCTAAAAAGGGAAGGCGTACGCTCTATACCTATTTCAAGAGTAAAGCCGAGATTTATCATGCCGTAGTCGAATCGGAATTGAATATTCTCTATAATTCTTTGGAAGCAGTCATTCACAAAGATATTCCTGCCGACGAAAAATTACTCGAATTTATTTTGATCCGTTCGGAATCAATTAAAAATGTCGTTTTCCGGAACGGTACGCTCAAAGCGCATTTTTTCCGGGATATCTGGCGCGTTGAAAATGTGCGGAAAGATTTTGATATCAAGGAAATAGGTTATCTTCAGGCGATATTGGACGAGGGAGTTAGGAAAGATATTTTTAAAATCGAAGATACGGCTTCCATGGCGCTTATTCTGCATCATGCCTTTAAGGGGTTGGAAGTTCCGTATATCCGGGGTACTATGCGTGCCTTTCCCCAATCCGGTAAAAAAAGTACAGACAGTATCATCAATTTATTGTTTAACGGTATAAAAAAGAAATCATAAAATTCAGCATTTAAAATGAAATTATTAGAAGGAAAAACGGCGCTGATTACAGGCGCTGCCCGTGGAATCGGCAAATCAATTGCTATTCGTTTTGCACAGGAAGGTTGCAACATCGCCTTCACCGATTTAGTGATTGATGAAAATGCGCAGGCTACGGTTAAAGAAATTGAAGCCTTGGGTGTAAAAGTGAAAGGCTATGCCTCCAATGCAGCTAATTTTGAAGATGCCCACCAGGTAACGAACGAAATAGTAAAGGATTTCGGACGGATAGATATTTTGGTGAACAATGCCGGTATTACCCGCGACGGTTTGATGTTGCGTATGGACGAAAAACAATGGGATATGGTTATTAATGTAAACCTGAAATCGGCATTCAATTTTATTCACGCCCTGACTCCGGTGATGATGAAGCAAAAAGCCGGCAGCATCATCAATATGAGTTCGGTGGTAGGAGTGCATGGAAACGCCGGACAAGCCAATTATTCGGCTTCCAAAGCCGGTATGATCGGTCTGGCAAAATCCATTTCCAAAGAATTGGGTTCGCGCGGCATTCGCGCCAATGCGATTGCTCCTGGATTTATCGCTACCGAAATGACGCATCAACTTTCGGAAGAAGTACGCGCCGAATGGGCGAAACAAATTCCCTTGCGCCGTGCCGGAACGCCCGAAGATGTAGCTAATGCAGCGCTCTTTTTGGCATCCGACTTATCGTCCTACGTTACAGGACAGGTTATACAAGTGGATGGAGGTATGAATACTTAATTCTCACCTCCCTGTCATTGCGGGCTTGACCCGCAATCCCAAGATGTTCGTTAAAGGGCTATTAACGATTAGCAGGGGATTGCGGGTCAAGCCCGCAATGACAGATGTTCAAAGAGCCCGCAATGACAGGGGCGAGGGAGAAGGCAGAAAAAAAACTTTATGCAAGTAATCTACGAAGATAATCATCTGATCGCCGTGAACAAGACTTGTTCGGAGATTGTTCAGGGCGACAAAACCGGGGACAGTCCTCTTTCGGAAACCGTTCAGCAATGGTTGAAAGAGAAATACAACAAACCGGGGAATGTGTTTATCGGCGTAACGCATCGCTTGGACCGTCCCGTTTCGGGATTGGTCCTTTTTGCGAAAACGAGTAAGGCTTTGACCCGAATGAACGAAATGTTCCGCGAGGGAAAAATCAAAAAAACCTATTGGGCGATAGTTAAAAACCGTCCTTCCCAAGACGAAGGGGAATGGGTGCATTATTTGGTTCGTAACGAAAAGCAAAACAAATCCTATGCTTACGATACCGAAAAACCCGGTTCTAAAAAAGCTGTTCTTTCTTATCAACTGATTGCCCGTTCCGATCGGTATTTCTTGCTCGAAATTGATCTGAAAACCGGCCGGCACCACCAGATTCGTTGCCAGTTGGCGAAAATGGGATGCCCGGTAAAAGGCGATTTGAAATACGGTTTCGACCGTTCCAATCCCGACGGCGGCATCAGCCTGCATGCGCGTAGAGTCCGGTTTATTCATCCGGTTTCCTTGGAAGAAATGGAGATTATTGCCCCTCTGCCTGAACAGGATAAGCTATGGAAAGCGTTTGAGACTTGCAAATAAGCGGAAAATAACCTACTTTTGCGTAAATAATCGCTTCGAATGATTCAGAAATATCCTTCTGCTATATTGGAAAACGCTGTCAATGAGTTTGCTAAACTGCCGGGCATCGGTCGTAAAACCGCTTTGAGATTAGTACTCCATACATTAAAAAGGACGCCTGAAGAAGTCGAAAATCTGGGAAGGGCTATTATTACCCTTCGGAATGAAATAAATTATTGTAAGATTTGTCACAATATTTGTGATGATGAAATCTGCCATATTTGCGGTGATTTGTCCCGCGATACGTCTTTAGTCTGTGTGGTAGAAAATATTAAAGAGGTGATGGCGATTGAAAATACAGGACAGTTTCACGGCTTATATCATGTGCTGGGGGGCATTATTTCCCCGATGGACGGTATCGGACCCGGCGATTTGCAGATAGAAAGCTTAATCGAAAGAGTAGATAAAGAAAGCGTAAAGGAAATTATCCTGGCGTTGAGTACGACGATGGAAGGGGATACCACTAATTTTTATATTTTCAGGAAACTTTCCGGCCGGGAAGTGAAAATATCGGTGATTGCCCGGGGAATTGCCGTTGGCGATGAAATAGAATATGCGGATGAAATCACCTTGGGACGTTCCATCGTGAACCGGGTTGATTTTAACGATACGCTTAAATTATAAACACAACACGTAATAAAAGGAATAAATTATGACAATTGCAGTAGATTTCGATGGAACCATTGTAGAACATGAATATCCTAAAATCGGCAAACCCATTCCGTTTGCCTTGGATGTTTTGAAAAAATTACAACAAGACGAGCATCACAAGCTCATTATGTGGACTATGCGGGAAGGTAAATTATTGCAGGAAGCAATCGATTATTGTGAAAACAACGGATTAACTTTTTATGCCTATAATAAGAATTATCCGGACGAAGAATTTCAGAAAGGGGATCCCCGCAAATTAGGGGCGGATGTTTATATCGACGACCGGAACATAGGCGGCTTGCCCGATTGGGGAATTATTTATAAAATCATCAAATCGGGTTCCAACACGATACCGGATTATGATTTTATGCTGGATAGCGACCGTCCGGCGGTAAAGAAAAACTGGTTGATTCAATTGGGAGAAGCATTGGACAAACAGAGTGGAAAAAGGTATTAAGATGATGAATATTCCTGTTCCAAACACGATTGTTCAAAAGGCAATTGATGAATTACAGATAAAAAATTTCTCGAAGGCAACAATTCGGGAAGTAGTAGCTATTGCCGGAAAAATAGAACAACAAGCCGGCGTGGAATTTATTCACATGGAAATGGGCGTTCCCGGATTACCTCCTGCAGCAGTGGGTGTAAAAGCAGAGATAGAGGCTTTGCAAAAGGGTGTCGCTTCCATTTATCCCATCATCGACGGACTGCCCGCATTGAAAAAAGAGGCGTCCCGTTTTATAAAAGCCTTCATTGATCTGGATATTTCCCCGGAAGGTTGTGTACCGGTAGTCGGCTCGATGCAAGGGACTTTTACTTCTTTTTTGGTATCCGGTCAATGCGATGAAAAGCGGGATACCATTTTGTTTATCGACCCCGGTTTCCCGGTACAAAAGCAACAAGCAGTCGTTTTGGGTTACAAATACGCATCGTTCGATGTTTATGATTTCCGGGGAGAACTGTTAAAAGATAAATTGGAATCTTATTTGTCCAAAGGAAATATTTCCTGTATCATTTATTCCAATCCCAACAATCCGGCCTGGTTTTGCCTGCAGGAAAAAGAATTGCAGATTATCGGCGAATTAGCCACGAAATACGATGTCGTGGTTTTGGAAGATTTGGCTTATTTTGCCATGGACTTTCGAAAAGACTTGGGTACACCCTTCCAAGCGCCTTTTCAAGCCAGCGTAGGAAGATATACGGACAATTACCTGTTATTGATTTCGGGTTCCAAAGCGTTCAGTTATGCAGGGCAGCGCATCGGAGTGGTAGCAATGTCCGATTCCTTGTACAAGCGTTCGTATCCGGGATTGACCCGGCGTTACGGCGGAGGTACTTTCGGCAGTGTATTCATTCACAGGGCTTTGTACGCAATTTCGTCGGGTACCAGCCATTCGGGGCAATACGCCTTGGCAGCGATGTTTCAAGCGGCTTCCGACGGAGATTTCCATTTTCTGGAAGAAGTAAAGGAATACGGCAGGCGGGCCAAACGAATGAAAGAAATTTTCCTGAAACACGGCTTTGAAATCGTCTATGATAATGACCTGGGCGAAGAAATTGCCGACGGTTTTTATTTTACCATCCGTTATCCGGGCATGTCGGGCGGCGAATTAATGGCAGCCTTGATTCCGTATGGTATCTCGGCGATTTCTTTATCAACCACCGGCAGCAACCAGGAAGGACTGCGCGCCTGCACTTCGTTTATTAAAGATCACCAATACGACTTGTTGGATGAACGGCTGGAGGCGTTTAAAGCAAAGACATAGTCTCAATAAAAATTAGTATTTTTGCAGAAATAGAAAATAGAAAATGTTCAGTAAAACGACACATACAATAATCAACGGTGACAGCCGCCAAATGAGCGAACTAAAAGACAAGAGTGTTCATTTGATTGTTACTTCGCCGCCCTATTGGCAACTCAAAGATTATGGTACGGAAAATCAAATCGGATTTCATGATGATTACGAAACCTATATCAACCACTTAAACCTTACGTGGCAAGAGTGTTATCGTGTTTTGCACGATGGTTGCCGCCTGTGTATCAACATTGGCGACCAATTTGCCCGTTCTACTTACTATGGGCGTTACAAAATCATTCCTATTCATACTGAAATTATCAAGTTTTGCGAAATTTTGGGATTCGACTTTATGGGGCAAATTATCTGGCAAAAAACAACGACCATGAACACTTCGGGCGGCGCCAGCATTATGGGCAGTTTTCCGCACCCGCGAAACGGCATTGTAAAGTTGGATTTTGAATATATTTTGTTGTTTAAAAAGCAGGGAAATGCGCCAAAGCCCACACAAGAACAAAAAGATAACTCGGTAATGACCAACGAAGAATGGAACACCTATTTTAATGGACATTGGTATTTTTCGGGCACAAAACAGGACAAGCATTTGGCAATGTTTCCCGAAGAGTTGCCTTATCGCCTCATCCGAATGTTTTCTTTCCCGAACGAAACGGTTTTAGACCCATTCATGGGAAGTGGGACAACGGCTACCGTTGCAAAAAAATTAAGCAGAAATTCGGTCGGATATGAAATCAATCCCGACTTCATTCCGATTATCAAAGAGCGAATAGGGAATGACGATGTATTTGCCAAATCGGAAGTAACTGTGATAAAGCAAAATGACATTTCGCAACATTTTGAAGAACGCATCAATCAATTGTCTTATCAATTCAAGGACACCCATAAATTGGATAAAAAAATAGACGTAAAAGCCATTCAATACGGCTCAAAAATTGATGCAAACAGTACCGGAAAGCGCGAAGAATATTTTTCTGTCAAAGAGATTATTTCCCCCGAATTGGTTAGATTAAATAACGATTTAATTATAAGATTGATAGGAATAAAACAAAATCCTGTCATAAACGGTAAAGCGACTGAATTTTTAATCAAAAAACTGAAAGGCGAAAAAGTTTTCCTTCGGTACGATGAAGTTAAACACGATGCCGATAATCATTTAATGGCTTATTTGTATTTGGAAAATAAGACTTTTATTAATGCGCATTTGTTGAAAGCAGGGTTGGCGGATGTGGATGAAAGTGTGGAATTTAAGTATAAAGAGAAATTTAGAAAGGTATAGATTATGGCAAAAGAATGGATACTAAATAGCGCAATGAATCGTTTCCAACTAAATTTCAAAAGAAATGTTGGAGCAACTTCCGAATCAATCAGAAAATGTTCGCCCAAAACGATAGAAGAATGGCGAGAGTATTATTTTGCAAACGTCAAGCCGAAAGAACATATTGAAGAGTTAGGGAAAAAGTTGTACGTGAAAATTACGGAAGTTATTCAATCGGAAGTGGCAGAAGTTACGGAAGAAGATTGTATTGATTATATGTTGCAACTTGTCATAGATAGAACTTTTGAAGGCTATATGACTGAAATTCAAACAATTTATGGTCAATTGCAAAACATTTTAGGCGTAAAAATCGAATCTGCACCCGATGAATGGGACAGATTATTCAATGTTGATTTTTATATCAAAATTGGAGAGAAATTTATCGGACTTCAAATTAAACCTGTCAATACAGGAATACAATTACCTGAAATTTTCAAAGAGTATAACTTACAAGCCGAAACGCATAAAAAGTTTTCATCAAAATTTGGAGGAAAAGTATTTTATGTTTTTTCTGAAAAAGTGAATGGTAAAAAAGAAATAGCCAACAAAGAAATAATTGACGAAATTAAAAAAGAAATAGAGAGATTGAAAGGATAATTCAAATGAAAATTGCACAAATAACCGGGGCGCTTGAAGAATTCGCCCCTTTAGACTTACAGGACGATTTCGATAATTCCGGTATTCAGGTCGGCGATATTTCCCAAACGCTTACAGGAATTTTGGTGTGTCTGGATGTCACGGAGGAGGTGCTGGAGGAAGCGATTGAGTTGGATTGTAATTTAATTATTTCCCATCATCCGCTGTTATTCAAGCCTTTGCGGACGCTTACGGGAAAAACGTATATCGAACGGTGTGTGGTGAAAGCCTGTAAAAACGATTTGGTCGTTTATTCCGCTCATACGAATCTGGATAATGCGTCCGGTGGCGTCAATTTTCTTTTGGCTGAAAAAATCGGTTTGCAAAATATCCGTTTTTTGAAACCAACCGGAAACGGCGGTTCCGGTGCGGTAGGGGAGTTGGTGGCTGCGGAAGAGGAAGAATCGTTTTTGCAACGGATAAAAACGATTTTCCAGTTGGAAAACTTGCAGCATTCTCCGTTCACCGGAAAAATGATTCGCGAAGTGGCGCTCTGTGGAGGTAGCGGTGCTTTTCTGATCCATGAGGCGATCGAACAGGGTGCAGATGTTTTCCTGACGGGGGAAGCCCGGTACAATGATTATTACAATGTGGAAGACCGGATTCTTTTGGCCGTTGTAGGTCATTATGAATCGGAACATTATACAAAAGAGCTGTTTTTTGATATTATTTCGAAAAAAATACCTAACTTTGCGGTTCATTTTTCAAAGGTGAATACAAATCCAGTAAATTACATGTAATACAAATATGGCTAAAAAAGAACAAACGGCTGAACAAAAAAAGAAAAAAGTAAGTGTTGAGCCTGTAATCGAACAAAGTGTAAATACAACGGACAAAACGGAGAGCGGTGAATTGCCTGTTGAACAAAAATTGACGAACCTGTACCGTCTGCAATTGATGTTATCGGAAATCGACAAGATAAAAACGCTTCGCGGGGAACTGCCTTTTGAAGTGCAGGACTTGGAAGATGAAGTAGCAGGACTTCAAACCCGTATTCATAATTTCCAATTGGATGCGAAAGACCTCGACACGACTATCGGACAACAACGGATTAAGATTACCGATGCCAATGCTTCAATCGAAAAGTATCAGGCGCAATTGGATAATGTACGCAACAACCGGGAGTTCGACAATTTATCGAAGGAAATCGAATACCAGGGCTTGGAAGTGGAATTGGCAGATAAACGTATCCGCGAATTTACGCACGAAGCTAAAATACTTGGCGAAGAAATCCAGAAATGCAAAAAGCTTTATGAGGAACGCCAGGCAGATTTGAAATCCAAAAAAGAAGAATTGGACGAAATTATTTCCGAAACGAAAATCCAGGAAGAGCAAATGCGGGAAAAGGCCAAACAGCTCGAAACGACTATCGAACCGCGTTTATTATCCGCTTTCAAACGGATCCGCAAAAGCGCCAGAAACGGTTTGGGAGTAGTGTATATCCAACGCGATGCTTGCGGCGGTTGTTTCAATAAAATTCCGCCTCAAAGACAATTGGACATCAAATTACGGAAAAAAACCATCGTTTGCGAACATTGCGGACGGATCATTATCGACCCGGCGCTTGCAGGAGTGGAAGAATGAAATGACCGGCATTCGATTTTTGCGGAATTTGAACCAACATACCGATTTTTTTTGTAGCTTTGTTGTCAGTTAAATTGAAATAGAAATTATATGGATAACATGGTAAGTCCCGAAAATCTGGTATATCAAAAGCCGCGCTTGATGAACGACAATCCGATGCATTACTGTCCCGGATGCAGTCACGGCGTGGTACACAAATTAGTAGCGGAAGTAATCGACGAAATGGGTTTAGCAGAAAAAACCATCGGTATTGCACCGGTGGGTTGTGCTGTTTTTGCCTATAATTATTTAGATATTGATTGGATCGAAGCCGCCCACGGACGGGCGCCGGCTATTGCTACGGCTGCGAAAAGATTAAATCCGGATAAAATGGTCTTCACGTATCAAGGTGACGGCGATTTGGCCGCTATCGGTACGGCGGAAACCATTCACGCCTGCAACCGGGGCGAAAATATCGTCATTGTTTTTATCAATAATGCTATTTACGGTATGACAGGCGGTCAAATGGCGCCGACGACTTTGGAAGGTATGAAAACCGCTACTTGTCCGTATGGACGTAATGTGGAATTGAACGGTTACCCGTTGAAAATCACCGACTTGTTGGCTCAATTGGAAGGAACTTGTCTGATTGCCCGCGAAACCGTTCACACAGCTCCGGCCATCAAAAAAGCAAAGAAAATGCTTCGCAAAGCCTTCGAAAATTCCATGGCAGGCAAAGGAACTTCAGTGGTGGAACTTGTATCTACTTGTGCATCCGGTTGGAAAATGACGCCGGAACAAGCCAATCAATGGATGGTCGAAAATATGTTACCCATGTATCCCCTGGGTGTTTTAAAAGACAAATAATATGCAGTACGAACTGATTATCGCCGGATTCGGCGGACAAGGAGTCCTGAGTATGGGTAAAATATTAGCCTATTCCGGATTAATGGAAGGAAAAGAAGTGAGCTGGTTTCCATCATACGGTCCCGAACAACGCGGAGGTACGGCCAATGTGACCGTTATTTTAAGTGATGAACGCATTTCTTCACCGGTGTTGAACGAGTACGATATCGCGATTATATTGAATCAGCCTTCCCTGGAAAAATTTGAGAAAGCAGTCAAACCGGGTGGTATCTTGATTTACGATGGCAACGGCATTACCAAAAAACCGTCTCGTAAAGATATCCGGGTATTCGAAATTGACGCTATGAATACAGCGAATAAAGAAGGAAATGCTAAAGCATTCAATATGATAGTATTAGGCGGCGTACTTAAAGTCGCGCCGATGGTAAAGATGGAAAGTGTTTTGGCCGGTTTGAAAAAATCGCTTCCCGAACGCCATCATAAACTCTTGCCGATGAATGAAAAGGCTATTTTGAGAGGAATGGAATTAATCAAGGAAGAGTGAACAAACAGCAGGCGCAAGACAAAAGGCGAAAGGTGAAAAATGTAAGATTTTTCGCCTTTCGCCTTTTGCCCTTTGCCCTTTGCCTGTTTTGCCTTTCGCCGATTATGGCGCAAGATACTATCCCTGAAATTCAAGCAGATACGACTACGTTATTGCATCAGGACTCTGTCCGTTCCCGTAATTTTGAGAATATCTCGGCTCCGGTTTTGGAAATGGACACTACAAAAAAAATCAATTTCTGGAACATTACCGAACGAACCGGAGAAATCATTCCGGTTCGTCCCGATACGTTTTTGACCGATTATTTCAATCGAACCAATGCGGAAGGACAAGGAGTTGCCGTGGCTTATCTGGGCAATTTAGGATCGCCCATGGAATCGCGGGTGTTTTTTGAACGGGCCGACCGTTCGCAGTTCATGTTTGCCGATCCGTATTATGCCTATATGCGAACTCCCGGCAAATTTAATTTTATCAATACGAAAATACCTTATACCAATGTCTCGTACCAGCGGGCAGGAAGCCGGGCGATAATGGAAGAACGGTTTCGAGGATTATTGGCTTCCAACATCGGCAAGAAACTGAATCTGGGATTTGACGTGGATTACCTGTATGCCCGCGGATATTATAAGTCGCAAGCAGCCAAGCATTTGGACTGGGTTTTCTTTGGAAATTACCTGTCCGATCGTCATCAACTTCACCTGTTTGTCAATCCGGCCGATTATACGAATGCCGAAAACGGAGGCATCACCGATGATGATTATGTTTCCCATCCGGAATACCTGAATGCAGACAATATGACCAGCCGGGATATTCCCACTTATCTGAGCAAGGGCAGTGAAAATACAACCTGGAATCAAGTGAAAGGCAACCGGGTATATCTGAATTATCATTATAATTTGGGTTTTGAACGGAATACGGATCTGCAGGACGAGGAAGGCGATACCATCCAACAATTTATCCCGGTTTCAAGTATTATCTATACGTTTGATTATAAGAATTCTAAAAAGAAATTCTACACCAACGATTCAACGGTGGTGGCTGATTTTTATTCCGGTCACGAAGATTTTTTCAAAGAGAGGAGGGGAGGGGTCAACGATTCCACTTCCTATTGGTCTTTGAGCAATACGATTGCCCTGTCGCTTCGGGAAGGCTTCAGCGAATGGGCTAAATTCGATTTAACGGCTTTTCTGACACAGGACATGCGCAGTTTTACGACTATGACTACCGATACGATCATGAGTGATGAAGCGAATCAATCGGCTACTTATATTGGAGGGGAATTGGCGAAACGAACCGGGAAAATATTACGTTATAATGCGCAGGGGAGTTTAGGCGTTTTAGGATATAACTTAGGAGACCTGAATCTTTCGGGTCTGGTTGAAACCCGGATACCGTTAGGCAAAGATACCGCTTCCATTCAGGCGAAAGCCTACATCAAAAATCTGGCGCCTGCTTATTATGAAAATCATTACCGGAGCCGGTATTTCTGGTGGGACAATGATTTCAGCAAAGTAAAAAAGGTGTTTATCGGTGGAAATATCGACATTCCCCATACAAAAACTAACTTCGGACTGGGGGTGGAAAATGTGACCAATTATATCTATTTCGATAAAACGGGTAATCCGGCTCAGCATGGAGATAACATACAGGTAGTTGCCGCCCAGTTAAATCAAAACTTTCAATGGAAAGCCTTACATTGGGATAATCAGTTGGTTTACCAAAAATCCAGCAATCAAAAAATTATTCCTTTGCCGGATTTCGCCGCTTATTCCAGCCTTTATGTCCAATTCCAAATCGCCAAAGTACTGACCATTCAAATGGGCGCCAATGTTCATTATTGGACAAAATATTATGCTCCGGGGTATGAACCGGCCACTCAACAATTTAAAGTACAAGATGAAGTAGAGGTAGGTAATTATCCTTTATTGAGCGGATTCCTTAATTGCCATCTCAAACAAACCCGCTTCTTTATCGAATATTATAATGCGGGAGCAGCCTATATTTCTCCTCCGGAATATTTCTCTTTACCTCATTATCCGGTCAATCCGACCATGCTAAAAATCGGATTATCCGTGGATTTCATCAATTAAACGAAGGTCAGTGGACTATCCGTGATATTTGTTCGCTTACCCGGTCGATAACCGAATCATTGAATGAATCCAAATAAATCGTAGTTGTTTTTTCATCCCGGTGCCCCAGCGCTTCACTGATAATGGATATGGGAATATGTTCCATCCGGGCAATGGTTGCCCAGGAATGCCTTGCCACGTGCGTAGAAATCAGTTTGTTTATGCCCGCTATTTCTCCTATGATTTTCAATAACTTGTTTTGCTCCTGTAAAGCGTATTCGTATTGCCTGTTTTCCCTTCCGTTTCCCGGAATTATAATCGGGAAAACATAAGGCGAAGTTCTCGTTGCAGGTTCAAAATAGTCGATTATAAATTGCATCGGCGGGGTGATTTTTATTCTCATGTTTTTTCCTGTCTTTTTACGGCAGTAACTGATTTCATCCCGTGAGATATTTTTTTTCCTCAGATACGCCATATCAACGAAAGACATTCCTCTTGCATGGAAACAAAACATAAACATAGCCAATGCCGCCCGTAAATCGGCAGTCATTTGTTTCTTTAGAATGGCATGTTTCCGTATATTGAAAGCCGAAAGGAAGGGAAATCTTTTTTTCGGTTCATAGATGGATAATTCCAATTCCGAAAGGATATGCATCTCCTCTTTTGTAAGCGCCCGCTTACGAGTAGGAGCCAATCCGGTATAAACCTCTTTAAATGGATTGTCATATCTTATCGGTATGAGATTGTCTTTGATTGCCCGGTTATAAATGGAACGTAAGTTACGCATATAAAAAGAAATCGTATTCATGGTTTTTCCGGCTTCTTTCATGTGGGCTTCGTATTTGCGGAGAAAAGACGTATTTATTTCCTCTAAGCCGATCTCTTCAAAACCGTTAAATGCCATCAACTGATTAGCTACGGTACGATAAGCCCTTGCGGTACGGTCCTGTCCGTTTTCCACCAGGAAAGCAGATAATTTCTTGACATAAGCCGAAATATGACTACTCTTCGGTTTGACCTGGAATCCTTGAATGATATCATCGACAGTATAACTGCCGTATTCCTCCAATAAATTAATAACCGCAGACAATCGCCGTAGATCGTCCTGCAAATTATCATCCGTCTCAATCAGATGTTGTACACGGAAAGAGTAAGTTTCCGGAAGAATAATACATTTTTTTTCAGAATCCCATTCTTCCGGATAAACATGATAATTAGTCTCAATTTCCCGGAGTTTTCGATCATGGATAATCCGGATGAACAAAGTACCTTCAAGAAGACCTCGATTTCTTGCAGTCCGGTAAATAACTTTTATGGATGCCATAATTGAGTATTTAAATTTTGTAATATCATAACACAAAAGTAAAACAAAAAGTTTTGAAAATATGCATAAATACAGGATTTTTTAAATTTATTTTTTTAAATATGGCACCATATTAAAATAGACGTTATGAAAAAAGTCCTTTATTGTACGTTTTTTGACCACCGATAAGTACAAACAAAAAAGATAAATTTTAAAAAAATGACTATCTTTGTATGAAAATTTTTAATGGCTCATTGGTTATGAATAAATATAAAGGAATTATCTATTTCTTATGTCTTCTTTTCTTTTTCCATTTTAGCTGGAAAATTGCCATTGACGGAGATATGGAGAGTACGCAGATGTACCTTTTCGGTAAAGATATTACGCCGGAATGGTTTCATACGGCTTGCCGGTGGTTAACTTTGGCTGCCGGATGGTTCATACATCTGTTTCCCAACACACAAGATTTGGTCATAGAGGATACGCTTATGTATTTTCCGGAAGGAAAAATCAAAATATCCATCATCTGGGGTTGTACAGGTATCAAACAAATGTCCATTTTTTGCGGCATTATGATTTTTTACCGGTGTTTTCCGTTTGAAAAATACCAATGGAACAAGTTGTGGTATATTCCTGTGGGTTGTATCCTGCTTACGATTTACAATGTGATTCGAGTCGGGTCAACGGTTATGTTGACCAACGGTCATCCGGAAAAATTTCAGTCTTTGCACGACGGTATTTTCAGGTATATTTATTATACAATCATTTTTATTCTATGGGTAGTATGGGAAGAAGTTTGGGTACGGAGCAAGAGGCGAAAGGTGAAAGGATAAGTTTGCTTCGCGAAGAAATGCAGCGGGCGAACATCCGGGCTTGTATCATCCCGACAACCGACCCGCATGTGGGCGAATACACCCCGGAACATTGGAAAACCCGTCAATGGATTTCCGGATTTACCGGTTCAGCCGGTACGCTGGTCGTCACGGGAGATAAAGCCGGTTTATGGACGGATTCCCGCTATTTTTTACAGGCGGACGACCAATTGCAAGGGACCGGCATCGAATTGTTCAAAACGGGTTTACCGGATACTCCCACGCCGGAAGAATGGATCAAAAATGAATTGGCGGCAGGCGATACTGTCGGTTTGGAAGGGGCTGTATATGCTGCTTCGGATGCTGTGGTTGAAAATGCTCGGTTTCGACGTTCAAGGCGAGGTACTGACCAATACAGGCCGCATGGATGCAGTATGGCATCAGCCGGAACTGACTGTGGTTGCCGAAATTAAATACCATGCAAAAAAGAAATTAAATACACTCTTGAATGAGGCGATAACACAAATCAATGACCGGAAATATTACGAGAAATACCTCCATCATAAAGTAATCCTGATGGCGGTTGCATTTTCCGGACGAGAAGCAGGTTGCAGGATGATGGAACTTACGAATGATGAAATGTCACAAATGACGATTCCGTACGATACCCTTTGACAAAAATTTAACAGAAAAGTATCAAAAATGTTAAAAATATGTTATAGAATATGTTTTTTTTTTTGGAAAATATTGAAAAATAGGTGACCTTTGTAGCCGATAACCTAAAACAATCTTTTTGCCTTAAAGACTAATGCCTATTAAAACTAAATAAAAGGGCCCCTGTGAAGAGGGCCTTTTTGTCATTAATAGGGTCGAGGTGTCGATTTGATCCACGTCACGGAATATTTATCTTTACGGATGGAAATCTTTTTTATTTTAGCTAATACTTCAAATTTTCCGGCAATACGAAGTTCTTTACAAGTCAAATCGAAATGACATAAAGCAATGCCCAAATCAAATTTTGAAAAATCAAACATGGCTATGGATTCATGATGGTAGAAATGCAACATTCCATTATTTAAGATTACCCGCCAGGTTTGTTTATTGCTGGCAGAAGGCGCCAAACGAACCATTTCCAAAGGATCCCTGAAAATACCGGCATTTTCTTCGGTTAAATGCTTGTCGAAATAGCCGTCGTAAAAATTTTCCTTGAAAGGCTTCCGGGACTTATGATTCCGGTCGCTACCCATAAGCGTTTCCACAAACCGTTTTTTATCGTTGATATAGCCTACCGGCGATACAATTTTCAGAAATTCATTGGGTTGCAAATTCACTTGCTTGGCGAAATCACTCTTTTTGAATGTACCGCTTATCCAACAGGTTCCTAATCCAAGTTCCGTACAAAAAAGGATTACATTTTCAAACAGGTAGGCTGCGTTTTCTTCTCCCATGTCAGATTCTTCATACACAAGTACCAGAAAATCGGATGCTCCTGAAATCACACCATACGTTCCCAATTTCACCGGTTCAGTGCCCGTGTGGGTGTGAACTAATTCGATCCGGGCTTTTCCTTCAAAGGGAGATTTTAAACCAGCAATGTAATTCAAAATTTGATCCGCATGTTCTTTTCTCAACGGTTCACCGGTATAATTGCGGATTGATCTGCGTTGTTTAATAATTTCAGAGGTTGACATATTCTTTATAATTCAATTCGTTTACAAAGATACGTATTCTTCTTTTATATTTGGTTTTTTAACCACTCTTTTTCTTTTATTGACAAAGAAGGATTCAATAAGTCGTAAACTTTTTGATGATAAGCATTTAACCATTGAATTTCTATTTCATCCATAAGCGACCAATCAATTATTTTCTTGTCAACCGGACATAAAGTGAGCGTTTCAAAGGCATAATATTCTCCAAAATCAGTCGTTTTATCAGAAATTGTCAATAATAAATTTTCGGTACGAATTCCATATTGGCCGGCTTTGTATAATCCCGGTTCGTTGGAAGTCACCATCCCCGGTTGAAGCGGCGCCGGATTGTAATTCATACGGATGCTTTGCGGTCCTTCGTGTACATTCAGGAAATGCCCTACTCCATGACCGGTTCCATGCAGGAAATTTTGCCCTTCCTGCCAGATAAATTGACGCGCCAGTATATCCAATTGCATTCCGACCGTCCCTTTGGGAAATTTAGCCATCGCCAAACGGATATTCCCTTTCAGGATGTTGGTGTAGTCTTTTTTCATTTCATCCGTTACCGGGCCTACGGAAACGGTACGGGTAATGTCGGTGGTTCCGTCCAAGTATTGAGCGCCCGAATCAATCAGTAAAAGACCTTCGGGAAGAATTTTCGCATTGGTTTCTTCGGTAGCGGCATAATGCACAATGGCGCCATGAGCGCCGTAACCGGCGATGGTTTCAAAACTTTCACTGAAAAAATAGTCTTGTTCGCTTCGGAAGGCTTTCAATTGAGCGCTTACGTCCAATTCGGTCACCGGTTTTCCTTCCTGTAATTGTTGGTCCAACCAATAGAAAAATTTGACCAAAGCCACCCCGTCCCTTTGCATAGCGCGTCGGAATCCGGCAATTTCCGTTTCATTTTTAACGGCTTTCAACTGATCGACCGGATGAACGGTCGCTTCATGGACGGTACAATTTTCCGGAATGGAAGTATAGATTTGGTAATTGATTTTATTGGGCGTAATGAATATCCCTTTCACGCTATCCGGAGATAGTTTTTTCACGTAATCAGCCATTTTTTCGTATGCAGCCAAAATGATCCCTTCGCCTTGCAGGTATTCCGTTACTTCGGGAGTCAATTTTTGAGGATGAATAAACAGCACGGTTTCATTTTTGGAAACGATGGCATAACAGACGGTTACCGGATTATAGTCTATATCATTGCCCCGTAAATTAAATAACCAGGCAATCATATCCAACGAAGCCAACAGTGTCAAATCACAGTCCCTGGCTTGCATTTCTTCCAGTAAACGGTTGATTTTGCTGCTTGCACTTTCTCCCGAAAACCGTTCCGGCAGAATAAACGCTTTATTCAAAGGAATAGCCGGACGATCTTTCCATATTTTATCATAAGGAGCAAAACCGGAATCGACCCGGATATTGTATTTCTTGAAATAATCAATCAAAGCCACAGCATCCGAAGCAGCATATACAGCCCCTTCCAAA
>BNYG01000033.1 GCA_026000155.1 Bacteroidia bacterium | reverse complement strand
AAATTATCGGCTATTTTAGTCAATAAATCGGTTGCCTGGGGAACCAGGAAAGGAATGGAATGGGTCAATTCATCGACTTCGTAATTCTTTCCGGATTTTATCTCCTTCAATTTCCTTTTCATTTTTTCGGCTTCTTCCCGGTTGGCTACCGGTTGAATGCCTATTTTGGCGGCGACGGCTAATTGCACCTCATGTTTATCGTTGAAATCCCGGTTATAACTGCCGTTATAACGAATGGGTTTGATTGCTTTTTCTTCTTCTTTTGAACAAGTGGAAAAAAGCAATAGAAGAATCAACAGAAATGGATATAAAATTTGCCTTGTGCGTTGCATTCAAATGAGTTATCCTACTAATCTTTTATTGAAAGCGCAAAGATAAGTATTTAAAATAAAAGTAACAATCAGAGTAAATAAAAAAATAATTTTCAATTGAATACAACGGTTTTATTTTTATAAGTCAGCACTTTCCGCTGGATATGTTTTTCCACTGCCCGCGACAATACGATTTTTTCCAAATCCCGTCCCTTACCGATCAACGCTTCTACATTATCCTTGTGTGAAATACGCACAATGTCCTGTTCGATAATGGGACCGGCATCCAAATCGGTCGTCACATAATGGCTGGTGGCTCCGATGAGTTTTACCCCTCTTTCAAACGCGGCATGATAGGGTTTTGCCCCCATAAACGCCGGCAGAAACGAATGGTGAATATTGATAATCCGGTTGGGATAGCTATTGATGACGTCTTCCGTGATGACCTGCATATAGCGGGCAAGTACCAAAAAATCAACCCGGTTTTCTTTCAAAAGGGCCAGCTCCGCCGCTTCCTGTCCGGACTTATTTTCTTTCGTGATGGGGAAAACATGAAAAGGAATTCCAAACCGTATCCCTACATTTTCCAGATCCGGATGATTGCTGATAATCAGGGGAATCTCCACATGCCATTCTCCCGCTGTGTATCTGGCCAGCAAATCGTAGATGCAATGCGACATTTTGGAAACAAAAATAGCCATCCGGGGCTTGTATTCTTTGAAATATAGGCGGAAATACATCTGATACTTCGTCGCATAGAGCGTATTAAAATAATCTTCTATCTTGTCCTGAGGAATAATGAACTGTTCCAATTCCCATTCCACGCGCATAAAAAAGACGCCTTGGTCGATATCTACGTGCTGGTCGAGATAAATAATGTTTCCACCGTTCACATTAATAAACTCGGTTACCATAGCAATAATTCCGGGTTGGTCCGGACAATGCATCAAAAGGATAGCTGTTGCCTGTTTCATCTTTATTTTTGTCAAAAATTGCGACAAAGATAGACAATGTTAACGAGATATTTACCAATATTACCCTTGTTTCTGTTTGCGCGACATTGTAATACTGATAATAAACGGCAAAGCGACAAGAACTACCGTTCCTGTTACTACTAAAATCACATACGTCAGAGGGTTTCCTACCGGCAACTGGGACGGCGGGAAAAAAGATACGAGAAAAGCAAATGCTACCGCCAGAAAACCGATTCCGGCAATGAACCACATACCGGTCTTTCCACCGGGTACTTTATATGCTCCCGGCAATGCCGGTTGAGAATATTTCAGTTTGATTCCCGCTGCATACATCATCATATACATGATAAGATATAAACCGATTGTTAAAGCGCTAAGCAGGAAAAATGCCACGTTCACATTGTCCATGAAAATATACAATGAGGAAAACAGGGTAACGATAGCTCCTTGAACGAGCAGAATATTTACCTGTACCCCGGAACTATTGGTTTTAGTCAACGGTTTCGGTAACTGTCCGTCGCGAGCCGTCCACAATAATCCCCGGCTTGGACCGGAAATCCATGACATAACGCTTGCCAATGCACCGAAAGCAATCAGGAATCCGATTACGTTAGTCATCCAACCGATATGATAGTGCGAAAATAGTTGTTGAAATGTCACTAATAAGCCATCCTGCAATTCAATCTGATTGTATGGTATTACAATGGATATAGCCAATGAACCGAGTGTTAGTACGGCAACCGAAATCAGCGCCGCTAAAAATATGGCTTTCGGAAATTGTGTTTGCGGATTTTTCATTTCCTGCGCGTGTACGGCATTTACTTCCACACCGGCGAAAAGCAGTAAGATACCCGACATAAAAGCGATATCGCTAATCCCGGCAATGTGTGGGAATAAGCGCGGATGAACATGATTAGCCGCGCCTGTTCCTATTTCCGCAACATTGGCGGGAAGATGTTGGATTTCGTTTGGATTTCCTCCTGCCAGCCACACGATTGCCAAAACAATCAGAATGACGCCGGGTAATACCGTGCCGATTAAAAATCCTTTGCTGGTAATGGACGAAAGGAAAGTGGATCCTTTCAGCGCAATAAAGGTGGCGAACCAATAGATCAGAATGGAAATGATTCCGACAAATTTGCCGTTTAAAGCCAGATCCGGCTTGCCTATCATGTAGGCTATGGCTGCAGCTGCAAATCCCAATACAATCGGATACCAGACTACGTTTTGAATCCACTGCAACCAAATGGCTACAAATCCCAGCCGGCTGTTAAAAGCCTCTTTTATCCAAGTATAAACACCTCCTCCTTTATCGGCAAACGCGCTTCCTAATTCGGCGCTGACCAAAGCCGCCGGAATCAAAAACAGGATAATGGCAAAAAGAACATAAAAAAACATGGTCATTTCCTCTTTTGCCATCATGGGTAATCCTCTCAAACTCAATACGGCTGCTGCGGTCATTAGAGCCAACGACCATGTACTGATTGTTTTAGACCCTTGTGTATTATTTGCTTTTTGTTTCATTTCTGTACAAATGTTGATTAATGATGAAAACCTCCCGATTCCGTTTCATTGGAATTATTGCCTACCGGATGTTTGGTAAAATAGTCGATAGACCGTTTCAAATCGTCGATCATCAACTGCGCCATATCGCGACTGAACCCATGCCGGATTAAAACTCTTTGAACCACCAGGTCCTGAGCGTTTTCCGGTAGCGAATAAGAGGCGATTTGCCAACCGCGCATGCGCATTCTATCGGACAAGTCATACAAATTAAATCCCGGATGAATGTCTTTTTTCAACATCCAGGCAGCTCCCGGAAGAGCAGACTTTCCGTCGTATAAAAGATCGAATAATCCGATTTTGGCTACTTCTTCGGCAATGAAAATTCCATGATCCAAACAGGCTTGTTGAATCCGTTTGTATCCTTCAAAACCGTTCCGGATCAGATTGTAATATTGAACCATAATTTGTCCGCCCGGACGGGAAAAGTTGAGCGCGAAAGTAGGCATGTTCCCTCCCAGATAATTGACGTTGAAAATAAGCTCTTGCGGCAAATCCGAAAGTTCGCGCCAGATAACCCATCCGACGCCTAAGGGCGATAGTCCGAATTTGTGTCCGGAAGTATTGATGGATTTTACCCTCGGCAAACGAAAATCCCAGATAATATCGGGTTGCAGGAAAGGTGCGATAAAGCCTCCGCTGGCAGCGTCAACATGAATAGGAATGTCGAGTCCGGTTTCTTTTTCATATTTATCCAAGGCATCGCTGACGGCTTTTACATCTTCGTATTGCAAAGTAAAAGTAACACCGAAAGTAGGTACGACCCCGATTGTATTTTCGTCGATTCGTTTGAGGACTTCTTCGGGAGTCATCAGCAACCGATTGTCTTCCATTGGAATTTCACGGAGTTCGACGTCGAAATAGCGAGCAAATTTCTGCCAGCAAACCTGTACCGGACCTGTTATCAGATTCGGTTTACCGGTAGATTTTCCTTCTTTTTGCCGCTTCAACCGCCAACGCCATTTCATAGCCAGTCCACCGAGCATAGCGGCTTCGCTCGATCCGGTCGTCGAACAACCGATCGTTTTTGCACTTTCCGGCGAATGCCATAAATCAGCTAAAATATGAACGCAACGATTCTCTATTTCAGCCGTTTGAGGATATTCATCTTTGTCGATCATGTTTTTATCGAGGCACTTATCCATTAATGTATGGGTTTCCGGATCGGCATAGGTTTGACAAAAAGTTGCCAAATTCTGCTTTGCGTTTCCATCCAGCAGTAATTCGTCTAAAAGAAGATTTAAAACCAATTGGGAATCGCAGGAATTAGCCGGTAATTTGTACTTCGAGATTTGCTCGACAGCCGTCAGTTGAGCATAAACATCGTAAACGCTTTCGCTTTTTCGGGATTGAACAACATGCAATGCCATAATAATTCTTTTTTATATTATTTTTGTATAACAAATTATAAGCATAATTTGTTTTTCATATTGTGTCGATATACGTTTCTCCCGTGGTCAATAATTCATTGGGATATTTATTTTATTAATTAAGATTGGTTAGAACTACCGTTACTCCTTTAGCCCCATGGGCGCCGATAACGAGGGCTTGCTCAATATCTGCCGTTTTGGAAGGCCCGGAAATAAATACACCAAAACCGTATGGGCTGAATTGTATTTGATTATAGGCTTCGTGCATATTATTAACTATAGCATCTTTATCAAGCAGGATGACTAAATGCTCCGAAACGAAATAAATCGCTTTTTCTTTCACGTTTTGCGGAATCCAAATACATCCGTTCTCTGCTACGCCCAATTCACCTTGGATAATGGCTAAATCCGTACCATTCAGTTCGTAAGGCGTTTCTACGGTGTCGGGATTGATATTGGCAATCGTTATTCCGGGCAGGTTGGATGCGATTGTTTTTGCGTCCGGATAAAGCGATTGGATACAGGAATTAATATTTTGGTTCGGCTCCAAAATGGCAACACTTCCCCCCACACTTTGTATGGTATCTACAAATTGCCTCACTTTATCGGAATACTGAATCCCGGCTATCGCTATTTCGGGCAAATCATAAGTTGCCTTGATATTTTGTCGTATATTGTTTAATATTTCGTCTTTACTGCTCATGACAATTACGAATTTTTATCTATTCTGTTACTACTTCTGATTTAATAAAAGTCAATTCTTTTATCGCCACATCCGAGTGAAATGATATTTGGTTGAAATACTCACTCACACGTAAGCGAGCAATCGTTTCTTCTATGGATAAAACGCCCGATTCAAATAAATTTATGGTTGTATATATTTTATCATTGGCAACAGGTCCCATTACTATATCGTATGTATGCCCAAGCTCTTTTCGACAATTAAAAACAAATTTAAGCCATGCTTCATCGGGGCTTGCAAAAACTTTCGTTTGATATTTTTTTTTGTAAATCAAATCATCATCCACTTCATAAGTCGTAACTATCGCTTTTGCCTCTTTATCTGTATCGGCTTTCGATATAGCCCATCTTTTGGCTTGTTCAAAATTAGTTGTTGTATAAAAACCTTTGCCAAAATCCGTGCTTATACGTCCTCGGATTACAATAGGACGTTCAACATGATAAGTAGAGCCGTGATATAGTTTCATTTTTGTTCCGATTTCTGTTGATTTTTAATATAGGTTTCAATTTCTGTAACAATATAATTTTCGCCTTGAGTATGTAATGTTCCAAATACTTTTTGCAGATATTCAAAAACATCATATCGAATAAAAATCTGCAATACTTCATCTGCCGGAATATTTACATGATTTTTATACTTTTCTAAACAAAAAACCTGAAACAGTAAAATAGCAGAATCGGTGCTTTGTGTGTGTTTTTTTGAAAGTTTTTCTTTTTTCAACATCTCATATAGACTTAAACTGCTAAGGCTCATATACCATAAAGAAGATGTTTCCGAAGATAGCTGCCTATATAATTCCGAGGAATAAAGATACTGCAAGGCATCTTCGAGACCGTATTTTTTCTTCTCAATGATGACATGGATTAATTGCTGTATTCTAAAAGGTAATAAATTGTTATCCATTATACAATTTGAAATACAAAGATAAAAAAATATTCCACGCAAACTTCAACATTCTGTTTAATTCTTTTTTTGCATTGTTAGCCAATTTTCCCGCTCTTCCATAATTCGGTAAATGATTCTTTAGCGAATGCGGGCATCTCTCGTCCTTTACCCCAGCCATTCAAATCATTGTACAACAGAAAGCGGGGGAGATGATTGATGATTGGGGTGAATTTTAATCCTGTGTTGTATAACTTGGGACGGTCAAAAAGAAATTTCAGCCCAAACGACATTACTTTTTTCGTTGGGTCTGCTTTGCCGAAGGAATCCAATTGTTGCCGCCAACGGTAAATCTGGTCTGCCAAATCTATTTTTGCCGGACAGACATTGTTGCACGAATAGCACAGCGAACAGGCCGATACATTATCGAAATATTCCTTGGGCGACCGCAACATTCCGAGATTGATTCCGATGGGACCCGGAATAAAATAGGTGTAAGAATATCCGCCACTCCGGCGATATACCGGACAGGTATTCATGCACGCACCGCACCGGATACATTTCAGCGTTTGATTGTGTTCCTCATTTCCCAAGGAAGCGCTACGCCCGTTGTCCACCAACACGATGTGCATTTCACAGCCCTTGCGCGGTTTGCGATAATGCGAGGTGTAAGTCGTGGACGGCTGACCGGTAGCGGAACGCGCTAATAACCGGGTATATACGCTCAATGCTTGATAGTCCGGCACTAATTTTTCTATGCCAATCGACACAATATGCAGTTTGGGGAAGGACGTACCCATATCAGCGTTACCTTCATTCGTGCAAACCACTACATCGCCGGTTTCGGCTACGCCAAAGTTGGCTCCGGTCATGGCTGCATCGGCAGTCAGAAATTCGTTGCGCAAATGTTTCCGTGCCGCGTGGGTAAGGTAGGTTGGGTCGCTGTTGTCTTTCTCCGTCTGCAATTTTTCTTCAAAAAGTTTACCGACTTCCTGTCTTGTGAGATGAATAGCCGGGAGCACGATATGGCTTGGCATCTCGTTTTTCAGTTGCAGGATGCGTTCGCCAAGATCGCTTTCTACCACGTCTATTCCGCGTTCTATCAAATACTTATTCAGATGACATTCTTCCGTGAGCATGGATTTGCTTTTCACAAGTTTCTTCACTTGCCGCTTGCTCAATATTTCGTGCACAATGGCATTATGCTCCTGCGCATCTTTTGCCCAATGAACAATTACGCCGTTCGATTCCGCTTTTTCCACAAATCGAACAAGGTATTCATCCAAATGAGAAAGGGTATGGAGTTTGATTTGACTCGACAATTCCCGCAGGTCTTCCCATTCCGGAATATTCATTGCGAGTTTGTCCCTTTTTTCGCGCACCATCCAGAGGGTTTCATTGTGCCATTGTTCCTGTGTTTTATTCCGAATAAAACGTTCGGCGGCTTTTGCGTGTTTTGTACTCATAATCCGGCGGATAAAATTTGAACGATATGAATAAATTGAATGGGCAACTTCTCTCTCTTTACTATCCCTTGCAAGTGCATCAGGCAAGAACTGTCGGCTCCGGTAATGTATTCGGCTCCGGTGGCAATATGATTTCGCAATTTGTCTTGACCCATACACACCGAAACGGCAGGCTCTTCAATGGAGAACATTCCGCCGAAACCGCAACATTCATCCACTTTTTGCGGCTCAAATACTTCAACGCCTTCCACCAACGATAAAAGATTTTTCAATTTGGAATAGCGCGGAATATTCAATTCGCTTGCGGATGAAAGATGCAATTCCCGCACACCGTGGCAACTGTTATGCACACTTACTTTATGTGGAAATTTGCCCGGCAGTTTGTCCACTTTCACTACGTCATGGAGAAATTCGCAAATGTCGTAAATCTTTCCGCTCGTCAAACAAAGATGTTCCGATGGCTTTAAAATGCGCGGATAATTTTCCTTGACAAAAGCCACACAACTTGCCGACGGAGCTACCACACAGTCATATTGTGCAAAAATTTCGTCGAAATGCTCAGCGAGCGAAACGGTATCCCTTTCAAAACCTGCATTGGCCATCGGCTGACCGCAGCAGGTTTGATGGACGGGATAATCGGTTTCTATCCCCAAAGAACACAAGAGTTTATACGTTGCAACCCCCACTTCGGGATAGATTGCATTGACGTAACAGGGGATAAATAATCCTACTTTCATGCGCTTATCCTTTGGTTTCCAAATAGACCATTTGCGTTTGAAGATATTCTTCCAAACCGTGTTTGCCGTCGGCTCCGCCAATACCCGACTTGCGGTATCCGGCGTGGAAGCCTTGCATCGCTTCAAAATTTTCGCGATTTACATAAGTTTCTCCGAATTTCAAGGAACGTATCAATTTAAATGCCGTATCCAAATTTTGGGTATAAATAGAAGATGTCAAGCCGTATTCGCAATCATTCGCCCAGGCAATGGCGTCGTTTATATCGGTAAATTCCACTATCGGCAATACCGGCCCGAAAGTTTCTTCTTGGATAATGTCCATTTTTTGCGTACAGTTGTCTAAAACGGTAGCTTCAAAGAAATAGCCTTTTGTTCCGATACGCTTGCCGCCGCAAAGCAGTTTGGCGCCTTGTTTAATCGCTTTCGCTACTTTTTCTTCCACTGATTTCAAAGCATTGGCTTCTACCAACGGTCCCATATCCAAATCGGCGACTTCGTTGGGGTTGCCTACTTTGGTGGCTTTCATTCCGGCAACGACTTTTTCTACAAATTTGGCTTTGATGCTCGAGTGTACATACACCCGTTCGCAACAGTTGCAAACCTGTCCCGTGTTGATGACCCGCGAGGCAATGATGGATTTAACCGCCAAATCAAGGTCGGCATCGGGCAACACAATTGCAGGCGCTTTGCCGCCCAATTCCAAAGATACTTTAATGACATTGGCAGATGCGGCTTTCATCGTTTCCACTCCTGCGCCCACGCTACCGGTAAGGCTGACCATACCCACTTTCGGATTGCTCGCCAATTCTTGTCCGATAACAGAGCCGCGACCGTTTACGATATTGAATACGCCTTTCGGAACACCTGCTTCATCCACGATTTGTGCAAACACGTAGGCATTTTCCGGTGTAATCTGACTGGGTTTAATGACAATCGTATTTCCGGTTACCAAAGCAGGAGCGGCTTTGCGGGCAATCAAGAAGAACGGGAAATTCCAAGGCAAAATACCGGTGGTCACGCCAATCGGCTTTTTAAACAGGAAGATGTTTTCATTGGGACGGTCGCTGGGAATAATTTCGCCCTCGTAACGACGCGCCCAACCGGCCATATACTCCAGGTAATCGGCGGTAAACAGGACTTCTACATTCGCCAATCCCTGTGTTTTTCCGCCTTCGCGAACAATAATGTCCGTCAATTCTTTTTCTCTTTTGCGAATGCCGGCAGCTATCTTAATCAGATAACTCGCTCGTTCCACAGCAGGGACACGTTCCCACGCAACTTGGGCTTTTTCGGCAGCCTCAATAGCTGTTTGCACTTCTTCAACCGTGCCGTCGGGCATTAGCGAAGTAATCTCCTCAGTAGAAGGGTTTAACACATTAATCCATTTACCGGATTTGTTTTCGATGAATTGGCCATCGATGTACATTTTTAACTCTTTCATGATATTAATTTAATAGGTAAAACAAACTATGTTCGACCAATGAATACATAGCAGGACAAAGTTAAGATAAATTTTAAACTTTAATCGTTATTTCAGTACCGTTTTCCACTTTTACTTTGACTTCGCAAGCGCCATAAATAGCGGCGGCAACTCCATCCAATGCAACAATAGAAAGGAACAATCCTATCAGAACACTTCGTTTTTTCATATTTTATATCTAAATTCAATTTTAATTTGCATTTGTATTTTAGGACAAAATTAGGTAAAAATGAAGGTTACTATCCATATTCAATAGAAAAAATATACAGGAGTGTTGAGCGAAAAACGGGGCTCGAACCCGCGACCCCGACCTTGGGAAGGTCGTGCTCTACCAACTGAGCTACTTTCGCATTTATTTGTTTTCACTCAGTTGGTAGAGCACTTACGTGTCTATTCTCTTGGCAACTGAGCTACTTTCGCAATACATTTGGATGCGCTTTTTAAAAGCAGGTGCAAATATAAACCATTTTTTGCTTTGTGCCAATAGAATTAAAAAATATTAATTACTTTTGTAGTATAATTTTAATTCATAAAGTGTTTGGTGGATGATAGAGCGAATCATTATTTTAGACGGAGCGGATCCCGCTGTTTTTTTCGGAATCAATAATTCCAACATGCAATTAATCAAATCCTTATTTCCTAAATTAAGGATAGTCGCCCGCGGCAATGTGATCAAAGTGATTGGCGACGAATTGGAATTGGCGGCGTTTGAGGAAAAAATCCGTGAAATGGAGCTTTACAGCCAGGAATACAATATACTGACGGAAGAGGCGATTGTCCGGATCATCAAGGGACAGCCCCAGCCGAATTTACCGGTCAAACAAGATCACCTGATTATTTACGGGATGAACGGAAAAGCGATTATGGCGCGTACCGAAAACCAGCAAAAATTAGTGGAGGCGTTCGATCAAAACGATATGGTATTTGCCATCGGACCGGCAGGATCGGGTAAAACCTACACTGCCATTGCATTAGCCGTTCGCGCACTGAAAAACAAGGAAGTACGGAAAATTATTCTGAGCCGTCCGGCCGTAGAAGCAGGAGAAAAATTGGGATTTCTTCCGGGGGATATGAAGGAAAAAATCGATCCCTACCTGCAACCGTTATACGATGCATTGGAAGACATGATTCCGGCTGCCAAATTGAAGGAATACATGGAGAACAAAGTCATTCAGATTGCGCCGTTGGCTTTCATGCGCGGGAGAACACTGAATGATGCCGTCATTATTTTGGACGAAGCGCAAAATACAACGACACAGCAAATCAAGATGTTTTTGACCCGCTTGGGAATGAGTGCCAAAATGATTATTACAGGCGATATTACACAAATTGACTTACCGCCTTCGCAACAATCCGGTTTGATTCACGCCCTCCACATCCTCAAAAACGTGAAAGGCATTGCCTTCATCGAATTAGGAAAAAAAGACATTGTGCGCCACAAATTGGTACAACGGATTGTAGAAGCATACGAACGTAGGGGCGAATCACATTCGCCCAATTTGAATTCGCCCGAATCAAAAGAAAATAATAATACAACAAAAATATGAGCAACGTTTTAACAACAACAGATTTTAAGTTCCCCGGACAAACCCATCTTTATCATGGGAAAGTAAGGGACGTATATTCCATTGGAAAGGATCTCTTGATCATGATCGCTACCGATCGTATTTCGGCTTTCGATGTCATTCTTCCAAAAGGGATTCCTTACAAAGGACAAGTATTGAATCAGATTGCAGCCAAATTCCTGGATGCCACAGCAGACATCGTACCGAATTGGAAATTAGCAACTCCTGACCCAATGGTAACGGTAGGTTTGCGTTGTGAACCTTTCAAAGTGGAAATGGTGATTCGCGGTTACCTGACCGGAAGCGCCTGGCGCGAATACAAAGCCGGCGCCAGAACTTTGTGCGGATTGGCTTTACCCGATGGAATGAAGGAAAATGAGAAATTCCCTTCTCCTATTATCACTCCGACAACGAAAGCCGATGAAGGTCACGACGAAAATATTTCCAAAGCGGAAATCATTGCTCAGGGATTGGTGAGCAAGGAAGATTACGAACAATTGGAAAAATACACGCAAGCCTTATTTCAACGAGGTACGGAAATGGCCGCCCAAAAAGGATTGATTTTGGTGGATACGAAATACGAATTCGGCAAAAAAGACGGCAAAATCTATTTGATAGATGAAATTCACACTCCCGATTCGTCCCGCTATTTTTATGCGGAAGGCTATCCCGAACGGTTTGAAAAAGGCGAAGAACAAAAACAGCTTTCCAAGGAATTTGTTCGCAAATGGTTGATGGATAATGGCTTTCAAGGAAAAGAAGGACAAAAAGTGCCGGAAATGACTCCCGAATATTGCGAAAGCGTATCGGAACGATATATCGAATTGTACGAAAAAATCACCGGCGAAAAATTCGTGAAAGCTGAGACAAGCAACGTTGCCGAACGCATAGAGAAAAACATCCAATCCTATTTAAAATCGTAATTGCCTAATGGCGAATGTTATTTTGTAATTTTTAATTCGTAATTTAAAAAATATGGATCAATATGGCTTAATCGGTTATCCGTTAAAACACTCTTTTTCTAAGGGGTACTTTAATGACAAGTTCAGCGACGAGAAAATCGACGCGGAGTATCTGAATTTTGAAATTCCATCCATTAAAGAATTTCCGTCTATCCTGAAAGAACATCCCAATCTGAAAGGATTGAACGTCACTATCCCTTACAAAGAGCAGGTGATACCCTATTTGGATCAGTTGAGTGAAAATGCCAAACTGATCGGGGCGGTCAATGTCATCAAAATTGAACGGAGTAAAGGAAAAGTCAAAAAAACGACGGGATTCAACTCGGATATTATCGGTTTCAAACAATCCATCGAACCGCTCTTGCAGCCGCATCATCAACAAGCATTGGTTTTAGGAACCGGAGGGGCTGCTAAAGCCATCTATTACGGATTGAAACAATTAGGCCTTATTCCTACCTACGTTTCCCGTGAAAAAATATCGGAAAACGGATTGACATACAATGAATTAACTGCTCATGACATGACAAGCAATACGGTAATCGTCAACTGTACGCCGGTCGGTATGTGGCCCCATGTGGATGACTATCCGAAAATTCCCTACGAGTACGTGACCTGTCAACATTTGCTGTACGACTTGCTGTACAATCCGGATGAAACGATGTTCATGAAATTAGGAAAAGAACAGGGCGCCACCGTCAAAAACGGTTTGGAAATGTTATTATTACAAGCTTTTGCCGGATGGAATTTCTGGCAAAGTTGACACTAACGTTTGCCTGAAAAGCAAGTATTTTTTTGTTTTTTCACTTTTCTTGATTACATTTGTATTGGATTAAAAATTTTAACGATGGCAACAACAACACAAAAAAGAGAAATCAATTGGCTATTTCCCGAACCGGGAACTATTATAACGAATGAAGAATACCGCGAACGCATCAGGGAAGCGGAAAATTCAGGGACAATGACACACTATGAATTTATTAAAAAAATGAATGAATGGTTTAAATAACATCAATGAGGATAAATATTATTGATTTATTCGGCAAAATCCGCTACATTTGTAAACTAAAACAAAAATCAGATGTCAAAAACACTCATTATCGGTGCAGGAGGCGTGGGTACAGTAGTCGGTCATAAAGTCGCTCAAAATCATGAAACTTTTGGGGATATTCTGCTTGCCAGCCGCACAAAATCCAAATGCGATGCCATCGCCAATGCCATCGGCACAAAATACGGCAACAAAAAAATTCAAACTGCGCAGGTCGATGCCGACAGCGTTCCGGAATTAGTCAAACTTTTTCGTGATTTCCAACCGGAATTAGTGATTAACGTAGCGCTTCCGTATCAGGATTTGACCATTATGGATGCCTGTCTGGAAGCCGGAGTCAATTATTTGGATACGGCCAATTATGAACCGAAAGACGAAGCCAAATTTGAATACAAATGGCAATGGGCTTATCAGGATAAATTCAAAGCAGCCGGATTGACAGCGATTTTGGGTTGCGGTTTTGACCCGGGAGTAACCAGCATTTTCACCGCGTATGCCGCCAAACATTATTTCAGCGAAATGCAGTTTTTGGATATTGTCGATTGCAATGCCGGCGACCACGGAAAAGCATTCGCCACCAATTTCAATCCCGAAATCAATATCCGCGAAGTCACGCAAAAAGGAAAATATTGGGAAAACGGCCAATGGGTGACCACCGAACCGCACGAAATTCACAAAGCACTGAAGTACCCGAATATCGGCCCGAAAGAATCGTATGTGATTTATCACGAAGAATTGGAATCGCTGGTAAAGAATTACCCGACACTGAAACGCGCCCGTTTTTGGATGACTTTCGGACAGGAATATTTAACGCATTTACGTGTGATACAAAATATCGGCATGGCGCGGATTGATCCGGTTATTTACAATGGTGTGGAAATTGTCCCCATCCAATTCCTGAAAGCCGTACTGCCCGATCCGGGCGAACTGGGAGAAAATTATACCGGCGAAACAAGTATTGGTTGCCGCATCAAAGGTTTGGACAAGGACGGAAAGGAAATAACGTACTATGTTTACAACAATTGCAAACATCAAGACGCCTATAAGGAAACAGGTGCACAGGGAGTTAGCTATACGACCGGCGTTCCGGCGATGATCGGTGCCTTGATGTTTATGAAAGGACTTTGGCGCAAACCGGGTGTTTTCAATGTCGAAGAATTTGATCCGGATCCATTTATGGAACAACTAAATAAGCAAGGTTTGCCCTGGCACGAAATATTCAACAAAGATTTGGAGGTTTAACAAAATCAAAACAATTATGTACAAACAAGCAACAATTCCGAAAGTTTTTTCTATTCCTAATTTGTTTGGGAATCGAATAGACATTTCTATTTTTCCTTTGAAACAAAGGAGGAAAGAAAAACAAGAGCCAAAAATTGATTATACTGACATCAATCAAGTGCTGGCATTAGTCGATAAAAAAGAAGTGGCGAAGATGAAAAAGAGGTTAGAGCCTTATCGGGTTGATATGTCTGATTTTAAATTTGATAGAGATGAAGCCAATAACTATGACGACTAAAATAGCTTTAGACATGCAGCATAAATTGTCGTAAATAATCAATTAACAATAATTAATCCGTTTATTTAACAACAATAATATTAATAATAATGGTTTAACAACCAGAACTAAAATTCAATTCAAAAAATGAGCGAAAAAGAAAAAAAAACAGAAACAAGTGCAGCGCCCAATACGGAAAAATTGAAAGCCTTACGGGCTGCGATGGACAAAATTGAGAAAAATTACGGGAAAGGTTCCATTATGAAAATGGGTGACAATGCCGTAGAAGAAGTCATGGTTATCCCTACCGGATCGGTTTCCTTAGATGCCGCTTTAGGGGTAGGAGGCTATCCGCGAGGAAGAGTCATTGAAATCTACGGACCTGAATCGTCCGGTAAAACGACCTTGGCTATTCATGCCATTGCCGAAGCCCAGAAAGCCGGTGGAATTGCTGCGTTTATTGACGCGGAACATGCTTTCGACCGTTTTTATGCGGAAAAATTAGGTGTAGATGTTGAAAATCTTTGGATTTCCCAACCGGATTCCGGCGAACAGGCATTGGAAATTACCGAACAGTTGATTCGTTCTTCGGCAATTGATATTATCGTCATCGACTCCGTGGCCGCCCTGACTCCGAAAGCCGAATTGGAAGGCGAAATGGGCGATTCCAAGATGGGATTGCAAGCCCGTTTGATGTCGCAAGCCTTACGGAAACTGACGGCTGCCATCAGCAAGACGAATACGACTTGCATTTTCATCAACCAGTTGCGCGATAAAATCGGTGTGATGTTCGGCAATCCCGAAACAACGACCGGTGGAAATGCCTTGAAATTTTATTCTTCCGTCCGTTTGGACATCCGCAGGGGTACCGCTATCAAAGACGGCGAAGAAGTGAAAGGCAATCAGACCAAAGTGAAAGTGGTAAAAAACAAAGTAGCGCCACCTTTCCGCAAAGCCGAATTTGACATTATGTTCGGCGAAGGCATTTCCAAAGTAGGCGAATTAGTCGATTTAGGCGCCGATTTGGAAATCATCAAAAAAAGCGGCAGCTGGTACAGTTATAATGATACCAAATTAGCACAAGGTCGCGAAGCCACCAAAGACTGTCTGCGGGACAATCCCGAATTGGCAGAAGAAATAGAAGGAAAAATCGCGGCGGCATTGTCTAAAAAATAAAATGCCACTGTCATGGCGGGCTTGACCCGCCATCCCATGATGTTCGTTAAACAGTGATTAACGATTAGCAGGGGATTGCGGGTCAAGCCCGCAATGACAGAGAAGAATAGAATGAACGCATTTTCAGAAAGACATATTTTTCAGGGGATTGCGGGTCAAGCTCGCAATGACAGGTTGGGCGTTGGTTCGATCGAAGTCATCTGCGGATCCATGTTTTCGGGCAAAACCGAAGAACTGATCCGCAGAATGAAGCGGGCGCAATTTGCCAAACAAAAAGTCGAAATTTTCAAACCGGCTATGGACACCCGTTATTCGGACGACAATGTAGTTTCCCACGATCAGAATTCTATCCCCAGCACCCCGGTCGAAAGTTCGGGAAATATCCTATTGCTTTCCGGAGATATTGATGTAGTAGGCATTGATGAAGCTCAATTCTTTGACGACGGCTTGGCGAATGTATGCAACCAATTAGCCAATCAGGGCATACGGGTGATTGTTGCCGGATTGGACATGGATTTCAAAGGCAAACCTTTCGGACCAATGCCTGCCTTGTGCGCCATTGCCGACGACGTAACCAAAGTCCACGCCATTTGTGTCGAATGTGGCAAATTAGCAGGTTACTCTTATCGTTTAGTCAAGAATGACAAGTTGATTTTATTGGGGGAAGAAGAGGAATACCAGCCGCTTTGTCGGGAATGCTACAATCGGCACAATCAGGAAAAATAAATTGGAAAGTTCAAAATAAACCATTACTTTTGTTTCGTATTTACACCAAATAATATAAAAATAACACTATGGCAAATCCAATTAAAGAAACCCCCGTTTTGTACGGGGAAGATGCAAGGCGATTCGCAGAACGAATTGCGAATCCGGTAATGGAACCTCCCGAAAAAGCAGAGAGATTAAAACAAGTGTATGAATGGTATCTGCAAGCGTTAGAGAGAGGACGGTTGAAAGAAGAAGTAAAGAAAAAAGCAAAACAGCATGATTGATTTTAATTTTTTATCTATTGCAAAGCTAGAACCTGATACAGAACTGGAGCCTTTCGATTGTGGAGACGTTGATTTGAACAGTTTTTTATTAGATGATGCTAAGAATTATTATGAAGATTTCTTGGGTGTGACTTATTTTGCTGAGTACAATCAAAAATTAGTTGCTTATTATTGCCTTTTCAATGATAAGATTGTTTTTGATTTTTCCGGTAAAGATGACCCGTTACGAAGCCAGTGGAAAAGTTTTAACAAGAAAAATAAAATCCATTTTAAAAAGCAACGGAAAACTTATCCTGCCGTAAAAATAGGAAGACTTGCTGTTAATTCTGATTTTAAGGGGAATAGTATTGGAAGCTATATCCTTGAAATTGTTACCACTATGATAACAAGTACAAGAGATATCGGTTGCCGTTTTATTACGGTCGATGCTTATAAGGATGCCTTTGGTTTTTATCTGAAAAATGGTTTTGAATTTTTATCTTCAGAAGATGAAGGCGATAATACAAGGTTAATGTATTATGATTTGAAACGGATTCCTTGATTGGTCTTAGCGAAAAAACCTGTTAGGTCTTAAAGACCTAACAGGTTTAATAGGATATTTATTAATAATTACTTAATCACTTTCCGTACCCAACTGGAACCACCTTTCACAATCAGGACTTTATCCCGGATATTTCCGATATTGAAATACGATTCCCCGACCGGTTTTTCATTGTGATACAAAACGATTCCCGTGATTGAATAGATAGTGATTTTTTCAGAAACCGGACTATTGATTGTTAGTTTAGCATCCTTTACACTCACTATAACCGATTTATTCTGGTTCACGTTATTTATACCGACATAGTTGTGATCGACTGTAACAGGTACCGTCATATCATCTATTGTGATAACCGTTCCGTCGCTAAAGTTGAATTCCAAATCGCTGATTTCTACTTCATACAAACCATCTTCCGTTCCTTCCGCTATCGTATAAACAATATCCAAAATATTGCTGTAAACCATTTCCTTCGCACTTCTTAATTCTTTTGGAGTGATGCTAAACAACCATTTTCCGTCTGCTATTTTGGAAATTGTTAAATCATAAGAAGCCAGAAGGTCTGAATTCAAAACGGTTTGTATCACATCCAAAATGAATCCTGCCGGAAATTCAATCGTGAAAGAACCTTCAAAAGAAGCATTGGTAGGAATTGTCAGGGCAAAATTGATGCTTCCGGTTCCATTGGCGCCGGCAGGGTTGCCTTCTTCGATGATAACAGCTTGTTCTTCCTTCTTTTCAACGGTTACGATACAAATCGCTGTTTTATTGCCGTCTTCGGTGGTAACGGTAATAGTAGCCTTTCCTGCTGCCTTGGCCGTTACTAAACCAGTGTTAGACACGGTAGCCACACTTTCATCGTCACTCCTCCAATTTACCTTTTGATTAGTTGCATTATCCGGTAAAACAGCGGCTGTCAATTGTTCGGTTGAATCAACTAATAAATCAAGCGTTGCTTTGTTGAGGCTGACACCGGTCACTGCAATTATTTCCGGAGCTGAACGGGTAACTGTCACCGTGTAAGTATTTTGCGTACCGTCTTCGGCCGTAACGACAATGTCAAACGGATTTGTACCTACATTTAGTGATTTTTCACCATCGCCGGAAACAGAAGCTGCTGACTGGTTTTTAACGGCTGTAATTGTAATACTTGTCACTGCATTTCCTACACTAACCGTATAAGCAGTCGTATTCGGAGTAAATGCCGGGGTAAGCGTTCCTTGATTTACTTCAATATTACTTAATGTAGCATCACTACTTAAAGGTCGTGTTACTGTAACCGTACAAGTATCCGTTTTATTTCCGTCTTCAGTTGTAACGATGATAGTCGCAATTCCCGCTGCCTTGGCTGTTATCAAACCGGTGGTTGATACGGTAGCGATGCTGTCGTTATCACTAATCCAATTTACATTTTGATTCGTTGCATTCTCCGGTAAAACCGTTGCGGTCAATTGTCCGGTTGCATCGACTAATAAATCAAGTGTTGTTTTGTCGAGACTGACACCGGTCACTGCGACTGTTGCTTCTACGATTGTTCCAAAATCTTTCCAGACATCGGCGGCTTCGTAAAGCTCTTGTGTGTCAAAAGGAATATGCAATGTACAGTTTTCTATTCCTACACCCTCAAAAACATTAGGGTTTATAACTAACGGATTATTCCAATGAACGGTAACTTCCTGTAAACCGGAGCAATAGAAAAAAGTCTCATTTTCAATACTTGTCACTCCTGTGGGAATATCAATTGAAGATAAATTAAAACAACCGCGAAAAGCATGATAACTGATATTTGTCACTGATTCGGGAATTGTATAACCGCCTTGTTTTCCGCATGGATAAGTATGCAACAGCGTTTGCTCCGAATTGAATAGTACGCCATTGACATCAGAATAGGCTGTATTGCCCGCCACCACAGAAATATCAGTGAGATTTTCAATAGCAAAAAAAGCTCCGTCTCCAATATATGTCACTGATGCAGGAATGGTAATTAATGAAGATAAATTACGACAAGCATAAAATGCATACCCCCCGATACTTTCCACTGAATTGGGAATTGAAATGGAAGCAAGACTAATACAATTGCCAAAAGCCCAATATCCGATACTTGTTACCGAATTGGAAATCGTAATGGAAGCAAGACTAAAACATTCTGCAAAAGCATTATCCCTGATACTTATTACTCCTTCTGGAATTGTTACGGAAGTAATAGTAGAATCATTTTGGAACACAGCTTCCCCTATCGCCGTTATCCCCAAATCACTCGGAATCACCACATCACCACCGGCACCATGGTATGCTACCAACACGCCATCTACTACCTCAAAATCAGAATTAGTAGCCGCCATAATCGTAACCACACAGCTATCCTCAAAATTACCCTCTTCTGTTTTGACAGAAATAGTTGCACTTCCTTCGCTAACCCCACTTACCAAACCGGATGTAGAAACCGTAGCTATAGCTTCATCAGAAGTTCCCCAAATGAAAGTCTTATTGGTAGCATTCGCCGGCAATACCGTAGCAGTTAGTTGAGAAGTTTTTCCTACTTCCACAGATAAAGTTTCCTTATCAAGAGAAATGCCGGTAACGGCTATTGTTGTTGAGCTGCCTTTTTCGACAATTGTTCCAAAATCTTTCCAAACGTCAGCGGCTTCATAAAGCGATTTCGTTTCGGTTGGAACTGTGAGAGTAAGATTGCCTAAAGTTATTCCATCAAACACATTAACATTTACAGATAAAGGGGTATCCCATTGCACTTCTATTGACGTTAAATCGGTACAATAGGAAAAAGCCCATTCTCCAATATTGGTTACGCCCTCAGGAATAGTAATGGAAGTAAGGCCGTAGCATTGGGCAAAAGCAACCTCTCCAATACTGATTACCGATTCCGGAATAACTATTGATGTTATATTGATGTTATTCCTAAAAGCGCTACCTCCTATCGTTATTATCCCCAAAGTATCAGGTATCACTACATCACCACCAGTACCATAGTATCCTACCAACACGTCGTTTTCATCAATTTCATACTCTGAATTATTGAAGAAATTTTTCCAAACATCGGCTGCCTGATAAGCTTCTAATGAACCTTCCGGCACGTTTAATGTGCAATTGAGTTTATTTACTCCCAAAAAAACATCGGCGGAAATAGATAGCGGAATAAGCCATTCAACGGTTATTGATTGTAAATTACTACAGAAGAAAAAAGCATTCGTTTCAATACTCGCTACGTTATTGGGAATCGTAATGGAAGTTAAACTGCTACATCGCATAAAAGATTGCATTCCAATAGTGGTTACATCATTTGGAATTGTAATAGACGCAAGACTGCTACATTCTGCAAAAGCGTGATGTCCAATACCGGTTACATCATCAGGAATAGTAATGGAAGTAAGATTACTACAGAAGAAAAAAGCATTACTTCCAATACTTGTTATACCATTTCCAATTTTCACCGTTGCAATTGAAGATCTGAAGGAATACCACGGTGCAAAATCCGGATAATCATAATCCGGCATTGCCCCTTCACCACTAATCGTTAATGTCCCGTCCGGACATAATATCCAATCAAGATCTCCGGTTGTACCGGAAGCAATCGGATTATCGCAGGGCGAAGTTGCTTCTGCTTTTCCGATTGTTCCAACATCTTTCCCGAAGTCATACGCTTTAACCTGCATGACAGCAAGTAAAACCATTAGTAATAGAAATAAATTTTTTCTCATCCTTGTATAATATTTAAAATTAATAAAAAATCATCCTTCTTCATTAATTCCCCGAATGAAAAGTGCTTACTGATAAAGTGTTTAAAATGCAAAAGCTCTAAGTTTGCAGTCAGAAGATAAGAATTCGGAAATTTATCTTAAAAAGGTCAGGCGAGACGGATAATTAGCACTGGATCTTATCAGGAAAGGATTAGTCTTATTACCTTTGTTGTATGAA
>BNYG01000032.1 GCA_026000155.1 Bacteroidia bacterium | reverse complement strand
AAGTTGCGCTTGCTTTGCTTGGAAAAGATAAATCTGTTAATGTCAGTCTTAATCGAAAAAGAATGAAAGCTCTACTTAATACCGAATACCGGGATAAATTGCTCGAATTTTAAATGCGTTTGCCCTGTACTTATCTGTCTTTTACTTTTAACTTACGACTTTTTTCTTTATCTTTGCCCGCAAATCTTTAATTGATAAAAAATATCCTTAATAAAATGCTACAACACTATGAAAGCGAAAATTATTTTGTTGGAAAGTGAGCCGGACTGGACACACCGGTTGAAAACAGATTTGGAACGGAAGGGATTTGAGGTGATCCATGCTTCTATGGATGCTATTCAAACGGTTGATGAATTGGTACTGCGTATTCATACTTTAGCTGCCGGAGAAGATTCCAAAGGGAAAAGCTATGCATTGGGAAATCTTACTTTTATCCCGGATGAACATCTCTTGCAATGCGATGATCAGGAAATCCAGCTTCGAAACAATGAAAATATCCTGTTGAAAGTACTGTATGATAATCGGAACCGGGTAGTATCAAAAGAGGTATTGGTGGCTGAAATCTGGAATGAAACAGACCCTAAGATGAAAGACCAGCTATTAAACAATCTGATTTATACGGTCCGGGGGAAATTAATGCTTGCTCCCGATATCACACTTAAAACAATTCCCAAAGAAGGCTACAAATTGTCTTTTTGAATATTATTAAAAAAACAGTAGAGACACCCAAATTGGGCGTCTCTACGATTAATTTATATACGGAAAGGGATTATTTAATCACTTTCACTGTCGTATTGCTTCCGTTGAATTTCAAGATATACACACCGTTTGCCCAACCGGCAGCCGGTAAAGTATAGGAACCGCTTGCATTCAATGGATAGTCGCCCACTTTCTGACCGGTTACGTTGTAAACGGCAACCGAAGTAGCAGAGGCAGGATAAGTCAATTTGAAATCATCCCCTTGACGAGCTGCTTTGGTTGCTACGGCTTTAACGGGAGAAATGCCTACGTCGCCGTCACCTTGAGTAATCGTAATAGTAGAAGTAATGCCATAAGAGTTAAGTATTACCTTACCCGTACGACCGGTTATACCGGCAGGAAGTGCATCTCCTTCAAATACTAAACTAATAGCATTAGCAAAATATTCTTGACCTCCTTCAGTTACTGTTTGATCTTCAACTTCTGTTAAGTTTAACCATTCGGGAAGTTCATTTTCTAATTCCACAATATCACTTTGCAAAGAGGAAAGAAGGAGTGCATTCGAATAAGTACCGGCCTGTTCACCACTATAAACAACTTGAGATTGTCCACCAGCAGCAGGAATTGATATAGACTCAATTCGTTCATCAAGTTCAAGCGTATTATACAAACCTTCAATTACAAAAGACATATCGCACTGATTAACACCATTATCATTATTGAGAGCATATTGATATTCTCCGGCATAAATTACCGAAGTTCCTATATTACCCGGCATGTGAGGTGCATCTGCAAACAATACTCCAAAATCAAAAGCATTGCTTGGATCCCATGACAATACAGCAGCAAAAGCATCATCCAATACTAATGGAATTTCGGTTTCCAATCCGGTTTCCGGATTATATTCCGCAAAACCAAATTTAGCATAATAGACTTGAATAGAACTACCTGAAAATTTGAATGCCGGAGTTAAATCTTCCTTATAAACTTCGCTGGAGATTATTGGATTTTCCCAGTCTATCACAAGCTTTCCATTGTTAGTTATTCGAGGATATACGGTTAGAGTTAAAGGAACGCCTACGGGCAAGGGATTGTTAGATTTAGAATAGATATGTGCACCCATAGACAAGGCGGATAATGGCGCTTGTGGTTTTTCAAATAAGATCCCAACTCCTTCTGCCGGATCTCCATTTATCGCACCGGTACCAAAGTAATAATTATAGCTTCCGTCTTGAAGATACCAACTGCTTATATAAGAAAGATCCACGCTACTCAAATTATAAACATCATCGCAACCAATTATACGAGCATCAATATTTCCGTCAGGACTATTAAATCCATATTCATAATTATTACTTTGCGTGTCGGCTTTCGCTTTCAGTTGTGGAACATAATGCCAACCTATACCCACATATTCAGCATTACCATTACCTTCATTATCTGCAACAATAAGAGGAGTTCCATCGTCAAAATTAGTGTTTCCATTGACTGTCCATTCATAAGAAGTAGCTCCTGTCGATGCATTAAGAAATTTCCAATCAGTATATCCTTTTCCAAAAATTAATCCTACAGAATAAGCTCTTCCTTCAGGATCCATTCCTCGATATAAAGTGCCTGCCGGACGATAATACAATGCTTCCGGACCTGCGGCAGGAGCCTTTATCGGAGCTATTGATTGTTCCTCCACATTTTTCAAGACAAAATTTGTTGCCTTCTTAGCTACCATTGTAGAAGCGTCTTTTGATTTTACCATCGAAGACACTTTTCCATAATTGGCTGTAGCTCCACTCATTTCTCTCTTAGATTGAGCGTTCATCGAAACAACGCCGGCCACTAACATAAACAGTACAAGTAAATTCTTTTTCATACTCTTTCTTTTTAATTATACCAATATATAAACACGTTATATTATTCTTATTTCAAATCTAACCGGAACCAAATATCCGGATTAGACACACTCGTAAACTTAACCAAAGTAGGATTTAATTGAGATGAAGCATAGTCAATCTTAAACGAACCTGAAAGGAAGCCCACTAAATCGGAAACCCCATCGTAACTATTATAGAAAGTTCTACCATTATTGTCAAACTTATCCGTAAAGATGTAATTTATTTTTTCTGCTGATATTTCTCTGTTAAAGAAGATATTCCCTGCATTAGCCCCCTTGTTATCAGCAAGATAAACTACATGAGTAGAATTTCTTCCGCTATACGTATAAGACACCTGCCCTAAAGTTATCTTTTTGGCTTCAAAAGCCTGAACCACTCTATCGTATGCAGCTTTCACCAAAGGAGACAAACCGTTTTCCACAGTAGAAAGCGTCCATCGCAATCCCCGTTGATCAATCGACTCCGTATAGAAATTGAGCAGGTCTTTGGGTCCGACAATTTTTGCATCTACCCCCTCATCCGTACAAATCAGGTTATTTTTGTCATCGCTTAATTTGAACGTTTGCACTTCTACTTCGCCGGACTTATAGGGTTTTGCCAATCGAAGACCCTTTTCAGTAATAATAAAAGGCAGTTCTTCTATGTTTTCCTCATACACATCCGATTCGGATGTTAATTTAAAAATGTGAGAAGTGCCCTCTTTAAGAATATAAGTGGAATCATTAACCAAGAGAGTCAATGCCGGTACATTCTTATTAAAAAGCAGAGTTTCCATATCTTCCAAAATAGTGAAATAGTCCTTCCAATTCTGATTTTCTGCCAAACGATGTAAGATTATATCTGTGCCTCGTTTTTTACCTTTTAATTGGATTAAATCATTCGTACTATTCATAACAATAAACTCATAATCTCCTTCCAAACCTAAACCAAGCCCTTTACCAAGTCCACTGGACGGGTCTGAATACAAATGGAAAATCGGAATGTAAGTATTGAAGGTAAGTACCGGACCACTTTCAGGAATGACTTCCCATTCTCCTACATCTTCCCTATAGGCAGTGACATATTCATTCTTCGTGGCTATTGTTGCCATTCCGTTTGCATCAAACTTTACCAAAAAAGTAACGCCTGTCTGTTCATTGGTAGGAAAGTATTCCATTACCCAACCATTGGTTGCAGACAAAAGTAATTCTTTTGAATCCGAAACGGCATGATTGATACGTATTGCGGCAGATTCATCAAATAAATTTTCCTCTGTTCTTACGCAAGAAGATAAGAACAGAATAAATCCGATTGACAAGTAAAATATAGTATTCTTTTTCATAACTGCTTTAATTTTGTTTATATGAATCTATTTCTGCAAAACCCTTTTCGAGAGCTTCCGGTATATGTAATTGACGTTCCTGTACATTTGCACGCATTTTATCCAAATCTATATTCCATGATTCTTTCAACCATTTGCGGCAAATCTCTATTTTGGTTTCAATAACTGCTTTCCCGGCTATTCCGTCTGACTCTGTCGTTGTTACTTCATAAACATATTGGGCGTTCCCGTATTCGTCCGGTGCTGTTACTGGATCTCCATTTGCATTTAATTTTATTCTCCATTCCTTGGAAGCCTTATCCAGCCAGTCTTTCCACCATGCGTCTGATTTAACAATGTAATTGGCTATTATTTCTACAAAATCTTCCCGAGGTTGGCTGCTTCCATAAGGTGAAGCAAAACCCAGCGAGGCGGCTACTACGTTATCCCGTTCTTGCCAGTAACCTGGGTCATAATGCCCTGCTGAATATGTCTCAAACTCTTTGGGATACGTTTTTTGTTGATGCAAAATATGAGCAAATTCATGATGCATGGTTTTAAAATAATATTCATTGAGTACATCTACCTGGGTAGGATCTATTCGGTTACATTCATAAAGAGTTACTTTGATTCCGCCTTCTGCCGATCCCAATATTACGGTACCTAAATTAGGGTTATAAGCACCTGAACCTATTAAATGAATGATACGAGGGCCATATTCTTTTAAAAATTCAGGACCTGCCACTTCTTTGTAAGCATCAAACCATAAATATTTAGCTAAAATGGCTAATTGTTTGGATTTTTCCAAATTAGTAGGAATCAAATTATAATCTATATCAGAACCGACATCCTGCATTTTATAAAGGAAATCGAGATTATAAGTCTTCAAATAATTTTCTTGCAAATACCTATCAAATGTATAAGTTTCCGATGTCGGATCAAGTGCAGGATCATCTTCAAAAACGGTTTCCGTGAAAGAATCATCAAACTGTACACAAGCAGAAGAAAATACTGCAAGAAAGACAAATAATATTATTTTATATATTTTTTCCATATTATTTATATTTTATTCATTGTTATTTTTATATTCTGCGGGTACTAAATGTCCATTCGAATCACCAGGAGCCTTTGGTGTAGGATTGGGGGTTAATCCTGCTCCAACCACATCGCTGGGTATCTGAATGGCGCGCCTTTCATCATCATAAGTTAACACTAATTTGGTTGCTGATTTCCCTGCAGTATGTGTAATTTCTATTCCATATCTTTTAAGATCAAACCAACGATGTCCTTCCAATAGTCTTTCCAAACGGCGGAAATGCAAAACACAATCAATAAACGGCTTTTGTTCTGCCGTCACAATAAAATCGGGACTTAATTCTGTCGTATGAAATTGAAATGAAAAATTAGCTTTACCTTCTGTATAAAAAGCGGTCACCGCATCTTTAGTCAATGATCTTGATCCTTTATGGCTCACATTCCAATATTGCAAGTCTGTTACTCCCGCGTCAATATTGCCGGACATGATTTTTGCTTCAGCCCGATTGAGTAAAACATCATCTGTTGTAAATTCTGTACGAACAATATGCGGATAACCAATGCCCGCCACTTTGTCTGAATATTCGAAAAACTCCAAAAGTTTCGCCGGAAACGTTCCATAATTTTGATTGCTTGTCCAAATCCAACCATTAAGAAAAGGCGGACGACTACTCCATGTCGGACCGGCATCATCTGTTCCTTTTTTTGATGTTCCATTCCACCCATATCTACGACTGTGAAATCGTCTTTCATAGATTGAGTTAGTTGGAATTATCAACAAATTAGCAGGAGACTCCGGACTAATATAAACATTGACTTCCGTTTCGATATTGGAATAAGTTGCCATCCAATCTCTTAATAAGGAAGAAGGATCGCCTGTGCCTAAAACAGCATCGGCATGCTCTATTACTTTATCATAATCTCTTTTATACAAATAAAATTGAGACGCGAAAGCATGTGCCGCACTCGTGGTGAAATGATATTTTGGAATATCATAAGACCTGTCGTCAATTAACGGAATACCATTTTCAATATCTTTCGCAATCAAATCATATACTTCCGCTACCGAATTCCTTTCGTAGTCAACCAATACCTGAGTCTCCGGTTTAGTCATATAGGTAACACCCAAATCCTTGGCGCTATTGACCGGATCTTTATAGGTTTTAGCGAAAATATTTACCAATATAAAATGAGAATAGGCTCGAAGCAAGAGTGCTTCTCCTCTTTGGGCATCCATATTCACTAATGAACCTTCTGCTTCCAATTTTTCTATCGCCTCCAACACATGGTTAGCCGCAGCAATGGATTGATAGTACTGCTCCCACAAAAAATAGGGAATATCTTCTTCATACTGTGCGCTTCTTACCTCTTTCCATTCAAAGACTTCCGTATCCATACGATCGAAAGAGGCACCTGAGAGGTAAGTACCGTTAACAGGCACTTGATTGTCAAGAAAATTATCGGCACTCAATTCGGCAATAACTGCATAATTAGCCACCGGATAGGAAGTGACCATTAATTCTTTGATTTTTGCCGGTGTATCTAATATCGTTCGATTATCCGGCATTACATCCAAAAAATCATCACAAGAATAGACAGCTAAACCTATAAATAATATCGAAATTATATAAATAACCTTTTTCATATCTTCATTATTAATTTATTATATACCCAAGCGAACTGTAAATGTGAATTGTTTAGGCATGGGCGTTGCGACCCCTCCGCTATTGAAAAATTCAGGATCTTGTCCGTTCAATTTTTTATCCGCATAAAGCAAGAAAAGATTAGTTGCCTGAAGTTTCACAGATGCATTATTAATCCGAACAGCTTCCGTCCATTTTTTCGGTATTTCGTAACTCAAAGAAACTTCTTTTAAGCGAATAAAATCACCTTTTGCTATACGTACAGAAGAATAGTTGTAGGCATTGTACGCATACTCCAAATGTTGCACATTTTGAACTTGGCGACGACTGGCAATTACCGGAATTTTGGTTGTAGCTTCGTCTCCCGGAACCATCCAACGGTTTTTAAATTCTCTCGGCATCGCATCCAAATCCGTATAAGATTCATAAAATGCTTTATCCAAGCGAATGACATTTCCAAACGAATAAGTTACAAATACATTTAACTGAAAACCCTTCCATGAAAAGTTATTACCCAAAGAACCGGTTACAGTAGGTTCCGTAGGTCCTTCGTAATCCAAAAAAGCTAATTCTTCGTCTCTATTTTCCTGAAAATAAAGATCGGCAGTAGTTGTTTTAGTATGTTCCTTATCCGTATAAAATGTAGGAAGTCCTTCGTCGTCTAATCCTGCAAATGGAATGGAAAATAAAGCCCGTACAGGATAGCCTTCACGACCAAATCCATTTCCACTAATAAACGTTAACATCCGCGTTTTTGAATCCAAATCCGTAACCTCATTTGTTTGTTTAGAAAATATGAAGTCGGTACCCCATGTAAAATCCTGCGTAACAATATTACGTGTTGATATACTAAGTTCAAATCCATTGGCTGTCATCGAAGCTACATTTGCCCATTTGGATATAGATCCGCCTCCAATTCCGGTGGTATAGATTTGACCAATCAAATCAAAATTATTCCGTTTATAATAATCAGCAACTAATGTAATCCGATCATTCAGGAAGCCGACATCAATACCCACGTTAAATTCATGTTTCTTTTCATACGTTAAATCGGAATTTTCGGTTTGATCCAGCCCAAGTCCAGGCTCCATAACGGGAGCAGATGGCCTCCACGGAGTATTTGCTGTATAAATAGGAAGGGCGTTTGTGACAGATTCAGGACCTGCATCTGCGGTCAACGAATAGGATGCTTTTGCTGTGGCATGAGAAAGTATCTTATTTTCAAACCAACTTTCCTCATGGATATTCCAAGCGCCTGCTACATTCCAAGTCGGCAACCACCGGGCTTTACGAGATCGTCCCAATTTATTGGTGCCTTCGTAACGACCGGTTCCATTGATAACATATTTTCCTTTGTATGAATAGGTACCCGTAGCGAAAGAAGCAATATTCCGTCTCAATTTGGATGTATGGGTATAATAGTCTGCATTTTCTTCTTTTCCTTGTTTGAACACCATATAATCATAGAACGGACTGCCTCCTTTGTCATATTCAAAACCCCAGCCACGAAACCACGTTCTCTGACGTTCCGTTGAATTCACTTCCATTCCGCCAAATAAATTGATTAAGTGCATGTCATTGAATTCTTTTACGTATGAGGTAGATGCACGAAAATCAAGACTTTTTAATGTATAGTCTATTCGATTATATATTCCACCTTTAGGTAGAATAGTTTCGGGAAGAGCACTGGTATTATCAGGATCCCTGTATAGGTAGGGATTCTTATCTCTTACCGTTTCATCTTCTCCGGTTTCACCTTCCTTTACACCTGCACGATAAGCATTGGCCATATTGGAATGATCTTTGATATTGTGCTCTTGAGAAGAAGACTGGTAACGCAAGGCTCCTAATACATTGGCATCCCATCCTTTCAAAATTTTCCATGTCAAATCCCCTTGGAATTTTACATCGGTTACTGCTAAATCAATGTAATTATTTTCCAATTCGTGAAAGATATTGAAAGGAGCATAATTTCTTTTATAATAAGTGTCAGGATCTAATGTACGAGAAGTATTCAAAGCATACGAATACGGGTTGATGTCAAAAGACCGGGCTACGGATCCGGATACCGGGTCGGTTTCTTGATTGATTGTACCGGGAGCTTTTTGATTTCGTTGAGAACCGCTTCCCTGCATTTTTAATTCCAAAGTTGGAGAAAGTTTGTAAGAGGCATTTGCATTAATGGTATAACGTTCTACTTCACTGGATTTAGTCCAACCCGGATCATTCATTGCTGAAAGTGAAAGATAAAAAGCGGACTTTTCGGTACCTGATGTAATACTTACAGCATGATTTTGAACAAGATTGGTTTCAAACAATTCATCAAACCAATCCGTATTTCTAAATTCGGCTTCGCGTAAGTAGGCATTTTTTGCATTGGTTGTATTGGCAAGAGCATACTGACCATTTCCTTGATAAGTGTCTATCAATTCATACATTTTTCCATAAACACCGGAAGAAGAGCTACCTGCAATATTGGCAAATTCCAACCAACCTTTATTGGCCATTTCCCGGTAAATACCCATTTGTTCCTGTGAATTGGTAATGTTAAAATCGCGGTAGTTGGGTTTTAAACGAGTAGTAAATTCACCGGTATAAGACAATCGGCTGACACCTGCTTGTCCTCTTTTGGTAGTAACAACAATTACACCTCCCATCGCCCGCGCTCCATAAATAGATGTAGCCGAACCATCTTTCAAAATTTGAATACTCTCAATATCATCAGAGTTAATCCCTGCAATGGCTGAAGAAATCAATGTTTCAGCATTACCGGAAGATAAGTCATCACTGGAAATATCAATAGCATCTTCTATAACCACTCCATCGACTACCCATAAAGGTTTGGAATTACCATAAATAGACGTAGCTCCGCGAACACGGATTTTAGGAGCGGCTCCAAACGTACCGGAAACGTTTTGAACGGAAACCCCGGCAGCACGTCCTTCCAATGAACGTGAAATATCTGCGACTCCATCCAATTTAGCTTTGGACGCATCAATTTTTGTTGTGGCACCGGTAAACAACCGTTTATCTGTTTTTGTCATACCCGTTACCACCACTTCTCCCAACAACTGGGCATCCGGTTGCAATGTAATTTCAACCTGTTCTTTCACAGGCACTTCCTGCGTTTTCATTCCAATATAGGAAATGACCAGCGTTTTTGAACCTTGAGGGACGTTCAACGTAAAATGACCATCTAAATCAGTAGCAGTACCGACCGATGTATTTCCTTTAACAGTGACAGAGGCTCCGATAACCGGCTCGTTATCTTCCTCCGAAATGATTGTACCATTTACTTGTATGTTCTGGGCAAAAGATACCGTCGAAATAAAAATAAATAGTAGAATTAAGCGTAAACGATACTTCATAAAATTAAAATTACCTATTAAATATATGTGTTATTTCCTTCCTTTGGAAAATTTTCGATAACCTAAACAAATACAAAGATAGAATTATTCGGGTTACAATACAAAGATGTTTTAGACTATTTACACAATTTTTTATTAAAAATACCTTTTTTATTGTACAAAAAAACTAATTTTGACCCGGGAAAAAAATACTGTGTGACATATTGTTATAATAAATTGATGGAAGACCGGAAAAAAATAATGCTTCTTACGTCCTGGATCAGTGTTCTGGGCAATGCTTTCTTGTCCCTGTTAAAAATAGTCATTGGTGTTATATCCGGAAGTTTAGCTGTATTGAGCGACGGTTTGGACTCGGCTTCCGATGTAATCACCTCAGTCGTTATCTTAGTCGCCACGCCGATTATCAGCCGGCCGCCCAATTCCAAATATGCTTACGGACAGGAAAATGCGGAGAATGTTGCGTCCACCATTTTGTCTTTTGTCATCTTTTTTATGGGAGGACAAATGTTTGTTACATCTATTAAAAAGGTTATTCATCCGGAAGTAGATCAATTACCGACTACCCTGGCTATCTGGGTAACCGTTATTTCCATTATCGGGAAATTGTTGCTGGCGCTTTACCAATTTCAACAGGGGAAAAGAGTCGGTTCGTCGATGCTCAAAGCCAATGCCATCAACATGCGGAACGATGTGTTTATTTCAGCAGGCGTATTGTTGGGTTTGGGATTTACCTATCTTTTGAATTTGCCTATTTTAGACCCGATTATAGCGCTGTTAATCAGTATTTACATTATTTATTCGGCCGTCGGCATATTCAAAGAAGCGAATCTGGTATTAATGGACGGCTTATCCGATACTTCGATTTATGAGAAAATCATTCAGGCAGTGGAACACGTACCGGGCGCCTATAATCCCCACCGTATCCGCTCCCACCAAATCGGGAATATGTACAATATTGTGCTGGATATTGAGGTGGACGGCCATCTTCCGCTGACGGAAGCCCATCAGATCGCCCAACAGGTCGAAGACAGTATCAAAACATCCATAGACGATGTGTATGACATCGTTGTTCATGTCGAACCGATGGGAGATACCCATTGCGAAGAAAAATACGGTGTCAATAAAGATAATTTATAAAATGAAAATTACTCCTATAGTACTTATTTTCTTTTTTTGTGTCCTGTTTTCTATTTCCGCAAGAGGTCAGACCGCATCGAAATTGCAGCCGGTGAATATTATCGGGACTACTTATAGTGTGGATTACGATAATAATAACATCCGCTCCACCACCGTGAACACGAAAAAAGATGCTTTCGACGGAAATTTCAATACTTATTTTGCCTCTTACGACCGTTCCAATACCTGGCTGGGACTGGATTTGGGAGAAAAACATGTCATTACCAAAGTGGCGTATTGTCCCCGGAATGATTGGGCGAAACGGTTGGAACTGGGCGTTTTGGAAGGAGCGAATCAAGCTGATTTCGGGGATGCCGTTTTGCTGAGAGTGATTACGGAAATACCGGATGAACGAAAATGGACCGAACAAACGGTAAATAATTCGCGTGGATTCCGTTACGTTCGTTACGTGGGACCTCACGATGTCCGGTGTAATATTGCCGAACTGGAATTTTACGGCTACCCCAGTGAAGGAAATGATGCCCAATTAACCCAGATTACCGGAATTCCCGATGTCATTATTCATACGGTCAATGCCCAGGATATTACTTCAAAAACCGTTTATATAAAAGGAATTGTCTCGTTTATTTCAAAAGACGGCACGGATATTTATACCGACAGCATGGAAATCCGGGGACGGGGAAATGCCAGTTGGAATTTTGAAAAGAAACCTTACCGTATTAAATTGGCGAAAAAAGCCCGGATATTAGGGAATCCTGCCGAAGCCCGGAATTGGACGTTAATCAATAATTACGGCGATAAAACATTGATGCGCAATTTGTTGGCATTCGATCTCAGCAAAAATATGGAAATGCCTTATACGCCTGCCGGTCAACCGGTCAATGTCTATTTAAATGGTGAATACATCGGATGTTATCAATTTTGCGACCACATAGATGTCCGGAAAAACCGGGTGGATGTCAAAGAAATGAAACCGTCGGATATTTCCGGAGAAAACCTGACGGGTGGATACCTGATTGAAATTGATGCGTATGCCGACAGCGAACCCAAGCATTTTACTTCCTGGCGGGATACACCGGTAACCATTAAATCGCCGGATAGTGATGAAATTGTTACGCAACAATTTGATTATATTAAAGCGCATTACAACAAATGGGAAGCCGCCATCTACGACAACAATTACAAAGATCCGGTTACCGGTTTTCGCAAATATACGGATACCCAAACGTTTATCCGCCATTTCTTAGTGGGTGAGTTTAGTGGAAATACAGATACCTATTGGAGTGTCTATATGTATAAACAACGGAGCGACGACAAATTTTACTTCGGGCCGGTATGGGATTTTGACCTTGCCTTTGAAAATGATAACCGGACGTACCCTGTTTGCGGAATAAACGGCACGAGCGACTGGATTTTCAGGCGAGGAAGTGCTGCGGGAAATGCTAAAGGCATCATCAACCGTTTTCTTTTAGATGCCGAATTTTACAAAGAAATCCAAACCACGTATTCCAATTACCGGGATTGGGGCTATGTCACGGAAGAAAAACTGATCGCTCTCGTCGATTATTATGCGGACTTGATGGATGCTTCCCAAAAAATGAATTACAAACGGTGGGGTAATTTAACCTGGCAGGTGCATCAAAACAACAGACCGGCAGGCAGTTACGAAGGAGAGGTCAATGTAGTCAAAAAATACATCCGGGAGCGGTTTGCCTGGATGGATAAAAAACTGAATTATACGCCCAATCCGGATAATAACCCTCCTGTGGCCATTGAAACCTCCGCTTTCCCTGCTCTTAAATTATGGACAGGAAGTAATGCCATTCATATAGAAAGTATTACGGAAATAACTTCGGTTGAGGTCGTCAATTATATGGGGCATAAAGTGAAGAGCGAAGTACAAAAGACCGGACACAATTTTACACTTACTGTTTCCCCGGGAGTATATATTGTTCACATAGTTGCGCAAAATGGTGAAAATAAGACAATCAAATGCAGGGTTTTTTAAATATAATTATTACTTTTGTTTCTGTTAATTAACATCTAAACAAATTAATGAATATGAAAAAAATCACACTTTTGGCCGGATTGCTTTTATCCGTTCAGATTCTTATTGCCCAAAATAAATTTAAGTTTGGGACTGTTCCCGAAGGTTTATTGGAGATGACGGTTTATGATAACGATTCAACAGCCTCTGCTTTTGTCGTTTATGAAAATAATGATGTGTATTACGATTGGAATTCTGCAACCCGGGATTTTGAAATTGTTACGAACTATACGGTACGTATAAAAATTTTAACATCCAATGGAGTGGAGTATGCCAATGGCGCGATTCCTTTTTATAAAGGACGCAGCGCTCTTTTGTCTGAAAATATAACCGGTCTGACCGGCTGGACCTACAACTTGGAAGGCGGAAAAGTGGTGAAAGAAAAATTATCCAAAGACTATATTTTTACCGAAGATGTAACCGAATCTCAAAAAAGAATGAAATTTGCCCTTCCGGCAGCGAAGGCAGGCTCTGTCATCGAATACAAATATACACTTCGATCACCCTACTTTTATGATCCGGAGAATTTTCAATTTCAACGTTCCATACCGGTGAAATACAGCCATTTTATGATCAGCATCCCGGAATATTTTATTTTTAACCGGGAAATGAAAGGGTATGAACCGATTAACTCAACTATCAAACCGGTCAATATGTCTTTCCATATAGGTGGTCAGATGCATAATTGCAACGGAGAAGAAATTTCGGCAGAAGTAGAGGATCTTCCGGCTTTAAAAGATGAAAATTTTGTATGGAATTATAATGATTTTAAGTCCGGAATATCCTTAGAACTGCGTCAAATCAGTTTTCCCGGCTCGTATTACAAAGATTTTTCACAAACATGGAATAATGTGACGGATCGTTTAATGGAAAGCGACAATTTTGGGAAAGAACTGAAAAATAAAGGTTTATTTAAAGAAGAATTACCCGCTATCAGCGCTTCAGAGGGAACCGATGAAGACAAATTGAGGGCAATCCTGGATTTGGTACGCAGCAAAGTAAAATGGAACGACCGCAGTACTTTATCTATCAATAATCCATCCAAAGCCTTGAAAGAAGGCGTAGGAACGAGTGCAGAAATCAACGCTCTGCTTTTCAACGCCTTGAAAAACGCCGGTTATCAAGTTCATCCGGTAGTGATGAGCCTTCGCTCGAAAGGAAGAATTCCCATGACTTATCCGAGTATCGACAATCTCAATTATTTTGTGGTCCAGGTAGCCATTGGCGATGCCGTTTATTACATGGATGCCACCCGCCCTTATTGCGACTTGAATGTCATTCCGGTGGATTGCCTGGTGGATAAGGCATTGTGTATTTATGCCCCGGGCTTCGATTGGATTAATTTGACCAAGGTGGGAAATAATGCGGAAAGAACCAACCTGATTGTTGCTTTCAATGAAGACGGCCTGTTGACCGGTAAAAAATCCAAAAGTTATGCAGGTGAATGTGCGTTCTCTTTTAAAAAATCATACGAAGGATACAAAGATGAAACTGAATTTATACAGAAAACGGAAACCAACAATGAAATTTCCATTACCGGTTTTTCGGTAGAAGAAAAAAGGAGTCCCAATTTCAGTTTTGTGGAAACGTATGATTTTACGGCCAACAATATCCAATTGGGAGAGGATGAGATTGTTACCGTCAATCCCTTGTTGTTTGAAACCATGAAATCCAATCCATTCAAATCGGAAGAACGAAAACTGCCCATCGAATTCAATTACCCCGAAGATGACCGCATCAATATCAATATTGCCATTCCGGCAGGATACGCATTAGACGAAGCGCCTGAATCCGCACGGATTATCTATGGCGATAACAATGAAATGGAGTTCAGCTACATGGTACAGGTAAACGAAACGAATGTGCAAATTGCCTACCGCTTCAAATTGAATACTTGTGTGATTCCGGCTACCGATTACACCGGTGTGCGCGATTTTATGGCGAAAGTCTATGCGAAATGCAATGAAATACTAATCTTTAAGAAACTTTGAAATGAAAAAGCTGATTTTCCTTTTATTCAGTCTTATCCTTTTTTATCAGGCAAAAGGACAAGAAGGATATCTTGTGAGCCTGATTCCGGAAGAGTTGAAAACCGGTGCTCAAGCTGTTATCCGGGAATCTTCCGAATCCTTTATTCAACAAAACGAACAGAACGGAGCATACAAAAAAACGTATGTCATTACCGTTCTGAATGAAAAAGGAAAATCCTTTTCGGATTTTGTCACCGGTGAAGATGATTTTTACGAATTGAAAAGTTTTTCGGGAGAAGTGTACGATGCTGCCGGCAAAACGATTAAAAAGATGGGTAAAAAAGACTTGACAACATCGGCTCTTTCTTCCAATTTAGCAACCAACAGCCGGACCACTTTTTACCAATATCATACGCCCACCTATCCCTATACGGTAAAATACGAGTATGAAATGAAATTCAAAAACGGGATTTTGTTCTATCCGTTTTTCGACCCGGTTCCCGGTTATCAGGTCGCTCTCGAAAAGGCGGATTATACCTTGCAAGTTCCTGAAAATTACAAGATAAGGTCGAAAGCGCAAGGAACAGACATTCAACCGGAAGAAGTTTCGGATAATGTCTATCGTTGGAAATTACAGGAAACGGCTGCCATTTCTTACGAGAAACTGGCTCCTGTTCAGGAAATATTTCCAATGGTTTATCTGGCTCCCGAAGAATTTTGTGTCGAAAATGCCTGCGGAAACATGAGTACCTGGGAAAATTACGGTAAATGGCAAGCCAAGCTGTTGCAGGGAAGAGACTTCTTGCCTCAGAAAACCAGAGATAAAGTATTGGAATTAACCCAAGGCGCTTCCGGTAAACGGGAAAAAGCGAAAATCCTGTACGAATATCTTCAAAAGACCACGCATTACGTCAGTATCCAATTAGGTATCGGCGGATGGCAGCCCATGAAAGCGGAAGACGTCATTCAAACCGGTTTTGGCGATTGCAAAGCGCTTTCCAATTACATGAAATCACTGTTGGAAGCGGTAGATATCCCTTCTTATTATACCGTAATCAGTACAAAAAAGAAACGCTTCTTCTCCGATTTCCCCAGTTTCGGGCAGTCTAACCACGTTATTTTAATGGTTCCGCTGGAAAAAGACACCGTATTTCTGGAATGTACTTCGCAGCTTTTCCCTTTCGGATATATCAGCGATTTGGCAGGGCACGACGCCTTGGCTGTGGGGAAAGATAAAGCATTTTTTTATACCTTGCCGGAATATCAACCGCACGATAATGCGGAGATTAATACTATCCAAATTCAATTGGACGATACCGGGACAGGTCATTTGGAGGTACATTCCACCTTAAAAAACGAAGAATTTGAAAACTTGTTTTATAGCTTGCAAGACGCCAACGCCAAAGAAGAAAGCGACGCTTTAGCCGGTTTGCTGCGGGTTCATAAACCACAAGTAAGCAACATCCGGAAAGAAGAAATCCTGGAAGAACATCCGCAATTAGATGTCTATTTCACAGTAGATTGTGAAGATTTTGCCACCCAAACCGGTTCCCGGATGTTTATCCAAGCCAATCCGGCCCGCACCGGATTGAAAGACTTATTGACCGGTTCCACCCGCAAATACGATATCGTCCGGCATTCAACTATGTACCAAAAAGATACTATCACAGTCCGGATTCCCGAAGGATACAAGGTGGAAACCAAACCCAAAGCGACCGAAATTGAGTCGGAATACGGATCTTTCAAATCGGAAATAGTGGAGGAAGAGGATAAAATAGTGTATATGCAAACGCTCGAAATCAAGAGAGGAAGGTATCCGGCGACCGCCTTTGAAGAAATGAAAAAATTCTATAACCGGATAGAAACGCTGCAAAACGGTAAAATCGGGTTTAAAAAAGAATGATTAGAACACGATGTGAGCCTTTTTTAGTTCACGGTACACGATGCAAAGGTGCACGGAAGGCGAGAGGCAAGGCACAGAGTGCCGGCATCTTTGTAGCCAGGTGCGTAAGCGCCTGGTATATAGGCATATCCACCAACAAACGAGCCGCGTAGCGGCGGCACCTTCACGTCGATGTGTCGCAGCTACGCAGCTCAATGAATAGGTATATGCATCATTACCAGGCGCTTACGCACCTGGCTACAAAGATGCCGGCACTCTGTGCCTTGCCTTTCGCCTTCCGTGCACCTTTGCACCGTGTACCGTGAACCGTGAACCAAAAAATGACTAGTCCTAAAATTTCTTTACAGTTTTTTTGTCTTTGTCCTGCTATAACTTGACAATTTTGCTTTAGTCCTGTTATTGCTTTACAGTCTGTAAATTTAAGAATATATTTTAAATCAATCATCACCTTTTTGATTTTTGTTACATTTTGATGCTTGATGTTTCAGCAGGGGAACTCCGCTTCGGCTACGCCTTCGCTTCGTTCCCCTGCTGAAAGGCTTTTATATCCTGTCTGTAATAACTTTTCCATTTGCGCTCTGTTTTCTGACCGGTTTGGTGAACCAGTGCAGGAACCATATACCCTATGCTTTGGTGCGGTCGCTGATTATTATATAAATCTATGACTTTGCTGACATAGGCAAGCATATTTTTCCACGAATCCGGCTTGCAAACATAGAGCCATTCGGTTTTCAGTATGCCGTTAATTCGTTCTGCTACCGCATTTTCAAGCGGGTCTCCACTTTCTGTCATGCTGATGCGTATATCGTAACATGTCAGCAGAGAAACGTATTCTCCACAGCAGTATTGAGAACCGCGGTCGGAATGATGAATGAGTTTCGGATGCTTGCCTTTGATACTGCCTAATGCCATTTTCAATGCAGCAAGTGCATTGCCGGAACGTAGTGTGCGAGCCAGATTCCATCCCACAATTTTGTGTGAATAAGCATCCGTAATGAGCGACAGGTAAGCCGTATCATCTTCCATGTCAATATAAGTAATATCGCTGACCCATAAACGGTTGGGAGATTCGGGAGTATAACCCCGTATCAAATTGGGATACTTGTGCATCCAGTGATTGGAAAATGTTGTTTTCTTTTTGTTCCTTGTTCGCCTGACAAGCATAAAATTGCGATACAGCAACTCCATAAAACTGTCCCTGCCAATTTGAATGTTCATCGATTCAAATTTTGGGGCAAGGTAAATCAACAATTTACGGCTTCCCATACGTGGAAAATCCTTTCTGGCTGCACGAACCAACGATAGTATGACGTCTTCTTCCATACTTTTTGCTGCAATATAATGCGAGCGTTCATAATAAGCCTGACGGCTCTTGCCAAACAGTCGGCAGAGCGCATCCATTCTGTAAGATGGATACGCCTGTCTTACCTCAAGGACTGTCTGGCACCAGATTTTTTTCTGATGTCGATTTTCAATTCCCGTTCCGCAATCTCTATCATCTTGTCTAAACATTGACTGCGCATTTTTTCCGTTTCTAACGCTCGTTCCAGTTCCCTGATTCTGATTTCCATCAGTTCCGGCGACAACTTCTCTTTCTTCATTAAATTTGTATCTGGCGGTACAAATTTAACGCTTTTCTTTGGAACCCCAACCGCCTTCCCTCGATAAACCCAACTGCCGACAGTATCACGGTTTACATGAAAACGTAATGCTATCTTGGACACCGACTCATCGCTGTTGTGATAGGCGGTTAATACTCGCTCTTTAAACTCATCAGAGTAAAATTTTCTCTCTCTATTTACCATAACTTTACTGTTTTTTTGTTATTATTTTTTTGTAAAGCTATTTCAGGACAAGACACTTCTTAAGTGCCGGTTTTTTTTTGCCAAATTGTCATTAAAATGCTTATCTCCGCCTTTTTAAGTTTTAAATATTTTAAGCGAAAGGGATACAGCTTTGCTGAAACCAAGACATTCGTAATATAAAATTTTGACAGTTTTGTCATCAGTTGATGATATTATTGTTATTTTCTTATTCTTTAAAAACCCTCATTACAACAAACCTATATCCTGTTTTACCTTTCTCTTGTGGTATGCTTTTACGCTGAATTCAATATTTTATCAGCAAATCGGCAAAACTTTACTGTCACTTAAGAAGTGACTTGACATTTAAATTATTAAGCATGAATACTATGTTATTTTTGATTTAACATATTATAACACAAAAGAATACAGTAATCGGAAGAGGCGGGAGCGTTTCGTTTTTTTTTACTTATAAAATCATTTTCATTCTTTTTTTCTCTAAAGAAATGGGATGATTTCCTGCCTTTTTCCGGTTTTGTTTCCGTGCGAATTAACGGCTCTTCGGAGCAAAATATATATTAATTTAAAAAAATGAAAATGAAAAAAATGATTTTTTTGATGCTGACACTCATCGTTTTGGGTGCGGCAAGTGTGAACGCACAAGTACGTATTGGCGGAGAAACAGGTCCCAATCCGGCTGCTATTTTGGATTTGAATGCAGTGGATGCTTCCACCAATGGTAAATTGGGGGTTGCATTGCCCCGTGTAACGTTGATTAGTTTGGGTTCTCCGTTGGAAGAAGGCAAAAAACCGGACAAAGGTACCATGGTTTATAATGTAGCCGGTACGTTTGCTCAAGGGGCTTACGTATGGGATGGTGTTAAATGGAGTGCAGTGAAGGGCAGTAGTAGTTACATTGGCGGTTTCGATCGTCCTGATTATGACGGTATCGGTTGTGACGGTTCGGTGATTTTTATCGGGGCCTTTGATTACGCTAACGGCACTTCGGGTGATGTAGCCGTAGGTATTACAGATGCTGCAACCGGAGCGGATCATACTTCGTTGCCTAATTTTTCTGCTGCTCTTACCGATAACGATGTCGTTAATAACGGTGTTTATTTGTGTGTTTACAAACAAGATGGAAGTTCTTCTGCTAATTGGGCAGATGCTGTAAATAAATGTGCGACCGGTGAATTTGCAGATGGTGACCCGGCTGGTGGTTGGTATCTTCCGAATGCCCGTGAATTGCAAGCTATTTATAATGCTTTGGGCGCCAATGGTGGTGATCATTTATCGTTCTATAATTTGGTGAATAACGGTGCAATGGTAACTTACACGAGGGCTATGGCTTCCACCAGCTATTGGAGTAGTACTGAGGTCACTAATGGGGGTACCGCATGGCTTTTCGGCTTCAATGGTGGGACCTACACCATCCCTAAGCCGGGTACCACCTATGTGCGTTGCGTCAGGAGGTTATAAACAATTTAACTTTTAACAATTAAAAGTTCAGTACCCCCCGTAAGGGGGGTAAATTTTAAAAATTATCATTAAATTCAGGCTAAAATGGACATATCAGGCATATTTTTTATCGAAGAAGGGAATATCAGTCATATTCACCTTTACAAGGAAGGCAGTTTTTGGAAAGCGTACGAAAATAGCGCTTACCTGTTTGTACAACACATCAAGGCATATCAAACCCGGCTGCGGTATTACAAAAACATTGATCAGGAAATTATTTCCATCGGTTTTCCGGATGTTGCACTTCCTAAAATTATCCAGGCAGTAGAAACGCAAGGCATTGCGTCTCTACGTAACCAATCGGCAACAAGCATTGAGATCGAATTGGAAGAAACGTCAGACGGTAGAGACGCGATTAATCGCGTCTCTACCGTCCGGGAATGGAAATTGCAAACCTCCTTGACGATTCCTTCGAAAAAATTGGATAGAGAGCGGGAAATGACACAGATTCAGCAAAATTACTGGACCATGGCTATCCGTTCTTTTCCGATCGCCGACAAGACTCCGCTCGAATGCATGCAATTTATTTCAGAGCTGCAAAAATCTGTCATGGATTATAAACTGTAAGGTTATGGCTCTCTATTATGAATTGCCTATTTATAAGGAAACTTATAGCTTAGTATTGAACTTGTTCAAATTGACTAAGAATTTCAACCGGGAGTATAAATATACCATCGGTCAGGAAATGAAACAGAACAGTATGCAAATGGTGCAGTATATTTTTAAGGCCAATTCGGCCCGGGACAAATCGGTCGTACTGTCGGATTTGTCGGATTGTGTCGAAATCCTTAAACTGCAATTACGGTTATGCGTAGATATGCGTTTAATCAGTTCGCAGCAGCACGCTTCCGTCTGGAGCGGTATTGATTCCATTGGCAAACAGTTGACAGGCTGGAAAAAAGCCGCTATCAACAGGTAAATCAAACTCGGATTGTCTATTCGTGTCTAACGATATTCAGCCGGAATCCGGTATGGTACGCTTTACCGGAGCGATGCAAATAAATTATAAACTCGATAGCCCACCGGGGAAACCCGGTAAATCATGCTGCCGGATGCCCGGTAAGCAGCCATACCGAAGGGTCGCGTACCCGTGCGGGAATAAAATAAAGTGGCTATTTTACCAGGCTTCCAACAACTATTGGAGTAGTACTGAGAACACTAATGCGAATAACGCATGGCGTTTCAACTTCAATAATGGGACCTACAACAACAACAACAATAAGACGAATAACAACTATGTGCGTTGCGTCAGGAGATTACTAACGAATAAAGATTATGGCACAATTGACAATCGATTTTGAACCTGCCGGTAATGATGGTGGTGGCGATTATTGTAGAGACGCGATTAATCGCGTCTCTACGATGATGCCAACCGGGGAAATATCTGTGGAAGATATATTCCAGGCTTATTACGATTGCCGGAAGAACAAACGGAATACGTCCAATTCTTTGAAATTTGAACTCAACTATGAACAGAATTTATTGCAATTGCGTGACGAAATCAATGCTGGCACTTACCGGATTGGGCGTAGTGTGGCATTTATAGTCAATAAACCGGTCAAACGTGAGATATTTGCCGCCGGTTTTCGCGACCGGGTAGTACACCATTTGTTGATCAACAAAATGGATCCTCTTTTTGAAAAAGAATTTATATACGACAGTTACAGTTGCCGGAAAGGTAAGGGAACTTTATTCGGAGTGAAACGTGTGAGCCGTTTCATACGTGCCTGTTCCAAAAATTATACGAAAGATTGTTATATACTGAAAATAGATATACAGGGATTTTTCATGAATGTCCGAAGAGATCTTCTTTGCAAAATGCTCCACCAACTGCTTGTTTCCAATTATCACGGAAGCGATAAAAATTTATTGCTTGGATTGATGGAACAGATTGTGATGAACGATTGCGTGGACGGATGCTATGTCAAGTGTCCTTTGGAAGAATGGGAGGGGCTTCCGGCCAATAAAAGCCTTTTTAAAAACGACTTCAATCGTGGTTTGCCGATAGGAAATTTGACCAGCCAATTGTTTGCCAATTATTACTTGACGTTTTTCGATCATTTTATCAAATCGACTTTGGGAATGAAGTATTATGCCCGTTATGTGGACGATTGTGTGTTCGTTCACGAGGATAAAGAATATTTGAAAAATTTACTTCCCCAAATCCGTGCTTTTTTAGATGAAGAATTGGGATTGACTCTGCATCCGAAAAAAATCACGTTACAACATTATACAAAAGGCATAAAATTTGTCGGCGCGTATATTCTGCCCAACCGGATTTACGTTGACAAACGCACGAAAGGCAATTTTTATGCAGTAATAGAGAAAGCGAATCAACGGGTAGGGACAGACAAAAAACCGTTGACAAACGAGGAAAAAGATCATTTATTGGCCTCCGTTAATTCGTACCTGGGTTTTATGCGTCATTACAAAACCTACAAATTGCGGAAACGGATGCTTTACCGGATGTCTGCCAAATTGGAAAAATACGTGCGTCCGGCCAAGCAATATACGAAATTAAAACGGGTTGACAAGTAACAAGTATAGTAAACCGATTTAGCCTGATAGGTCGAATATACGGGTTCTTGTCAACCTTTTGTACTCTAATTGAATAAATCACTCGAACAATCCTTCCATTTCGTCTTTCCCGGATTAGCTGTTTTATTGCACTTTTTATTGTTTTTCTATAAAAAATCACTATATTTGTCGAAAAAAGGCAGTTTATTGCACTATGGAAATTCATCAAATTATCAAAGAAAGGCGTTCGTTACTGGGAATAACCCAGCAGGATTTAGCCGATATTTCAGGCATAGGGCTTCGTACTATTAAGCAGATAGAAACCGGAAAAGGCAATCCGGCTTTCAATACCTTGCGAAAAATAGCCGATGTGTTGGGCATGGACGTAGTATTGCATATAAAAGATGTAAATAAATTATGAGAAGTGCGGATGTATATGTGAATGAACGGATGGCCGGAAAACTCATAAAACAGGATACCGGAGAATATATTTTTCGGTATGACGACCTCTACCGGACCGACCCGGCGGCGCCGGCGGTTAGTCTTACACTGCCTAAAACAGAACAGGAGCTTCATTCTCAAACCCTGTTCCCTTTTTTCTATAATATGCTTTCCGAAGGAGTCAATAAACAGGTGCAATTACAATTGTATAA
>BNYG01000031.1 GCA_026000155.1 Bacteroidia bacterium | reverse complement strand
TTGGAATAGGACCGAAAGTTCTTACTAAATAGAAGTACATCAAGGCTCTCATAAAATAAGCCTGACCAACGGCTCCATTTTTCTGGGCATCATTGGTAAATTTCACCTGGTCAATAACCTTGATTACTGAATTGGCTTGATAAATAGCTTTATAGGTTGAAGTCCAAGTATTGCCGGATAAGGCGCCATTGCCTGCGCTTCCCTCCATACGGTCAAACTCGCGCACATCGGCTTTATTCGATGCCGGATGGGTCGATAAGTCGTCTGCTCCAAAATAGGGCGCCGTAAATGTAATCTGACCCCATGCATCATCCTCAACTATCATCCGGTACATGGCGGCTAAGGTGCCTTCCAATTCCTCCGGTGTCTTGAAATAGCTTGCCTGCGTTATATCAGCTCTGGGGTCTTCAGATAAATCCTCGCAACCCGAGAAGAACACCATGGACAGTAAAACTGTAATTGATAAAAAATATTTTAGTTTCATAATAATTTTTATTTTATATAATTAATTATACCTGTTTAGAAACCAAGCCGGAATCCAAAAGTGATAGTTCTTGGGTTGGGAATGACACCCATTTCAAGACCTTGCGTAGCTGCATTGGTTGCACTGTTAGTTTCAGGGTCGCCTCCCGGATATTTGGTAAATGTAATCAGGTTTTGTCCGCTGACATACACTTCCAGATTTTCAATATAGGCTTTCCGGGTGAGTTCTTTGGGTATCAAATAATTGAGCGCAACGTTTTTCAATTTAATGAAGCTGCCGTCGTAAACGAAGCGGCTGCTCTGGAAATTAGTCGGCTCGCGACCAAGCAACGGAATGTCATTTTCATTTTCAGGCGACCATACGTTCAAAGCTTCTTTGATGGTGGCATGTCTCGACATACCGTGTCCGCCCCATACCGTAGCCATGGATTGCGAATAAACTTCGTTACCCGACATGCCTTGCAACATCACGCTTAATGTGAAGTTTTTGTAGGTAAAGTCGTTGATAAAACCAAAAGATACATCCGGCGTACCATTACCAATCACCATTTTGTCGTTTTCATTGATGGTATAGTCTATATTGCCGTCTTTATCCGGTCTATCATAGTATTTGGGGTCGCCCGGTTTCTTACCGTATTTGGCTGCTTCGGTGGCTTCATTGGTTTTCCAAGTGCCTAAAAATTTCCATCCCCAGAAGTCGCCCAGCGGATGACCAATCATTAAACGGGATACACCGGCGCCAAAGGTGCCTATACCGCTGAAAGAAAGATTATCTTCGCCCATCAAATCAACCACCTTGTTGCGGTTGAAAGAAACGGTCAGTGTGGAGTTCCATGAAAAATCTCTTGTTTTTACAGGAATGCCGCTAAAGTACAATTCAAGACCTTTGTTATTCATTTCTCCCATATTCCTTTTATACGTACCTCCTCCGAACCAAGGGTCGGCTCTGAAGTCGTATAGCAGGCCGGTTATATCTTTATTGTATAGGTCGGCGGTGAAAGAGAGTCGTCCATTGAATAAAACTACGTCCAAACCTATATCGGTCTGCTTGGTATGCTCCCACCCCAAGTTTTTAGAAACCGGAGTGCCCATTGGCGTAGTGGTAATAGGGGTTATACCGTCAAAAAAATACATAGACCATGTGTCCACCTTGGGTATGGTTGCATAGGCGCCAACAGCCTGATTACCTGTTTCACCATAGCTTGTACGCAGTTTCAAACCTGCAATCACCGGATGGTTTGCCAAGAAATTTTCTTGGGCAATATTCCAAGCAAGCGCAACCGAAGGGAAGTAGTCCCATTTGTCGGCTAACTGGGAAGAGCCGTCTGCCCGATAGGCTGCTGTAAGCAAATATCTGTCTTTATATCCGTAGTTCACACGCCACATATACGATTCCAAAGCGCTACGCGAATATCCGGAAGAAACATTTTTATTTGCACCTATTCCCAAGTTCCAATAGGTGAACGAAGGAGTGGATAATTGACCGGCGTTCCCGTTAAAATTCACATTTTCTCCATGGCTTCTTTCATACAACAAGGTACCGTTGAGGTGATGGTCGCCAAATGTATTGTCGTAGGTCAGGTAGTTACTGCTCTGGACATGGTAAGATGAACTGGAGCTGTGTGATGCACTGATGTTTTTTGGATTGTCATTGGCATAAGGACCGTTCCAATTCTTGTCGTACGACGAAGCGGAAGTATAGGTGTTGTTAGTCGTAAATGTCAATCCGTCTATAATCTTGAATACCGCTACACCGGTACCTGATGTCCTTTTGTTGCTTTTGTCATCCTTTTTATCCAGGATAGTTGCGACCGGATTACTGCCATTCGTTCCCCATTGAGAAGTTCTGGTGTAGGTGCCATCGTCATTTTTTAAAGCCAAAGTGGGGTCAAAACTATTGGCAAGAGAGAACGGGTCGTAAATGTCACCCTGATATTGGATGTTGCGACTTTTCGTTTCCAGGTAAGAAAGATTGAATTTCAAGTCTAAGCGTTTGCTGGCTTTCACATCCAAATTGGCTCTTACAGCGTCCTTGTTGTATTTTTGCGTAATAATCATACCCGGTTGGTAGAGGCTGTTGTACGAAACCCTGTACTTAACGGTTTCATTCCCTCCCGACACATTAACGTCGTAATTTTGTACCCAGGGGCTTTCTTCCAACTCTTCGCGCCAGTTGGTACCGCCTGTACTCCGTAACCTGTCTATATCAGCTTGCGAAAAAGCAGGGGTAGTGACATAATATTTGTTGATGGTTTCTGCAAATTCGGCGGCGCTCATCAGTTCAATATGGTCGGCAATCGAAGTTTTGCTGAACCAGGCATTGACATTAATCTTTGTCCTGCCCACTTCGCCCGATTTGGTAGTGATTAAAACCACGCCGTTGGAGCCTCTCACACCATAAATAGCGGTTGCAGAAGCATCCTTCAAGATTTCCATGGAAGCAATATCATTCGGGTTAAGAGATGATATATCTCCATCAAGGTCACCGTCAACAACATACAAAGGACTTGTACCTCCGGTAATGGAGTTTGTACCCCGAATTTTCACGTTCAAGCCTTTGCCCGGTTGTCCGCTGCTGCTGATTACCTGTACGCCGGGAGTGGTTCCCTGCAAGGCTTGTTCAATACGCGTAATCGGTCGTTTCAGCAATTCATCGGATTTCACGGTACCTACGGCGCCGGTAAGGTCAGACTTTTTCGAAACACCATAACCGATGGCTACTACTTCTTGCAACCCTATGGCATCTTCTTCCAGCGTAACATTGATTGTTGACTTGCCGGCTACCGATACTTCCTGCGATAACATACCGATATAAGAGAATACCAATACGGCATCGTCAGCGACATTGTTTAAGGAAAAATTTCCATCCAAGTCAGTAACCGTTCCATTCGTTGTTCCTTTTACCGCGATAGTAACACCCGGAAGAGCCTCTCCCGCAGTATCCAAGACTTTCCCCGCGATTTGCTTTGCTTGCTGCGTTTCGTTCACACCGGGAATTTCCGAGTTCGGGAGTCTCGCAAAAACTTGCATGGCAGATGATGCTACAAGCAGGAAGGCGAGAATGCAAACTCTCTGAAGAAATTGTTTCTTTTTCATGTGGTTCATGTAGATTTAAGATATAAGGACTTCTAAAAATTATTTTTCTCACGAAGTCATTTACCGGCTTTTTGTGAGATGATTATCCCGGATGGAAAGAAGTCCATTACTTCCAAACGAAATAATCTTCACAAATATATGCCAACTTTCGGGTTAATCCAACTTTTTTTTTAATTTTTTTATAAAAATTAACTATTTTCGCCCTAAATATACAAATTTAATGGACGGATTGAAAATCAAGATAAGCATAATTCATTTGTCCGGTTTCTTCGGTGGTCAATTTCAAAACCTGAATGCCTTTTTCCAATTGAATCTGCGTTAAATTTTCAATAATGTTCCAATGGTGCCATTGGCGAAAACCGGTTGGGTCTTCCGCATTGAACGTGGAAGTAATGCTCAGCGGCCCGGTTGCATCCACATCATTCACTGCCAATGAAATTTTGCCGCCTTGATTGGATGTATATAAAATGCTGACATTATATAATCCCGTTTCGGCAACATTGACCGTATATTTTACCCACTCACCGGGTTCTGTCCATCCTATATATAACTGTTCCATAGGTGGTTGTACAAAGTTGTAAGGCGTATTGTCCATATCATTGCTTTTGGTATAAGAGATATCAACGCCTTCATTGACACGAAAAGCATGCAGATAGGAACCGTCCACCGGATTCAATTCACCACTGCCGTGATTAACGGAATCCGTGTCGTGATACGCAATGCCTTCTCCGCCAAAATCATAATACGGGCAATACACTTTTCCGGGGATTGCCTGGGCGCCTCCTTTGTACTTCTCATCTTCAAAAGAAGTTCCGGCATAAGAAGATTCTTGCACTTTTGTATCCTGCGATTTTTTTGAACAAGCGCAAAAACATACTACACAAATAATTAAAAATGTTCGTTTCATGAGGGTAACTATGTATTTCTGATGCACCGGATTCCGGGTAAGTTGTGTCGGAAAGAACGGTTTTATTTGTTCTAACTGTATCATAAATCATACGTTTTTAAAAGCAGTTCAGCTCGTTTACTTAGCGCCTTGCTATGAAATTGAGAAGCCTGTTTATTAAATAACTCTACGTTGAAATCTTGTTGCAGAAAATCTTCGTCCAAACGTAATTCTTCCAATTCCTGTTGGGTATTGTAAAACGGATACAAATAGAGAAGGTCAAGTAACGCCTTTTCCGGTTGAGCAAATAAAAGTGTTCCACCATTTGAAAAAGGTTTTGCATCGTAACCAAATAAATCGTAACCAAATAAGAGGTGGGAGGCTATTTGCTGATAAGAGAATAGACCGAATGCGTTTTCAAAAGTTGCTTTTTTCAGTGTACTGACTGCTGTAATTTGTACAACAGCTTCCGGAATCATTCCATAAAAAGCCAATGCCGTATGCAGACTGATATACGACGGGCGATAAATCCGGTTGGAAACAAAGAACACAAAATCAGGTTGTTTCAAGTATTCGGGAAAACTATAGTATCCGTTCCTCAGCTTAATCAGCAAGTTTTGCTTCGCCCAACGAGTCAGATTGCTCTTCTCAAAATCTGCCTGCCACGCATATACTTGATGGACACTGAAACATCCCAAGTCAAAAAAACGATTCCTGAATTGCAGATAATTCATTTTAATTCTATTTTTCTGCAAAAATACATAAAAACAGAATTAAAACAAAATAATTTGATTAATTTTTATTGCACTTATACCTAACATATATTTATTAAAAATAATTGCAACTATGTTGCATTATAAAATTATTGTTGTATCTTTGACATCGTTAATAATGCCTTATTCAAATGCAAAAATTATCGTTTATCCTTTTGTTTTGCTTCGCGCAAATCCATCTGTTTGCACAAGATACAATCCCGCATTTTGAATTGGCGGCGGACGTTGTTATTTCGGGTAGCCGCACGAAGTTGTTGGGCGAAAATGTCACCCAATTAAGTCTTGCCAATAATATGGAAACACAAGGACTTTCGCTGTCGCAGAAGTTGACGGGCGTAGCGGGAATCAGCAATTTCAGCACCGGCGCCGGCATCGGCAAATCAGTTATCCGGGGATTGAGCGGCAACCGGATTGCTGTTTTTTCGCAAGGCATTCGCATTGAAAATCAACAGTGGGGCGATGAACACGGTTTAGGCTTGGACGAAAACGGCTACGAACAAGTGGAAATTATCAAAGGACCTGCTTCCCTTTTGTACGGCAGTGATGCCTTGGGCGGTGTTTTATATTTCTCCGACGAACGCTATGCCAAGGAAAACAGCATCGAGAGCGCACTGGGTTCGGAATACAACAGCAATACCCGGGGTTGGCGTAATACAGGCGCTTTCAAACTGTCTAAAAACCGCTTTCATTGGAATGCTTTTGGCGGCTATACTACACACGAGGACTACCAGGACGGCAATAATGATACTGTGCCCAACAGCCGTTTTCATACCGGAGATTTCAAAACTTCGTTGGGATATACCGGCGAAAAATTTATCAGCTCGCTGAAATACAGTTTTTTGAATGAGCAATACGGTTTAACGGAAATAGAAGAAGAGGCGAAATCGATAACAAAAGGTCGTCAGCCGGAATTACCTTATCAGGATTTGACCACTCATTTAATCAGTTCGGAAAATACCTGGTTTTTTGAAAACAATTCCAAATTAAAGGTTGATTTGGGTTATGTTTTCAATAATCGTAAGGAATTTGAAGAGGGAGAAGAGGCAGAGTTGGATATGAATTTATCGACTATATCTTACAATATGAAATGGAATTCGCCTAAATTAAACAACCGTTGGGCGCTAACGGCAGGCAGTCAGGGTATGTATCAAACCAACACCAACCAAGGAGAAGAATTGTTAATTCCCGATGCCACGACTGCCGACCTGGGGCTGTTTGCCGTGTCAGATTACTACTATTCCGGAACATCGTATTGGCAAATCGGACTGCGCATGGATGGGCGGCATATTGATGCAAAGCAACAATTTTCGAAAACCTATACGGCATTTAACTTTTCCACAGGTATTTATCAATCGCTGGCAAAAAATATTTCGTTGCGGGCGAACCTTTCTTCGGGCTACCGTTCGCCGAATATGTTTGAACTACTGAGCAACGGCATTCACGAAGGCACCAACCGTTACGAAATAGGAAGCCGTACGTTGAAAACCGAAAACAGTTATCAGATAGACGTTTCGTTGGATTATAAAAACGAACACATCGAACTGTTTCTAAATCCCTACTTCAACTACATCCGCCATTACATTTACCTGCAACCTTCGGACGAAACGCGGGATGAACAGCCGGTTTACTATTACACTCAAGCCAATGCGTCGCTCTACGGAGGAGAAGCCGGATTCCATTTCCATCCGCATCCCTTGGATTGGCTGCATGTGGAAGGTGCATACAGCACGACTTTCGGAGAAAAAGCCGGTCATCAGGATTTGCCGCTCATGCCTTCGCAAAAGCTGAACGCAACCGTCCGGGCAAGTTTTTCGGGCAATAAAATCATCCGTCAATTTTCCGCTTATTTGCAAGAGCAATATTCATTTGCCCAAAACCGGATTGCCGAGTATGAAACATCCACCGGCGCCTACAATCTGGTCAATGCAGGCCTGTCATTTGAATTTCAATTCGGTAAACAAAAAATGCTGTTCCATGCAGCGGTAAACAATATTTTCAATCAGACTTATTACGACCATTTATCGCGTTACAAACAGGATGGTATTTACGACAGGGGACGAAATATAAATTTCCGGTTGAGTTTGCCGTTTGGATGTACAATCTGATTTACGGTTTTATGTATTTTGATTTTTCCACATATAATTTATACCTTTGGCAGAAAAAGTACAAAATAACAAATGAAGCACCCTTTTTCCGCCGTTCTATTTGACTTAGACGGTACATTGATTGATTCCCTGTACGATATTGCCCACGCCATGAATCACACATTAGAACGTTTCGGGTATCCGGTCTATCCTTTGGAAGATTATAATTATTTTGTGGGAAACGGATTAAAAAATCTGGTACAAAAATGTCTTCCCGAAGATAAAAAAGAAAAAATCTACGTTGAAGAAACCTTAGCTGCGATGATGGAGGAGTACGAACAATCGTGCATCCATAAAACCGTTTTATACGATGGAATCCCTGAATTATTGGATGCTTTAACGGCTAATCATTACAAATTGGCGGTTCTATCCAACAAAGCAGACCCTTTAACGCAAAAGATTGCCAAGCAATTATTAAGCCGGTGGAAATTTGAAATTATTTTGGGCGCCAACGATAATTTTCCAAGAAAACCGGTGCCGGATGCTGCTTTATTTATTGCTAATACAATGCAGATAGCGCCTGAAAATATTCTGTACTTGGGTGATACGAATATTGATATGCAAACAGCACACGCCGCAGGAATGTATCCTGTGGGAGTCAGTTGGGGATTTCGACCGAAAAAGGAGTTGGAGGAAAACGGTGCGAAGTTTATCATTGATTATCCGACCGATTTGTTGAAAAAATAAATAATACAGTTGGATTTATTTTCTGCTTTCAAGATAATTTGCCAGTTTGTGTACCACCGTTTTACTCCGGCACATAAATAATTTCCCCGTTTTCCAATTCATACGCAACCCCCACCCGTTTCCCTTTTTGTTGCGAGGATGCCGGGTCATTGGACGGCGTGTATTTATTTATCTTATTTCCTTCTTTGGTAATGATTTCCATATTCTCTTTGCCCGGATTTTTTACAATCGTAAAATCCTCTTTGCTAAATATTTCCGTCATATTGATATGCATGACCATCGCCACCATCAGAGCGACGGCAAACACCATTGCGACATCAAACAGATTGACTACTACACTGAGCGGGTCGGTTTCGTCTTCTTTTTGGAATTTATTGATTCTTCTCTGTCTCAGTTTCATACTTGTTCTTCTTTTTCAGCTAATACGATTCTTGCTACATAATACAAACTGTTCACATCTTTGGCATACCACCGCTGTTTGAATTGCAAAGTAACCAATCCAACCGCACTTACGACCAAGCCGACTACTGTAGTGGCAAATACCACTTGCATATTGTATGCCATGCCCGAAATATCGCCGGTTGAAAGTCCGACCAAAGCAGGACTCATCGCAATCAGCGTACCGATTAATCCCAATACCGGTCCGATTTTTGTGAGCAGTTTGGAGAGCGAAAGGTCTTTTTCGGCTTCATTCTCAAAATTGGAGATGAGAAATTCGATATGCGCTTCATCGACCGGTGCCGCGAGTAAATCCCGCAAATATTTGATAAATAGCGAATTGTCTTTCTTCGGAAGAACCGCAGGCAAGGCGCTTAAATTGGAAGGAGAAAGTTGCCGGATGGTATCGCTGACTTCTTTGTCATTCTTCCTTTTGGTCATGAATTGATTGTAAAAACTTCCGGTCAACAGCAATGAACGGGCGAAGAGCAACAAGAGAATAATAATATCGGGTATCAACAAGCTATTGGCTACCCAAAACAGTGTTTTTGAAATTATTTCCATATTTTTTATTGTTTCATTTATTTTTTTTGATTCGCCATTTCATCCGGTTCCACCCAAATCCTATTAGAAACAAGACAGCGAAAAGCGTGGCGGAAACAACAATCGCTTTCGCGTTGAATGTTTCGTTTACGGCTGAGTAAGTGACTGTTCCATCCACGGTGGCAATCAATCCGATGATGCAGACAAACAGGCTGACTATGAAATGAAGTTCCAACCGAAATTCTTTTTCCGGATACAGGCGCTTGATGAGCCAAGTCAGCAAAGGCAAACCGGCCAATACACCGCCGGCAAAGAGATAGGCTATCAAGGTAAAACTTGTTCCCGACAGGCTGAAAATGATTTGCGTAAGTACGTAAAATAGAACAGGAAATATTAGCAGTCCGGGATACCAATCGAGTATTATCATCCACCATTTGCCTTTCTTACGCCCCGGTATTTCCCGAAGCGAAAAAAAACAGAAGCCAAAGCAAATCACGCTTTCTATCGTTATCAATACTGCCGCATCCTGCATCACTCGCGTGTTGTTGAGAAAATCGGCTAATTGCGTTTTGGATTGCAGGATGGCAAACGGGCATACACTTATAATGAAAACGGCGCAGATAAAACCGAATGCCACCGTCTGCCATCCCTTGCGAAAACTGAGTTTCAACACGCAATTAATCCCGATAAAAAGCATCAATATCTGAATGATGTATTCCATGCTAATTCTTTCTCTTTCTTCGCAATACAATCAGCAACACGACAAAGGCAACCAAGACCACAGATACAATAAGCAGACCGTTCAGCGAATTTTTTTCGCCGGTTGCGGATGTGCCTAATGCTTCTTTTTTGAGAATCTGTCCGTTGCTTTTTTCATTGGAGGAGGAATTTCCACCGGTAAAACTGCTTCCTGCCGAGCCAAATTCTTTTACCAACGTGGTATGCAAATTGTTTATGTCGCTCAATTGCTGTTCGTTGGCTTTCCACATCCCTTTTCGGGCGGATTCGAGCATGATGCCGGTAATTTCTTGCAAAGCATACGGATTTTCGCGCTTGAAAAAGGCTTCCGTTCCCAACTGATATTCGTCTTTCACATATACTTCGTATAATTTATCCCACATTTCGTTGTCAATTACTTTGGGTTTCAACACGTTCCAAGCGTAGGTGTTTGTAAGCACTTCTGAGATTTGGGCGGCGCTCGAAGCATTGCCTTTCATCACTTCCCTGATGTAAGCGGGATTGAAAACCGTTGACCGCGCTTCTACGCCAATCGCCTCTTTGAGTTCTTGTATCTTCATATGGTTGCGGTTGCGATAATCGGCAAAATACGCTTCCGGGTCTTTTCCTGTCACTTCCCGAACGGCAAGATTCAAACCGCCCATAAATTCATAGACGTGGTCGAGGCTCAATGCGCCCCAAGTATTGCTTTGGCGCGGTTGAATCACAACATCGGTGTTGTGCAAGGCGGCGCGAAGCAAACCTTCCTGAAATTGTCCCCAATTTTTGCTGTTGCCATACACCGCTCCCATGTTGTGGATATAGGTGTCGGCAATTTCTTTTTCGTTGTTTCGCCGGTTTTCGCCGGTTACCATGCCTTGAATATTCGTGCCGTACATGCCGTTGATTCCGCCGAATACCCGTTGCATTGACAGTTCACGCGCCTCTTTCGGGGAAATTCCCTGTTCAACCAAGAGCCGTTCGGTTTCCACAGCGCTTTGGGTGACTAAATTATCAAAGGAGTCTTTGTCTGCCGATGCCGACAATTCGACTGCGCGACTGATTAATTCCAAGCGGGAGGCGGCTAAATCGCGAAATTGTCCGGAGGTTTGCACCACTACATCAATGCGCGGACGACCTAATTTTTCGGAAGAAATTAACTGCAAATCGGATACGCGACCGTAGCTATCCCGCACCGGCTCAACGCCCAACATATACAAAACTTGTGCAATGGTTGTTCCTTCACTTTCGATAAATTCGCTGCTCCAAAACGTGTAACTTACCTTTCGGGGATAGTCGCCGTGTTGTTTTTTGTACTGTTCCAAAGTGGCATCTACCAAAGCAACGCCTTTTTCCCAAGCCAATTCGGACGGCGTGGCTTCGGCGTTAATGGAATATAAATTTCGTCCTGTTGGAACGGCGCGAGGATTGGCAACGGCATCACCACCCGAAGAGGGCGCAATGTATCCGCCGGAGAGCGCATTTAACAAGGATTGCAATTCCTTTTCGGGACTTTCTTGCAACGCATTTTTATAGGAAATAATATTTTGAATGGTTCGCTCCATTTCCATAATCGCTCTTGCCTGGGTTTTTTGTTTGGAAGTATATTCTACTTTCGAAGGCATACCCGGCATCATCCGTTGTTTGGGGGCAAAAATGGTTTTGGCTTCTTCCAACTCTTTTGCTTGGATATGTGCCGTAGAACAAATCAATTCTTCGCTGACCGGTGCACCGTTCAATATCCGGTTGACCAATAATTGAGCCGGTTCCAAGTATTTTTGAGTGAAAAATGTTTTACTTTTTAATTGTTTATCTGTGGTTTTTCCGTTCAATTTGTCCAGATTGGCAAGGCTGTACGCAATCGGGTCGGCGCTCATAGCCAATACGGTGGAGCGGATTTTTTCGTCCGGATAAGGAATGCCGGTGGTGTATAAACTCCCGGTCATTTTTTCGTTGGCGATTTCTTCCGCAAAATTTTCTATGCGTTCGATTTCTTCGGTCGAATACGGATGGGTCAATACGCTGTCCAAACGTAAATCGCGATGCAAACCCATTGCCACCGCTATTTTTTTCACTTCCAAAGAAGATTTTACTTGTCCTTCGTTTTCGGATTTATAATATCTTTGAATTTGAGCCTGTAAATTTTTGAATTGCGAGCGCATTTCACTTTCCATAAAAGGCGGTGTGAGATACGAAATGGTGGTGGCATACGAACGCCGTTTGGCCATCATGCTTTCTCCGATATTTCCAATCGTATAATAATAAAAATGCGGAACAGCGCCCACCAAACGGTCTGACCAATCGTTGGGACTCAACGCCACTTGCTTTTGCGGAGTAAATTCCAAACTTCCATGCGTACCGAAATGCAACATTGCATCCGCTTGAAAATCGAATTGCGACCACAGATAAGCTGCGATATATTCGTGCGGAGGTGCGGCTTTTGTACCATGAACAATGGCAAAGGTGTCATCACCTCGTCCGGCTAAGGGTTGCGGAAGCAATACGATATTTCCGAACGACAAACGATTGACCGCCAATTTGCCCGATTCGCCGTAAAGGGCAAGGGCATCCGCGTAAAGCGTTTTCGGCAAGGCGCGATTGGCCCAAGATTCGTAAGTGGCTTGTTCGATGAAAACACCATTTTCTTGCGAAAACAACAATTTTTCAAATCCCTTGACGTCTGCGGGAAGGTTATCGACTTTATAGCCTTCGGCTTTCAGCCGTTTCAGGAGGTTGTAGAGCGAAGGGACGGTTTCCAAACCTTGCGCGGCAAGCGATTGCTTTCCACCTTGAAAATAGTAGATGGCGACTTTCTTTTCCGCATTGCTTTTCTTTTGCAACGAGATAAAATTATGCACGATTTGCGTAAATGTTTGCAAGCGTTCGGGAATGGCTTTAAATACATATAAGCCGTTTTCATCCACTTCCTGTGCATTGAGGACGTAGGGATAAATCGCGCCGTCCAATTCGGGCATCACGATACTTTGCGACAGAAACCCGCCGAACATTCCCATCGGGTCGGCGAGCCATTCTGCCTTGGTTTGTAAGAGGGAGAGCGGTGAAAAAACCGGAATATTGCGTTTTTTGAGCCAATCGACGGCAGCATCGGCTTGTCCCATGGCCATCCGCCCGTGTGCAAAATAGATAACGGCATCGGGTTGTATCTCTTGGAGAAAATTCAAGCGTTTCATAAAGGAACTTATCGGATATACATTCAGTTTTAAGCCTTGCAAAGCCATAATCAAACTATCTACATTCTCTTTATTCCCGCTGAAAGGGTCGTTTAATCCGCCGACAATCGCTACTTTGGGCGCATTTTCCGTATAAAAATGAATTTTTCTCAGATAATCTTCGTAATCGCTTACTGTGCCGAAGGCAACCGACTCATCCAAATGGTACAAGACATCGGAGGCGCTTTTAACCGCCGTATCGGGCGACTGGACGAAAAATGTTTTTTTGTCAATATTTTGACGGATATACCTTGCCAGATTTTGGTAATTCTTTTTATTGCCATCGTTGAGATATTCCTGCACTTTGGCCTTGTCGATACTGTCTAAATTGCAGATATTGTTTTCGGGAGAAGTAGCGCTGAAAACATAAACAGGCGTTCCCTTGTCCGCCATTTCCTGAATTTGGTCGCGCTGTTCGCCGGTTATTTGCAAACCCATTCCGAAAGCCAAGACAAAATCGTACTTGTTCAATTTATCGACATTTTCAACCGGTATCTCTTTATAACGGATAAACTTATCGGTATTTGCTTTGATAATACTTGTAGTTTGAAACGCCTGAAAATTGACCAAGGCAATCCGGGTGGTGGAAGCGGTGTAATTCCACACCGTCCATGCGATTCCGACTACCACCGCCAGAAGGACGATAAACGTTATTTGTTTTTTTCTGTTTGCCATACTCTTTTTTGCAGCAAAGGTAAAGCGGAGGTCGTCAGCAAACAATCCCCATTCATAGGGAATTTAAAGGGGCGTTATACCCTAAAAGAGGGAGGCAGTGTTCCGCTTTGCATTCATATTTTTTATACTTTTGTACACCGTTGAGAATTTAAAAATCAATCTTTTTGAATTGGATTTTGACAGGGTTATGAAAATGAATAAAATGATGGAACAGATAAAACACCTAACGGAATATCTTGTAAACTTTTGGGTTGCATATAAAATTATTACGGTAATGGTTGATGAGAAAGAATTATCAAGAAACAAAAATTAAAAATATGGCAAAAATAAATGTAAAAGGCACAGATATTGTGCTGATAAACAGAGAAAAGGAAGATTATATTTCTCTTACGGATATTGCAAAAGTGAGAGATAGTCGTATTTTAAACACATCGAATTCGATGTGTTTAGAAATCAAGCAGGGTTAAATGCTTTTGTCCTATCGCCAAAGAATGGCGAGAAGCAAATCCCACCGCAAAGCGACAGATTGGTAAAACTTAATCAGATTGCCATTCAGCAAATGCAGGTTTTGCAGGAAGTTGAAAATAGCAAAATGTTGAAATAAAGAATGAAAATTGCTATAACAAAAATATATAAGGAAGATATTGTACTTTTGTAAAACTAAATAATATAAGAATATGCCGCGAAAGATGAAAAAGAGTTGGCGTGGGAAGTGTTGAATATAGCGAAAAAAAATATAAACGAACAATAATATATGAATTGGAATAAGACAAAAATACAAATAGAAAACGGGAAACTTGTTGAAGCGCAAGCCCCGGTTATTATATCGGCAAGCCGTTCGACTGATATTCCTGCGTTTTATTCTGATTGGTTTTTTCAACGTTTGAAGGAAGGATATGTTAAATGGAAAAATCCGTTTAACGGTATTCCGTTGTATGTTTCATTTCAAAATACACGATTAATTGTTTTTTGGTCGAAAAACCACAAGCCGCTTATCAAGCATTTGGACTATTTGGACGAAAAGAATATCAACTATTATTTTCAATTTACGCTAAATGATTATGACGTTGAAAAATTTGAGCCAAAAGTTCCGAATGTACAAGCGAGAATAGAAACATTTATTGAATTAGCAGAAAAAGTTGGCAGAGAAAAAGTAATATGGCGTTTCGACCCTCTGATATTAACTGATAAAATCGGAGTTGAAGAACTATTGAGGAAAGTTGAAAATATAGGCAATCAACTGAAAAATCATACAGACAAGTTGGTATTCAGTTTTGCCGACATTAAAATATACAAGAAAGTACAAAATAATTTGCGGAGCAATTCTATTCCTTATCAGGAATTTAACGAACGAACAATGAATGAGTTTGCGGCAGGATTGCAACGTTTAAATGAAAATTGGCACTTTGAACTTGCTACTTGCGCCGAGCAAATTCCTTTGGAAAAATATGGAATCGCTCACAATAAATGTGTTGATGATGATTTGATGATAAAACTTTTTTCCCACGACAAAGTTTTGACGGACTTTTTGGGTGTTGAAATTTCACAAGGTGATTTGTTTGATACTCAAAAAACAATAGCTAAAAATAAAGACAATAAAGACAAAGGACAGCGACAATTTTGCGGTTGCATATTCAGTAAAGATATTGGCGAGTACAATACTTGTCCCCATTTGTGCGAATATTGCTATGCTAATGCGAACAAAAATATAGCATTAACAAATTGGAATTTGCACAAGCAAAATCCTAATAACGAAACTATTAAATAACAAAATATGGCAGGATATTATTTTAGATTACCGCAAATTACACAATTGACAATTTCGCAACAAGCGGCTTTGAATGAAACAAAGCAAATTGCACTGTCAGGTGGACCAGGCACAGGCATATGCACAAAGTAAAACTGTTATCTGCATTTGAAGCATTGCCAAATATTTTCTCGAAAGTGAACATTATTGATTGGGGCTGCGGTCAGGGAATTGCAAGTATGATTTTTCTTGAAAAATATGGAACAGCAAATGCAAATCACATTACGCTTATTGAGCCGTCAGAGATTGCCCTTAAAAGAGCAGCATTGCATTGTAAAAAATCCAACTCTGATGTTTCGTTAAAAACAATCTGTAAAAAATTAGATGATTTAGAAGAAAGTGACTTCAATTTACCTCAATCTAATATTACGATACATTTATTCTCAAATATTCTTGACATTGATGGCTATTCGCAAAGTCATTTAATAGAATTGATAGAAAAAACGCAGTCGGGGCAAAATTATTTTGTATGTGCAAGTCCGTATATTGATGCAATAAAAACAGAAAGATTAGAATCTTTCAAACGGCATTTTGAAAGTAAATTTGATTCATTTGAGTTACTGTTAGACATTACAAATACAAAAAGTCCAAGTGATGAGTTTTGGTGTTGTAATAACAGTTTTAAGGAATGTTCTTGCCCTGAACATACTGAGAATGGGTGTAATAATAAATGGACAAGAGTAATCAAGGTTTTAAAAGTAATTTTGGAATAAAAACTAAAATATTATGCCCTCACCCCAACCCATAGAATACAATAACCTGCCGGAAAAGAACAATCAGTTTGTCATTTTCAAAACCGAAGATGATAAAATTTCGGTAGATGTGCGTTTTGAAAGCGAAACGGCGTGGCTCACGCAGGCACATTTGGTTGAATTGTTTCAATCGAGTAAAGCGAATATCAGCGAGCATATCAAATTTGGAGAAGGAGAGTTGAACGAAAGTTCAGTTGTTCGGAAATTCCGAACAACTGCTTCCGATGGAAAAACCTACGAAATTGCCCATTACAACCTTGATATGATAATTTCGCTTGGTTACCGTATCAATTCTAAAATTGCGAAAAATTATTTGAATGAAAAAGAGTTGAAAGGCAATAGAAAAGGCACATACGGACTACAAAAAATATGTCCAAAAAACTTGTCGCCAATAGAGCAGGAATACTTGAATAATATAAAAATACTCTCTGAAAAAGGAAAAAAAGGAATAGTAAAGAAATAAACAAATAGTCTAAAGTATTACATATCATAAAGTTAAATTTATTATTTGAACAAATGAAACAAAAAGATAATTTACCGAAAACAATAGACGACCAACTTGCTGAATGGCGAAAGAAATTCAGCAAGGAAATCCCCGAACGGGTCGGGTTGGCTTTTTACACCAACGAAAGAGGCGAAACCGAAGTAGAGGTTTATTTTGCCGATGATAATATGTGGATGAGTCAGCAAATAATGTCTAATTTATTTGATGTTGAGGAGCATACAATTACCTATCATTTGTCGGAAATCTACAAAAGCGGCGAATTGGAAGAAATTTCAACTACTCGAAAAATTCGAGTAGTTCGCGATGAAGGCAAAAGAAAAGTGAATCGCGAAATACAATTCTATAATTTAGATGCTATTATTTCTGTTGGCTATCGTGTTAATTCTTTGAAAGCAACGCAGTTTCGTAAATTTGCCACACGTGTTTTGCACGAGTACATTCAAAAGGGCTTTGTAATTAACGACGATCGGTTTAAGAACGGCAGTAAATTTGACGAAAGTTATTTTCGTGAAATGTTGGAACATATCCGCGAAATACGTTTATCGGAACGGCGCATTTATCTGAAAATTACCGATATATTCGTACTTGCTTCCGACTACGACAAAAATAGCGTTATTGCCCGACATTTTTTTGCATTTATTCAAAATCAACTGCATTATGCGGTTGCAGGTGGTACAGCCGCCGAAATTATTTACGACCGCGCCAACAAAACCAAAGACAATATGGGTTTGCACACGTGGAAATATGCGCCTGACGGAAAAATCCTGCGCACAGACGTAACCATTGCCAAAAACTATCTGGAAGAAACCGAACTCAAACGACTTGCGTTGGTAGTATCAGCGTTTTTAGATATGGCAGAAATGCGTGCCGAACGGCAATTACCCACTACGATGGAACAGTGGATTGAATTTATGGGAGGATTTTTGAAATTGAACGATTACCCTATTCTCGAAGGGTTGGGGAAAATAAGCAAAGAACAGGCAGACGAAAAAGCATTGGCGGAATACGCGGAATTTCGCGTTATCCAAGACCGGAATTATGTGAGCGATTTTGAGAAATTAATGAAACAAACTGAAGAATAATGAACAAAATCCGGCGACCACTTCCAATGCCGCCGGATTTTTCACCTCATTATATCCCCTCAAAGCCTTATCTTACAATTACCTTTTGAACTTGACTCGTTGCATTGGAATTCACTCTCACAACATAACTCCCTTTCCCTAAATCCGAAACAGGAATAGACACCGTACCGGTTTGCGCTTTCCGTTGCTTCACAATTGTGCCGGTAAGATTATAAATGACAATATCGGATTTTTCGGAAACGGCAACATGCAAAATATCGGAAACCGGATTCGGATATACGGCAATCGTTGCCGGTGTTGCATGGGAGATGCCTGTTGCGGTCGTAAAGTCGCGACTGCCATCCGGTTGATACACATAATCAAATTCAATGTAGCCGGGCTTTTCTTCCTCTTTTTCAATGAATTGTTTCAAATACACCTTCGCATATTTGCCTGTGGCGGTTTTGAATACAATTACTTTGGGATTTTCACCGCTTGCTCCCATTCCGAAAACAGCCCAGCCTTGCGCTGCCTTGGATGCGGAAAGTTGCGTGGTTCTGAGCGGAGGCATACTCGTCATGCCAAAAATAAATGTTCCGCTTAATATTTCATCCGCCGCATATCCCTCCGCAGGCGCTTCGTTTAGATTGGAGAAAACATCCTCTAAGGGAGTTACGGATAACGTATCGGCAATAAAAAGCGATGCCGAAGCGCCATTTCCCGAAGCGCCGCTGTTGGTACGGATATCGGTGGCATGAAAAGCAATATCCCAATCGGTACGCGCCTTCCATGCGGCGTCAATCACTTCCGTTCCGATTTGTCCGCCATTGACATTTTCCAATACGCCGGCGCTGGCGCCGATCGTATCCCCTTGTTCAAATGAAAAATAATACCATTGGGTATAGTCGGGAATAGGACTTCCCATAAATGCTCCGCCGCTGATGTCTAAACGGAAAGTTTGAACTTGCGCCGTAAGATTGATTACCAATAACAAGCTCAATAATAAAAGTGTAAATTTTTTGATACTCATAAAAATAGAATTTAAATGGTGGATAAAAATATTATTCATTTCGTTTTGTATTCAGATTAATGGTTCCATCGTCCTGATAGACGTATTGCATTGTTACCGTACCGGAAGCGCCGACATCGCTTTTGAAATTCCGCAAGTATATTTTTGCATACTTTCCATCGGCCGTTCTAACAATGAATGCGCTCTGAACATACGTCCACACACCATTCATCATATCGGTCAGCACCGCCCAACCTTTTACCGGTTGTGCCAATCCTGTATAGGCATAGCCTATTTTTCCCGCCATCATTTGACTCATATCATAGATAACAGAATCGGGAACATCTGTCATATAACCTTCTTCCGGAGCTTCGAGAATGGCATCGAAATTGAAAACTTCTTGCGGATATTTCAAAATACCGCCTAAACCCACGCCCGATTCACCGCTGTTTGTTTGGATGTTTTGACGGTGAAAAGCCAAATCCCAATCCGTTCGTTTACGCCACTGTTCGTTCGCTTCGACATCCATTGCATCGCAAGAGCCGATAATTTTTCCCTGGGCAAACGAAAAGAAATGCCATTCGGTGTAACTGCTGCAATCATAAATAAATACGCCGTCCTGAGGCTTCACGACTTCAAACAGATAATCTTTATCCCAAAGCCGGTCGATGTCGCAAGCCGTGAATCCGGCAATGCAAATAATCCATGTTGTTATTTTTATAATTGTTTTCATATCTAAAATTTTATACCCAAACTTACGAAACAAGTTCTGCCTGTGTTATTGGAAACATAATCCTTGTTTGTGTAATTGAATAAGTTATTGATTCCGAATTGAATATCGCCCGATAATTTCTTGTAAAGCGGAAATTGCTGGGTGTAGATAAAACTGCTGATGTAATAACTGCCGGTCGATTCATCGACTATTTCGCCGGATGCCGAAGTGGAATAAAAAAGACGCGGAGACATCGCTCTTCCCATTAACGACAAGCTGTAAGGGGTTTCAGGTAAAAAAGGTAAATGCCGTTGTTTATACACTAAATTCAATGTGCCGGTATGTTTGCTGTTTCCGGATAATTGCAGTCCGCTGTCTTTGTCTTTTGCATCGGTAAACGAGTATCCGGCTTTCAGGTGGAAATGCTTCCAAAAAGTCCATTGCAAGGCAAAATCAACGCCTGTAATCTGCGCATTTTCTACATTTTCATATTTCATTTCCGTTCGACCCTGGGCTTCGTTCCACAGCTGATTGGTATTGATTTTGTTCTGTATCGAATTGTCGTGAATGGTAATAGACGTATTGATATTATTGACAATATACTCGGCGGAGATGGCTTTATACCACGATTCTTCGGGTATCAAATCCTTGTTTCCTATTACCCAAAAAGGAATATCTTCGCCTATTTTGTGCGGAAAATTCATGTATAATTCTTTCAAAGTCGGCGCTTTATATCCGTTGCTGATGCTTCCCCGGAAACGGAAATTTTCCAAGCGGTACATCAAGGAGATTTTAGGCGAAAGATAGCCTCCGAATTGCGAATGTTGCGTGTAGCGAACGCCCACCAAAGCATCTAAACCGCTTTCCGTTTTAAATTCCCCTTGTGTAAATAAATTCCAGTTGGAAGCGTTCCGTTCTTCCGGGTCGAAACCAAATTGATTGTAGCTGAACGTATTTTCCAGATTCATTTCAGCGCCGCTTACGAACTGTATGTTTTCTGTTATATTCCAAGCGTCCGTCAAACGAAATACGGCATATTGCGAGCCGTTGACATAAGCCGACGAATCGTTGCGCAACTTGTAAATCTGATGACCTTCGTATTTATCGCTATTCGCGGTAAACGTCAATCCATTTTTTTTAGAAAACGCATATTGCAATTTCCCGCCCACCGTATAATCCTCATCTATGCGGGTTTGATATTTTTGTAAAAACCAAGTCTCATTGTTGTAGTACGTTCCCTTCAGTTCCGCATCCAGTTTATCGTTGAATTTATATTTGAAAACCTGCGACAGCGTGTAGTCCGAATAAGGGTCCATCGTGTGCGATTGAAACGTATATCCGTCCGAGTTTTTCGCCGTAAAAACCGTTTTGGACGAAAGCTTATTTACTTTCCATCCCACCGAAGCATCGCCGACATACGTGTTATACTTGGAATAACGGGCGCGAGCCGAAGCTTGCACCGGTTGATTGACATCTTTGGTGATAATATTGATAACCGCACCGATAGCATTGGAACCGTAAAGGACGGAAGAAGCGCCGTTAATGATTTCAATCTGTTGGATGTCAAAGGTGTTGAGACGGGAGAAATTGACATTTTCGGTTCGTTCATTTACAAGCCGTTCACCGTCCACAAGGATTAATATGTACTTGTTGTCCAATCCGGCTATTTGAATATTATCGCCCATCGGATTGGGAGTAAAATTCACTCCGGGAACATAATTTTCCAACACTTCCAGTACGGTGGTCGCACCCGATTCCCGGATGTCATTGCTCGAAATCACCTTCGTCAATACCGGTGTATTTTTGAGTGTACGGGCAGTTAAAGTACCCGTCACCACCACTTCGCTGATGGACACGGATGCAATGCTGTCGTTTAGATAGCTCTCGTTTCCCGAAACAGCTTGCGCCTGAGCGTTAAAAACAAGGAAAAGGGCTGATAAAAAAGAAAATACTATTTTGTGCATAATTCATTCCAATTGATTCATTTGACGAAGCAAAGTTACGGCTGCCGGAAAGAGTACGCAATCCCTATTTATCGGTAATTTTTATAGGCGTAATACCTAAAGCCGTCAGGGCAAACTTAAGGTTTGCCCTGCTAACCAAAGCCAAGGCTAGTTTTATTGAGAAAATTTGCGTACCTTAATTTTTTAAATAGATAGTTTTACTTGGAAAAAGCAAAAAAATTGACGAACTTTACAGCTGTTTTAGAACAAGCTGATGTCAACACAAACAATAAAAAAAACATTTCCGGTACTGCAAATGGGTTGTGCCGCTTGCGCTACCCGGGTCGAAACGACCGTCCGGAATCAAGCCGGGGTGGTGAATGCTTCCGTCAATTTTGCTACCGCCAATTTAGTGGTAGAATACCATCCGGAGGTGATTACGCCGGAAAATATGCGGGAAGCGGTGCAAAATGCAGGATATGACTTGCTCATTGAAGAGGATGACGAAGACGAGCATTCCTCCGGGAGCTTAGAGGAAATCCATACCCGGGCATTCAACGATTTGAAATTCAGAACCATGGGAGCTATTCTGTTCTCCCTGCCGGTAGTGATTACCGGGATGTTCTTTATGCATATTCCTTCTGCCAATGCGATTATGTGGGCGCTTGCCACGCCTGTTGTTTTCTATTTCGGAAAAGATTTTTTTGTTAATGCGTGGAAACAAGCCAAGCATCGTACGACCACTATGGATACGCTGGTAGCCTTGAGCACCGGAATCGCTTACCTGTTCAGTCTCTTTAATACGCTGTTTCCCGAGTTTTGGTTGGAAAGAGGCATCCAGCCGCATGTCTATTTTGAAGCATCGAGCGTCATCATCTCTTTCATCCTTTTGGGACGGTTACTGGAAGAAAAAGCCAAAGGCAATACTTCCTCCGCCTTGAAAAAACTGATTGGATTGCAAGCCAGGACCGTAACGGTCGTCCGGGAAAAGAATCAATATGTAGAAATTCCAATTAAAAAAGTCATTGCCGGTGATGTTGTTTTGGTGAAGCCGGGAGAAAAAATTGCGGTGGACGGTGAGGTCACGGAAGGAAATTCGTATGTGGACGAAAGTATGTTGAGCGGAGAACCTGTCCCGGTATTGAAACAGGCGAATGATAAAGTTTTTGCCGGAACCATCAATCAGAAAGGCAGTTTTCAATTCCGGGCGGAAAAAGTAGGAGCCGGTACAATGCTTGCCCAAATTATCCGAATGGTGCAGGATGCGGAAGGCAGCAAAGCCCCGGTGCAAAAATTGGTCGATAAAATTGCCGGTATTTTTGTTCCGGTGGTGATAGGCATTGCCGTTTTGTCGTTCCTTATCTGGTGGTTGTTTGGAGGAAGTACCGGATTTTCCCACGGTTTACTGGCTTTGGTTACGGTGTTGATTATTGCCTGTCCGTGTGCCTTGGGATTGGCAACGCCTACGGCAATCATGGTGGGCATTGGCAAAGGCGCCGGAAAGGGAATTTTGATAAAAGATGCCGAAAGTTTGGAAATCGCCAGGCAAGTGAATGCAGTGGTGCTGGATAAAACAGGAACAATTACCGAAGGCAAACCGGTCGTAACCGGTGCTTTGGGGTTGGATAACGAACCGGAAAAACAAGTCCTTCTCAGTCTCGAAAAGCAATCCGAACATCCTTTGGCGGAAGCCATTGTCTGGTATTTGGAAGATTTACCGGTTAGGCCGGTCGAGGCATTTGAAAGCATCACCGGAAAAGGAGTGAAAGGAATAATTGACGGACAAGGATATTTTGCCGGAAATGAAAAATTGCTCCGGGAAAATAAGATAGCTATCGGCGAATCCCTTTTACACGAAGCAAAACGGCTCAACGGACAAGCCCAAACGGTGATTTGGTTGGCGGACGACCGGAAAGCTATCGCAGTCGTTGCTATTGCCGACCAGATAAAAGAATCTTCCGTGGCAGCCGTCCGCCAATTGCAATCTTCCGGCATCGAAGTGTATATGCTTACGGGTGATAATGAAACCACCGCCCAAGAGATAGCGGCACAAGCCGGAATCATTCATTACCAGGCGGAAGTCTTGCCGCACGAAAAAGCCGGTTTTATAAAAAATTTGCAGGAAAACGGCAAAATCGTGGCGATGGTGGGCGACGGAATCAACGACAGCGCCGCTCTTGCGCAAGCCGATTTAAGTATTGCCATGGGAAAAGGCAGCGATATTGCGATGGATGTGGCCAAAATGACGATTATTGCGTCCGACTTGACTAAGATTCCGGAAGCTATCCGGCTTTCCAAACAAACGGTCAAGACTATTCGGCAGAATTTGTTTTGGGCGTTTATCTACAATCTGATCGGCATTCCCCTTGCAGCGGGCATACTCTATCCGTTTACCGGATTCTTGCTCAACCCGATGATTGCCGGGGCGGCTATGGCTTTAAGCAGTGTAAGCGTTGTTACCAATAGTCTTCGCTTGAAGCGATAACCTTATCCTTATGAATCTCAAACCGGATAATAACAGCATTATATGCCAGAATATGGACAGGATATACATTGTCCGTCCTCAAATGGGAAGAACACCGGGTGCCGGTCAGTAAATCTTTTGCTTTTCCGATTTGACCCTCCGATATTCCAAAATATTCAAACGCATAAGGAGGAATACGGAGGTTGATGTCAGCTGTCTTATCATCAAAATTGGCGACAATCAACAATAATTCATTAGCCAGATAACGCATAAAGGCATATTGTTTGTTACTGTCGAAATCTTTTTTCCAAAGGTTGGCATACATCAAATCAAAGAATGCACCTTGCCGGATAGCCTTGCTTTGATTGCATAACTGCACGATTTTTGTATAATATTCCCGCAGTTTCTTTTGTGCATCCGAAAGCGGACGGTCTAAAACCGGAAGATTCCAGTAATCAAAAATAGAGGTGCGTCCGTCGCGTCCGCTGAAACCTTCTTCTTCCATTCCCCGTTCGCCCAATTCCTGTCCGAAATAAACCATAAAAGGATTGGTATTCATGGTAGCGGAAACCACCAAAGCGGGGCGCCCCTTGATTGGATCTCCGGCAAAAAAATCCGAAGCAATCCGTTGTTCGTCATGATTTTCCAAAAAATTCAGCATCTTCGATTGAATATCATCCACCGCTTGCCAACAATAAGTGATTTCATCCGCCGTTTTGTAACCGTTCATAACCAATCGCAGGGTATCGTAAAGACCCACCTTGTCGTACAGGTAATCAAACTTCCCCTTGTACAGGTAATTACGGTATTGCCCGGGATTGTAA
>BNYG01000030.1 GCA_026000155.1 Bacteroidia bacterium | reverse complement strand
GTCTCTATCTGTTGTGGGCGCAGGAAATTTGAGGGGAACTGACACTAGTACGAGAGGACCGTGTTGGACAGACCGCTGGTCGACCGGTTGTTCCGCCAGGAGCATCGCCGGGTAGCTAAGTCTGGGACAGGATAAGTGCTGAAAGCATCTAAGTACGAAGCCGTCCTCAAGATAAGATTTCCATAGAAGGTCGTCGAAGACTACGACGTAGATAGGCTGCAGGTGTAGAGGTGGCAACATCTTAGCCGAGCAGTACTAATGACCTGAATACTTGTCTTTCAAAAGAGAAATTAACAATTGACAATTGACAATTGACAATTAAAAGTTGATTGGAGTTGTTAATTCTTACTCTATTACGTTCTTGTTTTACCTTTATGTTTATTCAATTGAGAATTAACAATTGAGAATTGAGAATTAAAATAATTGTCAATTGTCAATTGTCCATTATCAATTAAAGTCATTCAGGTGGTTATAGCACCGGGGTTCCACCTCTTCCCTTTCCGAACAGAGAAGTTAAGCCCGGTCGCGCCGATGGTACTGCACAATAGTGGGAGAGTAGGTAGCCGCCAGTTTTTTGAAAACCTGTTAAGTCTTTAAAACCTAACAGGTTTTTGCGTTTTAAACCTTTCGCTGTTTATAATATCAAAGATTACAGATTGATTGCAGGAGATGTGAAATGCTTTCGGATAAAATTGTATCTTTGTTGCGTTGTTTTTTTACAAATAATAAAAATTAAAAAAATGAAATTAAAAAATTTACTTATTTTTGGAGTTGTGATGTTTGCCGTATCAGTGATGTTCAGCAGTTGTGAAAAAGAAATTACCGATATTTATCATTATCGCGTTGAGTATATGGAATCAAATAGTAAGGGGAAGCAAATTGTTTCCGATTATTTATATGAACAAGGCGTTTTCACAGGCGACCGGGGATTTACTTCTGAAAGAACTGCTGACAATGATAACAAAGCAAGGGATCTGTTTGATGCAAATGCGGTAAAAATTAAACGTGCCGTTCTGAAGGATTTGTTGGATAGCAGACCCTGGATAGACAGGACACGTGTGACATTCATTTATGAAGTTGTGACCGGCAATAGTGTCACAGGCTTCATACGCATTGAGAGCCGGGAATATGTGATCGAACCTAAATTGTAAAACAATCCGGGAAGATCCAATATTTTTAAAAGCCATTTAAAAATAATCCGTACGAAGACTCATCCGATCGGCTGTCGGAAAATCATCAGGAACAGCTTGCGTCACTTTCCCGGTGGCTGCCCATTCGCTTCCTCGCAATAGCGTGACTTGAAACCCTGTACATTGCATGGCGGCATTTTCTTGCAGAGTGGGTCCTACATGTCCGATCATCGTATGAAAAATACGACCTTTTCCATATTTGACAGTGAAAATAAGCGGTTCTTCCCGTCCGGAACCGCCTTTTTCTTTATCGGAAAAAGCGGTGTATAATACGCTTTTAATCTTGCCCGGACCCCTCATTAAACTGTAAAGCTCATCTTGAGCATGCTTCCATTGAGCAGGTAAACCCTTCATGATGGGATGTTTCTTGTCACGCGCATTCAAAACAAATTCGTGAGGCGCTCCGTGATGACCGCCGATACCCGGTTCCGGATTTTGTATCAATTTATTATTTTCCCAATATTGGTAGGGACCGGAAGTTTCGTTTCTACCGTTCCAACCGCCTAAGGCTATCATTTCATTGTATTCTTTCCATTTCGGAAAAGCATTATCGGCCGCATGGAAAAAGACGATGCCGCCGCCGTTTTGCACATATTCAACCAATCGTTGGTTGGTTTCTTCCGGCCAGGAATCGCCGTTATAATCGACAACTACTAACTGATAAGGTTTAAAATCAATAATATAATTGCTCATATCCTGTCCTTTTTCCGGAGAAATTGCGAAATCGACAGAGAATAATCCGGAGTTTTCCAGGATTTTTTCCAATACCAGGTGACTTACTTGCCAGTTGTGATTATTCTGACCGGTGATGATGAGTGTTTTAATGGAGTCGGACTGTGCATGAACAAAGCACGAACAGGCTAATAAAACAACTAATAATAAACAGGAACAATGCCTACGTTTCATGTGAATATCATTTAGTAAATAAATCGTTTTTTTCATGCCAAAGTTAGTAAAAAATAATTGAAAAATAGATTAAAAATATCAATAACTAACTATATTTGCATGGCAAAAAGAAATTAGTCTTGTCCGGATTCAATCGGCAGATGCGGTAAAAGAACTGATTGTGTTTGATTCGGTAGGGAAAGAAGTCAAGAGAGAGCTTGTAAATTCAGAAGATACAACCGTTGATCTATCCGGTTTGAAATCAGGTATCTATCTTATCCGGTTAACTACCGATAAAGGAACGAAAGTAGGAAAGATTATTAAAAACTAAAAAGTTTTCGGTTTATTTTCTACCGGTTTTTTTGCAGGGATGAATACGGATTCATCCCTGCATTATTTTAAAAGCTGCTTTATTTCGCTAAAAAGATTGTATTAAATGAACCCGGTTTTAAAGAAAGTGAAAGGTGATAATCGCCGATTTTAATGACCGGTTTAAAGTCCGTTTCTTTATCATTATAGACAATCAGTACATAGCTGTTGTCTGTATTTTTAAATGCCAACAGGTTGGAGAATGAACCGGAAACAGCCAAACGTTGCGCACCCGGAAGGACGAAATGGCTGGCATGTTTCAACAGGTAATATTCGTAGGTGAAAGAATAGGTTTTCGCTTCTGCATCCACACTTACCAGCGAATTCTGACTCCAACCCCAACGGCTCATGCCTCCTTTTTCAAGCGAAGTATTCCAGTAATCATACACATTGGCTCCGTTATTCATATAATGTTTCAGCAGGCTCCAGGCATACAGGCAGTAGTCCCAATCGTTTTTTCCATTTCCACATTCCTGTTCCGTCTGGTATAGTTTAAGCGCAGGATAACCGGCATGGATTTTTTCGATGGCGTCCTTTCCTGCCCATTGAAAACCGATTCCTTCGATGTATTTTTTGCTGTTTTCGTCTTGCAACAAAGTATCCACTAACAAGGCATTGGGCCGTTCCATGGTACCGAAAAACAGTTTCACGTCCAATTCCTTCATTTTAGGACCCAGAAATCCGCCAACGAATTTATTCAATCCGGAAGCCGTCCAGGTACAACTTGGAAATACCTGACAAGAATTGAATTCATTTTGGGGCATAATCATGGAAATGGAAATATTTTCCTTCCGGTAAGCTTCGATGAATTTCGCAAAATAAAGGGCATAAGCCTGAAAATAAGCATCTTCCTGGATAAACATATTATCTCCTTCCAATCCTTGCTGATTAGGCTGAAGATTGTTGCGGTATTGTTCCGGAGTTTCATTACCGGAAACATGGCAAGCATAATGTTTATTGTATTTCATCCAGCTTGGCGGAGACCAGGGGGAAGCCCAGACCGTTAAAGCGGGATTGTATTTCAAGGCGTTTTTGATAAATGGAATCAGTGTTTCCTTGTCGTTGTCAATGCTGAAATTTTTCAGTTCGAAATCGCCGTCCGTTTCATCATACGAATACCAGTCGCGGGAAAAATCGTTGGCGCCTACAGGCATCCGGCATATCGTAAAATTGGCGCCGGTTCCCGGTTCAAAAAGTTCTTTCAGAATCGCTTCCCTGTCGGAATCGCTCAGTACGCTCAACGAAGTCCATCCCAATTCATTGAAACACGTTCCGAAACCATCAATCGTTTGCAAAGGATGAAGGACGTCGATTTCCGTGTCGAATGTATCGCTTTGAATGAATTCAACACTGTTTTCCGGCTGAATTTGCCAGGAAGATTCTGCGGTGGAAACCACCCATTGCGTTGCCGGTTTTTTAGTACAGGCAACCAAAGTGCAAAAAATGCACAAACAAAAAAGATTTTTTTTCATGGTATCAACTTATATAAAAATTTTACTACCAATTCAATCAAATATACTCCGGAACTTACTGAATATCTTTTCTTTGACGGAATTTGTCGGTTGGAAATTCGGCTCCTTTTCTAAGGAAGCCAAGACCTCTTTTTGTTCCTTGGTCAGATTTTCCGGGACATAAACGGCAATATTGATCAGCAAGTCGCCTGTACCGTAGCGGTTCACCGAAGGTAATCCCTTGTTTTTCAATCGAAGCACTTTGCCCGGTTGCGTTCCCGGTTCCACCGTTATTTTGGCTTTGCCGTCTAAAGTCGGCACTTCGACCGTGCTGCCCATAGCGGCCTGTGGAAAAGTCAACAGCAAATTATAGATAATATCCTGCTGATCACGGATTAATTCGGGATGGATTTCTTCTTCGATGACAACTAATAAGTCGCCGTTGATACCGCCGCGCCGTGCTGCATTGCCTTTTTCACGTATCGAAAGTTGCATTCCTTCCGCCACTCCGGCCGGTATGTTGATGGTGATGATATCATCGTCTTTGACAATGCCTTCACCATAGCAATGCGGACATTTTTTCGTAATGACTTTCCCTTCTCCCTGACAATCGGGACATACCGTAGTGGTTTGCATTTGTCCGAAAATACTGTTCACCACACGGGTGACATGACCTCTGCCCTTGCACGTGGGACAGGTCGAATGTGCTTGTTCATTCTCGGCGCCGCTTCCTTTGCAATACGGACAGGCAATATATTTCTTTACTTTGAGTTTTTTCTCGACCCCAGTAGCGATTTCCTTGAGCGTTAATTTTACTTTTACCCTCAAATCCGAACCCCGGTTGACTCTTCGTCCGGCGCCGGAACTAAAACCGCCGAAATTACTGAATCCACCGGTAAAACTTCCGCCGAATCCTTCTGAAAACAAATCGCCAAAACGGGCGAAAATATCTTCCATGGAGAAACCTCCATCAAAGCCGCCGGCAGCTCCACCTACTCCCGCATGACCAAACTGGTCGTACCGGCTTCGTTTGTTTTCGTTGCTCAGCACTTCGTAAGCCTCGGCCGCTTCTTTGAATTTTTCTTCAGCCGCTTTATCACCCGGATTTTTGTCGGGATGATATTGAATGGCTTTTTTCCGGTACGCTTTTTTTATTTCTTCTCCCGAAGCCGTTTTAGAAATTTCTAAAACTTCGTAATAATCTCGTTTAGTTATAGTTGCCATGCTTATATTATTCCGCTAATTGGCCACGACTACTTTGGCGTGGCGAATTACTTTATCGTTTAGGGTATATCCTGTTTGCAAATCATCAATGACTTTGCCTTTTTGTTCTTCCTCTTGGGTAGGAAGGGTGGCGACCGCTTCGAACAAATCGGCATCAAAAGGTTCGCCAATCGATTCAATGGCTTTCACGCCGTTTTGTTGCAGGAAAGAAAGAAATTTTTGGGCTATTAAGTCCACTCCTTCTTTGACCGCTTCCAAATCAGTTGCTTTATCAATATTTTCCAGCGCCCGTTGGAAATCATCTATAATGGGCAAAAGTCCGGTTAACACTTTTTCCCCGCCATTTTTAATTAATTCCGCTTTTTCTCTCATGGTGCGCTTCCGGTAATTATCATATTCAGCCATCAAACGGAGGTAGGAATCTTTCAATTGAGCCAATTCTTCTTCTGCCGTATTGTCAGCAGATTCAGCAGCTTCCTCTTGATCTTCTTCTTCGATTTGTTCTTTTGGCATATCCTCTGCTAAGTTGTCAGCGAAATTGTCTTCGTTTTCAATCTTCGTTTCAAAATCTTTCTCATTCATGACTTTAATTTTTTACAGTTTAACAATTATCTATCAATAAATTAGAAACAAACGGCCGATAGATAATGTTTTCGCAGTCACTTTATTAATAGCAAATAGTTTGCCATAAGTTTAAAATGGAGTGAACAATCCGAATTTATAAGACGTTTATATAAAAAACAAATCCTATTCAAATTCATAATATGGCAGTTCATAGCATTTTTTTGTACTTTACTACGTGTTTTGCAGCTTTGTTTCCGGTGATTGATCCGCTTGGAAGCGGCTTGATTGTAAACAGTTATTACGGATCTATCGGTGAAGAAGAACGGAAAAAATATACCCGTTCCATTATAATTCATTGTTTGGCAATCGGAATTGTCAGTTTATTAGCCGGTCATTTGATCCTGATGATTTTCGGATTGGCCATACCGGTAATTCAAATAGCCGGAGGATTTGTTATTTGCAAATCCGGTTTGGAATGGCTCAACAATTCGGATTCCGGCAATAGAGATGAGGAACAGGAAGAAGCCCAAGGAGTGAAGAAGAATAATATTGTCAGTAAAATATTTTATCCCATTTCTTTCCCGATTTGCTTGGGTCCCGGCACCATTTCCGTTATTTTTACATTAATGGCATCCGCCGAACGTGAAAATAGTTGGCTATTAACCGGCGCACATTATGCGCTCATTGTCGCTGCGATGGTAGTACAATTAATCATCCTTTACTTTGTGATTCTTTCCGGCTCCAAAATCAACCGGAGATTAGGCCCGGCAGGCAATATGGTCATCAACAAACTGATTGCTTTTATCACGTTCTGCATTGGGATTCAAATATTTATATCGGGGATTGCCAAATCATTCCACTTGACGGTTTTCTGAGGATATTCCAAAAAATCAGTTACCAAATATATCTATTTAGTTAATTTATATTAAATATTTATAAATATTAGTACTATGTATTGCATAGTATTTTTATTTACCCTACATTTGTTGCATTATACAAAATAAAGTTGAAATAAACAGAAAAAATAGAATATATGAATGCAGACAATGTAAAATCTCAAATGCGGAAAGGAATACTGGAATATTGTATTCTTTTAATCTTGGACAGCGAGCCTGCCTACGCGCCGGATATTATCCGTATCTTGCAGGAAGCCAAGCTAATAGTGGTAGAAGGCACTTTGTATCCTTTATTGACTCGCTTGAAAAACATGAGCCTGTTGAGTTATCAATGGATCGAATCGAACCAGGGACCTCCCCGCAAGTACTACAAACTCACTCAGGAGGGTGAAGCTTTCCTGAACGAATTGGGAACCGCCTGGGAGGAAATAAGTGAAACAATTAATCATTTGAAAAAAATATAAACAAGATAAGGAGATGAAAAAGACATTAACAGTAAATCTCAATGGCAGAGTCTTTAACATAGACGAAGACGCCTATCAGTTGTTGGATAATTACCTGCGGAACCTGCGTATCTATTTTCGTAACGAGGAAGGGCATACGGAAATTTTAGCCGATTTCGAAGCCCGGATCGAAGAATTGCTGAGCGACCGTGTCCGTTTGGGATACGATGTGATCAGCATCGAAGAAGTCGAAAAAGTGATTGCACAAATGGGACGTCCCGGTGATTTTGGAGAAAATGAAACACTCGAAGACGAGGAAAAGCAGGAAGAAAAACGGGAAGAGAGTTATACAAGTATCAAAAAGAAATTTTACCGGAATCCCGGCGATAAAATGTTTGCCGGCTTGTGTTCCGGAGTTGCGGCTTACTTCGATTGGAATGTATTGATTGTCCGTATCATTGCAGCCATTCTGGTTCCGGCCACTTCGTTGTGGATTGTTCCGTTCTATCTGATTTTATGGTTAGTCATTCCCGAAGCGACCACCGCCGAACAAAAATTGGAAATGCAGGGCAAACCCATCACGGTAGAAAATATCGGCAAAACGGTAGCTGCCGGAGTGGAAGAAGTTAAAAGAGCGGCGACTAACAGCGGATGTTTAGCTTCCCTCGTGGACTTCATTGTGGCTTTTTTCAAAGTTTGCTTGGTCGGCTTGGGCTGCCTGATCGGTATTCCTTTGATTTTTGCCTTAGTTATAGTCATCATTGTATTATTCGCCACGCTTTTTGGAGTGGGAACCGGCGTATTAGGCGGACTTATTCCCTGGACAAATGAAACTTTCCTGTTTGTGGAACATCCGGAGTTAGCGACTGCCGCTTTTTGTTTCATCATCGGCATCCCCTTGGTTGCGTTGGTCTATACCATTATTTCCCATATATTTAAATTGAAACCGGTGCACAAAGGGGTCAAATGGGCGGGAATCATTCTCTGGATAGCCGCGCTGATTGCCTTGCCTTTCTCAGGATTCAAGTCGGATTGGACGAAGATTAAACATAAGATTTGGGGTTGGGATGTGAACTACTCACCCAACGATAACTATCCGGTATTGCGGGGAAATGGAATCCTTGCCGACCGGACGGAAGTATTATCGCCCATTAAATATGTCAACGTAGAAGAATTGTTGATTGCCAATCTGCAAATTGAACAAGTGGCAAACGGCGAAACTTCGATAGTGATTAATGGCGATTCCAACCTGATCGACAAAGTGAAAGTGGAAGTGAAAGAAGACGGCACCTTATCTTTATCGATCGTCGATCGCTATCACTTAGAACCTACTTCCCGTTTGATTATTCGCTTACAAACACCTGATTTGCAAGGATTAACAATGACATCCGTCGGGAATGTCAATCTGCCGGGCGCTTTCCACACTACTGATTTTTATATCTCTATGGAAGGAGCCGGAAAAGTGCAGGCCGATAGTTTGTATAGCAATGCATTAAAAGTGAAGAATGAAGGTGTCGGATCGGTTGTTTTGGCCGGTACCGCAAAAAATACTACTTTTGACCTCAAAGGGGTCGGCAATATCAATGCGCTGGAATTGGTATCGGATTCGGTGACCGCCCGCATGAATGGTGTCGGTTCCATTCAATGCAATCCGGTAGAATATTTGGACGGAAATGTCAATGGCGTAGGGAGTATTACCTATAAATCGGAGCCGAAAGTCAAAAATACATCGGTCAACGGTGTGGGCAAAATAAAATTAGATTAATATATGGCATTAATTAAATCGGTACGGGGATTTACTCCCCAAATAGGTGAAAATGTGTTTTTAGCAGATAATGCAACCATTATCGGGGATGTTGTCATCGGAAACGATTGCAGCATCTGGTTTAATACCGTATTGCGCGGCGATGTGAATTCGATTCGCATCGGCAACCGGGTGAATATCCAGGATGGTTCGGTAATTCATACGCTCTACGAAAAATCGGTTGCCGAAATCGGCGATGATGTATCCATCGGTCATAATGTGGTGATTCACGGAGCAAAAATAGAAAACGGCGCTTTGATCGGCATGGGCGCTATCGTTTTGGATCATGCGGTCATCGGCGAAGGGGCTTTAGTGGCTGCCGGTTCGGTCGTATTGAGCGGTACCCAGGTGGAACCGGGCAGTATTTATGGCGGTACTCCCGCCAAATTTATCAAGAAAATAGATTCCGAACAATCCAAGGAAATCAATCAGAAAATTGCCAAGAATTATCTGATGTATTCGGAATGGTATAAATGATATACACGTAGGGACGTTCAGATACACACGTAGAGACGCAATGCATTGCGTCTCTACACATGACGACGGTGAATATTACACCGTTTTTTCTATATTCCAAACAAATGCATGGATTCCCTGCATTTCTTTTTCCAGATCCAATGCATGAATTTTTTTCAATAATTCATCCACTTTTTCGTCGGGAACAACAGCCAGAATAGCGGAGTTAAGCGTAGGCCAGGCATGGTCGCCGTAGTGCGGCTCTCCCTTAACGGAGCCGCGCCCTTGCACTGTTTCCCACATCGTGAAGCCTCGTATGCTCATGCGGTCTAATATCGTTATCAATTCATCCTTGAATGCCTGATTGTATGTTATAAATACGGATTTCATATCTTTGCTTGTTTTAATTGCTTTGCGTGTTTCTTTCTCGTACGTTTGATACCATTAGCGCCGAAAATGGAGTAAAGGGCAGGGACATACACCAAGGTCAGTATCGTGGAGAATGTCAAGCCGAATACTACGGCGATACCCAGCGGTTGCCACATCGCAGAGCCTGCTCCGCGAGGGATTGCCATCGGAATCATACCCAATACCGTCGTGCACGTGGTCATCAATATCGGACGCAAACGGGAACGGCCGGCATCGACAATCGCCTTATCCACCGACATGCCCCGCTCTCGATTCAGGTTGGCGTAGTCGATAAACACGATACCGTTCTTCACCACAATACCTATCAACATGACCACTCCGACCATACCCATCATACTCATTGAGGTGCCGGTAATCATCAAACCTAAATAAACCCCTGCGATACCGAAGAGAATAGACAGGATGATAATGAACGGATAAGTCATTGACTCAAACTGCGCTGCCATCACGATATACACGAGGAGTACACAAAGTATCATCAAGACAAACAACGCTGAGTTAGTTTCCGATGAGTCAACGATTGAACCACCAATGCTGATGCCGATTTCCGGCGGAATAATGCCCTCTGTACGCATCTCGGCAATGACTTTTTCTGCTCCTTCAACCACTTCACTCAAAGCGGCTTTGTAGATAGAGCCTTGCACTTTGTTGACCCGTTGACGGTTTTGACGGTCTATCTGCGGCAATGACGACTTCTCGACCACGGTTCCCAATTCACGAACACGAATGGCGTTTCCCTGTGGCGTATAAACCGTGATATTTTCAATATCTTCGAGTGATTGCCGGAACTTTTCGTCGTAGCGCACCACAATATCGTATTCGTCGCCTTCTTCACGGAATTTAGTCGTGTAAGAGCCATTGATACGATTGCGGACGAAGGTGGCAACCGTTGCCGAGTTTAATCCGTGTTCCGCCAGTTTATCGCGGTCGAAATCAATCTGATACTCCGCCTGATACTCCTGACGGGTGATATTCAAGTCCTTCAGCCCTTTGACGGATGCCAAACGGGTTTTAAATTCCGCGGCAATTTTATCGGTCAATGCCAAATCGTAGCCGTAGATTTCCACGTCCACCGTGCTGGCGCCCGAACCCATCATACCGCCACCACCACCGGGAGTAACAATATACTTATACAATTCCGGCATATTCGATAAATCTTCACGCATACCTTGCCCAATATCGTAAATACTGCGTTCGCGGTCGTTGGCATCTATCGCACGGAAGCGAAATGAAATCAAGTTTGTACCGTTGGTCTGCATCGCGGCAAATGAGTTGCTTTCATCTGCTTGACCCACCGAGAAGGTACGTGTGGTGATCTCAGGATATTTCTCTTTCACTATCTCATCAATGTGCATAGCCGTAGCACGAGCCACTTCCATCCGCGTTCCCGTCGGCATATAAACCGTTGCCGTAATCATATTGTTGTCCGAAGCCGGCATAAAGTCCATCTTCACCATGTTGCACGCCGGCACCATAATAAGAACAACTATTCCTAACGCAATCAGGAATGTTTTCCAACGGTTGCGGACACACATATTTACTATTTTTTTGTACCATTCATCCAAACGGTCCAACGAACGACCTATCGGCGCATACATCCTGTCAAACCATTTTCCCTGCGTATTCGTCAGTCGCAATAACTGCGAACAAAGCATCGGCGTAAGCGACAGAGCGGCAATCAGCGAAACGGTAATCATAATCGTAACCATCCATCCCAATTCGCCAAACATCACGCCTGCCATACCGGTAGCCATCGTCATCGGAAAGAATACCGCAATAATGGTCAGCGTAGAAGCAATAACCGCCACGCCCACTTCATTGGTACCGTGAATAGCCGCTTGTTTCGGTGTAGAGCCATTTTCAATATGCTTGGTCACATTTTCCAACACCACTATCGTGTCATCCACCACCAATCCAATGGCTATGGTCAGCGAGGAGAGCGAAATTATATTCAAACTGCCGTGTTTCGCCATCAGGTAAATGAACGATGCCACTAAGGAAACCGGAATAGCCAGCACCACAATCGCGGTAGCACGCCAACGTCCCAGAAAGAACATCACTACCAGCACCACAAAGAAGATGGCAAGAATAATCGTTTCGAGCAGGGAGTAGATAGATTCATTGATAAAGTCGGAAGTATCCATCATCATGGTCAAATGAACATCCGTCGGCAATGTCTTTTGCAATTCCGGCATCAGTTTATTGACCTTGTCGGCAATCTCCACAGTGTTGGAGCCTGATTGCTTCTGCACAATAATCATTGCCCCTTTCACCTCGTTGGTGTAGGATTCCTGAATACGGCTTTGCAAGGTATCAGCCACGGTTGCCACATCTCTCAGATAGACATTTTGTCCGTTTACACTGCCTACCACCAGGCTGAGCAAGTCGGCGCTGCGTTGCAATTCGCCTTCTATGCGGAGCGAGTAAGTATTGTTTCCTACATCGAAACTGCCGGCAGGGATATTCAGGTTTTCCTGATTAATTACACCGGCAATCTTCTCAACCGTAAGATTGTAAGCCTCCATTTTGTCGGGCGACACATTCACCTGAACCTGGCGTTTCGGGGCACCCGTAACCGTTACCGCCCCTACACCCGCTACGCGGTTAAGCGGGTTAGCCACTTTCTCGTCCAAAATCTTGTACAGCCCGTTCACGCTCTCCTTAGCCGTAGCCGTATAGATGACCACCGGCACCATATCCGTACTGAACTTGAAGATTATCGGGTTGCTCACATCGTCGGGAAGCGAACTCCGCACCATTTCAATTTTGTCGCGCACGTCATTGGTGGCGATATTAATGTCTGTCCCGTAGTTAAATTCCAATGTCACGAGCGACATGTTATCTTTCGACTGCGAAGTAATCTTTTTCAGATTTTCCGCCGAGTTCAACGTGTTTTCCATAGGACGGGTCACGTTCGTTTCAATATCCGAAGCACTGGCTCCTGCGTAGGCGGTAATCACCGTCAGGGAGTTCGTTTCTATTTTCGGAAATAAATCCACCGGCAATTGAAAATAGGAGAATATCCCAAAGAGGGCAACTCCCACAAATATCAATGCTGTGGTAACCGGTTTTTTAACCGCTGATGAATATAAACTCATAATTTTGCTGTTTTTTGTCATGGCGGACTTGATCCGCCATCCCATGACAATCGTTAATCACTTATTAACGGACATCTTGGGATTGCGGGTCAAGCCCGCAATGACAGGTTTTTTTAGTCTTTAATTATTTGTACGAGAGTACCTTCGATAAGGCGGGCCTGACCGGCCGTTACGACTTCCTGACCGGCAGTGATACCGGAAAGAATTTCGTAAGTCGTGTCGAGACGCTGTCCCAATTCCACTTTTTGGTAATGCGCTTTACCGTTTTCAACCGTAAATACATATTTGTCGTTCGCGCCGGCTTGTTTTTGAACAGCCACATCCGGAATGACAATACTTTGTTTTTCTCCGAAATTCAACGTTACCCGGGCATACATACCGGGACGTACCCGCAAGTTAGCGTTGTTAATGGTTACTTCTACACCAAAAGTATGCGTATTAGCATCAATAGTCGGATACACTAAACTTACTTTTCCGGTAAATGTCTCATCGCCATATACATCCAACTGGATATCGACCGGCATGCCTGTTTTCACTTTGGCAAAGTAAGATTCCGATACATTAATAATTGCCTTTACCGGATTGAGTTGTTCTACAACAAGAATAGGCAACTGTGCAAACAAATCTCCGTTGTCGTAGTTGCGGGCGGTAATGTATCCGCTAACAGGACTGGTTAACGTGGTGTTATCTTCCAACGTCTTGATAGCCGTAGTCAATATATCAATTTGAGTCTTTACCGCATCCACTGATTGTTGCGAGATACCGCCCACTTTTAATAACTCACTGTAACGGGCATAATCATCCGTAAGGGCTTTTAACTGAATTTTCTGTTGATTGACAGTAGCCGCGTCAAACCGGACGAGAGCCTGTCCTTTGCTTACCCGGTCGCCAACTTCTACAAGTATTTTATCAATACGGGCACCAGCCAAGGCAGGCGTGATTTTATTAACAGCATCGGCTTTCACAGTAGCTGTGTAAGTAGAAGTTTCCTCTACTGTTTGCTCGGAAGCGATTACCGTGCTGACTTTCACTACGGAGCTTTCAGCGACTTCTTCTTTCTTTTCGCCGCAGGAAATCAAAATTCCCAAACCTAAAAGGGGTAATAACTTGAAAAATCTTATTGCTTTCATATTCTATTTGTGATTTATTGTTGTCCTGTAATTTTTTCGTAATCGGCTTTTGCTGTTAAATAATCGGATATTGCCTGTTGGTACGACAGTTGTGATTGTGTCACCGCCAATGCCGCATTTTGCAATTCAATTATGATGCCGACACCGGTTTCGTAACGTTTAGCAGAAATGTCGTACGCTTTTTGCGCGAGAGTAGCGGCTTTTTTGGCAGCATCGACTTGTTTCACTGCTTTGTCCATATTATCGAGCGCCGTACGAGCCTGTACATTCAGTTGATTTTCTGCATAATCGCGTTGTATTTTCAATTGGTTAGCCTGTATTTTCAATTGTTTTAACTTGACATTATTAGTTGCATGAAAAATAGGTACGCTTAATTGTAATCCTACTATCAAGCCTTGTCCGAACCAACTCGTACTTGCCGGTGAGTATTGCCCTGTAAAGGGGCTGGTAGCTGCATTATTTCCGGTACCTGCATAAGTATATTGACCGAAACCTGCCAGCGTGGGCATTAACTGTGTCTGTTGCAATTGGTATGATTTATCTAATTGCAGTTGTTGGATTTCCAATTGTTTCAAATCGGCATTATTGCTCAACTCAATAGCTCGTTTGCCTTTCAGTCCGGAAACCTCATTTTCAAAGTCGGTAAGATGGCCTACAACCGACAAAGGCACAGACATATCTACACCCATCAGCACTTTCAGGTATAGCTTTGCTTGCATGATTCCGTTTTCGACTTGTAAGATATTGGGTTGCAAATTGGTCATTTGCACTTCTGCCGAAATATAATCGTACTCGGCAGCTATTCCCGCTTCAAAGCGTTTCTTGGCTTGCTTGTAATTTTCTTCAGCAAGGCTATAGCCGTCCTGCAAGACTTTATAGGAATCTTGTGCCAGCAGAATGTTGTAATAGGCCTTGGTCACATCGTTGCGTAACGTAATTTTCGATGCTCGTGCTTTTTCAACAGCCATTTGCATTTCTAACTCGGTCAATTGAATAGACTTCCACAGCGCCGGCACCACAAGAGGCAACGATAATTGCAATCCCAAGGATGCATTAAAGTCTGTGGGAAGGGCTAAGTTCATCCCTGCCAAAGACATGGTTGCCGGAGTTAAGTATTTGCTATATTGTCCCGTACCGTCCAGCGTGGGCAAAAGTCCGTACCAAGCCGATTTCTTTGAATAATCCACCCTTGCTATTTCCTGATCAGCAATCTGAATAGTAGGGCTTTCGCTTAACGCGATTTCAACAGCCCTGTCCAAACTTATTTCCAATGGCGGCTGTTTTTCCTGTGCGCCTGCCATAAAAGGGATGAGAATCGTTATCAACCCGATGCTCAATTTTTTGCCTAAACTAACTTTCATAAAATCTTTTTACCTGTTATTATTTAAAGTTTCCACTATACTGTCCACTTTTTCATTCCCTGCCGGTGTCGCCATTCCCCGTATAAAATTAAGGATGATGACACGGATAAATTCGTCGGTCGAATATTTGTCGGTCGGAATATATTCATCGTCCATCAACGCCTTGAATTGGCTTTTCAACAACCAGAGCATAATCTCAATATTGGCATCTTCCCGGATCAGTCCTTGCTCTATGCCTCTTTTAAAGAGTGGAGCAAAAAACCCCATTCCCTCTTTTTGCCGGCATTCAATTTTTTCGTAAATGGGTTTGTGATACTTTTTCAAGTCGTGTATAACCGTTTTACTTACATTCTGTACCTCCCGGAGGTGTTTTGCATAGATACGCATCAAGGAGTCAATCACATTTTCGGAGTTCGTAGCGATGGCTTCCATTTCCGTATTCGCTTTTTCCAAATGAGTAGTGACGCAATTGTCCAGTAATTCCTCTTTATCCCGGAAAACTTCATAAAGCGTTCTTTTGGAAATACCCAATTCATTGGCTATATCGGACATAGTCATACTCTTTATTCCTTTACTGAAAAAAAGAATAGAAGCCTCCTGAATAATGCGGTCTCTTAATTCCATTTATTGCTTTTATAATGTAAGACAAATGAAGTAAAACTATATTTTAAATCGCTGCAAAGATAAGTGAAAACTTTTAAAACAAAAAAAGTTTTCTTGTTTTATTTTTGTTAAAAAAAGTTTACGGAAGGAAAATGCGATTCGAAACGCCGTGGAATGCGGATGTGTCTTCTCCACAAACGTTAAAATTTCCAAAAGCATTGTATATCTCACCAATTTGGAGTAGCTTGTTTTTTAGTTGAAAATATTTTCCATAAAAGTTTCTAAATTAAATATAAAGGTAGTACCTTTGCAGTTTCATTGACTTTAAATTAATCATTAAATAATTAAATAATGGATATTTCCCATATTGAGCACATTGGGATAGCTGTTAAAAGTATTGAAAACAGCCTTCCCTATTACGAAAAAGTTCTCGGCCTGAAATGCTACAACATCGAAGAGGTAGCCGACCAAAAAGTAAAAACCGCATTCTTCAAAGTAGGTCCAACAAAAATTGAACTGCTCGAACCCACCTCCGAAGATTCAACTATTGCCAAGTTTATCGAAAACAGAGGCGAAGGCGTACATCACATCGCTTTTGCCGTTCCTGACGTAGCCAATGCGTTGACTGAAGTAGAAGCCGGCGGCGTTCGCTTGATTGATAAGGCTCCCCGCGGAGGCGCCGAAGGTTTAAGTATCGCCTTTCTTCATCCGAAATCAACCGGAGGAGTATTAACGGAGCTTTGCCAATAAAATAAACTGAAGGAACTTAAGAGTTTCAGGAAACTTAAAATTTAAATTTCAAAAATATGAGTAATCAATTAGATAAGGTGAGAGAACTTATCGAATTACGGGTGCAAGCCCGTTTGGGTGGCGGAGAAAAAGCCATTGAAAAACAACATGCCCAGGGTAAATATACCGCCCGGGAACGGATTGCGATGCTGCTCGACGAAGGCAGTTTCGAAGAGTTGGATATGTTTGTAGAACATCGCTGTACCAATTTTGGTATGGAAAATAAAAAGTTCTTGGGCGATGGCGTTGTAACCGGTTACGGCACCATCGAAGGCCGGTTAGTCTATCTTTTTGCACAGGATTTTACCGTTATCGGCGGTTCTTTGTCGGAAACGATGGCTTTGAAAATTTGTAAAGTAATGGATTTGGCCATGATGATGGGCGCTCCTATCGTGGGTTTGAACGACTCCGGCGGCGCACGCATCCAGGAAGGCATCAATGCTTTGGCCGGCTATGCCGAAATTTTCCAACGCAACATTCTGGCTTCCGGTGTGATTCCTCAGATTTCCGGTATTTTCGGCCCTTGTGCCGGCGGCGCTGTGTATTCACCGGCTTTGACCGACTTTACCATCATGGTGAAGGACATGAGTTATATGTTCCTGACCGGTCCGGCCGTAGTAAAAACGGTAACAGGAGAAGATGTAACTCAGGAACAATTAGGCGGTGCACAAGTACATGCTACTCGTTCGGGTGTGACTCATTTTGCCGTTGATTCCGGAGAAGAAGGTCTTGCTTTGATTCGCCGTTTATTGAGTTTCCTTCCTCAAAACAATTTGGAAGAAGCGCCTGTCAAACCAACGAACGACCCAATCGACCGTTTGGAAGATTCTTTGAATGAAATCATTCCCGACAGTCCGAATAAACCTTACGATATGTACGAAGTAATCGGCGCGATCATCGATGACGGAGAATTCCTCGAAATACATGCCGATTTTGCCAAAAATATCATCGTCGGATTCGCTCATTTCAACGGACGTTCGGTGGGTATCGTTGCCAATCAGCCCAAAGCTTTGGCCGGTGTTTTAGACATTAACGCTTCAAGGAAAGCAGCTCGCTTTGTACGCTTTTGCGATGCATTCAATATTCCCATTGTTACCTTGGTGGATGTTCCAGGATTCCTTCCGGGAACCGGTCAGGAATACGGCGGCGTCATCACGCACGGAGCAAAATTGCTTTACGCTTACGGTGAAGCAACGGTTCCCAAAGTGACTATTACCTTGCGCAAATCGTACGGCGGCGCACATATTGTGATGAGTTGTAAACAATTGCGCGGCGACATGAATTATGCCTGGCCTACGGCGGAAATCGCTGTTATGGGTGGCAAAGGCGCCGTAGAAGTACTGTATGCAAAAGAAGCCAAAGCTTCCGAAGATCCGGCGAAAGTTTTTGCAGAAAAAGAAGCCGAATACACCAAGGCTTTTGCAAATCCCTACAATGCAGCTAAATACGGATATATTGACGACGTGATTGAACCGCGCAACACCCGTTTCCGCATCATTCGTGCGTTGCAACAATTGGCGACTAAAAAACAGACAAATCCTGCTAAAAAGCACGATAATCTTCCTTTGTAATAATTATAAATTATGAATTATTTGAAATTCTGGGGTAAAAAAGAAAGAGAATCGGGCGAAATCTTTGCTGCTATTGCCATGGCGCTGTCCGATACGACCGGTCAATCGGGTGAAATTTTTGCCGCTATTGCCATGGCGCTGTCCGATACAACGGAATGGCATGATATGGAAAGTAATGTTTTGACCATTCACAATGTAGCAAACAATTATTCACCATGGAGTTCTAAAATTTATACATTAAGAGAGTTGCCATTAAGGAGATAAGTTTCAGTGTAGGCTGAAAGCCTTATATAGCCCAGCCCAATGGTAACGCCTTGGGTTGTAAAAACAAATAATTAAACAAACAAATAAATATCTACAAATGAAAAGTTTTAAATATACAATTAACGGAAACGTTTACAGAGTTGTAATTAATGACATCGAAGACGGAACGGCTGACGTGGAAGTCAACGGCACATCATATCAAGTGCAAATCGACAAACCGGAGAAAAAAGCAGCGCCTGAGAAAAAAGCAGCGCCGGTAGTACAACGTCCCGCTCAGGAACCTGTAAAACCGATTTCTAAACCGGTAAAAGCTTCTTCGGCAGGTGCGTTGAAGTCGCCGCTACCCGGTATCATTCTTGACATCAATGTCAAGGTGGGTGATGTTGTGAAAAAAGGTCAAAAAGTGTTGACTTTGGAAGCCATGAAAATGGAGAACGCCATCAATGCCGACCGCGATGGAGAAATTCAAACAATAATAGTTAACAAAGGAGAATCTGTGTTGGAAGGTGCGGACCTTGTTGTCATCGGCTAATCAATCGGAATACCATGGAAACAATGACTTTATGGTGGATTGCGTTTATCGTAATTTTTGTTGTGGTTTATTTCGTCGATATATTCGTTACCGACCATCGCAAAGGTGAAATATCTGTTAAAACATCGCTTGGATGGACAGGCATTTGGATTTCTATCGCATTATTCTTTGGCTTGGCCATTTTCTTTTTCTTTCCACAAAACGCAGACAGCACAGTAAACACCGCCCATGAGATGGGAATGAAATTCATTGCGGGCTACCTGACCGAATATTCGCTTTCGGTAGATAACTTGTTTGTGTTTATAATGATTTTCTCAATGATGGCAATCGCGCCTCATAATCAGCCGAAACTGCTGAAAATGGGTATTTTGATTTCTATCGTGTTGAGGATTTTATTTATTCTTGCGGGAATGGCGCTGGTTCAAAAATTTGAGTGGATTATTTACATTTTCGGCGCCATTTTGGTTTACACCGCTTGGAAAATGGCTTTTTCAAACGAAGAAGACCAAGTCGATCCCAAATCGAACATACTCTACAAGGGTGCGTCCAAAATTTTCCCCATTTATGCAGATGAACATTCGTCTAAATATTTTGTAAAAGAAAACGGAAAAACGTTTGTTACGGTCATTTTCCTTTGTCTTTTGGTAATCGGTTCCACAGACGTGTTGTTTGCTGTGGATTCTATCCCTGCCATTATTGGTGTGATTGCTGAAGGTGAACAGGGCATACTCTCTCATGGCGAAGAAAACTTTTTGGCTGTTTCGTCGAATGTATTCGCAGTAATGGGCTTGGTATCGCTGTTCTTTGCGCTGAGAGGAATTATGAAAATGTTCCGTTTCCTGAAACACGGTGTATGTTTCATTCTGTTTTTTATCGGTGTAAAAATGCTTTTGGGCTATTTTGAGCCGGTTGCAGAATTTTTCCATGCACATTCGTGGGTTTCGCTTGCCGTAATCATATTTACGCTTGCATTCTCCATAGTGCTTTCGATGTTGATTTCGGACGAGAAAAAAATCGTTGAACTTCGCGAAAGAATTGCTGAAGAGAAAAAAGAAATTGAAGAATTAAAACATAAAAAATAATACAGTATGGATTTTGCAACTTTGATGCCCGCCATAGCATTTATGACGTGGAAACATTTGGTAATGATAGCCGTAGGGCTAATCTTGATTTATTTGGCGATTAAAAAGGGATACGAACCTACTTTGCTTTTGCCCATTGGGTTTGGCGCCATTCTTGTGAATATTCCCTTTACGGCAGCGCTCACGCAGACGGACCCTGCCGGAAACGTGGTTGTAGGGGCGCTTGATGTATTGCGGGATGCCGGTATTCACACGGAGCTGTTTCCGTTGCTGATTTTTGTCGCCATCGGAGCAATGATCGATTTCTCACCGTTGTTCCAAAAACCGACTTTGTTGCTGTTTGGTGCGGCTGCACAGTTGGGTATTTTTATTACCATGTTATTGGCTGTGGCTTTCGGATTTAGTTTACCCGAAGCAGCTTCTATCGGAATTATCGGCGCTGCCGATGGCCCTACTTCCATTATCGTTTCGCAACAATTAGCTCCGCAGTTGCTCGGACCCATTACGGTGGCGGCGTATTCGTATATGTCGCTTGTGCCGATTATTCAACCACCGGTAATCCGGGCTTTGACAACCAAAAAAGAACGTTTGATTCGTATGAAAACCAATACCAGCAAAAAAGTTTCCCGTACCACATTAGTTCTTTTCCCTATCATCATTACCGTTTTGGCAGGAATAATCGCTCCTTCGTCTTTGGCGTTGATCGGATTTTTGATGTTCGGTAACTTGATTCGCGAGTGCGGCGTACTTAATTCCCTGTCGCAAACGGCACAAAAAGAGTTGGCTAACCTCGTTACGATCTTACTTGGTATTACCATTGCCAGCACAATGACAGCCAACGAATTTGTAGAAATACATACGATAATGATTCTTTGCCTGGGTGTCTTTGCCTTTGTGTTCGATACGGCGGGCGGCGTACTTTTTGCCAAATTTTTGAACTTGTTTTACAAAGAAGGTAATAAAATTAACCCCATGGTCGGAGCTTGCGGTATTTCGGCATTCCCCATGTCGGCACGTGTTATTCACGGAATGGGCTTGAAAGAAGACCCTAACAATTACTTGTTAATGCCTGCTATCAGCGCCAATGTCGGCGGACAAATCGGATCGGTAATCGTTGGCGGATTGATATTAATGTTAGTTCCGTTGTTTATGTAAAAAATATAAATATAAAAATAAAATAAAATGAATACAATGGATTTTCAAAATGCATTAGAGATAACGGGCTTGGGACTTGCCGGTGTATTTCTCTTTATGGCGTTGTTTTTAGCAATTATCGTAGGTGTAGATAAACTCTTCCCTTACAAAAAAGAAGAAGATGGGAATTGATTGGATAACGTTGAGATTGCGGATTAAGCCTGCAATAACGACTTTACTGCTGTCGCTGCTGCTCTGTACATTTTCAAGTGTACAGGCACAGCGTACAACTTCGCTTAAGATCAATGAAATCTTAGTCATCAATGAAACTAATTTTCAAGATGACTACGGTGTACAGCATCCTTGGATTGAGATTTATAACGCTTCTGCCGGAACCGTCAACATTGCCGGCTGCTATCTGACCAACGATATCAATCAGCCGCGTATGTATCCTGTTCCTAAAGGAGACGTTTTGACAAAAGTTAAACCGAATCAACACCTGCTTTTTTGGGCGGACAGTCAACCTACCCGCGGAACTTTCCACTTGAATTTTACGCTGGATCCTGTTGGTTCCAACTTCATTGCCCTGTTCGATTCGGACGGTAAAACGCTGATTGACTCTGTTACCGTACCTGCCGGACAAGTGGCCGACATCAGTTACGGTTTGGTACACGACGGTTGGAATGCCAAACGCTTGGATGAAGAATTGCGCTTGAACCAGAGTTACACCGGTGGTGACAAACTTTGGATACCGTTTACGCAAGTGACTCCAAGCTCCAACAACTTCATTTTGGATAAAAACGACAAGGTTGAAAACTTTCGAAACAATGACGCCGACGGTGTCGGTATGACCCTTACAGCTATGGCAGTGGTATTTGCCGGATTAATCTCGCTTTATCTGCTCTTTAAGTTGGTGGGGCATGTTGCCGTAACCCTGAGTCACCGGCGGGTAATGAAAGCTTCGGGTGTCAGCAAGGAAGCAGCAAAAGATATTACCGAACAATCCGGCGATATTTTCGCGGCGATTGCGATGGCGATTTACGAATCTACCGAGTTGCACGATGTGGAAAATACGGTTCTTACCATCAAAAATACGGCTCGAAATTATTCTCCCTGGAGTTCTAAAATTTATACATTAAGGGAAATGCCTAATAAGAAATAAAAAATAATCAAATAATAATATGGATTTTTTATCATTCATTGGGGATAATCTACAGATTTTCCTTAGTTATACAGGTTTTGCGAACGCCACCTGGGGGCACCTCATCATGATTGCCGTAGGTTTGGTATTCATCTATTTAGCGATTGCCAAAGAGTTTGAGCCTATGCTTTTGATTCCGATCGGCTTCGGTATTTTGATTGGAAATATCCCTTTCAAAGATGCCGGATTGCAATTGGGCATCTACGAGGAAGGTTCGGTATTGAATATTCTTTATCAAGGAGTTACATCGGGTTGGTATCCGCCGTTAATTTTCTTGGGCATTGGCGCTATGACCGACTTTTCGGCATTGATTTCCAATCCCAAGTTGATGTTGATTGGCGCAGCAGCCCAATTTGGTATTTTCGGCGCTTACACTCTTGCCTTGTTGTGGGGCTTTGACCCTTCTCAAGCAGGTGCAATCGGTATCATCGGCGGTGCAGACGGTCCGACGGCTATTTTCTTGTCGTCCAAATTGGCGCCTAATTTGATGGGAGCCATCGCTGTTTCGGCCTATTCTTATATGGCTTTGGTGCCGGTAATTCAACCGCCAATCATGCGCTTATTGACCAACAAAAAAGAACGTCTCATCCGGATGAAGCCACCCCGTGTGGTTTCTCAAACGGAAAAAATAATTTTCCCGATTGTAGGATTGTTGTTGACGTGCTTCCTGGTACCGTCCGGACTTCCCTTGTTGGGAATGTTGTTCTTCGGTAATTTATTGAAAGAATCCGGAGTCACCCGCCGTTTGGCAGAAACCGCACGCGGCCCGCTGATTGATGTGATTACCATCTTGTTGGGAATAACCGTCGGCGCTTCCACGCAAGCAACGCAGTTCTTAACCTGGAGTTCGTTGAAAATCTTCGGATTAGGTGCTTTGTCATTTGTTATTGCTACGACAGCAGGCGTATTGTTTGTCAAATTTTTCAACCTTTTCTTGAAAAAAGACAATAAAATCAATCCGTTGATTGGTAATGCCGGTGTGTCGGCAGTGCCCGACTCAGCACGTATTTCCCAAATAGTCGGTTTGGAATATGATTCCACTAATTATTTGCTGATGCACGCCATGGGTCCGAATGTGGCAGGAGTAATCGGTTCGGCAGTAGCTGCCGGAATATTGCTCGGATTCCTCGGATAATTCAGACAAAAGGAAAGGCTAAAAGGCAAAGGGCGAAAGAGGATTAAACCACTCTTTTGCCCTTTGCCTTTTAGCCTTTTCTTTCGTTCGTTATGAAATCCGGAGCGATTTTCCCAAGTGCAAAGTGGAGGTAGTTTTGAGCTTGTTCAACTTACAAAGCTTACTGACGGTAGTACCGTAGCGGCGGGCAATAGCCCCCAAGGTATCTCCTTGTTTGATGCGATGGTATTTAATTTTATTGGTTCCGTCGGATGTATATTTACCGGATGAAGCATAACTGTTGCCCGATTTATTTTTCACAAAAACATATTGGTCGTCCTTGATAGCCAATTCGTCAAAATCAATGATTTCACCCGGATTGATCGCCTGTCCCAGGAAACGGAATTCAAAATGCAGATGAGGACCGGTAGAACGTCCTGTATTTCCTCCCAAAGCAATGGGTTGACCGGCTTTCACATTTTCGTCCTGCTCTACCAAAAAACCGGAAAGATGTCCGTAAACGGTTTCCAAACCATTCGGATGCCTCAGTACCAAATAATATCCATAGCCCCGGCGTTCATAATTTTTGACACGGATTTTTCCGTCAAACGCAGCACGTACCGTATCGCCTTTTTGAAGTTTCAAGTCGGTACCGTAATGGAACCGCCTTCTGCGGGGACCGTAATTGGAGGTTACTTTGCTCATTTCAATGGGCATGACAAATTCGGAAACATTAATACAAAAGGAATCGGGAATCTCCACACCTTTATACGCCTTTACGTATTCGGTATTCCATCCGTCGTATAAGTCATCGGCAGGATATCCTTCTTCCATGAATTCCAACTGCGCCATCATGGAATCGACGGCAACCGTTTCCAAACCGGTTTTGACTTTATCCGCCACTAATGTTTCCGAAGATTGATTTGTTTCCCGTGAAATCCGGGTTTGTGCTTGCGCTTGATCTGCTGACGTCAGGGAAAGGGTTATTCCCAACAGACTTAGAGCAGATAGTTTACTTAATTCTTTAATCATCTTTGTGTGTTATTTGCTGGTATGCTCAGATTTCATCGTTAGCATAAAGATTAGACCATCGTACCGGATTATACGTATATAATTCCGCTTCGTTAAAAAACCTTTTCAATTCAACAGCCGCTGTTTCAAGGGAATCCGAGGTATGAACGATATTCTCCTGCATGCTCATACTGTAATCTCCGCGAATTGTGCCCGGCAAAGCTTTGCGTCCATTGGTCGATCCGGTCATTGACCGCACCACCTCCACCGCTTCGACACCTTCCCAGCAACAAACGACTACGGGAGAAGTCCGCATGGAATCTTTTACCCGTTGAAAAAAAGGTTTATCCTTCAAGTGTGCATAATGTTCACTCAGAATTTCATCTGTTAACCAAGCCATTTTCATACCCGCAAGGATTAATCCTTTCTTTTCAAAACGATTAATAATTTCCCCGATCAACCCTCGCTGTACGGTACAGGGCTTAAGAATAACAAACGTTCGCTCCATCCAAAAATCAATTTATTCTGTTTTTCAAGACAAAGAAAATAAATTTTATTCTGAAAAACAAATAATTAACTTTAAATATGAAAAATAGATTAAAAAAAGTGAAATAATCGAGGCTAAATATGTAATTTTGTAAACTGTTTTTGGTTATTAACATCACAAGATAAAATGAATGAATACGATTCGTTTTTGGTTTAAAAATGCCCGTTCCACAGCGTTGCCGCAAAGTTTATTGCCAGCCATCCTGGCCGTTTGCTTAGCTGCACAAACCGAAGGATTTTCCATTTACTTGGGAATATTGGCTGTATTGGGCGTTATCATGGCCCACTTGAGCCTGAATCTTTTTGACGATTATTTCGATTACCGGGTCAAAGGTTCGGAATTCAGGGACGCTATGGCCCGGAAAGGATTTCGCGCCCGGATCGCGAAATGCCATTACATCACGTCGGGCGAAGTTACGCTAAAGCAATTATTGATTGCTTGTCTGGTATTTGGAGCCATTGCCCTGGCTATCGGTTGTATCATTTGGTGGTTCAGGGGAAATTTTGTTTTGTGGTTGGCATTGATTACCGCCGTGTTGGGCATTTCCTATTCCGGAGCGCCTTTGCGATTGTCTTATCATGGTTTGGGTGAAATACTGATCGGCATCCTGTTCGGACCGGTATTAATGATCGGCGTCTATTATTCCGCTTGCGGACATTTCGACTGGTCCGTAGTATTTATTTCCGTACCGGTGGGATTATTGGTTGCCAATATCGTTTATGTACACGCCATCATGGACTATGAGCCGGATAAAGAAGCCGGTAAAATGACTTTTGCCGTGCTATTGAAAGACAAACGCCTCATGTTGTTTTGTTCCTTGATTATTTTGATCGCTTCTTTCGGCATTATTATCAGTGGAGTACTGTCCGGTTATTTGTCTTATTATTACCTTTTTACATTGCTTACGCTTCCGATGGCATACAGTTTATTTTACCTGATGACGGCATTTGTCTATCATCCGGAACGGAAATTTTCGCCCCGTTTCTGGATGGGACCTATGGGTGATTGGCAACGACTGCAAGCAATGAATCTCGACTGGTTTATGATTCGCTGGCTGTTAGCCCGCAATCTTTTATCGTTCTTTTGTTTGATACTCATTATTGTCGGTTTTATTGCATGAGGTCCTTTACAGAATAGAAAGTTAAAATTTCCCAAAACGTAGGTTAATTATTTTTTTCAGGTGCTATGAAAAATAATTAGCCAACCTATACAAAGCAAAATCTTTATCCTTGATTCCATAGTTGGAAGAAACAAATCGTTGGATTTTGCCATTTAACCTTTCCGCTTT
>BNYG01000029.1 GCA_026000155.1 Bacteroidia bacterium | reverse complement strand
ACGATTACTTTTGTCGAATGGCATCTATCTATGATTATTTAAGCGGAATAGAAGACTACCGGATAGAGAAAAAATGTCTTCACAAGTTATCAGACATACTGTTTATCGGGTTAGCGACGTATTTGAGTAATGGCGAAGACTATGAAGACATGGTCCTGTTCAGCCACACCCACGAAAGTTTTTTACGGGAGTACATTGAGTTGCCCAACGGCATCCCCTCCTCTCATGACACCTTCAATCGTGTATTACAGAAAAAAGTGGAAGACAAAAGCAACGAAATAACCGCCATACCTTCTTTACTTGATGAGATAGATATCGAAGATGCCGTAGTCAGTATAGACGCCATTGGTTGCCAGCGGTCAATAGCGCAACAAATTACAGATAAGAAAGGTCATTATCTGCTGTTATTGAAAGAACATTTGGAACAATGGTCAGGCATCCAAACCTTAGTCAGGATAGAAGCTTGTCGGGAGACGAATGAGAAGAAAACAACCGAGACTCGTTATTACATCAGCGATGAAACAGGTTTGAACGCCCATTATTTCAATACTTTGGTGCGAGGACATTGGGGTATTGAAAACCATTTGCACTTGGCATATCCCGAAAGGTCAACGCTATTGCCGGTGGTACGCAGCAATTGTTCGCCCAGCAGATTGGATACGATGATTTCCGGCGCCTTATTGGCAGAACTCCGGATATAGACCCTGCCTGTAGTAGGATTCGGATAAATGCTGATTGCCGGTGTATTCACATTGTCTATGCCTACGTCGCCACGTTCAACATTCACTGTATAGGTTTGTGTACTGCCATTCTCAGCGGTTACAATGATATGAATTGCATTATTTCCTGTTACTAAAGAATGAGTTCCATTGCCTTCTACCGCAGCAGCAACATCATTGGCCGCGCCGGTCACCACAATCGTTTCTACTGGAGGAAATACCTCAACAGCATACTCCGTAACGTTCGGATTGAATGCTGGATACAATTTTCCTTCGCTTACGGTCAGGCTCGCTAATGTATTATCGTCGGAAAGAGCCATGCATCCTTCTTCCGAAGCCTCGGCAAATCCGCCCAGCGTATAATAAGCCTTCACCGTGTAGCAAGGTTCTTTTTTCGTCGTGTTGTCGATAAACCGTTGTCCGAAGGTCAATCCAAAAGGACTTTCGATTTTTTCGCCGTTGCGGTAAATATAATAGTAGTCCAATAAATGACTGCCTTTATCGGTCGGTTCCGTCCACGAAAGTGTTACTTCATTCCGGGTGACGGGGTTTACCTGGACAGCCAAATCCTGCGGACGGCTTACCAAATCCAATGGAGCCGGCAAAGCAACCACCCACACTTTGCGCATGGTGACGGCGCCTCTCCAACCGGCAAATACCAGACCGTCGCCGGAGATGGCCATCGGTACATCCATAATGAACTGGCTTTCCGGTTCATCAAACTTGGAACCGTCCGGTAAAGTGATGTTGGAGGCGTAGCGTTCGATAAATTCTTTCAATTCGATGTAGCCCAGTTTATCCGACCAGACAAAACCTTACGCCCTCTTTGTAAACGCCTCCATTACGGATGGATGCTTCGCCGACCTTGAATTTGGGATCGTAGAAATTACCTGTCATCACACCGTCGTCATTGATCGATCGTAGATCATCGGTACCGTCGATGTGTACAGTCATGTTGTCGCCGTTTCCTTTATTTTCCCACAGAAAACCGGGACTTCCGACGAGGTATTTCCCGTTGGGTGAAATACCGCCCGGATATTCGCTGGTTCCGTAACCCAAATCGTAAAAGAAACTCATTTCCTGAATATGGGCGAAATTTTTCCAGTTAGCGGTTGCTTGGTAATCGGCCAGCGTTCCTTTGGGCACAAAAAGAGTTGCATTGGTCAGGATGCGGTTTTCGTATGTAACAGGATCCGCATCGTAAAAAGTGGAAGACGTAATGGTAACCGGCACCGGATTGTTGACGATAAGCTTGGTCAACCGGAGGCAACCGTTCACTTAATCGGATGGAGGGCCGTTCCTTCGGATCCGGTGTACGTAACAATGGCAGTCCCGCTGAGGTTCAGTTTCACCAGGTTAGGCAAATCCTCACGGATGGTTCTAAAATCGCGGGCATCGATCGTCCCGGTCACCGTCAGGTCTGTAACACCTGTCAACGGAGCCGGTAATGACGTTTTTAACGATCCTGCCTCCAGATTATTCACTACGGTTTGCGCCTTGCCCAAGAGGCAAAACGACAAAGCCAATAATACGAGTAATATTTTTTTTTTCATACTCTTTGTGTTATTAAATTAAGTAAAAAATGCAACACTCAACAAAATTAGGTAAAAGCCGGTAAATAAACAAAAAAGATTGTAAAATATTTTTTGTATATTTGCGGTTCAATCAGATAGAATGTTCAATTTTAAATACATAAAACGATGAAATCACTTTTGCACGCAATCAGTATTTTTCTGTGTTCTTCCTTGTTGCTGACAGGGACCCTCTCGGCGCAACAAAATGCCAATTTCCCCGATCGCGAAGAATGGTTCATGGATATGGGCTTCGGCATGTTTATCCATTGGAGTTTCGACTCGCAGATAGGCGCCGTTATCAGCCATTCCATGGCTGGGGCTTCGCAGGACTATTTAGACCGCTTTGTCAACGAATTGCCGAAAACCTTTAATCCCAAACAGTTTGACCCTGAAGATTGGGCGGTGCTGGCTAAATTGGCAGGCATGAAATACGTTGTTTTTACCTCCAAGCACCATTCGGGCTTTTGCATGTGGAATACCAAGACTACGAATTTTGGGGTAATGAATACGCCTTTCAAGCGGGATATCCTGAAGGAAATCATAGAAGCTTTCCGCAAACAGGGTTTGGCGATTGGTCTCTACTTCTCGCCCGAAGATTTCCATTATTTCTACGAACACAACATTCCGGTAGGACGCCTGCAAAATCCGATGCATTATCCTGCCAACAACAAAGGGCTGATGGATTACGACAAAGCGCAGCTGAAAGAGTTGCTTACCAATTACGGAAAGATAGATCTCATCTTTTTCGACGGACCGGCTGACGGCTTGAAGGAATATGCCTGGCAGTTGCAACCTTCTATTGTTGTCACCCGCGGCAGCATGCAAACTCCGGAGCAAACGCTGCCGGACAAACCCCTGCCCGGTCCTTGGGAAGCCTGTTTTACGATGGGAACCGACTGGCAATACAAACCTACGAACGACCCGCACAAAAGCGGCACGAAAATCATCAATATGTTGATAGAAACACGCGCCAAAGGAGGAAATCTCCTGCTGAACGTAGGTCCGAAGCCGAATGGCGAAATACAAATTGAGCAGGAAGCGCTCTTGCGCGAGGTAGCGCTGTGGAATTTAGTCAATACGGAAGGCATTCATTCCATCCGTCCCTGGGAAATTATCAAGGAAGATGATATCTGGTTTACCCGATCCAAAACAGATCCTGCGACTGTGTATGCTTTTGTTCAAGGCGGGACCAACTGGCCGCACGGCAGCCGGAAAGAGTTTATCCTGAAAACGCTGGAGGGAAACGCACAAACCAAGGTCAGCATATTGGGATATGCCAGCGAGTTGGTAGAATACCGTAAGGAATTCGATGCTTCCGTTCGCGTTTATACCAACCCTTTGGGATTGGTCATCAGCGCCGTGAACGGCCATCGTTTGTACACCAATTATCAATGGCCCAACCCGGTTGTTCTGAAGATAGAGAACGTGAAATACAAACCTGCCGAAGTCGTCAACGAACAACGATCGACCATAGACGGAGCTAAATAATAATACAAAAAAGTAATAAACATGAAAAAGCATTTGATTATTATCTTGTTGATGTTCTCTTTCTGTCTTTGCATGCAAGCGCAAAAGATGCAACAAATCAAGTTAGGACCGGAAGAAAGCGCCAATGAGGCGGAAATATTTGTTTATCATCCCGAAAACAAAGACACACTTTCGCCCGCCATAATTTTTTGCCCGGGAGGCGGCTATGGCGGATTAGCCATCGACCACGAAGGGCACGACATGGCGAAATGGTTTGCTTCACAAGGCTTTGTCGCCGTAGTTTTAGAATACCGGATGCCGAAAGGCAATCATACTATCCCATTGAGCGACGCTGAAAAAGCCATTTCAACCGTTCGGAAAAATGCCGGAATTTGGAAAATTGACAAGGACAAAGTAGGTATCGTCGGATCCTCTGCCGGCGGACATTTAGCAGCCTCGTTAAGTAATTTGGCAGCCGGTGAAAACCGTCCGGATTTTGCCATTCTCTATTATCCCGTTATCAGTTTCGACGATTTAATAGCGAACAAGGGCACGAAAAATAATTTGTTAGGCGAAAATATTGCTGATACAGAACTCGTTGCCCGCTATTCGTTGGAAAAGCAAGTGAATGACAAGACGCCCAAAACCCTGCTGTTTTTGAGCGATGATGATCAAGTCGTTGTTCCGGCCAACAGCATCCGTTACTATTCGGCATTGAAAGAAAAGGAAATCCCGGCATCCATGTATATTTTCCCGACAGGAGGACACGGCTGGGGATTCAAAACTTCATTTCTTTATCACGAAGAAATGAAAACATTAATTCAGAAATGGTTAGTCGCAATGAAAATCCAATAATGTTATTTAGGGCGCACACAGGTGCACCCTAAATACATATACTCTGTGGTTGGACTGCAAGTATCTCCAAAATAGAAACGGTCTTAAATAAATTAAATTATTTAATAGTCCTGACGCATCTCGTATAGACGCCATTGGTGTAAGCCGTCTTAATGCGGTGGTTCGTACTGCCGCTACCACTGGTGTACCAAACTGCTGCGTCGCTGGAATCTCCCGAGTAGTCGGTACTACTCCAATAGGTGTACGACGTAGCAAAATTGGGTATCGAACTTTGGATAGCTTGCATATTGGCCAATTCTGCGATATTCGGCAATCGCCAGGTATTATCCCCATCATCCCAATCGCCGCCTTGGCCATGAACATTCGTATTACAGAAATTGCCGGTTACGGAATACCATGTTCTACTTGGACCGAAATCAGGCCCTACACACAAATTCTTTGTAGCAGCAGGAAACAATGCAAGCGTTGAAGATACGTTTAAATTTATAGCTACTGCAGAAGGCCCCCCTTCAAAAGCGCCATTAGTAATCAAATACCCCGGACAACAAGACCTGTTCTGTATTTTAACCGCTTTGCTTATCTGAACTTTAGTGTTATCCGAATATTCGATATAAGCTGTTAATGTAACGGTTTGGTCGGTACTTGCGGCCAATGCCAAAAGTTCTGCCTGACTCTTGAATACCAAATTTTGATTTACATTTCCAGTACCGGAAACACCGTTCGAGGTCAATACATCTGCCGATTTGCTGATTGTCCAGATAACTTCCTTTATCGTTTTGGAACCTGAACCGGTTTCGGTAACAACATACTGTTGCGTACCCGGATCGGCTTGTCCCGAACGAACATCAATACAACTGACGCCACTCATCAACGGATTATAAGTGGTGCCGTTGGGAGTTCCATAATCACCTGGATTAAGGGCAGTTACAGTTGATTTTATAGAAGCCCAGGCTGAACCGTTCCAAACGTAAACGCCACTGCCGGAACCGCCGGTAGTATTGTTGTTCGTATTGTAAACCATCATACCAGTACCATCGACAGAACTGCCTTCGAGCTGCCAAACAGATACATCATTCAACGAAACGCGAGGCAACAAAACCCCCCGGTTCGTTCCCTTCGATAAATCCAATAAGGAACCCTCGTGCGGGTTGTCCATACTGCCGATAGTCACTTGTGCATTCATTGCTACACTCCAAACTAAGAGCGTCAGCATTAAAAAAAACATTTTTTTCATGATATACTTTTTAAATTAATATATATATTTACCCTGAAGGTTAATTGACAATTGAAAAAAACCGGAAAAAGGCAGGAAATTATCTCATTTTTTTTGAAAAAATGAATGAAAATGAAAATGAAAAAAATGAAGTTAAAAAAATGGCATGTTCCCGCCTTATCCGATTGTCGTAATTTTTTATTTTTATACACTATATTAAATCGTTTGCAAAGGTTAAAATAGTCTTCCCCAAAAAACAGACAAAACAGTTTTATTAAAGTCTGTTTGCGTATAAAATGGATGTTTTTTTTGTCAATTATTTCATTACTATTGAATATCACAAAAAAAAAGACAATATGTGCATTTTGAATACATGTATTGTCATTTTTTGTAAAAAAACAGGTCTTGTTTCGCAAATAGTGGAATTATAAAAAGGGAGAATTGTCAATAAACGTAAGTAAATTTAGCATTCGCAGACAGATAAATTTCTGCATACGCCCGCTGTTTTTCGTTAAATTCTGCTTGAAAAATTTCGCCGGAGAGCGTAACGAACATCGACTGCTTTTTTAAGGATTGACACCATTTTTTTTGTATGGAGCAAATTTCCGGATTTCGGATGATACAAGGATTCATTGGATAAATCCAAAAATGTGTTTCACGAATTGTATCATATTCCAAGAAAAGAATGTTGGAATTAATATTCAAGGGAGAAAGATAAACATCAATATCAACTTTAGTCTCGTCATTCACATAACCGGTTTTTGCTAATGTTGCTGTTAAATTAATAAAGTCCAACATATCCTGTTTGAGCAGCAGCAGTTCATCCGCAGTAATCAGTTTGCATTGATAATAGTACTGTATGCTTTTGATGGTACGCAGATAAACATAGGAAGACATAATGACGGATACATTATCCATTTTCGTAATATTAGTGAAAATTTCTTCCTTCAAAGCCAATAATTGCGGATTCAAAGTCAAATCGGAAAAGGAACAAAGGACCGGTTTTTCCGAATGTGAATATAGCCACTGGAAATAGCAAAATTTGAACAGTTGGTCGGACAAAACAAAGAATATAGGAGGAAATTCGTTCAATGTAATGAATATTTCCGAGTGTTTTGCCGTAATTAATTTTTTCAAATAGTTATTATATTCTTGAAACTGAGAAAAATAGGCATTGGTAGCCGGCGAAACTATTTTCGACTGTAAATCAAAAGAAAAAGTTTCCTTTTTGCTGCCTTCAATCAATTCATCAATAGAAAAATTGAGAGCCAATGCTAATTTTGAAACTTCATCAAAAGTGAACGGAACTTCTTTCCGAAGGCGGCGATAAGCGGTTTCCTTACTTAAATCCAATATTTCCATTATACGACTAACCGGCACCACATTGTTGGGAGTATTTTTCAAAACATAATCAACAATAATGTCATTAAAATTATTTTCACCCATATTCCTGTTTTTTCAGTCTGCAAATATAGTGAAAAATTGGAATTACAATGAAGATAAGAAAAGTTTTATTTTTTTTCCTCCCGATAGATTTTCTTCAAACCTTTATTCACTTGCCAGTGCTACAAAGCACTTGGGCGGTGCAAATCGGTGGCTATTTAAATGTTTTGGTGTGCACAGTGCAAGGGTGCATGAAAAAAGGTTCATCTCGGTGCCCTGATTGAAATAAATTTTGGAAATAGATATACGAAATTAGTTAGATACCGAGTGGCTATCAATTTTTTTGATACCAAGGCGATAATGCTTGCTTATTGGTAAAAAAACAACCGTGCAAGCTTTTTTAGCAGTTGCACGGTTAGGATTTTTATTCCCTAACTTTATCGGGCAGAGCAAGAAAGAATAGAGACTTTGTTGAGCGTAACGTGCAAATAAATTCCAACCTCTTAGGCGATTTCAAGCGATAGATTTTTTCTAATATTGACAACCGCTCCCAATTCCGCTCTTTCAATAAGTTCTTCAACCCGTTTTCCGATAGCTTTTATTACTATTTGCGTTGCCTCATTGTACGTTTGTTTTTCTTCCTGTGTTTTCTTCTCAAAATCGGCTTTTCTTTTTCTATAAAAAGCTTCTTTTTCTTTTTCCGTCTTCAATTTTCTAAACTCGTTAAATTCGGCTTCCATTGACGGATCCGGAAAATAATTTGACTGCTTTGTTGTCATAATTGTAATTTTTTTCCTCCGAAGAGGGGCTTTTGTTAATCAAAATCTTTTAATACCTCTCTCAAGTACAAAATCCTGTCAAGTATCGAATCAACTATCTTTTCAGATTCTTTAGCATTTTCAAATATTCTGTACTTATTGTAATAATCAAGAAGTGACTTTAGATAGTCTGTTTCCTCAAAAATTTCTCTTTTTCCCATCGTTTTAAAATGGTTTTAATTAATACTTGTTAAGGGCAAAACCTCTCTTGTTTTACTTGCTTAAATGATATTGCAAAAATAAGCAGATTTTTTTAATCCGGAAAATATTTGATCATTTTTTTCGTTTGGCAGATTCAAAATCTCACTATAATCTGTCATAATGGATAAAAAGAAATGTGATAAATAATGTCTCTATTTGCTACTTAGGTTATTCTGTTGTTAATAAGGTTGAAAATAAGGTTTTATTTTTTGACACACAGGCGATAGTGCCTGCCCGTTTATAAAAAAACAACCGCGCAACCTCTTTTAGCAGTTGCACGGTTGTGATTTTTATTCCTTAACGCTACCATAGCATTGACAATCGGTAGAGACAAGGCATGCCTTGTCTCTACGATTCAATAACAAATGGACGATTGTTGACCGACGTGGATTAATTTTGTTTGCATCTTACAGCATAGTATAACGATTTGTCATTAGCCTGGTTACGATATGATCCTTCCTTGCTCCAAGTCAATGCACGTCTGTAAGCATAGGTTTTCCAACTACCTGTGGAGCTCGTCCACCAAAACGCGTGATCATCAAACCTCGACGAGGTACCGTCCTCCACAGAACCCGTAAGAAGACCTTCAAAACCGCCCAAGTTTTTAGCATTGGAACTGCCATCCGTATCTTGGACGTTCACAGCAGTCGTAGATTTCATCTTCCTACCTGAGTTTGTTCCACGGAAATCTGCTGTTGTATAGAAGTCCGTGCTGTTATCCGCCTCCAAAGTAGTCGAGTAAAGACCGGTAGCTTCCTTTGCAATAACTTCTTCCAATTGAGACCATTCATAATCAGACGGTAAATGCCATCCTGTTGGACAAATTCCTTGAATTTGAGTTTGACCGGATTGATTGCCTTGATTGTCAGTAACCTCGTTTTGTCCAAGTGTTGCTCCATACCAGTTATAAAGCAAACCATAGGCTACATCATTTATGGCACTTTTGTTGACGTGAGTGTACTGCTTGTTAGTACTGTTTGTACCGGAAGCATTCTCAGTCAAACCAGTGGTTTCCCGCAAATTCTCCGTCATCCAAACACCTGCTGCACCAAAATCACCAATACTGTAATGATTACTTCCAATAACTAACTCTCTGGGCGCTTCGCCAATGATTAGCGTACCCTTGTTATCCACCAAGGTGCCTTCACCAACAATCATACCTGCGGCAAATATTTCACTTCCTTCCCCTTCAAGATTGTCGATCTTAGCGTTCTCACCTCGCAATTCAATGGGTATCATGGATTTTATCTTTCCCTTATTCACCACATTTCCTTGTACTACCATTTCCTGTCCGTCATACAGTAATTCCTGACCGGTCATACTTACTGCTCCTGTTAAAAGCAGCAGCATTAAAATCAAATTTTTCTTCATTTTTCGCAACAGAAAGTGGACTTTCCGAAACCTTTTTTTCAATCCAAAATGTCGCGGTACAAAAGTATTCATTTCTTGTATAACAATCTCTATAAATGTATATCCACTTTGGATACAAAAAGTTCCATTGTGGATAATAAAAAAGCATGGAACTTATCTTATTCTATTCTCCGAGGTATCGCCAAACACCCAATAGTCACGAATTAAGAAAGCCAATGCTCAAAACACGGGCATTCACTTTCATTACTATGTGACTATTTTTTCTTTCAATTTGGCGATTATTCGGAAAAATCACAAATAACAAAGCAAATGCTTTATCAATATGTCTTTATTTTTTTACTGTTTTTTCATTTGAAGCTATTATTAAATTTCATTTACAAAATTAAATACTTTTCCTTTTACCGTAGCAGCAGCATGATTGGCTGTACCGGTCACATCAATACTTTCTACCGGAGGCATCTTTTTACTCTCCAATTAATCGAAATTGATAGCCTTGTTCCAGCAGCCATTCAATGGATTTGGGTAAGGCATATTTGATTTTTTCTTCGGCTTTTAAGGAATCGTGAAAAACGATGACGGATCCGTTGCGCGTATATTTTTTCACATTGTCAAATACCTGTTCAGGCGTCATCAGGCAACTGTAATCGCGGGTGACTACGTCCCACATGATGACATCATAGCGTTTTCGCAAGTTAAAAAACTGGGGTAAGCGCATGTGGCCGTGAGGCGGCCGGAACAGTTTGCTCTCTATCCGTTCTTCCGCCTCCTGTATATCTTTCAAGTAAGTTTTTGACCTCACTTTCAATCCCTGAAGATGATGGAACGTATGGTTTCCCGTCAAATGACCTCTTTCCATTATTTCGCGATAAATATGAGGATATTTCCGTACGTTATCTCCCACACAAAAAAAGGTCGCCCGGATATGGTATTGATCCAATACATCCAATACCCAAGGGGTCATTTCGGGAATAGGACCATCGTCAAAAGTCAGATAAACTACTTTTTCTTCTTTATGAAACCGCCAGTGAGCGCCCGGGAAAAACGCCCGGTATAAAAAGGGAGGTCGTTCAATCAACATAATTTAGCGATTTGACCCTCCTCTTTGTTTTGGATCGGTAATTTTTTGATAACGATCCATATATTGTGCAAATTCCGGGTAATATTTTTCAAACAAGTCTTTATTATTTTGCGAAAAATGATATATCATCTCTTGCAAATTGGCAAGATTTTTACTGACATCGCTCAATACGGAGATATAGTCCCTGTTATTCAAACGGTTGTACCAATTCAAATTTTTCAGGGAAATTTCCATCAGTTGCGAATACAAGTCATTTGATTTTTCCGTCTGACCGATTCTGTAATAAACGTTCGCCAAGTCGCCGACTGCATAATAATCATACGGAACATTGTAGGAAGGAATCGCCTTCAAACAATAATCCGCTGCTTTTTCAGCCCGTATCGAATCGTTTTCATCTGCTAATGCCTGTGCCAAGCGGCTGAAAATGATACGGAACGTATTGGCCATCCGCGCACTGTTTTCATCTATGTAAAGACCCGGTTGTTCCAGATTGCCGTATTTGTACTTATTCATTACGTTGTCGTACAAAACATCCGTATTGATATGCTGATATTTGAGCGCTTCAAAAGGCATCACGCGGTAAGCCACTCCATCCTGCCGGAAATAAGGTTCGAGCCTCAGGTATTGGTCAGAACTTACGGTGATCGCATAATAGATCGGGCGCGTCCAGTCGGAATTGTTTTTCAACATATCCAGGATCATCATTTCATGCTTGGCCAAGTATGTTTTCGCAGCGGTAGTCGGTTCCCCTTTTGCATTGCGGCGTTCGCCCAGATCCACCAATAGATAAGGAGGTATCCAGGCCGCATTTTCCGGTTTTACCAATCCGGAAGCAATGACTGCCGCCGAATCAATGGGTATCGTTATCTTGTAAGTAGGCACATTATCCGCTTCAAAGCCATATTTCGCCATCTTTTTATCTTGTAAATTATCCGACTTAATCCGGTTTAATGCGTCCTCTACGGTCATTTCATTATATTCATCCAGCAAATAAGCTGCTTCGTGTTGCCCTCTCGCATACTCGTATTTTTTCCAATCAATCGGAAGCGGTTTGGAGTCGTATGCCTGGCGTTTCATCTGATCAATATACCAGTCGGTTTGCAGGTAACTCAAATTACATACGCGCACGTCCGTCCGGTATCCTTCCACTTCCTGTGCATACCACAACGGGAACGTATCATTATCGCCATTGGTAAAAATAATGGCATTCGGTTCGCAGGTAGTCAGGTAATTCATCCCGAAATCGCGGGCGACATACCGGTTCGAACGGTCATGATCGTCCCAAGTCTGGGAGGCCATTTGCAAAGGAATCAATAAGCCGAGCAGAACACCCACGGGAGCCGCTGCCGTATCCGGGAGTTTGAGGTATTTCAATCCTCTGATAATGCCTGCCGTACCGATACCAATCCAGATACAGAAAGCATAAAAAGAACCGGCGTAGGCATAATCTCGTTCACGCGGTTGGAAAGGCGTTTGATTCAGATAAACGACAATCGCCAAACCGGTCATGAAAAACAGCAGGAAAGTCACCCAGAATTGTTCCGTACCTTTTTTACCCGAATAAACCTGGAAGAAAATGCCGATTATACCCAGCAATAGCGGCAGCATGTAATATTTATTGTGACCTTTATTTTTAGCAATGCTGTCCGGCATATCGTCTTGCGGACCTACACGGTATTGATCCAAAAACTTGATTCCAGTAATCCAGTTGCCGTTGGAAACTTCTCCGCTTCCCTGGATATCGTTTTGCCTGCCGGCGAAATTCCACATAAAATAGCGCCAGTACATAAAATTCACCTGATAATCGAAGAAAAAGCGCAGGTTTTCGCCAAAAGTAGGTTTAACCACCCATTTGTTTCCTCGCGGAGAGGATACCCGCACTCGCTTCCCTTTGAAATTCGACCAACTTTTATAGCTTTGTATGTGCCGTGCATCTGAACTGTACATCCTTGGAAATAAGGTACTTAATTCTTCTACATACACATAGTGTTTTTTACGGTCCACTTCGTAATAGCGGTCTTTTTCGGAAGCGTCCCGTTTCGGAATTTGTCCCCAGACAGGACCTTCGTCTTTCATAACGGCTTCCATCATACCTCCTTTGGCTTCGTATTTTACTTCGGAAACAAAGGTTTGTCCATGAAACAAAGGCGTTTCACCGTATTGTTCCCGGCTCAGATATTCCCGCAAGGTAAAGATATCTTCCGGTGAATTTTGATCCATCGGCGTATTGGCTGCCGAACGAACCATTATCAGGGCATACGAAGAATAACCGATCGTGATGACCAATAATCCGGTTAATATGGTATTCAATGCCGCCGGATTCACTTTTTTAGACAGAAACAAATAAGCGACTAAAGCCGCAATAATCAATATTCCCAATCCGATGCCGCTTCCCAGGAAAGGAATTCCCAGCAATACGATTGCGATGATAAAGGCAATTTTCGCTCGTTGCAAGTTTCTGGAATCGTTCATGGTTTCCCAAATCGCCCAGGACAAAACGCCAAAAACAAGAAACAAATAAAAAATGACTCCGGAATTGTAAGGTAAGTGGAATCCATTCACAAACAATAATTCAAACCATCCGCAAACTTCTACCAATCCTTGAACCAATCCGTAGAGAATAGCCGCCAAAATACCGAACGAAATCAAGAGCGCAATGGCAGCGCCTTTCAAAGTCGGTTGGGCGTTTTTGCGGAAATAATACACCAGTACAATCGCCGGAATACAGAGCAAATTCAACAAGTGGATAGCAATGGAAACCCCCATGAGATACGCAATCAGGATCAACCACCGGTCGGAATGCGGTTCACCGGCCACATCTTCCCATTTAAGGATCAGCCAGAATACGACTGCTGTCATCAAGGAAGAGAAAGCATAGACTTCGCCTTCCACCGCCGAAAACCAGAAAGTATCGGAAAAAGTGTAAGCCAAAGCGCCGACAGCGCCCGCGCCCACAATCGTAATCAATTGCGACAGACTCATGGCCTGTTGTTCGTCTTTCCAGACAATTTTCCGCACCAAATGTGTAATCGTCCAAAAAAGGAACAGGATAGTCAATGCGCTAAAAGTAGCCGAAAGAGCATTCAGCATCAGGGAAACCTGGGAAGGTTCGGAGGCAAAATGCGAAGCGAGATTACCCATCAACATGAAAATGGGCGCTCCGGGCGGATGGCCTACTTCCAATTTATACGCAGATGCGATAAATTCGCCACAATCCCAAAAACTGGCTGTGGGTTCGATGGTCATTAAATAAACAACCGCTGCAATAACAAACACTACCCATCCTAAGATATTGTTTGCCAATTGGTATCTCTTCATGCTATTTTTATTTTAATCCCTAAGAGTTTATTTTTGAGGGGCAAAGATAGTAAAAAAATAATTAATTTATTACCTTTGCCAAAAAAGAATATTATGAAAAATTTACCCATCGGAATACAGTCATTTGAAAAATTGCGCCAAGGCAATTATTTATATGTGGATAAGACGAAAGAGATACATCGCTTGATAACATCCGGTCAAGTTTATTTTCTTTCTCGTCCGAGGCGATTTGGTAAATCACTGCTTGTCAGTACCTTAGAATCTATTTTTAGTGGTCAAAAAGAATTGTTTAAGGGGCTTTGGATTGAAGATAAGATGGATTGGGCGCAATTAAATCATCCCGTTATCCGGATTGATTTTGGCAAAACGGCTAATCGCAGTCCGGAGGAATTAGTTGATTCCTTGACCGATTTTTTGAGAATAACCGCTGAGGCCTATCAAATAAATTTTATAAGCTCTCAACTTCCCGGACGTTTTGCAGAATTAATTGAAAAACTTCATCAAACCACCGGTCAGCAAGTGGTCGTTTTAATTGATGAATATGACAAAGCCATTATTGATAATATGTTGAATCCGGAGGTTCAGGAAGCAAATAAGAATATCCTTCACGATTTTTATCAAGTGCTGAAAGCGACAGATGAACATCTGTGTTTTGTTTTTTTGACGGGTGTATCCAAGTTTTCAGGGATGTCCATATTTTCAGGACTCAACAACTTGAATGACATCACTTTGACAGATGATTTTGCCGGCATTTGCGGCTACACACAACAGGAATTGGAGGATAATTTTGGGGAACGCCTCCATGATTTAGCTAACCTTTTCGGCGTATCCAATCAAGCATTATTAGATAAAATTCGGTATTGGTACGATGGCTATTCTTGGGACGGAAGTACTTTTATTTACAATCCTTTTTCCACTTTGTCGTTTTTTAGCGCTAAACGGTTTGATAACTATTGGTTTCGTACAGGCACTCCTACTTTCTTGATTGAAATTCTTAAAAAAAACAATCAAATAGAGCCTATTTTAGAGCCTTTGATAGTGAATCCATCTGCCTTTGACAGTTTCAACCCACAAGCAATCAGTGAAATCCCTTTGCTTTTTCAAACCGGTTATTTGACCATTAAGCACAGAGAAATGAATTTTGGAGAACCAACCTACACGATTGGATTATCTAATTCGGAAGTCAAAGAGTCGCTGCTGCAATACTTGCTGAGCGCTTATAGTTATTATCCTGTAGAGCAAGAGCAAGCGTTGATTCGAGGTATGCAAAAGCAACTTTTGGCTCATGATGTCGGTGAGTTCGAAAAGAGTTTGCGCGAAATGTTGGCATATATTCCTTATCAATTACATATCGGACAAGAAAAATACTACCATTCCTTGCTGTTACTTTGGCTCAAATTGCTCGGTTTTGATGTTTCCGGCGAGGTGAGTACAAATAAAGGGCGAATAGATGCGGTCTGGAAACTTCCCGAACACACCATCATCGCCGAAGTGAAATATCAAGTGAAGAAGCAGGCCTTGCCCAAATTGCTGGATGCTGCTATCAAACAAATCAGGGAAAAGCACTACGCCGAACGATTTGATGCCGGTGTAGAGACGCGACATGCCACGTCTCTTCTGGCAATTGCTTTTGCCGGAAAAGAGATAGGTTGCCGGATGGAAAATTTATAAAGCAATGTCCAACCATCAAAGCAACTCCCGCATAGTAAAAAAGACAAAGGCCTGTTCGCCTTTGTCTTTCTTTCTTAAATATTAAAAAACTCTATTGAAAAACTTCAGGGAACTTTCACTTCCACCACTGTCGTACAGTTATTCGAACCTACGCCCTGGTAATTTGTCTCCGGTTTACCCGCAGCGGTTTGGCAATTCATTACCACCCTGACAAAATAACTCTTTCCGGTATATTTTACCGGTATGGCGCTAACGAACTCAATGTCCTGGCCTTCCATATCATTCGCCGGTTTAATTGAAACAGGGAACAGATTCAAATCCCGGGCAGAAGCTTTCACCACTCTTGAAATTTGCAACCAAGCTTCCTTCACATCCGGCATTTCATATCCTGCTTTCTGATTCCTTTGAAACGGATCACACAACGAATCCGGTTGTCCGGAAGAAGAACCGGTTCAACCACCCAGGTTAAAGATAAAAAAGGTGTCACCGTAAAATCTTTGGTGGTCGTCCCTTTTATCGTCACTAATTCTCCGGCATCGTCTCCGTCCAATTTTTCATCATCATACGGGTAAAACGGACCGTTATGAGGCATCATCAGATATTCGCCCGAAAACCATTTCGTATTTTTATACGTACCATCTTGCATCACGTTCAGTCTTTGTGATCCGACATAAGCTAATGTATCTCCTTTAGCCCAGCTGATCTCTCTCAGCCTGATAATGCCGGAACCATGCTCCACTTGTAGCGGCGCTTTCGTTTCACTGTCGTATATAACGCCTTGAATGATTGCGTCCGGTCCGTCATAATTATCCATCTCGCAGGCTACTGCCAATATTGCGAATAATAAGAGGATCATAAAATTTTCTAACTTCTTCATAATTTGATATTATAAATATTACTGATTTCTATTTTTTTGTAAATAAGGATTGTTTTTCAACTCGCCTCCAGGAATCGTTTCGTAGTAGTCATTGATACCTACTGTGACCCGGTCACTTCCACTTTCCGTAGCACGGGCGTCATAAATATATTTGCCTTCGGGGTTACCGTAGCTATTCACTGTGGCTCCTTTACAGAACATAAAAGCATACAGGCCTCTTTTTCTGTATTGGTTGATTTGGGTATCCGCAGTAAACCAACGATTCAAATCCCAGTAGATTTTTGACTCGAAAGCAAGTTCTTTATATCGCTCTACACGCACAATTTGCAATCCACGATTAGGCGCTTCCACAAATCCGCCTTGTCCTTTCGGTCCGGGTTTACTCCAATTGGTATAAGCCGGATCCATTGAAAGTTCAGACACATTCGTCAACAGCTTAGCGCCGGCGCGGTCGCGTATATCGTTGATACACACAAAGGCATCCTGAAGCATATTGACGGTTCCATACACCGGCTCTCCGTTTTGAGCTAATTCTATGGCTGCTTCGGCACGGTTGAGCAGCACCTCGGCATACCGAATTTCGATCCAGGACTGTGTTGATTGATGTAAATCCGTTTCGGCAACAGACAAAGACAGATTCAAATATTTTCTCCCATGAAAACCTGTCAATGAGTTATTACCGGCTGAATTGTGTGATTTGGGACCGTCTTGTCCCATTTTAAATATATTGAGAGTAGTTCCGGAAGCTGTGGTATATTCATACGGATCTTTTTGAACCCGGGCATCATTCGTAGAACGAAGAATCTTATTGGAAGTAAACAAGTTATCCGTTACAGGCCAGTTGGGGTAATTTTCAGCAATAACTCCATCATCCCGACTGAATTTTTTAAATTTATCTACTTCAGGATCTATCTCAGGAATAAAAATTCCTGAACGCATATCCAACTGAACGCCCTTGTACGTTTCTCCCGGAAGTAAAAGATTAGCCCTCAAACGAGGCTCCACATCCTTCCACAGTTGGCGGCAGTCATCATAAACAATGTAATTTCCATCTGCATCCAAACCGCTGAAATGACCTGTATTCGGATCAAGAGGCAGTCCGTCGAATAATTCGACCCAATCCAATGTAGGGTTAAAACGGTCGCCATAAGTGACGGTCATACGGGGAGGACACATGACGGCATCGTATGCATGCACAAAATCCAGTTTATTATATTTCCGAAGGAAAATGGATTCTTTATTCGCATCTGCCTTTTCCCATATTTCCGCATAATTAGCGGTTGGGTCGCCGTTTCCTCTGTGCAACGAATAGCCGCCTTCCGCCACCAGATTGGCGGCATCCCAAGCTTGTTTGAGATAACCATTGGCACGATCGGCGGGAATACCTTGCAATAATACACCATCCATTTCCCAATCCGGAAATTTCATCGCTCCATAGCGGGCAGTCGTCCCGGCCGTCAAAGCAACCCGGCTTTTAAATGCGGCTGCTACGTATTTATTGGCTCGTCCGGCTTCGCTTGCAGGATTCATCCCTGCAATCGCTTCGTCTAAATCGGCCAAAATGAAATCATACGTATCCGCATGGCTGATCCGTTTCACCCATAAAGATGTCAGATCATCGGGGTCATATGCTTGCGGAACCGTTATTTTGGGCATTCCTCCATAGCGCTTTGCCAACTGGAAATAAACGTATGCACGTACAAATTTAGCTTCAGCAATCCAGCTTTCAGCTCCTGCCAACGTACCGGCATAAGCAGGCAAGCCTTCTATCAACCTGTTGGCTTGACGTATAATTTTGAAACCTTCGTTCCAATACCCTGTTCCGTGTCTGCGATTACCCACATTCCCCCGGTTAAAAAACTCACCGGTTCTTTGACCGTAAGTGTTTATATTCAGAGGTCTGAAAAATCCTTGATTATCTTCTCCCGGACTGTATTTGAAATCTTCCATGGGCAAGTGATTATATATCCCTGCAAAATAAGCCTTTATGCCTTCTTCGTTATAGATCAACTCCGGGACCAGAATACTTTTGGGAGGAATATCAATATCCACACAAGCTCCCAAAAAAGAGAGGAAAAATATCCATACAAATGCTAACTGTTTATTATGTTTTTTCATATCGTTTTTTTAATTAGAAAGTTATATTACCACCAAAATTGAATGTTTTGTTGAGAGGATAGATAGCGCCGCCATTCTCCGACGGTTTTTCCGGATCCAAACCCCGTACTTTAGTCATGGTCAGCAGATTGTATCCATTGACAAAAATACGTAAGCGTTGTGCTCCTATTTTAGACAGTAATGTTTTCGGAATCGTATAACCGATTTCTATACTCTTCAAACGCAGATAGGCTCCGTTTTGAATAGCAAAATTAGAATCTATAGCCGGTCTGGTTTTTCCATAGGCATAATATCCTGATAGCCATTCAGTTGCCGGATCGTATGGATTAGCTGCCGGATCTACCGGATGCCATCTGTCAAAAAGGATTTCAAGCGCATTTCCGTCCCAAGACAAAGGATTCAGTAATTGGTCTCCATACGAAACATAAGACATGGCAGCGCCTTGGAACAACATATTGAGATCAAATCCTTTGTAATCTCCGTCAATAGAGAATCCAAAATTCATCAACGGACGGTTTCTCAGGTTATTGGCGTTGTCGCCCGCACCAATTGTGGTTGCTATCGGATGCTTATCTTCATTATTAATTACGCCGTCTCCATTCCAGTCTTCATAGATATAATCTCCCGGCAGGGTGGTGCCATCCGCATAGATCGAATTTTGAACCTGTTCATTCGTGGTGTACTGCCCTGCAGCTCCATTTCCAAACCAAATATCATCATAGCGGTTTATTTGATTATTTCTCCAATAATCATACGAATTAGAACGATCCGGTTGTAATCTTTTCGTTATCATGTGCCGTGTCATAGCCACGTGTCCTGCAAAACCATACCTGAAATCAGCCACTTTATGCCGGTGTCTCAGCTCAATCTCAAAACCTTTATTGCGATCGGCATTTAAATTAACCTGCGATAATCCGGTACCGAATGTTCCCGGAACCACTACATCCGGATTGGTTAATATATCGCGCGTATCACGTTGGAAAATTTCTGCTGAAATTCCCAAAAGTCCACCCCACAAGTCGGCATCAAGTCCTATATTTTTCATGACTGAAGTAGTCCAGGTAGTCGAAAGATTGGCTGCGTTGCGAAAGCCTATCCCATTGACGAAACTGGATCCGAATATATATCCTCTGGGTATCCCTATCCGGTCATAACCGCCGGCTGTTATCGGATAATCGAATCCGTCTATAAATTGATAGGCCAGCCCGCCGTCATTTCCTAATTCGCCGTAAGAAGCACGCAATTTCAGATTTTGAAGAAACGAAATATTATTTTTGATGAATGATTCTTCCGATACGCGCCAACCGGCTGATACACCCGGAAAAAATCCGTAGCGCTTGCGGGGAGAATATTTAGAAGATCCATCCCGGCGGAAAGAAAATTCAACCAAATATTTACTTTTGTAATCATAATTGAATCTTCCTACGTATGCTTTTGATACGGATTCACTCGGCATGCTTCCTGTTCCCGATTGATTCGCTGAATTTCCGGCAGCCAAATAAGGAATCGGAATCGCAAATTCACGTTGCGCCGCAAAATTATAGCCTTCATTCGAGTTCTCTTCATAAAGAACCAGCGCATTTACATTGTGACTTTCGTTAAATACCCGGTTATAGCTCAATGACAATTGCCATAGCGACGAACTGCCGGAAGCAAAATAACGGCGAAGATTGGTCGGCGTATTCCGGGTATAGGTCTGATAGGAATTATTCCCGGCATTATAACGATATTCATCAAACGCCCTTCTGTAGGTTTCATTATCGTCTATCGTTTTGTCATAACTAAACATTCCTTTGACGGATAAACCCTGCACCAGCGGCACATCATAAACTAATTCCGCATTGGATTGGAACATGTTTTTCTTGTTTTTAACATGCCCGCTCAATTCCGGATGTATCAACGTTACCGTATTATAGACGTCATCCGGGTGGTAATAGAAAGGAGCGGTATCGTTGGCATACAAGGGGTCGTTGGGTTTAGCGCGCCACAAGGCAGGGAAAATCTGAATGGATTCTGTCGCTTGACGATTTGTTTCGTCCATAATCACATTCAATTTAACACTTGCTCTCAAATTTTTTGTAATTTGAGAATTGAGGTTGCTCCTCAAATTATACCGGTTGTAGTTTGCCGAATTTGTAACAAAAAAACTGCCTTGATCCGTATAACCGAAGTTTACATAATAATCCATTTTCTCGCTTCCTCCACTGATGGCGATATTGTGCTGCTGTTCCGGAGCTGTTTTCCGCAGCACCAAGCTATACCAGTCGGTATCCGGATAGAGTCCGTTTTCCAAGCCGGTAAAATAATCCTCTCCGTACATTCGCGATGGATTATCGGTATTGCGCATGGTAGTCTCATTAAATAAAACGGCGCGGTCATGCGCTCCCAGCGGATTCAAAATTTCGGATGGATGCTGAAGACCGTAGCGCATGGAATATTCAATCTTGGTTTTTCCTCTTTCTCCCTTTTTGGTGGTAATCAAAACAACACCGGCGGAAGCGCGAATGCCATAAACAGCGGCGGAAGCATCTTTCAGGATAGAAATACTTTCAATGTCGTTGGGATCCATTCGGGGAAGCTCGCCCCGGGGTACCCCGTCAATAACAATCAGCGGGCTGCCCAGTCCCCTGATATCCATGTCATTGGTGAACGATCCGGGTTCTGAAGTATTTTGAACAACACGAAGTCCGGGTAATTTACCGGTCATCATATTCTGCACATTGGTATTCTTGGTGGCGATCAATTCGTCACTGGTTACGGCAGCAATAGATCCCGTCAGCGATACCCGTTTCTGCGTACCGAAACCAACGACAATCACTTCATCCAATCGTTGTACATCTTCTTTCAGAATAATATTAAAATGGGTAGTATTCCCGATTGCCTGCCGGCTATCCGCATAGCCAAGGTATTTTATCAGTAAAACGGCATTGGAAGCTGCATCGGCGGGAAGATCTAAGGAAAAATTCCCATCAACATCTGTAATTGTTGCCCGGGAAGTCCCTTGAATACTTACGGATGCTCCAATAATAGTTTCTCCCTGGGTGTCGGAAACTTTTCCTGTAATCGTTTTTCCCGTTTGAGCATTTCCCTGTTGAACAGGAATACAATAGATTAACAATACCATAAAAATTCGGAGCAACGAATTTTCATTCAGGAGAAAATGGTTTTCTCTCTTTTTGAGTGTTTTTAATAGATGGATTTTCATGAATAGATTTTTTAAATTGTCATTATAAAAAAATTCGATGCAAATGTCGGATGGAATATTTAACGCCAGCGTTAATATAGCGACTAACGAAACAGTTAATGAGGCATTAATTTTACAGGGTAAGGATTTATAAATAAATTTGTATAAAATTTTGAGTCGGATAAGTTATGAATCAGGAAACAATTTGGTCGAAAGAGTATTTAAATTTTGAACCGAAGGAAGCGTCATATTCTTTTACGAAGGAAGTATAAACATCTTTAGCCAATCCGTTTTTTCCCATATTGAACAAGGTCTTGCATTTTATTTTAAGGGCATCTTCATTCAGAGAATCATGAATAAAAATGGCATCCGCCAAATCAATTTGGTTTTGAGGCGATAATTTCGGATGGGGGTGTTGCACAATATAGAGCAAAGTATCAATCAGGTCATTTGAGAAGTCTGCTTTAAATGAATCGATCCAATCCAGTTGAAGGTTCGGTAGCATTCCTCCTGCGGATACTATCAAAAGTAATTCATGAACATCTTTATTATTTGGAATAACATCGTTCTTTAATCGTTTCATCAAGGTAATTGCCTCGTAATAATCGCAATAGACATCATCTCCCAACTCAATAGTCCAATGTGAATTTTTGTTGTCAATAGTAATCATTCCCACTTGTTCAAAAATATGTCTTAATCGACTTAATATTACCCCTCTGTTATTTCTTGCACTTTCTTGCGTTTTGTCAAACCAAAGGGTTTCTCTGAGTTTTAAGGAAGCTATCCCTTTGCCACCTTTCAAGGTATTCAACAATATGATGAGGAATAATTGTTTGGATAAAGGAGAAAACTCTCCGGTTACATCGCGACCGTCCTTATCAATTACCCGGAATCCGCCAAATAAAAAAATGGCGCGCTTGTCGATCCGGGTTTTAGACGATTCATTGCTTTCAACACGATCCGGCGGTAAATCCGGAATCGTTGGGGAATTCTGCATTTCTTGTTTTATATTTTTCCTCTTCTTGAAATAATACACCATACCGCCACACAAACCGGACAGGATGAAAAGGAAAATAATCATTCCTGATCCGGATAGTCCATGCTTTTTCTCCTTTTGATATAAATCCTTCGCGCTCAACGGAGGATATGTGAGTGAATAAATGGAAACGGTAGCGGTTGAATCCGAAGCGGCAGGTGAAGAGCTTATGGCGATCAATTCATCGGTTTTTTTATTCAAAAACAAATCCGCATAGGAATAAATATCCTGAAAAGCAAAGGGAATCGTATCGGCTAAGATTTCATAACCGGGTCTTTCCATGGAGAATTTTCCTAAAAAAAGTGAGGTGTTATATAATTGCTGCGGAAAGCATAAAGCGTAAAAACACTTATTCAAAGTGTCCACAACCAGAGAGTTTGCCACAACAAAGTTGTCTTTGGGAGGTGTTAATTCCCATAGCTTTTTGACAGTCATCTCTTTTATATCCACCACATACAAATCGTAATAGTTTTGAGGAGACAGTTCCTGAGCGCCGGTTTCACTGCCGTAACCTCCAAAAATAAGCATTCTATGTTCATCCAGGACGCCCAGCCCGCTTAAATAGCGAGGTTGAATTTGATCACCATTGAAATGCAATTCTTCCCATGATTGCGTTTTAAAATCATATTTATGGATGGCGCTGTTGTATTTGTGGTGTCCATAACCTCCAAATACGTACAGACAACTATCGAAAGGAGATATAAACTTGTTGTGATGCCAATACCAGGCATTGGTTCGTTCCTTATCCCTTATACTGTTCCAGCTATTGGTTATTGTATCGTAGGTGATAATGTCATCCTTAACCTCCAAGTAAGAATAATAAGCATGAGTCAATGGATTATATCCCGTTTGATTGGTATAATAGTTTTCAGGAATTTCTCCGGCTAATTTCTCTTTTTGCAGAGAATGTAACGGAAGGTTGTATGAATAAAAAGACGCCTGATCAAAAATGGCAACACTACTTTTATCCTGATTATAAGCAATTTGAGGATTATATTTTGTGTCAAAAGAAATTTGTTTTTTCCATACGGCATGACTGTCCAATATCCATTGTGGATTTTCGGCAGAGGCCAATTGTTTTTTCAATTCATCGAAAACCCCCTTTTGAATGTGCTTGGATAGCGGCCAAAAGCGAACCGTATCTCCTTGCCGGTTATGGATGCGGATGTCTTTGATTGACATTTTAGGGACGTCGCTGACTTGAAATTGAGGATAACTACATTTGCCGAAGACAATGTTTACTTCCTTAAAATCTTTCATAGAAGCCATTTGGGTAGAAACTTTTTTGTCTTTCAATGTGATATTCAGTGTGCTGTTCTCAATATCAAACTGTATTTCAAAAGGGAAATAAGTGTTGCGTGTGTAATTGATTTCATTGAACGAAAAAACAGCAATGGTTTTACCCAGTGAATGGGTTATAAGCAGATTGGTTTCATTTAACAGGAAATCAACATGTTGCTCGTTTTGACCTATCATCCGGAACACATAACCATAGTTGAATCCGGAATTGGATCGAAAACAAATATCAAAAGATAAAGAAAAACCATTCGGGAATGAAAAGGGTTCGGAAGGAGTCAGGTTTAATCCGGTGCGTTTTTCCTGTACTACTTCAAAAGAATTAAATGCAAGGCCATATTTTACATCTTGAGCCACCATGCTTGATATAGCCCACGTATGCAATACATACAATAGAAGAATATTCTTTATGAATTGTTTCACAATTGTTTAAAATTGATGGATAACAAGAAACAGCCTAACTTCGGACAAAAATACTAATTTTTATTGAAAAAGAAACACAATCAAAAATCTTTATCTATCACTCCAATGTTTTTGAAATTTTATCAATGTTCAGACTGCGTGCCATGGCATCGAAAATTTCTTTGTAAGTACCGTCGAGATGATAAATCTCATCATGCGTACCCGATTCCACAATATAGCCGTTTTTCATGACGTAAATACAATGAGAATCAATGATTTGCGAAATGCTGTGCGAAATGGTAATCACCGTCCGGTCTTTCTTGATGGCATCTAAACTGTTTTTAATTTGTTCGGTAGAGATTGCATCCAAGCTGGCGGTCGGTTCATCCAAGAAAATAATCGGCGGATTTTTCAAAAACATGCGGGCAATGGCTATTTTTTGCTGTTGACCACCGGACAAAGCAAGCGCGGACGTTTCATATTGCTGGGGCAAGGTCATAATCTGGTCATGGATATACGATTTTTTAGCGGAGTCCACAATTTCTTCAAACGTGGCTTGCGGATTTCCGTAACGAATATTTTCTTCAATCGTTCCGTTAAAAATATGGTTTTTCTGCAATACCAAACCGATATTATCCCTCAAAAAGGTCGTATCGTATTCTGCTAACGGCACACCGTCTAACAGAATTTTCCCGGAATCCGGTTGATAGAATTTATCCAACAGGTTGATTAAAGTGCTTTTACCGGCGCCGGATAAACCGACTAAGGCTGTACTTTGGTCTGGAAAAATCTCCATGTTGATATTAAACAAGGTCCGTTCTTTATTGCCCGGATACGTAAAATTGACATTTTTCAATTCAAATTTTCCTTTTACTTTTTCCGGTCGGTACGTTCCGGAGGGTTCGGTTTCGTGGTCGGCATCCAAAACGGCAAAGAAACTTTCGGAATAAATCAGCGCATCGTTCATTTGGTCGTAAATGCGGTGCAATTGCCGGATGGGTGCGGACACATTGTTAAACAGCATGATGTGGAACATGATAGCGCCGATAGTCATTTGTCCGGTCAATACCAAATAAGCCGTCAGAATGATGATGATCACCACCCCGATTTGTTCCGTAAAACTTTTCAATCCGTCGAACAGGAAACTTACCTTTCGCACTTTCATCTGATTATCCGTCAGGTCGTTTTGCAACACCAACTGCTTTTCGGCTTCGATATCTTCCCGGATAAACGATTTGATGACTGTGATGGATTCCAGGATACTCAATATGCCCTGGCTTTTATTTTCCCGGAGGTCTTTAATGCCCCGGCGCGAACCGCTCATCTTTTTGGCCTGTGTCACACTCAGGTAAAAATAAACCGGAATAATGGCCAGTCCTGCCAATCCGACATAAAAATTGGCATTGAACATCATCGCCAAGGCGACAATGGCATTGGCAAAAAGCGGAAGAATATCAATAAAGAAATTCTGTACCAAACGGGTAAGGCTTTCCACCCCGCGATCAATCCGGGTTTGAAGTTTCCCGGGTTGATTGCCTCCGGACGTGAAAAATGCCAAACGATAAGTAAGCACCTTTTCAATAACGGTTTGCGCCAAATCACGCGCCACATAAATACGTAATTTTTCACCGTAATATTTTTGTCCGAATTGAATAAATGAATTGATTATTTCTTTGACAATCAATATAATGGAAATAGTAACCAGAATATGCAAACCGGTCTTCAACAGTTCGTGTTTTTCGAGCAAAGAGGCAATTTGATCAACGGTATAGCGCAATACCCAGGCATTGACCTGAGCCGTCAGGGAACCGATAATCGTTAAGGCAAGCGTGAAAAATACTAACCAACGATAGGGCTTCACGTATGGATACAGATTTTTGGATAATTGAATGAAAGACATGTGCTTTGTTTTTTGTAATAAACACCAAAA
>BNYG01000028.1 GCA_026000155.1 Bacteroidia bacterium | reverse complement strand
GTGGAGAGAAAGAAAGTGATTGTATATTAATGTTATACGATGAAACACAAAAACAGTCTGATTTATATATTTATTAATTTTTTAAATGCTACAATCATGAAAAAAAGTACATTATTATTAACAGCAAGCATTTTATGTTGCTTATTCTGTGCACAATTAAAAGCACAAGGAAATTATGACCGGACGTATTGGAAAGCCACCGCATCGATGGCTGAGGGAGAAAATGTTCCTCAACACATCATAGATGGCGACCGTTACAGTCGTTGGACATCGGGACAGGCTCAGACGGGAGGAGAATGGATAGCGGTTGACATGTTCCGAGCGCAAACATTCAACCGGATTATCATTGACAACGACGAATCCGCCAATGATTATCCCCGCGGATATGAAATCTATGTATCGGATGATGGTGACAATTGGGGCGATGTGGTCATGTCAGGAAACGGAACTCCCGGCTTAACCATCATCAATCTTCCCGTTGCCCTGACTGCTCAACACGTAAAAATCGTTCAGACAGGATCGGTTGATGAATTTGTTTGGTGGACAATAAAAGAACTCTATATCGAAAATACACAGGGAGAATCCGGCATCAAGAAAGTAAATGACCGGCCGGTTACGATTGCTGCTAAAGAAGGACAAATCCTATTTCAAGGCGTTTCTTTCCCTGCCAAAGTAGAGATTCACAATCTTTCAGGTCAAAAGGTCAAAACAGCTTCCCTTCGTCAAAACACGCTTAATGTTGACTTGAATACAGGAATTTATATCATCAATATAGAAAGTGGTCATCATTCTTATTCTCAAAAAATAATCATCCGATAAAAAACAGGTGCCTGTTTCTGCTAATGAAAAAGGTGTAAAAAAATGAGAAATACACTATCAACTATTTTGACGATTATATGCCTTTCCTATACATCCCTTGCAGCTCAAAATTCCGTTGAACTGCAAGGGAATATAGCAGGCTCAACGGGCTTGGATCTCACCGAAAAGCATGTCATTACAAAAGTGGCTTATTGCCCCGAATATGCAGGTAAACGATTTCAATTAGGCATTTTTGAAGGCGCTGATACGCCTGATTTTGAAGATGCAATTCCCCTGTTGCTTATTCCGGAAATACCGCCGGTGAATCGGCAAACAGAAAAAGAAGTCCATTGTTCGCGCGGATTTCGATATGTACGCTTTGTCGGTCCCGGCGATTCCCATTGTAAATTGTCCGAATTAAAATTTTTCGGTTATAAAGGCGCCGGAGATGATTCTCAATTGTATCAAATCACCAATCTGCCGACTGTCAGTATTCATACAAAAAATGCCGAGGATATTACAATATAGAAGCCGGAAATAACCGGGTGGATATCGAAGAATCCGGAGGTTATTTTATCGAAATGGATGCTTATGCCGATGCCGAACAAGCTTGGTTCCGGTCTAATCTCAAACAAATTCCTGTAACCATAAAATATCCCAAAGACGAAGATATTATCCCCGAACAAAAATACGCTATCAAATCTCATTTTGAATGGTTTGAAAAATCTTTTTTCTCCTATAATTATAAAGATGCACAGAATGGATTTCGAAAGTATTTAGATGTGGAAACATTTATTAATCGCTTTCTCATTCAGGAAATATCCGGTAATCCCGATTCTTTTTGGAGCGTGTTTATGTATAAATACCGGAATGAGGATAAGTTTTATTTCTCTCCTGTCTGGGATTTTGACATCGCTTATGATAATGACGGATTACTGTATCCTACCAACGACCGGAAAGAATGGTTGCATGATGGCAATGGACGGATGGCTTCAGAGGGTGTGCGGGATATTATTAAACGAATTTTTACGGATGAAGTTTTTTACAGTGACCTGCAAGCGCGCTATTACGATTTGTGCAACCGGGGTATTCTGACAGAAGCCTCCTTGCTGAAAACAGTCGATGATTATGCCTTGGAATTGGATCAATCTCAAAAATTAAATTTTATCCGCTGGGATATCCTCAATATCCCTGTTCACCAAAACCCCAAAGCATATGGCAGTTACGCGGCTGAAGTGGAAAATGTAAAAGACTATCTGCGAAAAAGAATCGCCTGGATGGACAATAAATTAAATTACAAACCCTCCGGCATCTCAGATGTTTCCGACTCATCTACAGTCGCTGTCAGCGTTAACGGCAACGAACTGTTCATTACCGGAATTACGGGTTTGACAAAATTGAAAATTGTGAATATAAACGGAATCATCGAGAAACAAAAAGAGATTAAAGCCGGTTTTTCCACACCATTAGCAAAGGGGATATACATTATCCAACTCATCGAAGCAAATAAAAATCCGTTGACATTCAAACGAATAATTTACTAAACAAAGCAATCTAAATGTATTAATATCATGAAGAAAATTTATTTTATCGTATTGTTACTTATAACAGTTACAGTGAATGTTTCCGCCTCTATCGACCGGACCAACTGGAGTATTACCGCTTCCCTGCATGCTGAAAATGCGTCCCTGATGATCGATGGCAACTTAAACACTTTTTGGACTACCGAAGCGATGATGACTGCCGGGCAATGGGTGGAGATAGATATGAAAGAACAGCAAACTTTTAATCAGATTGTTATCGAACAAGGACCCAAAGGCGGGGACTATATCCGGGGATATGCGGTTTATGTTACGAATAATAGATCCGATTGGGGAAATCCGGTTGTTACCGGCACAGGGACTCAAGGGCGAACCGGATTCAATGGAAATGATTTTCCTACGGTAAAAAATGTCACTTTTGTCAATTCCTATTGGGGCGCGGCTTCTTCCCGTGACAATCCGGGAGGTGCGCCCAACGCATTCGGCATCTATGGTTCTCCGTTGAAGACGGGAATCGAAATAGACCGGATTGGTGAAGTGGGAAGAATAGAAGGAGTGGATTTTTCACCGGAATATTGGATTGGATCCGGACTTCCCGGGTCGCCTTCTGCAAACAATACAAGCTATAAAAACCGGATATACGAAAGCGGAACGGCTATTTTGATGCGGCGAAACGACTGGACTTTATCGGGAGATGTAAATGTGGAAGGATATAATACCAGTTTTCACGCTTACCGGGCATGGCTTTAGGGCACGGCATTGACGCCGGCACGGTCGACTTGTATTTTGAAGCAATCGGCGAGGACGATTTTCCTTTAATCGGATCGCAGATCGTTGCATTTAATCAGGCCGGCGCACCCGCTGATACCCGTTATGTAAAAACAGCCTCCGGATTTGGAGGAGAGGCGACCTTATTCACTGCCGATTTTTGGGGAGCGCCGAAATTATCCGTTGAAATGAACGGAGGAATACTGAATTTGAATCAAGCATATTTCGATAATCCGGGCGACCAGTTCTCGGAAATTAAAACCGGAGCAGTGCAATTGAATATTTCGGGATCATCCATCCCCCGCAGAGGAGAAAGGCCTGTAAACCCGGAAGGCGAGTCTAAATTTAGCGCCGAATCGTCCATTATCAACAAAGGAAATATGAACCTTGTGAATGTACTCCGGTTTGAAAACAATTTTGAAACGTATCGTTCCGAATGGATTGCAACAGCCTCTTCACGCGCTTCAGTTGGAGAAGATCCTCAAATGGCGTTGGATAATGATTGGAATAGCCGGTGGAGTTCCGGTGTATCCCAGGCAGGAGGCGAGTGGTTTAGTGTCGATATGTTGGAACCGCAAACTTTCAATACAATCATTCTGTATCAGCAAGGAAGCGCGAATGATTATCCAAGAGGATATAAAGCGTATCTATCCAACGACAAGGATAATTGGGGAGATCCGGTGCTGACAGGAACGGGTACGCCGGGCGATTCAACGCTTCTAATCCTCCCCGAAGTACAAAATGTAAGGCATGTCAAAATTGTTCAAACCGACAAAGCAGACGGATTGTGGTGGTCTATCCATGAATTTGACATTGCTCTCAGAGAAAATGTTGCCATCAAGGAAATTAAAAATAAGGAAGCCCTTCATCCCCTTTATTCGGAAGGGTCGCTGTTCATACATAATCTTCCTGCCCACTCCAATGTCAGCATATATACCGTATCCGGTCAGCAATTAAAATCTGTGACGCATGTCAATCATTCGGTTCCCATTCAGTTGCCGCAAGGTATTTATATAATTGTTGTCAAAAACGAGCAATTGAATTATGCAGGAAAATTATTTGTAAAATAAACAATGGTGATAGTTAAATCTACTCTGATTGTTTCGATGGTTAGAGTAGATTTATTTTCCCCTTGCAATCTTCGTATTGTATCTATATTTTATCCAATTCTACTTCTTTTCTCATTAGTTTATAGGCTGTGTAATATTCAATCTTATGTAGTCAACTTTTGTTCGTTATTTCGGCTTTAAGTATTCTAAATTTATCTTTTATCGCCCTCTGCAACTCTCCTCAATGCTAAAAATGCTTCTTTCAGAGGTTGTGAAACTGCGCTTGTCGGCTCTGTCAAAACCATAGATTGATAGATATTTAAGAAAATATTTCTTTGTCTATGAAAGAAATGTAGAAAATGGCGGATAAATCCGATACAATCTAATACAGCAAATTCAATTCCTGTTTTTTCGTAAAGGCTTTTAGCGTATTCAGCAACCTCAAATTCAATAATATCCGTTGTTATGAAAATATAATTGTCTATTTTGCTTTCGGGTAATTTTTGTAATGCAACATCAATATCCGTTTTTGTTACTCGCTTGTCTTTCATCTCGTAGCAGGTAACAACTTTATCTTCATTGGTCAAGATAATTTCGACATCGCCCAAAGAGCCTGTTTGCTTGTCGGCGGCATTATGAGCTTCAAGCGATTTGTTTACTTCGCCAATTTGTTCTTTAACTGTTTGATATGCAGAAGTCACAATGAGCACAGGCAAACGGCTTGAATGTTTGCAATTCAAATGTTGAGTAAGTAACGTTACAATTTCTTCCGTAGAAAGTGGTAAAATATCTGTTTGCTTTAAATCCGCTATTAGTTGCGCCATTCTCTGCTCATCTTCCAACTTGATTATCAGAAGAAAACGTATGATTTCCTGTAAAACATTATCCGCTTTCTCTTTTTGTGTATGTACCTTTTCCAATATTTCAAGAGCAAATATATATACTTCTCTTGGTCTGCCAACTAACACAAGGTCAGTAGTTAATAGACGGTCAAGATTTCTAAAAGCAGGTGTCAGATATGCCGTTGTCGGATTGCAAGGCAATTTGTATGTGTGCACCAACAATTCTACGTATTTTTCATCGTAAAATCGTCCCGAATAGTTATCATCCCCTTCAATTTCAGTGTATGGTTTGCGAATATCTACTTGTGGATTATGGATTTTAGCAAGTAAGCAAGATAACAAAAAGCGAACAGGTGCTTTGTTAGAATTACATCTGCAAATAAATTCTATCTTTTTCTGTATTTCTGACGATTGGACAGCACTCTTAGGCAAGTTGTTATTTGCTTGTTTATACAAATTTTCTAAAATGTCGGTGGGCGTAATATTATTATTCATTGGCAAAAAGAGAAAATACGTTATTTGATTTTAACGACTGTATGTTATAATTTACCCAAAGCACCTCTTGTCGTACATCTTTTGTAGAATGTATCGTTTTTTCGGGACTGTAAATTTTTGTCCATTTTTTGGATGGGTAAAGTTCTTCCATGAGTTCACATTCATAATTTGAAATAGCTACAAGCCCGCTTACTGAATTAAGAACTTCAGCCAATTGCCTATGGTCGGAATCATACATTTCGTAACTATAAGATTTTGTGTCGCCTCTTGTTTCGTGAATATACGGAGGGTCGCAATAAAAAAGAGTTTCTTTGTCATCATACAACTTAATAACATCAATCGCGGGACGATTTTCAATTTGTACTCTCAAAAGCCTTTCAGCAATAAATTCAAGTTGTTCCACTCCACCCAACCAACGACTTACTACTCCACTCATTCCCGCACGACTTGTATTTTTGCAATTTGCCCAACGTCCGATTGAAGCTGTTTGTGCTAAACCTGTTCTAACTTGCCGTGCCCGAATGTAAAAACGCCTTGCACGCTCAAGATTGGATAAATTCGGATTTAATTCACATGCAATTCCAAATTCTTCTCTCGAAAAAGGCGTTAAAGTAATTTTTTCTATCAAAGCATCTTTTTCTTCGCGTAAAACTTTGAAAAAATTTACAACTTCTCCATCTATATCGTTGTATGTTTCGACAGGTGAAGGTGTTTTATTCAGCAAAACAGCACCCGAACCTGCGAAAGGTTCGCAGTAATGCAAACAGTCGGGAAGTTTCGGCAATAACCAATCAAGGTGCGAGAATTTCCCCCCATACCATCCAAAAGCAATGAGTTTTTTGGGCTTATTCATCTTTTGAATAGGTGGTGCGGTCTTGCGTGTATGTCTTGCTGTTGCTATTTCCATTACAAATTTATTTAAATGTCTAATATACAAAATTACTAAAAAAAGTAGTACGTACTCATCGAAGCGGATAATAATTTCAAATTTTATTTTCCTGCCAAATCGCATTGATCGCTCTCTGTTCCACATTGCCTCTGTTGAGTAACCGCAGAAACTGTCCCACGTGTACAGAAAACTTGCAAGTTGGAATTTAAGTATCTGAACATTAAAGTATTAACTGTTTGCCCGAATAACTCTTGATAATATCTTCAAAAGTAAAATTTGGTTTAATAGACAGCAGTTTTTCATAATCATTCGCAAATTTATGAAAAACCTGCCGGGCTTGCACATTCCGGTTGAGGCGAAGGAGTACGGAACACTTTAATTTGATTCCGTATTCCTCCGTATTATCGTGCAACAATACCACGTCCGCCATTTTCAATAGCAGGTCCAGGTCGATTTTCCATTCTTTTTTCTTGCTGATCCAAGTAATGGTTTCGATCATCAAATTAGAGAAATCGGCTTTGAAACTGTCCAACCATTCTGCTTCCATATAAGGCAATAACGTTCCTTGCAAAGCGATATCAACCAATTCATTCAAAAAATGCTTATTGATGTCATTTTTATTTTTCAGCGCATGGATGAGCGATAATATCCGCATGTAATCACAAAAAACATTTTTTTGGAGATTGATTTTCCAGTGACCGCTTTGCTTGACAATCTCTATTCCCTCCATATTTTTTAAGATCGTCCGTAGTTTATTGATATATACATTCCGGCTGTTCCGCGCACTCACATCATCTTTATCAGCCCATAATCGTTGATTCAGTTCATCGGAAGTGATACCGTTGCCATTCTTTAGCGTAGCAAGCAAGACTAAAACAAAAAATTGCTGGGTGGTGGGCGAAAAATGGTCTTTCATCTCGTTGCCTTCTTTGTCCGTTACTTTAAACTTGCCCAATAAATAGATGGAAGAAGGGAGAAGTTGCGCCGGAACGACTTCTGCCAAATCTTCAATAAACCCATTTTCCGTCGAGAAATCAATTTCTTCTTTTCCGGACAAATTTTTCTTCTTCAAAAGGATGATTAAAGCCCCTGATAAAAGCAACAATCCACCCAATAAGAGGTATATATACAACGGATTTGTTTTCGCTTTTTGTGTTTGGAGTACTTGTTCGGGACTTAAAGGAGGATAGGCAATCGAATAGATATTGATTTCCGAACGGTTATCCTGTACGGTGGAAACAAGCGCCAATAAAGTCTCTTTATCACTGCTTTGAAACAGATCGCAATAGGCATCAATATCATTGAACAGATAGGGCAATGAATCTCCGAGCGCCCGGTATTCCGGCGCATCCAATTGATATTCATTCAATAAAATAGAACTTGTATATTTATTGTTGGGATAAGCTAAAGAATAAAAAACATTTCTTTCCGTATCCACAATCAACGAGTTTCCATTTGTAAAATGCTCGGATACAGCAGGCAATGTCCATCGTTTTCGGGCGGAAAGATTGGGCAGGTTGACCTCATACAACTCATAATAATTTTCAGTACCTTCTTCCTGATTACCCGATTCATTTCCAAAACCGCCAAAATACAGAAAAGAACTGTCATTCAATATACCCATACTGCCCAAATAGCGGGGATGTATCGGACCGGATACATTGGATCGTTGCCATTGCTGCCGTTGTGTATCATATTTCTGCAACAAATTGCTGTATTTATGCAATCCGTACCCGCCGAAAATCACAATACTGCTGTCTTTGGGTAAATAATACCGGCCGTGATGCCAAAACCGGGTGCCTATGTGTTCCTGATTTTCGTTGGTCCATTCACGTGTATGAAAATTGAAACGGGCCAATTGCGCTTCATCATAATCGTAAGATACCAATTCGTCCCTGTTCGAATCATAAAGCAACTGATTAGGCTCCACATTGTAGGGATAGCCTTTCGCATCCAATGTATCCGTTTGTCCGGTTAAAGCATGATAAATGATGACCTGCTTGTCTCTGGCAATAAAAATCCGGTCATTGACCTTATCAAAAGCAAATTGATAATGCTGGCCGGCTAAATGAAAGGCCGCCTTTTTTTCCCATTTCACATGTTTATCAATCTCCCACAACGGATTTGCAACCGTTGCTTCCTGACCTTTACATTCGTCATACACCGTGTTATTTCCATGTTTTCCCAATTCCCAATCACGAATCAATTCTTGTTCGTGATTGTATAATTGAATACGACGAATGGTCATCGGAGCCACATCGGTAGTATAAAAATCAACATGTTCATTCTTGCCGAAACAAAGGTTGAAATGATCAAAATCACGGATATCGTAATCAATCGTTTTTTCAATACCATTGACGGATAAAGAAATCCGATTCGAGGAGGGATTGAAAGTCATGGAGAATTTTATCCAGTCTTTATTAATGTCGCCACCGATTTCCTCCTGAAAATACTGTATCAAGGCTTTGTTTTTAAGTACTAATCTAAAAACACCATCCGGACTGAACTGATAGGCGATAAGGTCAACGGCTAAAGAATTGTTTCCTATCATTCGAAATACATACCCAAAACTTTGTACTTCTACGCGTAACCGAAGTTCAAACGCCAAAGTGAAGCCTTGAGGAAGATAAAAATTCTTCTCCGGAGTCAGATTCAGACCGGTACGCTTATCCTTATCTACTTCAAAGGAATAAAAATGGAGTCCTGCTCTAACATTGTCCTCTTTTGCGTGTAAGGGAAAGGCGCTTACTAAAAAAAGCAGAAACAACCAAACAGGCATATTTGTCAAACCGGCAAGACTGAATATTTTAAGTAGTTTCATTCAATAAATACAAATCGATTAAAAGCTAACCAGAAGTCCCTGTAATCAAGCACTCAATTGTTTGCAATATTAAGCATTTTCGATGACAAATACAAGAATTGTGAACTTTTTTACTTCTCCTGCGGATTGGCAATTATCGTATTTATCCTATTATTCTTGCAAATATAAACATTTTCTGCGTTATCTTACTTAGAGGCTGCATAAAAAAACGCTCAGATGTCCGTGACCAGCGATTATAATTCACCATAAGTATTATTTAAAACATAGTTATGGGAAAATATAAATTTATAATTTGCCATAAGTAATATTTTTTATACCTTTGTGGCAAATTATAAGAGTAAAAAGAAATCACACTCAACGATTTATTTTATAATTTCCTGAAATAATTTTTTGCCACTCCCATAAAAAGCGGCAGGAATAAAAAGGTTCCAATCAATGACAGGATTAATCCGCCAATCGTTCCTGCCGCCAAAGGGAACCAAAATGCTTCTTTGCTTTCACCTGTCATAAAGGGAATAAAGCCCAGTACGGTGGATATTACCGTTAAGAAGATGGGACTTATTTTCGCATTCCAAGCCTGGATGTACGCTTGAAGCGGGCTTATATTCGGGATTGCTTTCCGGATATTGTTATATTCGTTCAGGATATAGATATTGGCATTGACGGAAATTCCGCACAACAGGATAAAAGAGGCAAAACCGCCCTGGTCAAAATTTAATTTGAATAGATAGAACGTGAGAAAAATACCGATAAACGAAATTGGAATAACAAAAATAACCGAAAGCGGTTGCTTCAATGAATTAAATAAAATGCTGCAAGTGAAATAGATAATAACAAAAATCAACAGCAACAGCCCGTATTGTTTACTGTTGTCTTTTCCCCAATTCCACATTCGATCCTGGTTTTCGATGCTGTAACCCAGGGGCATTTGACCTTTGAATTCCTTGACATTGCGTTCCAACATTTTACGCCCTTGTTCATAAGCGCCGATATATTCGTATTGCAGGCATAAGCGGTACTGTTGGTCTTCCTTGACAATATTTTGAGGCGCTTGCGCTTTTTCCAAACGGGCCAGTTCCGACAGTTTGTATTCTTTTTCATCTCCTATTTTTCCGGGAATATGTTCCAAACTCCAGATATCGTATTCTTTGGATTGCCGGGAATGAAGCACAATCCGTTCCAGACCGTATTCCCCGGGCAATTCGCCGGCTCGTATATCCTGCCCGAACAGGGGTTTGAGGGATGCAAACAGTTGAATCGGCTGTATGTTTTCTTGTGCCAGGCGTTCTTTGTTCAGGTTAAATGTAAATTCCTGGTAATCATCTTTGAACCAACTGAATTCGGAACCGGTAGTTACTTCTTTAATGCGCGGGTGTTCCAATAATTTCGATTTGAACTGTTCCGTTAAATCCGACAGTTCATCGTAATTGAATCCCCGCAGAATCACCCGGTAAGAGCCTGCCGATTCCCGGACATCGTTGCTGAAGCCGTCGCCCAAACCATATACGCCCCAGCTTCCGCCTCCTAATTCCATTGATTTGGTGATCAATTTCGATTTCAATAAATAAGGAAAACCGCTGCGTTCGCTTTGTTTGGTAAATTGAATGCGAATATCGGCTCGCCGGGCATTTTGAATGTTGGTTTGAAACTGGCGTATCTCCGGGAATTGGCTGATATAACTTTCCATGCGTTGCATCAGGGTATTCATCTGCGATATTGTTGCACCGTTGGGCAAGGTAGCTGTCATATAAATGCTCGTTTCCTGCCGGTCGGTAAAATAGCTTCCTTCAAACACTTTTTGTACGAATAACCGCAAGGTTCCGCCTAACCAGACATCGGTATGCGGTTTAATCTTTTCTTTATAAAAAGCAGATCCCAAGGTTTTATTGTATAATTCAACGCCTTTGCCCTCGCCTTCCATTTTTTCGGGAAGCAAAAATACCGGCAAGCCGAACACCAGGATAAGCAGCACACAGACCGGAACACGCCACCGCCAAGTGAAACAGCAGAGAGCGGTGTAAAACCGGCTAAAGGCGAAGGGCAAAAGGCGAAAGATCCGGCGTTTTTTGCCTTTCGCCCTTCGCCCTTTGCCTATTTTCAATTTTTCGATCAGCGCCGGAACCAAAAACAAGGCAACGAATAACGATACGGTCAGGTTGATAATCATTACTTTGGCAAAATCCAGCAGGTTCAAGCGTATTTTTTCATCCATAAAAAAGATAATGGCCAGCGATGCAATGGTCGTAACGGTAGCCGTCAAGATCGCCATAAAGGCTTTTTTATTGTGTTGCCGGATGATTTGATCCGACATGACAATCGTATTATCAATGACCAAAGTCAGCGAAATCGTAATCCCGGCTAACGAATACAACTGCATTTCCAATCCGCCAAAATAATAGAACACCACCGCAATCGCAATATTGGCACACAATGACAGAAAAATGAGCAATAAGTATTTGAAACTGCGATAGATGACCAAGACAAAAATCAAAAGGATCAACAGTGTTAATCCGGTACGGAAATAAATCTTATCCAATTCTTTTTGAATGTATTCGGTAGCATCGTAACTGGTATGTATTTCATATCCTGCCGGAAAAAGGACATGGAGATCGTCCAATTTGTCTTTTATCTTCCGGCTTAAATCCAACTGATTGGCATTATCATCCGCCGTAATGGACATGTAAACCGAATTCAAACCGTTGATGCGGTAAAAACTTTGCGCTTCCTGTTCGGGATGAGAAACGGTGACCAATTGATCCAAAGAAATAAGTTTACCGTTCCGGTTTTTTACGGTAATCTTTTCAGGATTAAATGTGTTAGCGCCTGTATGATCCGGAACCAGGGCAATCCGTATCCATTCGCCGGATTCCCTGATGGAAGCAATACCCATAAATTCACGGTTCAAGTAATGGCTGATAGCGGTTTGAATATCTTGTACCGTTATTCCTACCGTTTCCAACCGTTTGTAATCATATTCCAGCTTCCATTCTAAAGGCATGGCTCCACTGACATCCAGCCGGTTGACTCCGGCTATCTGCGCCAGTTGCGGTTTGATATTGTTTTCCGTAAATTGTTGGATAATAATCGGATTGGCAGGGGAATTAATCGTAAAAACCAGAAAAGGGCGACCGGCATCTTCGTCGGAACGGTTGAAAGAGATAGCCGGATAAGAGATTCCTTCCGGCAGTTGCGGCCACAGTTGGCGGACAATCGTGGAAACTTCAAAACGGGCGGCATCTATATTCACGTGCTTATCCAAGCGAATGGAAATGTTGCCCCATCCGTTTCCGGAAGTAGAGCTGATACTTTCTATTCCCTTGATCCGGCTCAACATGGCTTCCAATTTCGAAGTGGCTTCCATTTCCACCACGCGGGAAGCATTGCCCGGCATATTGAAATGCACATTGATCTGCGGAAGCGTTTGGGACGGCGACAGCTTGACCGGCAACAAAGGCACCAACGCCAAGCCTACCAGCGTAAGGCAGACAAAAGCCAGGATAATCGAAAAAGAAGACACCGGCTTGTCATTGCGGGCCTGACCCGCAATCCCCTGATGTTCGTTCATTGCCTGTGTATTCATTTTTTTACCTTTTACCCGTATTCATTGCTTTATCAAACAGTACAGACAATGGAGCTTCTTTTGCAAAATCAAAAAGTGTCAGTTTGCGCAATTTGTAATAATTCAACCAATAATCCCTTAACGCGGAAATGTAATTCCGTTGGGCGCTGTTTTGCCTGTTCAGCGACAGCGTGAGGCTGTTCAGGTCGGCTTTTCCGATGACAAACCGTTCTTTCGTTACGTTGTATGCCATCGTTGCCAGCTCCATGGCTTCCTCTGCGCTGTTGATTAAATCCTGCTGGATATTGAAGTCGTTGACCGTCATGATGACATCCTGTTCGAGGCTCTCTTCCCGCTGTTGAATGGAAATCTTGGTCACATTCAGATTGTTGACAGCCATATTGGCGCGTCCTTTCCTTACGCCCCAATCAATCAAAGGAATAGTCAGTCCCACGCTGACAATATCCTGTTGAAGCGGATTGCGATAGACCCCCGCCAAATTGCCTGCCACCTGGTTGAATCCCACACTTGCCGAGATGCTGGCATCGAAAGTCGAACTTTTCTTTGTTCGATCCACTTCCCGTTCGGCTTCCAAGCGTTCCTGCTTATTGGCCATAAAATCGGGATTGTTTTCAAGGGCGTACTGCAATGCCTTGCCGGACGAAATGGTCAGGTTGGCGGGTCGTCCGGGAAGTTCTGTTTTTACCTGCGTTTCTTTGTCCAGATGCAGATAAGAAGCAAAGCTGAACGAGGCTCGTTTCAGACTTATCTCTGCGTTTTTAAGCGTGTTGCGGGCATTGACGGCATCCAATTTGAGTGTCAGCAAATCGCCTTGAGAGATGGACGCTATTTTTTGCCTTTCCTGCCCGATGCGGTAAAGCGTATCGGAAGAAGCGACAGTTGCCAGCGCCATATCGTATTCCATTTGCGCCATTGCCAACGAGAAAAAATATTGAATGGTCGTTTCCGCTATTTCTTCCTGAGCGTAGAGATACTGTATTTGCGCTTTCTTGTATTTGAGCGGCTCGATTTGCTTGTCCCATTTGAAACTGTTGAAACCAAACAACGATTGCGAATACCCGATTCGAATAGGAACGGACGAGAACTGGGAATAGTTGTCCGTACCAAAATTCCGCATATAGCCCAATTCCGAATCAATAAAAAACGTTCCGCCGGTCAGGTCGAAATTCTGACTGATGGACAGGTTGCCGTAGGAATACAGCGATTGCTGCCGCCGGTAAACGTCGATGTTTTCATTGGAATCGTAGCGCCGGGTAAAATCGCGCCGGTATTCCAAAGGCGTGGTGCGCAAAGTCAATGAAGGCAAGCGCCCCGCCTTGTAGGAACGATATGCCCAATAATTGGCCATATAGACATTCTTGGCGCGGAATGCCTGCAAGGAACTGTCAATTGCCAGATCAATGGATTCGGACAAACTCAGTTGTACGGACTGGGCGGAAAGACTACAACCAAGGGGAAATAGTAATAAACACAACAAGCACCTGTTTCTCATTTTTCAATAACTTAAATTTCATTAATTCAACATGTAAAATCTGCCATTTTTCAGAAGTTTATTTTAAATAATATCTTGCAATAACAGGATTATCATCTTCTGATATATTCTCTAAGATTTCTTTTGATTTTGAATCTAACAACTCCCTACTGATAGTTTCATTTAAATGATTTTGTGATATAACAACATAAAAGCACTCATCATCTACAAGTATTGGCGGAAGCAACATTCCTCCATCTGAAAATTTCCAAGAGATAATATCTTGTGCTTTGGTAGTTTTATCATATTTCACAATGTGCAAAGCCTCCTTAAAATAAATAAAGGCAAAGTAATATTTATAATTTTCATATTTATGTGTAAGAAATGCATATTGATTGCTATTTTCTATAAAGTCATCCGCTTGGATATTAGTTGATTTTATGTAATCAAATCTATATTTTTCCAAATAATATTCAACCACTTTTTGAATTTTATTATACGATTTTTCTACATCTATACGAAAAATTTCATTATTTGGATAGGGAAAAGTAAAAAACACTTGTTGGTTGAATGTATAAAAAGAATATGCCTGACTCCTTGACTGAACTGTTTTGAAAAGATGAGGACATAATTTGTTTTGTATTTTTGATTTAGATACAGAATATATTTGCAAAGCCTCATCCCTATTCTCTAAAGGAGGGGAGTAAAAAACATACAAATCGGGCGATAAAATCTTGAATGTTGTAATAGGATATAATTCTGCTGGAAGTGTTAATTCGCTTACAAAATTAAAATTTTCATCATATTTTCTTATTTTATAAGCAGAAACATCTAAGATGTCAATCATGTTTGTTTGTTCATCCATATCAAAATCAACGATACAAAAATATTCTCCCGGGCCATTCCCCTTTTTATTATTACTACTTAAGAGATAATTTCCGTATCTATCATAAACAAAAATAATGCTCTGATTTTTATCCAAAACATAATATTTATTCTCATGAAACAATATTTTATTACAAATATTCAACAAGGAATTTTCGTTTGTTTCCAATTTTGTCAATTCTATAGATGAAAACCAATCTTTGATTGAAGATGCTCTCGTTTTATCTGTATTTACCTCTATTTTAAGATAATCATCATTCCCCTCCCTTTGTTTTTTCAAACAACCGGTAAAGAGTAATTTTATGCAAAAAATAATGATTATAAAATACCATTTTTCAGTCATACATAATAAATTTATAATTTAATTAAAAACCGAGCGTGTTAAAAATGCCTTAATAATAATTATTTTGTCATCTTTTTCTATTGCTCATTTTTAATTTTTAATTTTGAGTACAAATAAAGTGATTATTTTTGGAAAACACACCAAAACATTGTAACTCAATTATAACTATTTGAAGTGGTAAAGAAAAATGACCGGATTATCATCTGGATTTATTTCCGATACAACTTTTTCTAAAAGACTACCTTCCCGCTTTTCTTTTGAATTATAATATTCTGCATGTAAATCATTTGCAGAACGAAAACCTACAGCAAATGTGTCATTTACAATAGAGAATGTTGGAAAACAAAACGCCAAATCATCATAAAAAATACCATAAGTTAGTTTTTTTTCTTGTTTGGAATATAACACACTTTGAAAATTTTTATTGATTGTAATATCAAAAAAGAAAAACGCATCTGTTTCCCAAAAAGAATTGAAACCGTAGGCATATTTTGATTCTGCAACATCCTCTGCCGTATAATTATCAAAATAATTTTCAGGGATATTAAATTCACCAAAATCAATATTGTATTTTACAAAAAGGCTATCCTTATCAATTGAGTAGATTTTTGTAGAAAAGGGTGTAAAAAAACGAATTTCATCTTCAAAAGGATAAAAAGTGTTTCCGAAATTAAAAGATTTGCAAACCTCAATCAGATTTTTAGGAATTGCAGAAACTCCGGTCTTCAAATTTCGACCATAATCATCCATGATTAATAGTTGGTAATTTCCTTCATCTGTGGGATAATTACAGGTATATAGGTAAAAATATGCATCTTTTACAGCGATTGAAGTTCCAAATCTTTTCAATGGATAATTTTTTATAAAATTTCCGGACAAGTCATATTCCAATACATTCCGATTGGGGTCGAACAAGTAGAGTTTATCATTATTCAAATCAAAATCAATTATTGCGCTATATTCTCCGGGGCCGTTGCCTTTGTTATTTATTTTCCATAAAAACTTTCCGGTATCCGAAAATACCAATAAGGTTTTTTGCAATCTATCCAATATGAAAAACCGATTTTCGGCAAGCCTGATTTTATCAATCATTCCAATCAATGATTCATCGTTAGTCTCTAATTTTACAGACTTCATTGTGTCAAATAGTGTAGAATAATTTATCTCTTTCTGATAATTTTCCGAAATAACTTTAATATGTATGCCGGAATCTCCTATCTCTTTGCTCTTAAACTTCTGGCATCCTCCAAATATTAAGAGGGATAGAATCAATAAATATGTCTGCTTCATATTTTATATTGTTAAAAGTTGTCCCGTTAATTCTTCAGGACAGGATCCCTGATTTCCAATAATGTGCATGTCGCTAAAATCCTCTCTAAAAGTTACAATATCTCTTCTTTCAACATCTAAGGAATAAATATATCCTTGAGAATATTGCATACATCTTATGTCTGAGAAAAAAGACGAGTCGGGAAACATCTCAATTTGTAAATCGACATTACATAGATACTCTTTATATTCAATACTCTTATTTTGACAAGAAAATAAGGATATTATTGTGAGTGATAAAAATAATAATTTTTGCTTCATGATTTGTTGATTTTTACGTTTTTAATAAGATATTACCGTTAGAGTTATTCTATTTTTCATTCCGATTATATTTCAGTTTTTAGATTGAGCAAATATTTATCATTTTGCTTTTTAATCCCGCTGATTACTACTTTCTTTTGATTTTTTTGCAATATAAAATCAAAAGGTTTTCCACTAAACACCAGCACTTTCGTTTGATGTTTTTCGAATATTTGAGTATAATCCGACTTTTCATTAACGACTGCCAATGTATTATTGGCATTATAATTTGAATTGGCAAATAAAGAATCAATTTTTCTGACAATATCTTCCGAATGTTCTATGGGTGCAATAATTAACGTTTCAATACCTTCTGTCCAAGATTCATCTAACAATTGCGATTTAAATGTGACTTCTTTGCCGCTAAAAAAATGATTAGACACTTTTTCTTTTGTATTTTGCATGAAATGTTGTATGAAAGAATCACTGTGAAAGAATTGTGAAATTCCTACAACAAATAATACAATGATGACTGAATACAATAAATATTTTTTTAAAACCTTGTTTAAATTCATTTTCTTAGAAATTTATTTTAGTTTATAGAATATCAGAATAGGATTATCGTCAGAAACAATTTCATCATTGGAATATTTGTCAAAAGAAAATATTTGTTCCGGATTAATCCATCCACAAAATGTATTTTCATCATATTTGTATATATCCTGAGATATAAAATTTGATTTAGACATAATATGAGAGATATCTAAGTATCCTTTTTCTATTTTTTTGTCATAAAAATAATGCCCACTCATTCTGCTTCTATCAATTCTAATATAAATCCATTTGTCAAAATCAAGAAATTTGCCAAGTTTTGAATACAACTTTTCTTCCTGAATTTTTTTAAACTCTTTGTTCGTTAGAAAATAACAATCAAAAGGAATTTGATACTCTCCAAAATCACATTCCACCATCTCTATTAAAGAATCTTTTTCTATTTTGTAAATTTTATTTCCAAAAAGAGTCCTATAATAAATGTTATTTTCATTTTTAAAAAATAATGAATTATCTAAAATTCTCAATTGAAACAAATTAAAATCAAAAGGGAAAAATGAAGATTCAATTTGTTTTGATATTGCATTATACAATATTAGATTATGAGGCGATGATTTATTAAAATCATCTTGCCTAAATCCGAAATTAACATAAAAAGAATTATTGCCGGCATATATGAATGTATCAATATTTTTGAAAGGCAAATCTGTATGTCCCAAATATTCACCACAATAGTTCCATTGTAATATATTTCCTTTAGTCCCATCTAATAAATATATAATATTATTGTCTTTGTCAATATCAAAACCATTAAAACTTACATATTCTTCACTCCCGTTTCCTAATGCAGATATTTTTGTCACAAAATGCCCGTCAATAGAAAAAATAAGCAGTTCATTTGTCTTTCTATCTGCAATAAAAATAAATCCATTGTCAAACTGAATATCTTCTATATATCCTATCAAAGACTCAGTCGTTGTTTCTAAAGGAACAATATTAATTTCTTCGACAATATCTTTCATATTTATTTCCCCTTTTTTCATAGGAGGAGATAGTAGAATCGCATCAGCTTGTTTTATTTTGGGTTCATTAAAAGAATTGCTTTCATTTGTATCCGTTTTACAAGAATTAAAACAGAAACAGAAGAGTATTATACTTAAAATTATTTTTAGTTTTTCAACCATTTTCATTAATTGTAAAATGACATATTACTTTTATTTTGACTTAATTGAGAAACTCGCAGAAAAACAAATTTTCCACGAATTCCTCAATTAAACTCTTTATACGTATTGAAGCTCACATTAAAGATTGCGAGAGTAGTTATTGCCGCAACGGCAATAATACAGAAAAATAATTTTTTCATTTCATTTTCATTTTTAAATTAATACTATAATTGTGTCTGTATCTATGGCGAAATCTAGTTGATTTCAATTCTTATTTATACCTTTGCCTCACAATTCACCTCCTTTCTTTTTAGGGAGGGAATTCGGGGCGGTCTGAATTGTCACATTCTTTGCTGAGACAGACAATACTCCGCCCCTTTTATTCCCTTGAATCAATGTTATTTTACTTTTCATTCTTAATTATTAACGTTTATCTGGGGATGGCGGGTCAAGCCCGCCATGACAGGAGGCGCATTTTTATAAATCCTCCAATACACCAGCGGCACAACAAACAAACTGACCGGTGTTCCGATTGCGACTGCTAATTCACCCGACTAATTTTTCCCGCTGTTTACTGAAAACGAATCAAGAATATCATCAATTACTCCCTGTGTTTCAGGAAGAAGATAATATTCCTCAGGTACAAATATACACGCACAGTGAACAATATTACCATTTTTTTGTAATAAATAAATTCTACTGTGTTTTACCATTTTTCCCCCTTTTTTTACATCTATTTCTATACTTTCTTCTTTTATAATGAATCGTTTTTGTCCGGACTTTCCTTTTATTTCTTTCCTTTCCAAAATTTTTAGATTGCCGCTTTTTTCCGTTAGTTTCATTTTATCCATTTCCACATCTTCTATTTCTTTTATAGAAAGAGGCTGATTATCCAATCTGTTATAACTCTCGATGAACAATGAAATAAAACGATTCAAATTTTTAGAGGAATTACTCCACAATAAATAATAAAGATGGTATTTGTATGCATCTCGTTCTCCTGGAGTAAAACCATCGTCGCTTATTTCCGGAGGTAAATTGGGCGTCCAATTCTCCGGAACAGAAAACGAATACAATTTATTGCTGATTTTTTTCTTTTCGTAATTGCTGTTTGTAAAAGAATAGAAAAATAACAGACAGACAGGAATAAAAAAATAATATCGATTTTTCATGATTTTTATTTTTTAAGCTTAGGAATATCATATATATATAATTCATCATCAATAGATCTATCAAGTGCAAATATCTTACCGTATTTTTCACTCAATGCTATTAAGGATATTTTTCTATCAAACTTATAACAGGCAACAGGCTCTCCATCCCAATTCCAAACGTGTAATTCACAGGTATTAGGCGCCTCCGGATTATTGCCTTGGAAATTTGAGCAAAGTGCATAAATATAATTTCCGGATACTTGTGGTTGTCCAATATAATAAACAGCCTGATTTTTAACATCTTCTTCAATATCTTTTGAATAAGGTTCTATCCGAACATCAATATCATGTAATAATGTAGCTGAATTGTCGTATAGTCTCATACGTTTGAATCTTCCATAAAAAGATGCAAATCTTTTACCGTCAGGACGAACTACACAGGTCTTTAAATATGTCACAAATAGCTGATAGGGTTCCTTTGTATTTATCGTTGTCCATTTGGGATAATTTCCTGTCTTAGTCGTAGTTCCTTTCTTTTTATCATAAAGACCATATTCATTCAAATCCCCAATATTTCCAAAGGTCAAATAAATACTATCTGCTAAAGGGTAAAATCCATTATTGGAAGCGTGATTTTCAAATACCTGCTCTGAATATAATACAGACAAATGATTGTCTTCAAACACAACTGTTTTGAGTATGTTACGGCCTGATTCTAATACTTTAAACGTATTTCCAACAACATGAAAACTACGTGTGTCTAAAAGGTTGAAATCATTAGGACCTTGTCCTCGAATACCATCGCTACATAAAAAAGCACAGTCCGGAAGATTGAAAATATCGAATAATTTACCTTCTTTTTCTTTATAAATAAACAGCTTGTCATTGACAATGCACATAAAACGTGGAATTAAAATAGGAACAGGTATTTTTTGCACACTTGCTGTTAATTCCCCTGTTTCTTCAAATGCGGTAACAGTAAATGTTTTTTCCATATGATCAGAACATCTACAAAAAATTAACATCAATAATACTAACGAAAAGATATATTTCATAATTTATTTTTCATAATTTATTTTTTTATAAAAAGTGTTATTAATGTGAATTTTCTCATTAATAACACTTTTATTAACTACTTGTTAGTGCCAGCAATATGCAGGGTCCCATACACTGATAGCTGTACTGGTGTAACAATCATAGCAACGAACGTATGTAAAAAACATATCATACGAATAATCATCATAACCATAATTAAAACAGCTCCAACCGTTTGATGTAAATTCTGTATTGGCTAATGCCTCTACATTTGCCAAAGAAATGTCAGACAAGTTATTACTCTGTGAATTGAAGCTCACATTAAATGTTGCTATGATTGCGATTGTTACAACGGCAATACTTGCAAAAATTATTTTCTTCATTTTAATTGAATTTTTTAGTTTAATACTTTGTTAATTGTGCGTCTGTATCTATATTTCTACAGACGAAATCGGATTGATTTCAATTCTTATTTATATCTTTGCCTCACAATTCACCTTCTTTCTTTTTAGGGAGGGAATTCGGGGCGGTCTGAATTGTCACATTCTTTGCTGAGACAGACAATACTCCGCCCCTTTTATTCCCTTGAATCAATGTTATTTTACTTTTCATTCTTAATTATTAACGTTTATCTGGGGATGGCGGGTCAAGCCCGCCAGGACAGGAGGCGCATTTTTATAAATCCGCCAATACACCAGCGGCACAACAAACAAGCTGACCGGCGTTCCGATAATCATTCCTCCGATGGTGGCAATCGCCAAGGGTTTTTCCAATTCCGAACCCATATCGCTGCTGAACAACAAAGGAGCCATACAAACAATGGAGGTCAGGCTGGTCATCAGGATGGCTTTCAGTCGCCGGCGGCCGGCTTCGTGAATCGCTTCCATCAGGGGATAGCCTTCTTTCCGCAATTGATTCATAATATCCACTTTCAGGATACTGTCGTTGATGATGATACCGCAGGTGACTACTATGCCGATCGCCGACATCAGGTTCAGGCTGTGTCCCAGTACCAGCAGCAATGCCAAGGCTGCCGCCACGTCAATCGGGATTTCCAGAAGCACAATCAGGGGCTGGATAAAACTCTCGAATTGCGCTGCCAGGATAAAATACATCAACAGGATGGAAATGAACAGGATAACGATTAATTCGTTAATCATTTTCCTGTTCGAGAAAAAACTGCCTGAAAAAGCGGTTTCCCAATCCGGATTTTTATCGCTGTTTTGCCTGGCGATGCGGATGATTTTTTCCACCTGCCGGGTATCGTAAAAATCCAAGGGAATATATTCCCCGTTTTTCCCGGCGACAATGGTTTTTAAATCTTCGGCGGGCGTGGTGGAAACAAAGACGCTGAGCGGAATCCGGTTTTTTATTCCGTCTTCACCGTTTGTATAAACGAGAATGTTGTCAATGACCTGGCGTACATCCTGATTTTCACTGCCTAATACGATGGGCAGGTATTGCTGGTACGAACGGAGTATCGAAAATTCATTTTCCTTGAATCCGGTTTTCAATGCCCGGTAAACTTCATCGTACGACACCTTGTATAACAGTAATTTTTCGCGGTCGATGTGCAGGTTCAATTGTTTTTGGAAAGATACTCCCACCGGCTTTTCCCCTGTTTGCTGTTGCAGTTCCTTTTCCAAGCGGCGAACGGCTTGCGCATCCGGCGCCTCCATGCGGTTGCGGGTATAATATTCCACCGTCAAATCCGGTTCGCCGGTGGTAAAGATTTTTTCAAAAATCGTTCCTGCCGGGGAAAAAGAAATAATCGCTTCCGGATAATGTCCGCTGAAATAGCTTTCAATGGATTGCTTCAGGGCGGGGATGTCTTTTTTCCGGGGCGTTTTCAAATACACCTGCGCTTCCGATGCCGTTTGTTCCCGGTCGCGGTTCAATAGGTATTGTTGCTGGGCAATCAAAGCCGAATGTTCCGTCAACTGTTTATCTAACGAGGTGATAAAAGCCTGCGTCCGTTCCTCATTTTCCCGGACGTGGATATTTTCGTTCCATTCGATAGCCAACAGCAATTCATTTTGGCTGATGTCCGGCATTTTAGCTTTCGGGATAACCATAAACAGCCAAAAACACAGCGGGAAAATGCCCAGCATGATAACCGTTGTGAGGATTTTGTGGGAGAAAATCCAGCTGATGCCGGAATCGTAAATGCGGTCGATGGGTGTGGTGGTGACGACGACGGTGGTGACGGTGGTGGTGACGGTTGTAGAGACAGGGCATGCCCTGTCTCTACGGTCGGTATTTTCGTTATTTTCGGTATTTTTTGTTTTTCGTGTTGAAAACACCAGTTTGTACAGCACAGGCAATAACATGATGCCTGTAATGTAGGAGACGAGCAGTCCGATGGTTACGGAAAATGCCTGGTCGAAAAAGATGGCTCCGGCAATACCGCTCAGGAATATCAAGGGGACGAAAACCGCAATGGTGGTGAAAACCGAACTGAGCATCGGTGCGATGACTTCATTGGTTCCCAGGATACAGGCTTCATCGACAGTCAATCCTTTCTGACGGTATTGCCCGATATTGTCGGTCACGATGATGGAATTGTCAATCATCATCCCCAAGGCCAGTATCAAACCGGTCAATGAAACGATATTGAGGGAAATGTGAAACAAATAGAAAAACATCAGGCTGACAATCAGCGAAATAAACATGCTTAAGCCGATAATCAGCGGTGATTTGATGTCCCGCATAAACAAAACGGATACCAGGCAAACGAAAATAAAAGCCAGCAGCAGGTTTTGTTGCAGGTTGGAAATGGTGTAATCCAACAGTTCGGTTTGATTTTGGGAAACGCTGAATTCAATATCCGGATAATTGGTGCGGAAGCGGTCGATAACTCCCTTCAAAGCGCCTTGCATGTTCGCCATGTTTTCGTCGGCTTGCTTGATGACCGCCAAGGTAATCGCCCGTTTGCCGTTGTACAGGGCGACTCCTTTTTCTTTTTCCGGCGCGACGGCTATTTGCGCCAGGTCTTTTAATTGAAAAATCTTGTCGTTTTTCCGGATGTATATATTTTGGATATCTTCCACGGTGCGGAGTACGGCCGAAAATTTGATGTTGTATTCGTAATAACCGTCCCGGACAATCATGCTTCCCGGCTCAATGTTGTTGTTATTCAATGCCGATTCGATATCGGAAAGCGTGATGCCGGTTATTTCCAATACCTGTTTGTCCGGAGAGATCATGACTTCCTTGTCGATTTTGCCGGTCATATCCACCATCGCTACCTGGGGCAGTTGTTCGATTTGCCGTTTGATAACCGTTTCGGCCAGTTCGCAAAGATCGAGAAAATCGTTTGACCTGTCATTGCGGGCTTGACCCGCAATCCCCTGATTAAACGTGCTTTCTTCTTTCAGTGTTAAATTCAAATTGAAAACCGGAATATCAGTTGCGCTGGCTTTGATTACGCGCGGGCGTTCAATCTCCCGCGGAAGATAATTCATGGCGGCATCGATCTTCTCATTGGCTTCGATAAAAGCCAAATCCGTATTCGTTCCGTATTCAAAACTCAAACGGATCAGGGCGTTGCCGTCCCGCGTTTCGGTACGGATGTCGCGCAATTTCCCGATTTGCAGCAATTGCTGCCGGATGGGACTGACCACCGTATTTTCCAATTCCCGCGCCGAACTGTTCGCCCCGGAAACCTGTACCGTAATTTCAGGAATGGCAATATCGGGCAACAACGATACCGGCACATTCAAATAAGTAATAATGCCGAGCAGGAAGAATGCCGTAAATAACATGCATACAGCTATCGGACGAGAAATAAGGAACTTTATCATAATTCTTAGTTCTTAACTCTTAGTTCTTAACTCTAACCGGCGCTTCATGCGCCAAATTAATATTGCCCTCATATATCACGCTGTCCCCTTCGGCTAAACCTTCGGTCACCACATAGCCGGTCGAATTTTCCAAACCGGTTTGAACATACACCCATTGCGCTTTCCCGTCTTTCAAGGTGAAGACCACTTTTTTGTTGGTACGAAGCACCAAAGCCTCTTTCGGTATCACCAATTGTTTGCCCACGGAACGCTGCAACCGTATTTTTACATTCATTCCGTCGTAGAGTCGATTTTGGGAATTGCCGGTCAGCGCTTTTACCTGCACCATGCCGTTTTTATCCACCACCGGATTGATTTCGATGATACGCCCTTCGCAAGTGTAATCGTTAATCGAAAAAGGACTTACTTCCACCTTATCCCCTATATGCACCAGAGGCAATTCGCTTTCCAATATTTTGAAATCCACTCCGGGATGCGCCGGGTCGATAATCGTACAAAAAGCTTGTCCGGCATCCGGCAGGTTATATACTTTTGTAAATAAATTGGCGACAACGCCATCGAAAGGAGCGTAGAGAACGGAATGGTTGTAATTGTATTCCGCCAAACCGTACTGGATGAGGCTTTGGTCGTAATTGCTTTTCACCTTCGCCAGTTGCATTGCCTCGGCCGGAACGGAAGCCGTATCGTTCAGCGAATAACCCTGACCGATCAATACATCTTGCAGTTCCAGGCGCGCGCGCGCCAGGTTGTCTTTCGCCTGCGCCAAAGTGTTTTGCAATTTGAAGGGTTCCAACTGAGCGATTTTTTGTCCTTTCCGGACTTTATCGCCGTTTTTGACATAAATAGCGCTTACGTTTTCCGAAGCCGGAAACTTCAAATCCGCTTTGTTTTGAGCGGAAACCGTGCCGTTGGCAATCAGTTCGTGCTGAAAACCGGTGTATTCCAAGCGCATGGCGCGCACTTCGTTCACTTCATCCGGCAAAACGGTTGATACATTTTCTTCTGCTTGTTCTTCTTTTTTGGAAGAACAAGACAACAATAACACGCAAAACAGATAATAAAACCACGTCTTTTTCATATTAATTAATCAATCAATTTCCTGTCATGGCGGGCTTGACCCGCCATCCCCTGCCCAACGTTAATAATTGATTAACGGTGTTCAGGGGATCCCGTGTCAAGCACGGGATGACAGAGGGTGATAACTTCTTCTCTCATTTCCCTTACAGCCGGCGACTGTACTTTCGGCTCTTTGGTCAGCACAATAGCCGCCGTTTCCTGCACTTTTTCGGGCAATTCCATTTCGGCGTACAATTTACACAAAAGATACCAGGGATACAAGCGATTGGGAATAATTTGTGTCGCCCGGATAAAACAAGCTTCCGCCTGCTCGTATTTTTGCATTGCCTGACAGTTTTTACCCATCACATTGTACAGCATCGGGTCGCCGCATATCTGTACCGTCTGCTGCAATATTTCATTCCCTGCTTCGTATTCTTTGCTGTTTGACAACAGGTGTCCGTATTCAAACATAAAATTGATTTGATCATTTAAATACGGATACAGCGCGGCATATTCTTTTTTGGCCGGTTCGTAACTTTTTGTTTGATACAGGACTTGTGCCAAATTCCATTTTTTGTAGGCATTGTAAGTCGGGTAGCGATTATAGAGACACAAGCCGGTAAGGAGAAAGCCGGCTAATATCATTACTACACTTGTCATCCATTTTCTGTCATTGCGGGCTTGACCCGCAATGACAGAGTTATTTTCGATTGTCGATAGTAGAAAGACAAAAATGATTAAAAAGGGCAATACACTGAACGGATAGGACATTCCGGCAAAAACCAGCAAAGAAACCAAAGAGGCGGTCGCTGCTGTTTGTTTCCGTTTATACCCTCTGTATAAAGCTCCTGCAATTATGATTCCAAACAACAAAAACGGAACAATGCCCCATTCGACAGCCATTTGCAAGTATTCATTGAACGCATATTCCGGACTTCCGGCAACCAATTCTTCCTGTTCCGAAGCTTCTCCGGAAGCAAAATAAAGCGCTTGTTCCGTAGCGTAGGTTCCCGGAAACTGTCCCAATCCCACTCCCAAAGGATGTTTCGGAATGGTTTTCAAAGCGACTTTCCACATCAAAGCCCGCCCATCTGCCGAGTCTTTTTTCAGGTAATAGACTCCGGCTAAAGCCAATACTGAAAACAAAGCCAAAGCGCTTCCGATCATGATTGCCTGTTTCTTATAGCGTTGGCATTGTTTTTTTAACCGGTCAACATACCGGGCATACAGGACGACTCCACTTCCGGCAATAGTTGCTAACCAAGATGCCCGACTCATGGTTGCCGGAAGAATCAACGCAATGGCAATGCAGGTAATCGCGCCCAAATAACCCCTGAATCCCCTAAAGGGGACTTTGCCGTGTGCGTAATTTTTGTTTAGTGCGTCAACCAAGTCCCCTTTAGAGGATTTAATGGTCAGGAAATAGTATAGCGCCATGGGGAATACCACCGCCAAATAGCCTGCGTAAGGTCCCGGATTGAAAAATGAACCGGTTGTTTTGAACAGATGGTGTTGGGAAAAAGAAAAACCATATAACTGGTTCAATCCCCAAACGGCTTCTACCAAACCGGTAAGGACGAAGAACAAGAGCAATCCCGGCAGATTCCGCTTGTTTTGAGAAAGAAATATCCGAAAATAAAAGTAAAGAATTAACAACAAGAGCAACAAGATGAATTTGGTGGTAATGCCTCCGGTATGATAACAGGTAACTCCTAATCCGGATAAACAAAATACAGCAATAAGCGCATCGAAGATTGAAAACCGGACAGGTTTTCGATAGACCATACAAGACACTGCTGTTGCCATCGAAACCAATCCCATAGCTCCGTAAAACCAGAAATATTTGCCGGAAACAACTCCGCGAGCCAAACTGTTGTCTATTACAAAAACAGTTGCCAATACCAACAGAAACGGAACTGAGAGCATTATTTCTGTCATGGCGGACTTGACAGAAATAATACTCATTTTATTGTTTTTAGTGTTCTTTCCCATCTTCGTTTTCCTGTGTTGATGTCTTTCGATTGCCAAATAACGGAAGCTTTCCCTACAATATGATCTTCGGGCAATAAGCCCCAATACCGCGAATCGCGCGAATCAAAAACAAAATCGCCTGCCATGAAATAGTAATTCAGTTGAAAAGTGTAGTTGTCTATGATGCTGTCACCCAGCAGAATATGACTATTCTCTATTGTTATCAGTTTGCCGGTTTCATAAGAAACCGGGTTTTGATATACTTTAATATTGAATGTATCCAATAAAAGCGTATCTCCTTTTTTCGGAACATACAAAGGACCGAAATGTTTGATAGTCCAGTGATAAGCCGGATCAATCGGAAAACAATTGTAAATAACCGGCTGAAAGGTGCTGTCTTCCCGTTGTGATACAGCCGATTGATTTTCATAATTACCTAATCTGTCCGTGCTGTTTTTTACTTTATAAATGCCGTTGTCGATATAAAATGTATCGCCGGGAATAGCTACGCAACGTTTGGCATAATAGAGATTTAGATTGAGTTGTATTCCGTCCTGATAGGGGAGGTTGAAAACCAATACATCGTTTCGCTTGATTGTTCGATACCCTTTGATCCGTTTGATAAGCGGTTTTTCTCCATTACTGAGCGAAAAGAAATTCTTGACAATGCGAGGACCGGGGATTTGTTTATTGACGATGATATAATCCCCGGTCATAATCGCAGGCTCCATCGAGCCGCTTGGTATTTTGAAGGAAGCAAACAAAAAAACGCGCAAGACTATTGCCAATACAATGGCAATCACAAATATCTTAACGCCGAAGCGTAAGTTGCCGAAAAAAGATTTCCAAGAATAGCTCATGTTTGTCAATGTGTTTTCTTTCATTCAAGATATACGTTTATGGACTATGGTGACGCCCCCCGTTTGGCGTAGCGTCCCCGCTACGTCATTGTTAAAAGCCGGCCTCCGGCTGGCATTCCTTCCCAAATACTCACAATCATCATATATACTCATAACCAATTCAAAATAAATGTCTTTACTATTCATTACATATCCAACTCGTTAGTTTGCAAGGCTGGAGCCTTGCTTTTAACACGACGCAGGCTGGAGCCTGCGCCGAACAACTACTTCATTATTTGCACGTTACGT
>BNYG01000027.1 GCA_026000155.1 Bacteroidia bacterium | reverse complement strand
ATTATGCACATGGCAAAAACTTGATTACTACGACGATGGTCGATGGTAAACCTTTGAATGTCAATACGGATAAATTCACGAATAAAGGAATTGATTTTGCTTTTACCAATTAATCGCATAAAATTATGGAAGCAAAAGTAGAAAAGGAAGTAAAAGTAGAAAGTTGGGAAAGTATGAAAGAACGCTATCCTGATAGATTTGTTCTCATTGAAAATCCTGAATTTAAAGAGAAATATTCTCCTGAATTATTGAAAGGTGTTTTTCGATATAAGCATAAATCGAAGAAAATGGTTGTAAAAAAAGAATTGGAACTGAAACCGCATCACAGTACAATTCAATATACAGGAGGACGCAGATTAGATAAATTCAACGAGATAGCCATGGTATTATGACGCAGACAACCTTTAAACTTGAAGAAAAAAAGATAAAAATCGTTCCTATCATTACCGACAACAAGGGTGATTTAAGAGAGTTCAGTTTCATTCTGGATACAGGTGCAACTGTAAGCGTTGTCAATGAAGATGTTGCTATACGTTTAGGTTATGATGTAAGAACTTTGAATAAAGAAAATTTGGTAACCATAGGAGGGAAAACAAGCACAAGAAAATTAAGATTGCCAAAAATAGAATTGTTAGGAAAGGTTATAGAAAATCTTGATGTAAGGGTTATTGCTATGCCCATTCAGGTGTCAATGTTTTTGGACGGTCTGATAGGAATGGATTTTTTGCTGAAACTTAAACATTTGAATATTGATTTTGAAGAACAAACAATAGAGGTGTAAAATGGCTAAATTATTATTTGATGGTTTCAACATCTCCATGTAATATTAGACCTGTATTTTAATCTACCCGACTCATAATCAATTTACCATGAACAACTCCTTTGAGGGAAATAATTTCGTCGGAAAGCCGGGTTAGTTGTTGGGCGTTTCCTTCTACGGCAATAATTTCGAGGCATAAATTATTCTCACGGAAAAACCGTTGGGTGGACAATATATTTTGTGTATGAGATTGTTGGATGGTTAATAAATGAGTAGCAACATCGTTTTTCTTCGGATCGTAAACCAAGACAATGGCGCCGGCTACATGACTGTTGCACAGCCATTTCTTCTCTACGATATTTTTTTCTATCAAAGACCGGATCGCTTGCGACCGGTTGGCATACGAATTATCCTGAACAAAAGTATCCAATGCCTCAAGCAAATCCTGTTCCAATGAAACGCCAAAACGTGTAACCGCCATAATTTTGATTTTCTTGCAAAGATACGATTATTTCTCTATCTTTGAACCGAATTTCATAAAACAATAAGGTCATGACAGACAGCATCGTTATCATTCCTACATATAATGAAAAAGAGAATATCGAAAAGATGATCCGCAAGGTATTTTCTTTGGATAAACCTTTTGATTTACTAATCATTGATGACGGTTCACCCGACGGGACTGCCGGAATTGTCAAAACCTTGCAAAAAGAATTTCCCGGCCGTTTGTATCTGCTCGAACGGAAAGGAAAATTGGGTTTGGGAACGGCTTATATTGCGGGATTTAAATGGGCTTTGCAACGCGATTATGAATATATCTTTGAGATGGATGCCGATTTTTCCCACAATCCGGACGATTTAATTCGTTTATACAAAGCCTGTTCGGAAGAAGGAGCGGATGTCGCTATCGGTTCCCGGTATGTGAGTGGCGTCAATGTGGTGAATTGGCCTATTTCCCGGGTGCTGCTTTCCTATTTTGCATCTAAATATGTGCAATTTATTTCGGGATTGAAGATAAACGATACAACCGCCGGATTCAAATGTTACCGCCGGGAAGTATTGGAAACGATTGATTTGGATAAAATCCGTTTCAAAGGCTATGCTTTCCAGATTGAAATGAAATACACCGCCTCCCAAAGCGGATTTGTGTTGAAGGAAGTCCCCATTATCTTTATCAACCGGGTAGAAGGGGTTTCCAAAATGAACGGAGGCATTTTTAATGAAGCTTTTTTTGGTGTCATTCGATTGAAAGGACACAGTCTTTTCCATACCTATCCACAAAAGAAATGATCCTAATTAAAAACGCAACGGTTATCAACGAAGGCGCTCAATACCAGGCGGATGTATGGATTGAGGGGGAACGAATTGCCGCCATATATCCGGTTCACGGTTCACGGTTCACGGTACACGATACCCAACCGTGCACCCAAATCATCGACGCTACCGGTCTGCTGTTATTGCCCGGTATGATTGATGACCAGGTGCATTTCCGCGAACCGGGATTGATGCACAAGGGCGATATTCACAGCGAATCGAGAGCCGCCGTTGCCGGTGGCATTACTTCGTTTATGGATATGCCGAATACGATTCCGCAAACTACTACCGTTGAAGCTTTAAATGATAAATTTGCATTGGCAGCAAAAGAATCCGTGGCGAATTATTCGTTTTTTATCGGCGCGACCAATGATAATCTGGACGAATTGAAAAAAGAAGGCGCCGGGCGAGCAACTGCCGTTAAGGTATTTATGGGTTCGTCCACCGGAAATATGTTGGTGGATAATGTCGATGCTTTAGAAAAAATATTCGCGGAAATCCGGCAAATCATTGCGGTTCATTGCGAAAGCGAAAAGATTATCCGCGCCAATAAGGAAAAATACATCCAAGCCTTCGGCGAAGATTTGGATATTTCTTTTCATCCCAAAATACGCAGTTGCGAGGCTTGTTATATTTCTTCGAATGAGGCAGTTGCGTTGGCAAAAAAACACAATACGCGTTTGCATTTGTTTCATTTGTCCACGGCAAAAGAAATGGAATTGCTGGAGGCAAGCCCTCATGGGATTGCGGATCAGGCCCGCAATGACAAAATAGTCAAACGAATAACCGGAGAAGTCTGCATTCATCATTTGTGGTTTAGCGAAGAAGATTATGCCCGTTTGGGGAATCGCATCAAGTGGAATCCGGCCATCAAAACCAAAGCCGACCGCGATGCTTTACGACAGGCATTGATTGACGGAAAACTCGACGTAGTAGCAACAGACCACGCTCCACATACTTGGGAAGAAAAGCAAGGTTCCTGCCTGAAAGCCGCTTCCGGCGGTCCGATGGTTCAACACGCTTTGACGGTGATGCTGGAATTATGCCGGCAAGGTGTTTTTACGAAAGAATTAGTAGTCGAAAAAACGGCTCATGCTCCGGCGGAATTATTCGGAATCAAAGACCGGGGCTATATCCGCGAAGGCTATTATGCCGATTTGGTTTTGGTTGACCCCAATCAATCATGGACGGTTACCAAAGACAATCTGTTGTACAAATGCGGTTGGTCGCCTTTGGAAGGGCAAATTTTTTCCCACAAAGTAGTCAAAACATTTGTCAACGGAAAATTAGTTTATGACAACGGAACCTTTGACGAAGATTTCAGAGGGAAAGAGGCTGAGCATTCTTCTTAAAATCCCATAGCTTTTTTTATTACGGCCATTTCTTCTTTTGAGGTCAGCATTTTTAATAATTCAAATGCGACATTTGGAGCTGTCGCCGGACAATAAGACGTAATAATATTACCATCAACTACTATTGGTTCGTTCACAACATTCACTCCAAATTCTTTCAGTTTATTTTGCCAATAGCCGTTTTGTAAGTGGTAAGTAGTTGCTTTCCGATTCTTAAGAACTCCACTTTTTCCTAAAGGGAATGCTCCGGAACAAACTGTCGCAATAATTTTACCTTTTGCATTAAATTCCTTAATTAATTCTAAGAATCTTTCGTTATATGCGTCTTCATAAAAACCAAATTCCCCAAATCCACCAGGTATTGCCAAGGCGTCATATTCGTCAACGTTTATTTCTCCAATGGTTTTATCTACTATTACAGGTACATTAAAAGCGCTTATAACTTTTTCGGTAAAACCACAAGTATCAACGAACAAATTATGTCCATAATCAACTCTTGCCCAACCAAGAACATCTATAAAAACACAAAATTCCATGGTCTCAAACGCCTTTGCCAGAAACACTAATACTTTCTTATTCAACTTTGGGGTAGCGACATCTATTTCCGCTGTCAAAAATTCCCGTTTTTTCATACGACTTTACCGGATAAAATTAGTAAATACTTTTTCATCCGCTTTCGGCTCGATACCTTTAGTTTGTTCCCTCATTTTCAACATCCAAGCCATATTTTTGCCCAGCACCTGCATGATTTGAACGCCTTCTGCATCTTGCGCCGCATCGCCGGGTTCAAGTCCGTGAATAACATTCCAGTAGTTTGATGTCGGAACAAGCATTTCCGAGATGCTGAGATATTGATTCAAGGCATTGAAAGTCAAGCTTCCTCCGGTACGGCGAACGGCAACGACCGATGCCCCGACTTTATGCCGGAACCAGCCGCCATTGGCCGAAGCCACATAAAAAGCACGGTCTAAAAAACATTTCATCGTTCCCGCAATGCCGGAATAATACACGGGAGAAGCGATAATAATTCCGTCCGCTTCTTTCATTTTCAAGAGCGTATCATTCAATATGTCGTTGGTGAAGGCGCATTTACCATTTTCATTTTCGGCGCATTGGTTGCAGGCAATACATCCCCGGACAGGATGGCCGCCTATTTCAACGATTTCAAAATCAATGCCTTCGTTTTGAAGAATTTTTCCAACAACATTCAGCGCGTAGGCTGTGTTTCCGTTTCTGTGCGGACTTCCGTTTAGTGCGATTACTTTCATACTGTTCTATTTTTGTGCATGTATAAAGTACAAATCTATGAAAAATATTAAATGGAAACAAAAAACGCCTTATCTTTGTTCTTTATTCCTAAAAGTATGTTGCAAATATTAGATACAATTATTAGTTTGGATGTGTTGGAAGAATTCTTTTTATGCGATTTATCTGCCTGTAAAGGAATCTGTTGCGTAGAAGGCGATTCCGGCGCTCCGGTAGAAGAAGATGAAATCGCTCAATTGGAAAAAGTGCTTCCGGTCATTTGGAATGATTTATCACCTAAGGCACAGGAAGTTATCAACAAACAAGGCGTTGTTTACTTGGATGAAGAAGGTGAATTTGTCACTTCTATTGTAAAAGGTGAAGATTGTGTTTTCACTTGTTACGACGAAAACGGTTACTGCAAATGCGCCATCGAAAAAGCCTGTCGAGAGGGGAAAACGGATTTTTACAAACCTGTTTCCTGTCACCTTTATCCGGTGCGTGTGGCAAAATACAAGGGATTCCGGGCGGTTAATTACCACCGTTGGAATGTGTGTCAGGCAGCTACTATCTTAGGTAAAAAAGAAAATGTAAAAGTCTATCAATTCCTGAAAGAACCGTTGATCCGGAAATTCGGTGAAGAATGGTACGGACATCTCTGTCAGGCAGCAAAAGAATACACAAAAAAATGAAAATCCAGTTATTACTTGTCGGAAAAACGACCCAGGATTTTGTGGAACGCGGCGTAGCCGAATTCTGCGGACGGCTGAAACATTACTTTCCGTTTGAAATACAGGTCATTCCCGATATAAAAAACACCAAAAATCTTTCTTTCGAACAGCAGAAGGAAAAAGAAGGGGAATTAATCCTGAAATCCCTTCAGCCGGGAGATTATGTGGTTTTATTGGACGAGCACGGCAAAGAATTTACTTCCCTGGATTTTGCGGAATATTTAGAACGAAAAACCCATACGGTTCCCAAAAACTTGGTTTTTATCATCGGGGGACCGTATGGATTTTCACAAAAAGTCCAGGATATTGCACAAGAAAAAATCGCTTTATCCAAAATGACTTTTTCCCACCAACTTATACGATTGATTTTTGTGGAACAGCTTTACCGGGCTATGACTATCTTGCATAATGAGCCTTACCATCACGAATAAGGATATTTCCAGACATTCCACATCTTCGAGATATGGAATGTCTGGAAAAAGTTGTATATTTGCGATTAAATTCTTTTGTATGAAATACCTTAATATCCGGGAAGAAGAGATAAAAAACAGAGTGGCAACCGATTTCTTTGAAAAATTCGATTGCGACCCGATTGTCGGCTTCATTGATTTTGCCGTAAAACTGCAACGCCCGAAAAATGTTATTGATTTTAACGACGAATACCTGCTTTGGGCAGAAGTAAAATCGGCTCCTACCAATGTGATTACGATGCTTACCCAACTCGTACTTACCATTGGCAAAGCCCGCACTTTCGACAAAATAATGCCGCCGCCTTTTCTCGGTTGTTATGATTGCGAAAAGATTGCCTTTGTACCTTATTCCGAAATTCAACCTGTTTTCTATCAAAACGATTTCAACTGGAAAGTTACGCCATCAAACACCGAAACAAAGGAGTTTAAACAAGTGTATGAGCAAATTCAAAATATTATAGACAACGACATTCCTTGGGAAACCTATCTTTTCGATTTTGAACGCGATGAAAAAGACCTGAAAAAATTTATCCGCGAAAATTTCATTGTTGGAAAAACCGGAACCACAAAAATCAGAATCGACAAGAACAATTTTATCATCATTTACAACAAATGGCTCGAAAGTGTAAAGCCAACGATTGGCGTAAATTGGGACAAGGCAAAAATCAAAGGCATTATAGATGGACATTTCTATCTTGCCGACCTTCTTTCCGCCGAAAATAAAACCCTCAAAGAGAAACTGTTTGTACTGCTCAAAGGAGATTATTACGAATTTGACCGCATCATTGACGAAACAGAGTTTGACACTTTCAAACGTGCCGAATTTAAGGACAGAGGAAAGGCGCATACGCAGTTTTGGAACAAATATGAGCGACCGCCAAAAGAGGAATATTGGGATTACATCATCGAACGACAGGACTTGCTCGTGCCACAAGATGTACGCGAGCGAAAGGGCAGTTATTTTACTCCACGGCAATGGGTAGAACTTTCTCAACGCTATATTGCTGATGTATTGGGCGAAAATTGGCAGGACGAATACACCGTTTGGGATTGTGCCGCCGGAACAGGCAATCTGCTTGCGGGCCTGACTAACAAATACAATATTTGGGCTTCAACGCTCGACAAAGCCGATGTGGATGCAATGCTCACACGCATTGATACAATGAATAAAAATTCTTTAACCGGAAATGGCGCAAACATTCTTGAAAGTCATGTTTTCCAATTCGATTTTCTAAATGATGATTTTTCCAAACTGCCGCAAGGTTTGCGAGATATTATCAACAACCCCGAAAAGCGCAAAAAACTTGTTGTTTATATTAACCCACCGTATGCAGAAGCAGCAACAACAGCAACGGTTACAGGAACAGGGGAAAATAAAACAGATGTTGCTGTTAAAACTAAAATTTATCAAAAATATCAAAATAAAATTGGTATAGCAGGAAGAGAACTTTTCGCACAATTTTTCACAAGAATTTATAGCGAAATTCCTGCCTGTGTGCTTGCAGAATTTTCAAAGTTGAAAATTCTGCAAGCACCAAACTTCTCGAATTTCCGAGATTTTTTTCGAGCGAAGCTCGCGAAAATTTTTGTAATGCCTGCCTATACTTTTGATAATGTTAAAGGTAAATTTCCTATTGGTTTTTTCATTTGGGATACAGGCGATCACGAAGATTTTACTTATATTAAATCGGATGTGTATGATGAACAAGGCAATTTTATTTCTACAAAAGGTTTTTCTGTTGATACAAATACACAATCAATAAATGATTGGTTAATTTCAACAAGAAATAGAACGAATGAAAAAAATATTGGATTTATATCTTGTAAGGGAAACGATTTTCAAAATACAAATTTTATTTTTATAATAAATGATAAAAGTCAACTGCCACACCCGCGAGGAACTTGGATTACAGATAAAAATTTAATAGAAGTTGGCATTTATTTTGCTGTTCGTCATTGTATTGAAGCGACTTGGTTGAACGACCGCGACCAATTTCTTTATCCCAACGATGGTTGGCAAAATGACTCAGAATTTCAGAATGATTGCCTTGCCTACACACTTTTCAACAACAATATTCAATCAAAATACGGCATCAATCATTGGATACCATTTACAGAATATGCAGTTGGCGCTCGCGACAACTTCAACAGTAATTTTATGACTAATTTCATTGAAGGAAAATCACAGCCTGCGATAGTTTCCGAACCGCTTTTATTTTATGATTTCAACGATGACAATGGTGGCGGCGGAGATTCCACCTATCGCGAGAATATAAAACGGGAATTTTCCTTCGAAGCTAAAGCTGTTTTCACTGCCGGTCGGGAATTGTGGCGATATTATCATTCACAGCCAAATGTCAATGTCAATGCTTCACTTTACGATATTCGCGAACATTTTCAAGAACGCAACGACAAAGGAAAAATGAACAACACCAGTAAAGACGAAAAATATAACGAATTTATCGGCATTTTGCGTGAAAAGTTAAAAAATTTGGCAGCGAAAATGGAACCGAAAGTGTATGAATACGGTTTTTTGAAAAAATAAAATGGCGGTAATCGGAATTATTATTACTTTTGCAATCTGAAAATAAAAACAAAAAAATATGATTCACAAAATTGATGCGCTTTTAGCGGAAATCGAACATTTAAAAGCTAATAGCAACGAAGATTTAGAAGCTTTACGCATTAAATATTTAAGTAAAAAAGGGGAAATTTCTTCCTTGATGGACGATTTTCGTACGGTAGCTGCGGAACAGAAACGGGAAATCGGTCAAAAACTGAACTTGCTGAAAATGCAGGCTCAAGAGAAAATCAATACCTTGAAGGAACAGTTGGAAAACCGGAATACTTCGGAAGAAATGATCGACCTGACCCGTACTTCCTACCCTTATCATGTAGGAACCCGCCATCCGCTTTCCATTGTCAAGAAAGAGATTTGCGATATTTTTGCCCGCTTGGGATTTTCCATCGCCGAAGGTCCTGAAATAGAAGACGATTGGCACGTATTTTCTTCCCTGAATTTTGCCGCCGATCATCCGGCGCGCGATATGCAGGATACCTTTTTTGTGATGCACGGCGCTGATATTTTGTTGCGGACACATACTTCATCGGTGCAGACGCGGGTGATGGAAAAGACGCAACCGCCCATCCGCATCATCTGTCCGGGAAGGGTTTACCGGAACGAAGCTATTTCTTACCGCGCCCATTGCTTCTTTCATCAGGTAGAAGCCTTGTATATTGATAAAAATGTTTCTTTTGCCGATTTGAAACAAACTTTGCTGTTTGTCGCTAAAGAACTGTTCGGAGCGGAAACGAAAATTCGCTTGCGTCCGTCCTTTTTTCCGTTCACCGAACCCAGCGCCGAAATGGATATCAGTTGCAACCTGTGCGGAGGAAAAGGTTGTCCGTTCTGCAAATATACCGGTTGGGTGGAAATCCTGGGTTGCGGAATGGTGGACCCGAATGTATTGGAAAATTGCGGCATTGATTCCAAAATATATTCCGGCTATGCCCTTGGAATGGGGATCGAACGGATCACCAATTTGAAATACCAGGTAAAAGACCTGCGGCTGTTTTCAGAAAATGATGTACGATTTTTACGGCAATTTGAAGCCGCGACATAATTAAAGTCCTTAAAGTCCTTAAGGTCTTTAAAGACATAAACTTCTTATGACAAAAAAAGAAAGATATAGCAAAGTAATCGCTTGGTTTGAGCAAAACATGCCGGTGGCAGAAACAGAATTGCGTTACAAAGAGCCTTTCCAATTATTAATCGCCGTCATCCTCGCTGCACAATGTACGGATAAACGTGTCAATATCATTACACCGGCTTTGTTCGAAGCTTTTCCGACTCCGGAAGTCTTGGCTGCATCCAACAAAGAAGCTGTCTATGAATATGTTAAAAGCGTTTCCTATCCCAATAATAAAGCCAGACATTTGGTGGAAATGGCGAAAATGCTGACGACCGAATTCAATGGGAAAGTGCCGGCAACAGTGGAGGAATTGATGCGCTTGCCGGGTGTGGGAAAGAAAACCGCCAACGTCATTGCTTCCGTTGCCTATAAAGTCCCTGCCTTAGCAGTCGATACGCATGTTTTCCGGGTGTCCAACCGCATCGGACTGACAGACAATTCCAAAACTCCTTTGGAAACGGAAAAAGAATTGACCAAACACATTCCCCAACGGCTGTGGTCTATCGCCCATCATTGGTTGATTTTACACGGGCGTTATGTCTGCATCGCCCGAAAACCGAAATGCGAAACCTGCGGATTGAAAGCGTATTGCAAACAGTACGAGCATACCGCTATACCGTCGTCATTGCAATGAAGCCTTTAGCAAAGCCTTGTGGATAGCTTCTTGCGCATCCCTGCCGTATTTTTCCATATCAATCCGGGCAATATGCCTGCCTTCGTAGCGCGTTCCTATCCCTGTAATTCCAAAAGACAGCTCTACACTCCGTTTACTTGGCTTATAAATCGCTTGAAACACCGCACCGGATACTCCCTCATCCGTAAACGGAAAAGAAAAATAACGATGCTGTTCCTGAGCCGTGCGCTTCACAAACGCCACCGAATCCAATACCTGCTCGATTTGTTCCTCTTCCGTCAATGCTGCAAAAGGCGAATGATTCACACTATGCGCCCCAATCGTAAATCCTTTTTTCCGCATCTCATGAATTTCCTTCGTGGTCAGGTAGGGTTGTTGTTTCTTTAAATACTGTTCAAAATCAATGTCCAGCAAGGGAGCAATTTCATCCAGAACTTCCCTTTGCGAATATTGTACTGCTAAAACTTTTGCCGTCAGCGGTTTTTTCAGAGGAATAGAAATACGTTCTTCGATTTCTTTGGAGAGAGCGGGAGAAATTTCTTTTTTAGTCAATACATCGACAATCAACGCCGCCTTGTGCCGGTAAAACAAAGTTTCATTATTCACGAAGTCGTTATTAATGAAGACCGTAGCCGGAATTCCTTTCCGGTAGAGGTAGGGCAATACCACCGTATAAACTTCCCTCAATCCATCGTCAAAAGAAAGATGAAAAGCGTTTTCCTGAAGTTTTTTTTCACCTTGTGTATATAACAGAACGTCTTCCGCATCTACCGCCTGAAAATATTTTCCCAGAAAATCCAAATCATTTTTAAATTTCTGAAAATTTTTCGGCTTATATAATGGGCTTAAATGCGGCAAATAATCGTCTGTGACGGCGTGATAAAACGGATGAATCAGTAACGGATGTGTAAAACGCGACAATAAGTGTTCGGTGGACATCCGGCCGGCAATCCAAGAGAAAAAATAATTTTTAACCTTATTCATACTGCAAAAGTAGTTATCTTTGCAAAATGGAACAACTATTACTAAAAAATAAATCGCATTTAATAGTACAACCATGATTCGAAAAGTCAGGAAATACATCGAAGAACACGGGTTAGCGCCCTCCGGATTTTCCACGCCCACGCCCAAAATAATCGTAGGATTGAGCGGAGGAGCCGATTCGGTCGTGTTACTCTATGTCCTGCAACGATTGGGATATGAATGTCTTGCCGCGCATTGCAATTTCCATTTGCGAGGGGAAGAATCGTTGCGAGATGAACAGGTGGCTCTTAATCTGGCAAAATCACTAAAAATTCCTTGTTTCAAGCAAGATTTTGATACCGTAACCTTTGCCCGCGAAAAAGGCATCTCCATTGAAATGGCTGCCCGCGATTTGCGTTATGAATGGTTCGAACAATTACGGCAAGCACAAGACGCTGAGGCGATTGCGGTAGCTCATCACCGGGACGACAGTATCGAAACCATGCTTTTGAACCTGACGCGCGGAACAGGAATTAAAGGTTTAACAGGAATAAAACCGAAAAACGGAAAGATTATCCGTCCTTTGTCCGGCGTTTCAAAAAAGGAAATCCTGCAATTTGCTGAAGAAAAACAGCTGCCTTACATCACCGATTCCAGCAATTTACAGGATGAATTTACCCGGAATAAAATCCGCCTGTCGGTTGTTCCGCTTTTGCAAACATTGAATCCTTCCATTGACGAAGCTTTGCTTCATACCATGGCTAACTTAAATGAAGTATCTAAGATTTATGAAAATCATATTCAAGAAGCCATCCTACAGGTTTTTGATGCCGAAAAAGGGAGCATTGATATTTCCGGATTACAGCGTTTGCCCTCCCCGGAAGCAGTTTTATTTGAACTATTGAAAGAATACGGTTTCAATCGCGATACCGTACAGGATATTCGCCGTGCCATGGAAAGTCAGGCCGGCAAAGAATTTTATTCCCCGCACTATGCTTTGATAAAGGATAGAAACCGCTTTCTGTTAGTACCTCGTGAACAAACAGGAGAGAAAAACGTTTATACAATCGGTGAAAATGCGATAGAAATAAACGCTCCGGTGTCGATGCGTTTAACCATTGAAGCCATAAATCCAAATTTTGAAATTCCGAAAGATAAAAACAGCGCCTGTTTCGATGCCGATAAAATCCGTTTCCCTTTACAAATACGGAAATGGGAACAAGGTGACAAATTTATTCCTTTCGGGATGAAAAGTTTTCAAAAAATCAGCGATTACTTCAATAATCATAAATTCAGTAAACCGGAAAAAGAAAATACATGGCTTTTGTGTTCGGGAAACGATATTATCTGGATCATCGGACACCGGACGGATAACCGGTACCGGATAGGCGAAGGAAGCCGTAGAGCGGTGGTTTTTAAACTTTTTTGAAAAATATTTGTGTGATCGGAAAAACTACCTTATCTTTGTACCCGGAAAACTTCAGCACGTATTCGAATTCAGATTGCGTTACGCAAATTTCACCCACTCATTTGAATAGTAAATTAAAACATACAACATATTTTTATGCAGAAATACAATATTTTGCAGCTCAAAGAAATGGAACAGAGCAACCTGGTTGCTTTGGCAAAAGAACTTGGACTAACTAAAGTTGAAAAACTACAAAAAGACGCTCTGATCTATCAGATATTAGATCAACAAGCCATCGTAAATGCCGCTATACAAGCCGCCGCGGATAAGGAAAACGGAATAGTTGACGGAAGAAGGGGAAGATACCAAAAAGGCAAACCCAAGCCGAAACCCGTAAAAAAGGAAGAACCGGCAAAAGAAACTCCCGCAACACCGGTAGTGACTGAACAACCGGCTGTTCAGAAAGAAAATAAACCGGCAGAAAACAAAACAGTGAAAACCCAAAATAAAAAATCGAAAAAAGAAGAAATGGCAAAAACAGCGAAAGAAGATGTAAAAACAGCCCTTCCTGTAGAAGCAACCGCAGTAAAACCTACGAAAAAGAAAAGAGAAAGGATTACGGCTCCGGTTCCGGTAAATAATAAGGCCAATCCGGCTAATATTCAACCGGCTCCGGAAAAACCGGCAGAAGCGCCGGTCAAAGAAATTCAAGTAAAAAATGTTCCGATAAAAAAAGCACCGGTAGTCGAAAAACCGATAACGGATGTTGCCGAAGAAGAAAATCTTCAACCGGTAGAAACGGCAATTCCTGTCGAACCGGTTAATACCGTACCTCCTGCTCCTGCCACGGAAGAACCTGCCGGCACCGGAAAATTGGTATTCAGGCACAGTCCTGAAGTGAACAGCGTGATGGATCAGGTATTATTTGCTCCCAAACAAGCTCCACAACAACCGGCTAACAAGAATAATCAGAACAACAATAACAACAATCCCAATAAAAACAAAGTTATAAACAACAATCCGAATCAAGTAGCGAAAGATAAATCTTTTGAATTTGACGGCATATTAACCGGTACGGGTGTACTGGAAATTATCCAGGAAGGTTACGGATTTTTGCGTTCGTCGGATTACAATTATTTATCTTCGGCAGATGATATTTATGTATCGCAATCGCAGATTAAATTATTCGGTTTGCGGACCGGCGATGTGGTGGAAGGTCCCATCCGTCCGCCGAAAGAAGGAGAAAAATTCTTTCCGTTGGTCAAAGTGGATTTAATCAATGGTTTACGTCCCGAAGAAGTACGCGACCGCGTACCTTTCGATCACTTAACGCCTTTATTCCCGGACGAAAAATTCAATCTTATCCGCAGCATGAGTCCGAAGGTAATGGACAAAATTTCACCGCGGGTAGTTGATTTATTTTCACCGATCGGTAAAGGACAACGCGGATTGATCGTAGCCCAACCGAAAACAGGTAAAACCGTATTGCTGAAAGACATTGCCAATTCGATTGCCTGGAATCACCCGGAAGTATATATGATTGTCCTGCTGATTGACGAACGTCCGGAAGAAGTAACGGATATGCAACGCAGTGTGGATGCCGAAGTCATTGCTTCTACTTTCGACGAACCGGCAGAACGCCACGTAAAAATTGCGGATATCGTGCTGAACAAAGCCAAACGAATGGTCGAATGCGGTCACGACGTAGTGATCCTGTTGGATTCCATTACTCGTCTGGCGCGCGCCTATAATACTGTGCAACCGGCATCGGGAAAAGTATTGTCGGGTGGTGTGGATGCCAATGCCTTGCAAAAACCCAAACGTTTCTTCGGGGCTGCCCGTAACATTGAAAACGGCGGTTCGTTGACGATTATTGCTACGGCATTGACGGAAACCGGTTCGAAAATGGATGATGTGATTTTCGAAGAATTCAAGGGAACCGGTAACATGGAATTGCAATTAGACCGCAAATTATCCAACAAACGGATTTATCCTGCGGTAGATATTGTGGCCTCCAGTACGCGCCGCGACGATCTGTTGCAAGACCGCGACACGGTGAACCGAATGTGGATCCTGCGCAAATACCTCTCGGATATGAACAGTCTGGAAGCGATGGAATTTGTGAAAGACCGGATGGAAAAAACGTATAGTAACGAAGAATTTTTAGTATCCATGAACGGATAACCAGGAATTCAATTCCTTATTTTCATTTATCACTAAATACTTTGGAGGGAGACAATTTGATGACCTTGCCGTATTTTGCCAAGGCTTTTTCATCAATCTGTTTAGGATTCCCGACAATAGCAATGGCTATCGGACGTCCTTTGATGTTGTCGTTGTAAAATTTGACTATGTCATCGAAAGTCAAGTTGTTTAATACCGGCATATTCGTTTCCGCAGGCGATAGAGTATAACCTCTTCGTTTCCAATCTTCATAAATTCGGCTGGCTAATCTAAATTGCGGTTTCTCTACGGTAGCCGTTTCTTTCAAAAAATTCTTTATATTCGGCATCCGGTCGGGATATTGCGGCATATTAGTCAATAAATCCATATATACTTCGATGGCATCCAAGGTTTTGTCTGCTTGTGTGCCGACATAGCCTCTAAAAAACGCTTTTTTATTTTCGATGGGAGGCGTAGTATATAAGCCATAAGAAGAGTAGGCCATGGCCCGGTATTCACGGATTTCCTGCATCACCAAACCGGCAAAACTGCCACTGAAATATTGATAAAAAGCATCCGTGTAAGGATCTTTTTCTTTGTCATAATCATCGCCCTCGATATAGAAATAAATGGAACTTTGTTTCGCATCGCTGTTGGGCAAAAAGAACACCGTATTTTCCGTATAAGCTATCCGATCTTTAATTTCCGGAGAGGTAGTCGGTTTTTCCCCTTGTTTCAAAGGCAAATTTTTACTTAGAATATCATATACTTCCTCTACCGGGCGCGCTCCGGCATAATGAATTTCCGCCTCATAATCCGTTGCCCGCTGAAATTCACCGGTCAAATTACTGACTGTCAATGCCAAAATATCTTCCATCGGCAAACGGTCAATATAGTTGGATTTCTTTGCATACAACATATATTGATTCATCGCAGCGCTCAGGCTTTCATTGGATTCCTTCTCAAATTTGCGCGATTGATAGCTACTGCCAATCAGTCCGTTCATTTGTTTTTCATCCAATTTCGGCAATAATATCTGCCGGGTCACTAAGTTACATGCCTCTTCCAAATTCGCCTCAAAGCCCTGCATAAACACGTAGAGATAACTGCCATCCACTTGATAGCGACAAGTGGCTCCTAAATTACTCAAAGCTTGTTTAAATTCCTGTGCATCCAAACTACCCATAATACCGGCATTATTGACCAAGGAGGCAGCCAAGGCTAATTTAGGCATTTTATCCGTTCCGATACCATATTTGATAACCAGCGAAAAAATATCATTTTCCGGATTTTTGGTATAAAACAGTTTTGAGCGGTCATTGATAGGTTGAGAGATAACTTCGTCCATCTTAGCGTAGGGATCTTTTGAATATTTTACCGGCAATAGTTGAAAAGCGGCGGCATAATCCGATGCGGCTCCGCGAACCGGCTTAATCGGATCATATTTGGGTTTTTCCAATTCCTTGCCTTTGGCGAGCTTACCTTCTTCCAAATGAATAGCATAAAAATCCGAACCGAAATATTTTTTGGCAACAGCTTTAATTTGTTCCGTCGTAATCGAAGCTACTAATTCTTTGTAATTCAATAACTCATCAATATCTTTTCCCGCCAGCACCGTTTGGGCAATAGCATACGCTTTGCTTGTGTTGTCTTCCATCATCAAATCGAAAGAGCGAATCATATTGCTTTGTATGGATTGCACCAACCAATCTTCAAATTGTCCTTCCTGCAATTTTTTTATTTCTTTCCAAAGAATTTTCTCGGTCGTTTTGGACGATTCGTAACGGTATTGATTGACATCATAATAAGGTACGGCATATACCAGAATAGTTCCTCTTTCTTTCAATGATTCTACATCAGCTCCTCCGTCCGATATATCTCCGTCCAGCACCAATTTGTCTATCAAACCGGTTTCATTGGAATTGGACAAAATAGAAGTGCAAATATCCAATGCAATATCATCTTCGCTGTCAGAGGTAATGCCCGGAAATGCCAAATATACTTGTGGATACTGAGACATCTTCGCGCTCACTTCTTTCCGGCCTTTCAACGGTGTTTCAGGATACACTTTCCGTTCCGGTGTCGGTCGATTTTCCAAACGGCCGAATTTCTCCTTAATAATAGGCAAAATCTGATTCGTCTTCACATTTCCCACAATGATAAGCGACATATTGCTTGGCACATACCAATTTTGATAGAATTGATTTAATTGGCTCAGTTGCGGATTCTTCAAATGTTCAGGCAAACCGACAATAGAACGCGAATAGGGATGTCCCGGAAAGATAGTGCTCAGAATAAATTCACTTTCTCTGGAACTGCGATTGTCTTGATACATATTATATTCTTCATAGACCGTTTCCAATTCCGGTTGAAAACTGCGGAAAATCGGATTGATCAACCGTTCGGAGTTGAGTTCCAACCATTTATAAATCTCTCCCGGAGGAAAAGAATTATGATACATCGTATAATCATAACTGGTACCGGCATTCAGCCCTTCGCCACCCATGCCTTGAGAAAGCGTAGAAAATTCGCTCGACAAATTATATTCGGCCGCTTCCTGTGTTAATTGATTAATCTCTTTGGAAAGTGCTTTCCGTTGTTCCGGATCCGTTGTTTTGGCATTTTCGTCGTACTTGGCAATGATTTGCTCATAAATGGGTTTTTCTTTTTCCCAATCCAAAGCGCCGATTTTCTCGGTTCCTTTGAACATCATGTGTTCCAAATAATGCGCTAAACCGGTATATTTTTCCGGATCTTCTTTAGAACCCACATTCACGGCAACCATCCCAAACACATCGGGAGCTGTTTCATCTTCCCAAACATAGACACTGAGTCCATTGGGCAGTTTAAAGGCTTTCAAGCCTTGTGCATTTGTGTTTATGCAAAAGAGCAAACAAAAAAACACACCTAAAATTAATTTGATTGATTTCATTTTTGTTGGATTAATTTATTACATGGCACTATTTATTTTCCCCACTGAAGAGAAATAATCATTGATTGATTCATTGGGTTATTGTTTGAAGCAAGTATATAGGCAAAATTGACGGAAAAACCGGATAAATGCACACCACATCCCACCGTAGCATAAGAAGCGCCTACCGATTCGTCTTCAAAATGATAACCTGTTCTTAGCGAAGCTAAATTTTTATACGTATATTCCGCACCGATACCACCCAAGAGTCCTTTATTTTCAGAAGACAACTGATAAGCCGCATCTACCACTCCCAGCACACTGTGCTCTTCTTTATCAAGCAAACGACAGGCAATACCCGACTGAATACGGGCAGGCAAAGCGTATTCGGAATTGCCGTAATCTATCTTGGAACCTACATTAGAAAATCCCACTCCTGCGCTTAAATTTTTACTGTTGTAAAGCGCCGAGATGTCGGCTGCAATAGCCGAAGCTTTTTTTTCACCGCCCAAGTCGGAACTAATGTAGCGCAAGGACGCCCCCAAAGCAATAGCCGGGTTAATTCTGTAACCAAAACCAACTTCCATGGCGTACTCCGAAGGGGAGAAAGATCCGATCACATTTCCTTGTTCATCGGTTGTTTCGATAGCATCCAAGGTATTATAACGGATTCCGGCCGCAAAACCTGCATTTCCGTATTGGGTATAGCCGGCTGCATTGATGAGCGTACTGTTTGTAACTTGAGGCTGCCACGAAAGGTAAGAAGCACCTATTTCCGTTGAATAAGCATCGTTTAACAGGATTGCCGCCATATTACGGTTTACCGCAAAAGGCGATGCCACAGCAAATCCCGCATTTCCCATGGCCGCTGTACGGGCATCCGAGAAAAAGTTCAAAAAAGGGACACTTTGACCCTGAGCGAGTGTAACAACACCAATCAGCATGATTATGGCAAAATATCGTTTCATAATTTAATTATCTGTTTTTTGATTTCATTTCCCGCAAATTTCACACTCACGTTGTAAACACCGCCGCTACAGGCCGACAAATCAATTTTTGCAGGCGTAAAAGGCGTAATATCCATCTCCTTTTCAAAGACTTTTACGCCGGCATTGCTAACAATCGTAACTGCACAATGTTCCTCTTTCCCTGTACGCAACCACACAAAATCTTTGACCGGATTGGGATAAATATCTATCTCCTGACGATCGTCTCTTACCAAAACACTAAACTGCTGCGATACAGACAAGCCCATAGCATCCGTTGCCGTAACGGTTATTTGCGCCAAACCGTAAGCAAGCGACACAAAATACAATTCCCCTTTGTTCTCATTCACATTCACTACCGTTGGAACCGTATTTTTAAAACTATATTTAAGCGATTCGTTATCCGGATCATTGAAATAGTCGGAAACCTCAAAAGAATTTTCTTGATTCAATGCGCCGAAGTACAAATCAGCTATCGTATTGACAAGTACCGGAGCTTGATTCTGAAGCACTTCAAAATGAATGGTTTGAATAGCAGTCGCTCCGTATTGGTCTTTCAAAATGAGATGGATGCTGTGGACTCCCGGATCGCTTTTAGCGCCCGTAATGGTAAGTTGTGCATTCCCATCGCTCCTGTCAACCAGCGCCACTCCATTGATGGGCGATTGCAAGCTCCACTCTATTGCGTGTTCGTCAGGATCACTTCCGGAAAAATGTAAAACAACCGTCTGATACGCTTTCATTACGACATTCGCACTATCCAAGACATTGATTACAGGCGGATTATTCCGTAAAGTTGTCTGTGTTATCTGTGCCGAAAGCGGTGAAAAATTTCCCGAAAAATCAAAAGCGTTTACCACAAAATAATAGGTTGTTTCAAAATCCAAGCCTTTAATTTCAGCCTCGAGCACATCTCCTACATTTGAATCTCCTGTCGGAAAGCTATTGATCATTACGTCCACTGGTGGATTATTGACATTGAGTCCGGTCAACGAGGTTTTACGATAATATACATTGAATCCCGAAGCTTTACCATCATCGGGGTCGGCAGGTACAGTCCATTGGAGTGTCACTATATTCGATCGAACACTGCCGGTCACGGTTCCTACGCTACCGGGAGGCGTTGTGCTGGCGCCGGCAAGCGAGGCAAGGGCATTTAGCAATCCTCCGAGTTTTCCCTGATAGCCCGAATTGTAAGAGTCGATGTTTGTAGCGCTGCTTTCCAATCTTGCCCGCAGCATATCGGCATTGTAGCCGCTGCGTTTAAAATACGACAACGTCAAAGCGGCAACTCCCGAAACGTGCGGACACGCCATTGAAGTACCGGACATATAGCCGTATCCGTTTACCACTGTGCTAAGTATAGAACTACCCGGTGCAGCCAGGTCAACCCATTCGCCATAGTTGGAGTAAGATGCTCTTTGGTAGTTAGACGTAATGGAAGAAACCGCCACTACTTTTTCGTAATTTGCAGGCGCCGCAGCAGCTCTGTTTTCATTGCCTGCGGCAAATATCACCATTCCACCACGCATGGCGCCGGTTTGTCTGCCGTTTTCATCCATACCTGCATATTCAATAAAATAGTCAATAGCCGCTTTATCGGAACCGGGAGTTTCGGTAAGCGTGGGATAGCCCCAACTGTTTTGGCAAATTACCGCACCGTTGTCGGCTGCATATTTAATAGCTGTAGCACCTCTGTTCCCACCGTTACCGGCGTATGGGTCATCATCATTTACAAAAATCTGGCACGACATCAGGCGCACTCCACTGTTGCTTTGCCCATTGCCGCCGGCAATGCCGCAAACACCTTTACCGTTATTATTGACCGCTGCAATGGTACCGGCTACATGCGTACCATGATCGTGTGGAACTAATTTGCCAATGTCTGCTACAAAGTTGTAGCCGTAAATATCATCTTTGTAACCGTTACCATCGTCATCTATCGAAGAGGTACCGTTTTGTTCTTTCGTGTTTATCCACATGTTGGCGGCAATATCTTCATGCGTGTAGTCTATTCCACCGTCAATTACCGCTACAACCACATCCGGCGATCCCGTAGTGTAATTCCAGGCTCCAAATACATTTACATCAGCGCCTGCGCGATAATTGGAACCTAATGATCCATCGTTATAGTAATGCCACTGGTTAGGTAATTGCGGGTCATTGAAAGGCATCGCAGCTGACGGTTGAGCTATACTGCCCGCAATTTCATGGACATACTCTATTGCCTGATCGTTCCAATATTTGGCGACTACCGGCCGGTATTCTACTTTCCGGATTCCTTGGACACGCGATAGACTTCGTCCGGCTTCGGCAACCGGTATTTGGGTGTCAAATTCCACATCATACCACAAATGCAAGCCTGCTTTGCGACTACGCGCTTCAAACCGTCCGGCATCCGGAAATGTACGCTTTATGGATCTTATTTTCACCTCTGAAACGACATCATCGGCTGCCAAAGCTTTGGTCAGCCGCACACCGCTTCGAGTTGCTGTCTCCATTTGGACGGAGAGATCTTCCGACAGTAAAACCCGGACGTATCCTTGTTCATACTGCGGCTCTACCACTTGACCAACCGTTTCAGTTGCCAAGTCTTCGCTTTGTGAAATATCGTCGCTACAAGCAGCGAACAGAATGAAAAACAGCAGCAGATAGATTTTCAATCTTTCAAAAATTCCAGCAATGCGATCAGCGATTCGGGTTTGTTCCATTTTATTTTATTTTGCTTTATAAATTGCTTAAAAGCGTTTCGTTTGTTCTCAGGCAGTTGTGACTCAAATCCTTTCTTGTTGGCAGGATAAACTTGGTCTTCTGTTACAATGTAATATTTTTTAGTAAGCGGAAGCAATGAACCTGCATCTTTCTTGCTTTTCAATTCTACATGGTTGGTGATACTCACGCCGCCAATTTCCACAGAAGAAAGTTTGCGGGTTGCCTGCACGCTGGAAGACGAGCCGTAAGCGCCGCCGCTTTCCGCGAGCGCATTAAAATCAGCTGTAACAAGTTCGGCTATGAAGCCTATACTGTCGCCGGTCACTACACGCATCAACTGATTGTTACGCATATAGTAGCGGTCGGATCCTATTTGTACAAGTACAATATCCGATGATTCAGCTTCTTTTATCTGGTCTTTATCCAAATAGTGCAATGAACTTTTGAGCAAGTGTACGTTTACGGGTGCCTCCAGTATCTGTTGGTCTTTGAAATATACGGTACCTTTTTGGAAATCCGAATAGATATAGGGCCACATTGTGGTAACCTCCTGCGCCATACTTACTGTAGCGCCACACAAAACAATTAAGCTAAAAAGTATTTTCCGTATCATATTCTTAAATTTATATTTTCTAAAAAAATAATCAAGAGAACATCCTTTATCAGGATGCTCTCTTGAATTATTTAACAATTGCCAAGCAATTATTACAGGCTGAATTTACGGCTATCTTTCAGTGTATGTATTTTGGTTGGTATCACTTTTGATGCCCTTAGGGAAGCAGGTGCAGCAGACGTACCGGTTGAAGTACGAGTCCATACCGATTCGGTATATACATCATACCATCCAAGCGGGTCGATATAATATCCCCACATTTGAACCGGTGAAGTCATGGCACCCGCAACCGGTACATTAAATACAACCGGTGCAGAAGCATCCGCATTTACAAAGTAAATATCACCTGTTCCTGACGCTCCAAAATTAACATCTGCTAACAATAATTGCTCATCGTCAAGAATAAGAAGCCCTGCAACAGGATCAAAGACCGCTTTTATTTCTGTACCCACATCCAACAAATTCTTTACCAATAAAGTATCGGAATCCGCTGCTTTTTCTATTACAATACCCGTTTCTGTTAAAGGGCCATCCCAGTAACTTGTTACAGCAATATCGTAAGTTCCTACAATGGCATCCAAGGTATATCCGTAACTGTAAAGATAATTACCTTCCACGGTCAGGGCTTTACTTGTGTTGCCATACACATCTTCGTAAGCGCCTGCCGGAACAACAAGATCAACAGTAGCTCCGCGTGCAGGTTCTTCAGGCAACATAAAGGCAGGAATACCCGACACTCTGCCCCATGATGTAACCTCTACTGTAGTCGTTTTACCGGGTTCGTGGTAAATGACAGTTGGAATGACGGTTGCTACTTTTTTAGCCACAGCAATGCCATTATCGGGATAAGCAGGAATTATCAAATCTTCCCACTCAGCAAAAGTAGCCACTGTATCGGGGTTGAGTTCTTCAAATTCGCTGTGCAATGCCCACGTTTTGTTGGCAAGATGCACTGTAATTCCACGTGCAGGCGCACCATTTACCAGCGTGTCGGCTTTTGCAGTAAATGCACTCGACAAATTACCTTGCAAGTCGGTTACTGCACCTGCTTCGTAAGTAATGCTGGCATAAGCGCCGGCAGGCGCAGCAGGAAGTTTAATTACCAAAGCGTTTCCATTGATCGACAGGGCAGATGCTTGAATGGCAATATTCTGTGGATTATAATCTTCATAACCCGGGGCTACAACCAAGGGATTAGCACCCGAAAGAGTATTTTTAGCAAAATACGAAACGAAAACTTTACCGGTTCCCAATCGCAATGGTTCGTGGAAAGTGAGCGTAACGGTAGTATCTGCCACAGCTACTGCTTGCGGAGTGGGTTTGCTTCCATCGTCGAGTGTACGAATGTGCGTATTTTGCACTGCGCTCACCACACCGTCGGGACTTGCTGCGACAGCGTAAATCTGATAAACCGTGAAGGGAGTCAGATTTTCAACGGTTATAGTCGCACTTTGTTTATCGGCATAGTTGATAAGTCCATTCGCTTTACCTGCTTCTAACAGTTTAAGCACACGATCTGCCGAAACAGTCGAATCGGCCAGTTCGGATTCAACCACCACCCACGAATAGTATCCCGCAGTTCCGGCCGGAGCTACAGTAAATGTAATACTGTTGCCAGCCTCTTCGGCAACAACATTTGATATTGCCACTAACGGAGCATCCGGCAAAGTCAGCTGATTTTCTTCTCCAAAATCAGTACAGCCGACGGCAAATATTGCCGCACAAACCGTAATATATGCTAAATATTTTTTCATATCTTCTTAAAATTAAATTACTGTTTATCAAATTTATTTTTTGGTAAATACTCCATCCGCTTGGAATATATTATACCAACCTGCAGACGCACCACTTGCATTATAGACATGGCTACCAAATTCATCTTGAATGTGAATAGTACCATTTGGATCTATCAGACCGGTAATTGATTCTCCGTCGGAAATTTCAACTTCTCCATCAGGACCATAATAACCTTCCAACAAAATCGTAGGATAAGAAGACGATGTAGCAATAGTCTGTCCTACAGGAATCTTAATTTCAGTTTTTTCATCGTTCACAATACCAAACACAGGAGTCGATGCACTGGAACCGCCTGCAACCAAATTGGTTATCCACACTTTCTTGGTGTCGGAAATATCTTTGGACAACGTAACTGTCCACGCTTCCGTACCGTTGAAATAACTGGTAGCAGTTGCCGTAAATTCACCTAAAATGAAAGACAACGGATGGTCAAGATCAAGTATTGTCAGATAAACGACATCTTTACTACCTACATTTACAGAGCCGCCATTTGTAATTTTAATTCCGAATACCCGGTCACCTGTAAACTCACCTTCGTGAGAGATGATGTTAAATTTAATATTTTGAACAGGATTTGATCCGTCGAAAGTAAGTGTGGTAGCTCCGCCATTCAGTTCAAAGTCTCGACCTTGCACAGCCGTACTGTCAATTATTTCAAAGGCAATTGTCGAGGTTTTTGCTGCCAGCGAAGTAAGGCGTACAGATACAATAAAAGTGCCTGCATTTTCCGCTACCGAAGTTTTTTCGGGAGCCAATGCCACAAAGGCATCCGCATCGTTAAATTCGGGAGATTCATTCAGCTCGCACGCACTAAACGTTACGCTCGCCAAAATGCTTAAATAGATTGCTATTTTTTTCATATTTTTATCTATTACGAATTAATAAACTATAATTAATTAATACCCCGGATTTTGCACAAGATTCGGGTTCACATCCAATTCTCGAACATTGATAGGCAATGCCCAATATTTGCTGTCGGCAGGTACATTCCGGTTTGTTTCCGAACCACTATAGTCCGTGCGGGTAACGCTACCTTTTGTACGGGCAAGGTCATACCAAAAATGTCCTTCCCAAGCCAGTTCCAACCGGCGTTCCAATAACACATCTACAGAAGATGGATTATCATATAATTCAGCATCCCGTTTTTCGCGGATTGTATTAATGTCGGATAGTGTAGAAGCTCCGGATATTGCAGCTCCATGCGCAAGAGCTTCGGCTCTGTTGAGGTACATTTCGCTCAGGCGCAATACAATTGTATTGCTTACATCGGGACGGCCTTTATCTTTTCCGGCATATTTGGTTGTCCAGTAAGTGTCGGGCGCCATTTCCGGATTATTAAGAAACATCTTTCCTCTAACATCACCGTCTGCATAAAGCGAAATAAGATCTTTGCTTGCAGCGCAATCGGAATACCCATCTTTGTCAGCGCTTGTTTCCCATGTAATGGCATCCCAATATCCATCGTAAGTGTTGGATTTCAAGCCATACACTTCAAATATCACTTCTCCGCCTTCAGGAGCGTCTTCTTTATATGCTGCAGCATATTTGTCCGCTGCCCATAAAGAAAATTCACCACTATTTATAACTGTGGTAGCGTAGTTGGCTGCTTTCTGCCACTCACCCATATAGAGATATACCCGCGACAGTAAAGCCTGAATAGCGAGTTTGCTTACTACCGATTTAGCGTCGGCAACACCTTCACGGGAGTAGTCGGCGGCGATAAGTCCTTCTGCGGTTGACAAGTCGGCAACGATATTATTATACACCGTTTCCACGTTGTCTCTTTCCGGCTGTCCGACTGCGTCGGTATGGAGAACATAAGGAACTCCGAGTGCGGTCTTATCCACCGTGTATTGTTTCCCATAAGTACGTACCAAATCGAAGTGCGCTAAAGCACGCAGAAAGAGACACTCCGCATGGAGATTGTCTATGTCTTGCTGAGTAACTCCACCAATACCTGCTTTACCATCCAAATTATCTATGACATTGTTTGCTGCCGATATGACATAATAGGCAGTACCCCACAATGCCGGTGTAGCATTAGAGGTATAGTTTAAGTCGTAGGCTACGGTATAACGTCCCGAATTTTTGTCCACATCCCGGTATCCGTTACCGCTACGCATTTCAGCATCCAGTACAAACGAAGCTCCATACCAGTTTATGGAAACCAATGGAGCGTAAGCGCCAACAGTAGCATTATCTAATCCATCGTATTTAGCGAGGGAAAGTTCGGTACTTTGTTGCATAATTGGTTCCTCGGTGAGGAAATCTTTGCAACTCGTGAGCAACAAGGTTGTCGCTACAAAACTTAATATCAATATCTTTTTCATATCTTTATTCAATTTTCAATTAAAATGACAATTCAAGTCCACCTATGAATGCTTTGGTCATCGGATAAATACCGTATCCGATACCATCCACACCCCGTTCAGGATCCCACCAGTCCACATCGTGGAAAGTGTAAATATTTTGTGCACTCACATACAATTTAAGACCGCCGATTTTGACTTTATCCAACTGTTTTTTGGGAAAAGCATACGACAGTGTAACATCTTTGATACGCAAGTAATCTCCTTTTTGCAGAAAACGGGTAGTACTGAAACTGTTACTGTTGGTAGAGTTTCCTGCTATCGGTTTGGGGTTCACGCCGGTATCACCCGGTTTTTTCCAATAATTTAACGCCGTATTCACTTGATTTTGAGACATTTGATTACCATCCGATTCCAAATAACGTTTTTCTATCAACAGAACCTGATTTCCTCCTTTAAATTCGAAGAAGGCGCCCAATTGAAAACCTTGCCATGATAAACTCGTATTAAATCCGCCGATAAATTTGGGTTCGGGTGATGCAGTATCATCATAACGCGCTTTACTGTAATCGTTGGTCAGCTTTCCGTCTGCATCACGCCACAAGGCATCTCCATTGGTAGGATCCACACCTGCATAATCAAGCAGGTGGAAAGTATAAAGCGACTGACCTACTGTATGCCTCAAACGACTATCTTCGCTATAAGCAATGAACTCGTTATCGCCAAGGTCCAAAATTTTTGTTTTGTTGAAAGCAATATTTCCACCTACGCTCCATTTCAGGTCGTTGGTATTAATAATGTTGTAATTCAATTGAATTTCAACCCCCTTGTTTTGAAGTGAACCGACATTGAGGAAGTTAGAGGAAAATCCTGTGGTTTGCGGCACATTTTTATCCAAAAGCATATCGGTGGTCTTGCGATTATAGACGTCAATATTTCCGTCTAATTTGTCAAACAACGCAAAATCAAGTCCCACGTTCCAGGTTCCATTCTTTTCCCACGACAAATAAGGGTTTGCCGGACGATAAGGACGCATACCTGCAGCTCCATTGTAGTTAGCGCTGTTATATACGCCATAAGCCCGGTAAGGTTCTATATTGTTATTACCATTCAATCCGTAACTTGCACGTAATTTAAGCAGATTGACATACGACAGATCTTTCAGGAAGTTTTCTTTGTGAAGATTCCACGATAAGCCGAGCGAATAGAACGTACCCCAAACACTTTCGGATCCGAATAAGGAACTACCGTCCATACGCAAAGAGGCTTGCAGGTAGTATTTTTCGAGATAATTGTAATCCAACATTCCGAAGTAGGATAACAACGTCTGGGCTTCATACCACTGTTCTCCTTCCACACCCGATTGTGGCGCCGTTTGCACGTAAGGGATATCGGGGTTTACATCCGGTGCATAAATAAATTGATAGGCGCTTGTTCTTTTCATTGCTTCCTGACCCAGCAACAAACGTACATTATGATCATCAAATACATCATCATAAGTGGCTGTATTGGAAGTCGTCAGTTGTTGATATTTGTTCATAGTTGTTTGCAAGGTTGTAGAACCTTGATTGGTTTCCGGAGACCAGTATCTACGTCCTTCGCCATTAACTGTTTCAACAGCGTTGGTTGTTTTTAGAGTAAGCTGTTTGACCGGTTTCCATTGCAAATACATATTTCCCATTAACTGGTAGGCTTTACCATACTGATCATCGTACTGGGCAGTAGCCCGCGGGTTGGTATTGCTGTTTTCCAGAATGTCCACATTGTGATTTCCCTCTGCATTGTAAGCGGGTGTCCACGGTAAAATCATCATACCTGCAAATACAGGGTTTGAATAATACAACGACTGCATGGGAACGTCCTGTCCTTGCACATAAGCTATATTAATCCTCGTTCCGCTTTCCAATGTACTGGTAAGTTTGTAGTCGGCATTCAATCGTCCGCTAATTTTTTCTAATCCTACACCATAAAATACACCATCCGTTTTGTTATAGTTTAATGAAGAGTAGTATTTGCCTTTAGCATTACTGCCTGAAGCGTTAAGTTCATATTCCTGTATGCTTCCCTGTCTCGTCAAATGATCCATCCAGTTAGTAAGCGGACGACTCAATATTTCTTTCGGACGATAGTAGGTAGCGGTTGGGTTATCCGGGTTTCCACCGGCGTTGATCGCAGCATCTCTTTGGTAACCCAAGAGTTGTTCCGCATTCATTATACCAAACCCATTGTCATTAGCCAACCAGGAGGTACCAAATTTAGCACGCGCCGAAAAACTCGTTTTTCCATCCTTGCCGCTTTTGGTAGTAACCAATACGACACCATTTGCAGCACGGCTACCGTAAATAGAAGCGGCAGCAGCATCTTTCAATACCGTAATCGATTCAATATCATTAGGGTTTAATGAAGCAAGCATATTACCGGTATTCAAAAAATCATTCGTATTATCGTTCATTACAGGGATACCGTCAATCACCCACAGCGGGTTATTTCCGGCATTAATAGACGATGTTCCACGAATACGGATATCGGAACTTGCGCCCGGTTGTCCCGTGTTGGACGTAATGGAAACGCCGGCAATTTTTCCACTCAACGCTTTGTCCACAGATACCACAGGGGCTTCGTTGATTTTTGCTCCGCTCACAACGCCCACAGCTCCTGTTTTAGCTTCCCGTTTGGCCGTTCCATACGCCACAACAATCACCTCATCCAAGGAATTATCGGAAGGCTTTAATGTTACACGCACATCAGATGCCGCTTCCACTTCCTGATCTTGCATTCCCAGATATTTAACAACCAACGTTTGCGCAGCACTTGGAACCGACAGTGTAAATTTACCATCTAAATCGGTAACCGTACCAATTGTTGCATTCCCTTTAACTACAACCGACGCGCCAATAACAGGCTCGCCGGTTTCATCCGCCACCGTACCTGATACCTGTTTGTTTTGTGCGATTGCTAAACCCATGCTTATAAAAAAGCACGCTAAGAGTAAATTCAATCTTTTCATAAACTTTACCTTAAATTAAAACTTTAATTATTCTCACTAACTTTTATAGATTTTATTCAATACGCTATTTGTCATTTTTTGACTAAAAAATATTTTTAGTTATGATGCTTATATTACATAATGAATATTATAAGTACAAAGATATGTTATTTTTTCTTAATAAAAAAAATATTTAACTATAAAATCGAAAAAGTCTGTCTATTATTTAGTTATTCAAT
>BNYG01000026.1 GCA_026000155.1 Bacteroidia bacterium | reverse complement strand
GCAGCAGAAGCAACAAGGGTAAACTGTCCGGCAGTAGCCCCCGGAGTAACATCAACTTTATTGCCGGCAGGAGTAAGCGTAGAACCGGTAGGATCCGTGCCGTCTTTTTTACTCCAGGTAACAGTCAAGCCGGATAAGGATTGATCATTTGTATCCAGAAAATCGGATGCGGTAACTGTGCCTGCTCCTGCGCCTTTGATCAAAGTCAGCGGCGATGGATTAAGACTGAAACTTGCCAACTGAGCCGGAGGAGCCGGCGGCAGCGTACCCACTGCACAGCCCACACAGAGAAATCCTGCGTTATCTACTTCGGTATTGCTTCCTACCTCCATAGACTCAGTAGTCAATAAGATAGCGCCCTCGTTGTTGGTAATTGTGTTGACAGTACCCTCTGTTGCCTGTAGCTCAATAGGAATGGTAGAAGTCAGGGTTCCTACATTCACCATATTCGTTTTTACTATCATTTTCGGAACACTTTGTCCGACCATGCTTGCAGCTCCTGCTAAAAAGAGCAGCATTAAAATCAAATTTTTCTTCATTTTTTTCTGTTTTTTTTATTTATTACTTAAGGACTTTAAAGTCTTTAAGGACCTGAAGGTCCTTTTAAACCAAAAAAAAAGCCGTAACAAGGAATTTACCCTGTTACGGCTGCTATGATTTTACTGAAAAATGTTGCTTGAAAAGATGTTAAACCGGCATAACTATTTGATAGTAAGCGAATTACCCCCCCCTATGGATTGCGTAAGTTCCTAATAATTCAGGAGTTACGAAGAAAGAGGAACGAAAATTATCTATCAAGTAATTGGCTGACACCGAACGTTGTTTCATTTTTTGCATTTTATGATACAAAGGTAATCATAATTTCTTATTAAAATTGCATTTTTAGAAATTTTAACTTGAATTAAGAGGTATTTACCCTGCAAAAATTAACAAATATTGCTTATTTTTGTACCCTTGAAACAAATATTTGATTTTGTAATGAGAAAACGCACTTTTTTCCGCCTTTTTTTACTTTTGTTTTTAGGTTTGGGAGTATTTTCCTGCCGGTCATCGTCCGTAGATAAAATGGATGACGGAGTAATTATTTACCTGAAATCTTCCGAATCGAACCCGGCGAAAGCCATTCGCTTGCAAGTTATTAACAATGACATTATCCATGTTTCCGCTTCTCCTGCCGATACTTTTTCGATAAAACCCAGCTTGTTGGCGGCTTATTCCGAAACGTTAAAACAGGATTGGTCGTATTCCGCCACCGAAAATGATGTCATTTTGAAAACAAATTCGCTGACGGTGACCGTATGCTTGGCAACCGGAGAAATTGTATTTTCCGATAGCAAGGGAACTGTTCTTTTAGCGGAAAACAAAGGCGGTGGAAAATCGTATGAAAAAATCGAAGTGGATGGAGAAAAGGCTTACACCCTGCGCCAGGTTTTCGAATCGCCGGAGGAGGAGGCTTTTTACGGCCTCGGCCAACACCAATCGGACGAATTCAATTATAAAGGTAAAAATGAAGTTTTATATCAATACAATACGAAGGTGTCGGTTCCTTTCATTGTTTCCAATAAAAATTACGGATTGCTTTGGGATAATTATTCCCTGACCAAATTCGGTGATCCGCGCGAGTATGGGCAGTTGGATCAATTTGTTTTGTTTGACAAGGACGGCAAGGAAGGCGGATTGTCCGTGACTTACCGCGCGATAGAGCATCCGGACAGCATTTTGTTGGAAAAAACCGAAAGCATCATTGATTATGAGAACTTGGAAACAATACAAAATCTTCCTACCGGTTTTCCTTTGCATACGGCTTCGGTGGTGTGGGAAGGGGATATTCAACCGGCACAATCCGGCATTTACCGTTTTAACCTGTATTATGCCGGTTATACGGCGCTTTGGTTGGACGACGAACCGGTGGTGGCCGAACGTTGGCGTACGGCTTGGAATCCAAATTCCTACAAATTTTCCGCTAATTTAGACAGTAGGAAAAAACATAAAATCAGAATCGAATGGAAACCCGACGGGGATGTATCCTATATCGGTTTGAAAGCATTAAGTCCGGTGGATCCGTCCGAACAGGGCAAACTTTCTTTCTGGTCGGAAATGGGCGATCAGATTGATTATTATTTCGTCAAAGGCAATTCGATGGATGAAGTGATCGGCGGCTACCGCACGATTACCGGAAAAGCGCAGGTGATGCCCAAATGGGCGATGGGTTTCTGGCAAAGCCGTGAACGGTATAAAACACAGGAAGAACTGCTGACGGTATTGAAAGAATTCCGCGAACGGCAAATTCCGGTTGACAATATGGTCTTGGATTGGTCTTATTGGCCGGAAGATGCCTGGGGAAGCCATGATTTTGATTTGAAACGTTTTCCGGATGCCACGGCAATGATTGAGGAAGTGCACGATTTGGACGCCCAGTTTATGATTTCCGTCTGGCCGAAATTTTATCAGACTACCGAACATTACAAGGAGTTTGATCAAAATGGCTGGATGTACCGTCTGGCGGTCGAAGACAGTATCCGTGATTGGATCGGCAAAGGCTATATCGGTTCGTTTTACGATGCTTACAGTGAAGGCGCCCGGAAACTTTTCTGGGATCAGATGAGTAAAAAACTGTATTACCGGGGAGTGGATGCCTGGTGGATGGATGCTTCCGAACCGGATATTTTGTCCAATTCCAGTCTGAAATACCGCAAGGCATTAATGAATCCGACCGCTTTGGGTTCTTCCACCGAATATTTGAATGCCTACGCCTTGATGAATGCCAAAGGGATTTACGAGGGACAACGGGAAATGGATAACTACCACCGCATTTTCCTTCTGACACGGTCGGGATTTGCCGGTTCGCAACGCTATGCAGCGGCCATTTGGAGTGGAGATATTGCGACTCGTTGGGAAGATATGAAGGCGCAGATTTCTGCCGGATTGAATTTTGCGATAGCTGGAAACCCCTATTGGACCATGGATAATGGTGGTTTTTGTGTGGAAAGAAGATACGAAAATGCACCCGAAGATTCCGAAGACCGGGAAGAATGGCGGGAATTGAATGTGCGCTGGCATCAGTTCGGAGCCTTTGCGCCCTTGTTCCGTACGCACGGTCAATATCCCTACCGGGAAATCTGGAACATTGCGCCGGAAGGTCATCCCGCTTACCGGGCGATGCTGTATTACACCCAATTGCGTTACCGGTTGATGCCGTATATTTATACTTTGGCAGGTAGGACTTATTTCAACGATTATACGATTATGCGTCCCTTGGTGATGGATTTCGGTTCCGATACCCAGGTATTGAATATCGGAGACCAATATATGTTCGGACCTGGTTTGATGGTTTGTCCGGTATATGCTAACAAGGCGCGCGAACGGGAAGTGTATTTTCCTGCCGGCGCCGCTTGGTACGATCTCTATTCGGGCAAGCAGGTGGAAGGCGGTCAAAGCCTGACGGTAGAAGCGCCTTACGACCGGATGCCTTTGTTTGCCGCCGCCGGAACGATTCTTCCGATGGGTGAAATTATCCAGCATACGCATCAAAATCAAAAAGATCTTACCTTGTATATATATGAAGGGAAAGACGGTTCTTTTAATTTGTATGAAGACGAAGGAACGAATTACAATTACGAAAAAGGCATTTATTCCCTTATTCCGTTGAATTACAAGGATGCGGATAAAACATTGACTATCGGTAAACGGAAAGGAGAATTTCCACGTATGAATAAAATCAGGAATTTTCGTATTGTAAAAGTGAGTCAGGACCATCCGGCGGGCATTGACGGAGAAGTCTCCGGCACCACCGTTGAATATACCGGAGAAGAGCAAACGGTATCATTGGAAAAAATCATTCCTAATATAGAATTGTAACCTATTTGTAATAAGTTCTTAAAAAGTCTGTAAAACCGGTCATGTACTTTTGTTCCATCAAATCATTTCAAATTTTTATTGAGATTTGGCGAGTTATAAAACATTGTTGAAAACTTTTCCTTAAATATTTTAAAGGATTGAAAAGAATTATTTACTTTTGTAAAAAAATATTAAAATAAATTTTTATAATTAAAAATTACAAGTATGAAGAAAATGAAATTTTTCTTATTGTCGATGTTGCTCACAATGAGTACATTGTCATTTGCTCAGGTTACGACTTCCAGTATCAGCGGACGGGTGACTGATGGTACGGAGACATTAATCGGGGCTACGATTAAAGCTACGCATGAACCTTCGGGGACTACTTATGGGGCTGTAACTAATAATGACGGACGTTACACCATTCAAGGGATGAGAACCGGTGGTCCGTATCGCGTGGAAATACTTTATTTGGGTTTTGCAGACTATGTTAAAAGCGATGTTTATCTTCAATTAGGTGAAACGTATGTCCTCAATGCACAGTTGAGTGAATCTGACCTTCTACTGAATGAAGTGGTAATTAGTGCAATAGGGTCAAAATTTGCCGGTGATAGAAACGGTTCAATGACCAATATCAACAGCCGTGATATGACTTTGGTTCCTACTTTGAATAGAAGTTTGAGTGATTATACCAAGTTATCACCTTATGCCTCCGGAAACGGATCGTTCGGAGGTCGACCGGCTTATGCCACCAATATCTCGATCGACGGTGCAAATTTCAATAACAATTTCGGTTTAAATAATAATTCGATGCCTGGTCCCAGCGAATCCAGCGCCGACCCCATTAGTATGGATGCCATTGAAGAAATGCAGGTAGCCGTTGCTCCTTATGACGTTCGTCAATCCAATTTCACCGGCGCCGGTGTGAATGTGGTTACCAAATCCGGTACAAACACGACACATGGTTCTGCTTATTTCTATTTTCGGAATCAAGATATGAATGGTAAGAAAATCCGTGACAGGGAGCTGACTATCAACGAATCGGAAAGACAAGTATATGGTGTTACTTTAGGTGGTCCGATTATTAAAAATAAATTATTTTATTTTGTCAGCGGTGAATTGGAAAACAACCTTAAGCCGGGTAATACCTTATTGGCAGGCGGCTCGGGCAGGGATGCGAACGACCCAAATGTCAGTAAAAATGTAACCGGCGCTCAAATGCAGGAATTTTCCGATTTCTTGAGCAGCAAATATGGATACAAAACCGGACGTTACGAAAAATGGGGAGGAGACAATGAAAGCAGTCGTAAATTATTGGCTAAGATCGACTGGAACATCAATCAAGATCATAAAGCTACATTACGTTACAATTATTCCCAAGCCGGTAGTGTTTCCAGACCCAGTACTTCAGGTGATGTTTCGCCGAGTATTAGCGGTAGCCGCCATTCGTCAACCGGCGGTATGTCATTTGAAAATTCTCAATACAGCGCAGTAGGTTACTTACACTCGATTACAGCTGAATTGAACAGTAGATTTACAGACGAATTATCTAATAATTTTTTGGCCGCTTACACAAAGTATTATCAACCGCGAGAAACAGATAGTTCCATTTTTCCGATGGTTGATATTATGGATGGTGATGCAACTAAAGGAAATGTACGGATGTCTGCCGGTTATGAGTTATTTTCGTATAAAAATATAATAAATAACAATACATTGATTCTAACAGACAATCTTACCTATAATTTAGGCGCACACACAATTACCGGTGGATTATCATACGAAAACCAGTTTGTACGTAACAGTTATTGGCGTCAGGGAACCGGATATTACCGTTTCAAAGATTTGGATGCATTTAAGGCGTATGCGAATGGAGAAGGTGTTGGAAAGCCGTATAATCCGGACTATCATCCAATTGCTTTTGCATTGTCTTATCCGATTAACGGATATACCTACGATGATGTTCCGGAACTTACTTTCGGACAATTTTCCGCTTATGCTCAGGACGAATGGCATTTAACCGACGCATTTAAATTGACTTACGGTTTGCGTATTGATGCTCCAATGTATTTATCCGGTGCAATAGATAATCCGCTTGTAAAAGATTATACTTTCAGAGATGGTGAAAAGATGGAATTTGGCTCTTGGCCAAAAACACAGATTTTGTGGTCGCCCCGCGTAGGATTCAATTATGATGTTAATGAAGATAAATCCATTAAATTGCGTGGTGGATTGGGTATTTTTACCGGACGTATTCCGTTTGTATGGTTTACTAATCAGCCGCAAAACAGTGGGATGTTACAATATCAATTGGCTATCAGCGGAAGTTCGGGAGACGCAGCAAAGGCGCAATTAGCAAGATTGCCGTTTTCAGCCGATGCACATGATTTATTGAACGATCCAACCATTGCGGACATCTTCCCGCAGGCAAATGTGGCAAGAGGAAATCTTTCCTCCATTGATAAAAATTTCAAATTACCTCAGGTTTTCCGGAGTAGTGTTGCTGCTGATTTCAAATTACCATTAGATATGGTACTTACTTTGGAAGGTATCTATACAAAAGATATCAATGCTATTGCTTTCGACAATATCAATCTGAATAATCCACAAAGCAATTTGACAGAAGGCGATAACAGCCGTCCATACTGGCCGAATACCACTGCGGAACCTCGAAGCATCAATACAAATTATAGTTATGCCGTTGTGATGCGCAATACGAATAAAGGTCATAGTTATAACTTATCGGCTCAATTATCGTTACCCAATTACAATGGATTCAGCGGAAATATAGCTTATACTTACGGATATGCAGAAGAAGTTGTAGGAAAAAATGGTTCCGACCCCTATTCCGCATGGCGCTATCGTCACATTGTTGACTCGCCAAATTCGGAAGAATTGGGTTTGTCTATGAATAATACACCGCACCGTATCATTATATCTGCTAACTATCAGAAAGAATATGCCAAGATGTTTAAATCAACCGTTTCTTTGTTCTACAGCGGATACAGTGGAAGCTCCCTCTCTTATCTTTATGCTACCGATGCTAATAATGATGGAACGGTGAATGACTTGATGTATATTCCGAAAAGTAAAGATGATTTTATTTGGAAAAACGGAGATGCAGATGCAAATGCTTATTTTGCATTTGCCGCAGAAGATCCTTATCTGTCAAAACATGCCGGCGAATATGCTAAGCGCTATGCTGCCTACGAACCGTTCTATAATCGAATAGACTTCCGTTTCCTGCAAGATTTTTATTTAAATGTTGCCGGAAGGAAACATACCCTTCAATTGAGTGTGGATATTTTGAATATACCGAACATGATTAATTCCAACTGGGGAATCAACAAGATATACATCGGTTCGAATTTGCAAGCCACTCCGTTGCGTTTCGAAGGTCGTGATGCAACCACGAACAAACCGATTGTTTCTATGACAAAGCTGAATAACGAATACATGACCACTGAATTTCAGGATCCTACTTCCGTATCCTCCATTTGGTCATTGCAGTTAGGTCTTCGTTATATTTTCTAAAAAACATTAGATTATAAAAAATCAGGCTATTTCAAAAGTGTAAAAACTTTGAGAATAGCCTGATTTTTTGCGTTTCAGAAAAAAATATTTATATTTGCATGAATAAAAATTAAATCGTAAATTTGTAAAAAACAACAAAATATGAATACGGTAACAGCCAAAATTGATATAAGCCGCCCATCAGGCAGACGGATTGTACGTGAACTTGAAAAAAAACGTACAGTAAAAATAGAATATCCATTTGTAGGAAAAAGTGAAAAAACATACTCGCTTGATGAGGTTTTTGATATGGGCGAAAAAATTATCAATAATTATTTCGGTACTGAATTGAAAATTAGTGATTTATGATTTACAATATTGAATTTTCGCAAGAAGCAAACAATGATATGCAAAGTGTATTTTTGTGGATTGCGGAAGAAAAAGGTATGCCCCAAACAGCTATGAATTATGCCTCTAAAATGAAGGCAACTATCAGAGAAATAGCCAAGCATCCTTATTCTTACAGCATCAGAACATTACCACTATCGATTTTACAGTATGGATTCGACACAAGACGCTGTAATTTTGGCAAATACGCAATATTATTTGCTATTAGGGAAACTGAAAAATTAATTTATATTCATCGAGTAATTCCAAGTGCGCTGCTAACTAATGGTTAAAATATTCATTATAATAAATCCCCGGAATCCGGTTGAAAATAACCCTGAAAATATAAAATTAATTAAAACCTTTTCTAATTCGAAGGGATTGACTACTTTTGTGCACAAAATGACGGATATGAAATTAAAATATATATGCTTTTCCTTGTTATTGGTAGTGTTAACCTCTTGCGGTGAATACAACAAGATTTTAAAGAGTACCGATACAATGGTGAAATACGAAGCTGCTAAACGGTATTTCAATGAAGGGAAATACAGTCGCTCGGCCACTCTTCTCGAAGAGGTGGTTTCCCTGTTGAGAGGTACTTCCAACGCGGAAGAATCCTTGTACTTATTGGCGCAGGCTCAATATGCCATGAAAGATTATGTATCGGCTGCGGAATATTTCAAAAGTTATTATACTTCCTTTCCACGAGGAGAATATGCCGAATTGGCGCGTTATTATTCGGCCTACGGTTTATATCTGGATTCGCCGGATCCGCGTTTAGACCAGTCGGATACGTATAAAGCGATGCAGCAATTCCAGGATTTCCTGGAATATTATCCGCAAAGCGAGAAAAAAGAACAGGTGCAGCAAGCCTTATATGAATTGCAGGAAAAATTGTCCTACAAGGAGTTAATGGCAGTGCGTTTGTATTATAATCTGGGCGATTATACGCTCTATACTTTTCCGGGAGGGAATTATCTTTCCTGCGTGATTACGGCGCAAAACGCCATGCGGACCTACCCTTTTTCCAAGTACCGCGAAGATTTTATGTATTACACTTTCAAGTCCAAATATGAAATGGCCAAACAAAGTGTGGAAGAGAAAAAAGATTTCCGGTACCGGGATGTAGTCGATGAATATTATTCTTATGTCAATGATTATCCGGAAGGTAAGTACCTGAAAGAGATTCAGAAATTATACGATAACGTAGCAAAACAATTAAATTAAAAGATAATGGATTATAAAAAATCAAATGCGCCGGGCAGCACGATTACCCGTGATATGATGAGCTTGTCGGAAGAAACAGGCAATGTGTATGAAACCGTTCGCATCATCGGAAAACGTGCCAATGAAATTTCTGTGGACATCAAACAGGATTTGGAACGTAAATTGCAGGAATTTTCTTCTTATACCGACAGTTTGGACGAAATATTCGAAAACCGGGAACAAATCGAAATTTCCCGCTATTTCGAACGCCTGCCCAAACCGACATTGATTGCCGCTCAGGAATATGTAGATGGTGAAATTTATTACCGCAATCCTTCCAAGGAAAAAGACAATATCGAAGAATTATGATACAACGGATACAAACCATCTGGTTTTTATTGATTGCAATTTTCAGCGGATTATTGTTTTGGGATCCGTATGTTGAATTTCAATCGGTGTCTGTGTGGTTATATTCCTTTTTTAGTGCAATTGGTTTGACTGTGTTTTTATCCATTCTCTCTGTGTTTTTATATAAAAACCGGCCACTACAAATCAAGATAGCTTACGGAATATTTATTTTACTGCTTCTATCTTGTTTTATAATGGTTACCGTTTTTGAGCAGAATCATGGAGGATGCATAGTTATGGGTAACTCGATGTTAATTCCGCCTGTTGCCTATTTTTTGATTGCAATAATTTTTGATATTTTAGCGATCCGAGCAGTCAAGAAAGACGAAAAATTGGTTCGATCCTTAGACCGGTTAAGATAAAAAACATGAATGAGAAATAAAGTTTATATCTGTCAGGGGATGGCTATTGTAATCCTTATTCTCTTTCTGTGTAATCTTTTTTACGGCACTGTATCCATTCCTGCTTCGGCGGTAATGGATATTCTTTTAGGTAAGGAAGTCGAATCTTCTTCCTGGACCAACATTATCCTCCAATCGCGTTTGCCGCAGGCCATCACCGCCTTGTTCGCAGGCGCCGCTTTAGCCGTGAGCGGTTTGCTGCTTCAAACTTTATTTCAAAATCCCTTGGCGGGTCCCAGTATTTTAGGGATAAGCAGCGGCGCCAACCTCGGCGTAGCCATCGTGATGTTGTATGCCGGCGGAATTGCAGGAATTAATCTGTCTTCCATTCTGGCAGCGTTTGCCGGAGCGTTGGTCGTTCTGCTGATTATCCTGTATTTTTCGTCTAAAGTCCGGAGTAATGTCCTTGTATTGATTATCGGGATGATGGTCGGTTACTTAGCCTCTTCGGGCATTTCCATTTTGAATGCTTTCGCCTCTTCGGAAAGTATCCGTTCATACGTGTTGTGGGGATTAGGCAGTTTTTCAACGGTTTCTTCCCGGCAAATCCCTTTGTACAGCAGCACGATTTTAGCCGGATTGATAGCTTCCATTTTATTGATTAAACCGTTGAACCTGCTTTTGTTGGGCGAACATTATGCCTCCAATCTGGGAATAAATATCAAACGAACCCGGATTTTGATTCTCATCGTCACCGGATTTTTAACCGCTATCGTCACCGCTTTTTGCGGTCCTGTCAGTTTTATCGGCTTGGCCGTTCCCCATGTGGCCCGCCTGGTGTTGGGCACTGCCAACCAGCAGCTCTTAGTGCCGGCAACGCTTCTTTCGGGGGCCGCCGTTGCGCTTTTTTGCAATTTATTGACCATCCTTCCGTTCGGTAACAGCTTGTTGCCCTTGAATGCTGTTACGCCCTTACTCGGTGCACCTATAATTATATATGTAATCTTAAACCGTAGAAATAATCCCTGCTTTAATTGACCGGATTGTGGAAAAAAATGAATATATTTGTAAAAAAATATATTTTATGATTAATCAAGAACTAATCCATCCAAAAAGCATTGTGGTTGTCGGCGGTTCAAACAACACCTCCAAACCGGGAGGAAATTGCGTCCGCAACCTGATCAATGGCCAGTTTGCCGGCGAACTCTATGTAGTTAATCCCAAAGAAACAGAAGTACAGGGATTAAAAAGTTATCATCATGTTTCCGAAATTCCTCCGACGGAAATGGCCGTTATTGCTATTCCGGCGCAAGCCTGTCTGGATGCGATAACCGTTTTGGCTCAGGAAAAAGGAGTGAAAGCGTTTATCATGTTTTCAGCCGGATTTAAAGAAGAAAGCCAAGAAGGCGCGGAACTTGAAAATGCTATTGTGAAAGTGGTGACAGATGCCGGGGCGAGTCTGATCGGTCCGAACTGTATCGGCTTTTTGAATCGGTATCATCACAGTATTTTTACACTCCCTATTCCGAAAATGGATCCGATGGGAGTGGATATGGTTTCCAGTTCGGGCAGTACGGCGCTGTATATTATCGAATCCAGTGTTCGCATGGGATTGCGATTCAATTCGATGTGGTCGATTGGCAACGGCGCCCAAATTACCGTAGAAGATGTAGTAGAGTATATGGATTTGAATTTCAATCCGGAAACCGATTCCAAAATCAAATTGCTGTATATCGAAAGCATCAAAGACCCCGACAAATTATTGGAACACACTTCCTCCTTGATTCGCAAAGGATGCCGGATTGCCGGTATCAAATCGGGTACTTCCGAATCGGGCAGCCGCGCAGCCGCTTCCCATACCGGCGCCATGGCCAATTCGGATTTGGCGGTAGAAGCTCTTTTCCGGAAAGCGGGCATCGTCCGTTGTTATAGCCGGGAAGAATTGGCAGCTGTCGGCGCTGTTTTTACCTTAAAAGAATTGAAAGGCAAGAATATCGCCATTGTCACTCATGCCGGCGGAGCAGCCGTCATGCTGACCGATGCTTTGGCGAAAGGGGGTATGGAAATCCCATCTTTAGCCGGAAATCCGGTTGCAAGCGAATTGAAAACACACTTGTTACCGGGTTCGTCCGTGAACAATCCGATTGATGTTCTGGGTACGGGTACAGACAAGCACCTGGAAATTGCTATTGATTATTGCGAAGAAAAATTTGATAATATCGACGGTATTGTCGTGATTTTCGGCAGTCCGGGTCTGAACAAAATTTTTGATGCTTACGAGGTATTGGACCGGAAAATGCGTACCTGTACCAAACCGATTTATCCGGTGTTGCCTTCCGTAAGTACGGCTTTGGATGAAACCGACTTTTTCGTCGAAAAAGGACATGTCAATTTCAGTGATGAAGTCAATCTGGCTAATGCCTTGGTTAAGACCTTGCAAACGCCTCGTCCCTTAGCTAATAATTTGGAATTGAGTGGCGTAGATATTCCATTGATTCGCCGGATTATTGATAATATACCGGAATCGGGATACATCGCTCCGAAATATGTACAGGAACTTTTCAAAGCCGCCGGCATTCCGATGGTAGCTGAATTGGTATCTTCCAAATGGAAAGAAGTCAAAGCTTTTGCTGCCCAGGTCGGATTTCCGGTAGTGGCCAAAGTAGTCGGTCCCATTCACAAATCGGATGTAGGAGGAGTAGTATTGAATATCCGTTCCGAAAAACATTTGCAAATAGAATTCGAACGTTTGATCCAACTTCCGGATGCGACAGCCGTCATGATTCAGCCGATGTTGAGCGGCATGGAACTTTTTGCCGGCGCCAAATACGAAGAAAAATTCGGCCACATCGTGCTTTGCGGTTTGGGTGGTATTTTCGTAGAAATTTTCAAAGATATCGCTTCCGGTTTAGCGCCTTTGGCAACCGAAGAGGCCTTGTCTATGATCCGTTCGTTGCGGGGATACAAAGTATTCAAAGGAGCCAGAGGACAAAAAGGGATTGACGAACACCAGTTTGCCAAGATAATCGTGCATCTGTCTGCTTTGTTGCGCTTTGCCACGGAAATCAAAGAGTTGGATATCAATCCGTTATTGGCAACCAATAAAGGAATTATCGCTGTGGATGCCCGGATTCGGATTGAGAAATGATTTCATTAAAAGAAAAAGTGGTATTTTTGTCGGAGTATAATTTAAAATGATGAGGTTATGACAACGCAATTGATAATAGATAATCAATTATTAGAAACGGCTTTTCGTGTAGGAGGATTAAAAACCCCGAAGGAAACTGTTAATTTAGCGCTTAAAGAATTCATTAAAAAGCGTAAAATGGGAGATGTGGTAGAAATGTTTTTTTCGGTAGATTACGATTCGGATTATAATTATAAAGAATTACGGAACCGGAAATGAACGTATTAATAGACACATCGGTTTGGTCTTTGGTATTCCGGAGAAATAAACCTCAGGAAAAAGAGAAAAAAATTGCCAATGCATTGATTTCTTTAATACAGGATTTAAGAATTGCTATCATAGGTCCTGTCAGGCAGGAATTACTATCCGGAATTTCCAAACAAGCTGTTTTTGATGATTTAAAACAAAAGATGAGTGTGTTTACAGATTCTATAATTCAAACAGCCGATTATGAATTGGCCGCCGAATATTCAAATATCTGTAGAAAACATGGAATACAAGGTTCCCATATAGATTTTTTGATTTGTGCCGTGGCGGTCAGAAATGGATGGGAAATATTTACGGAAGACATTGATTTTTTTAATTATAAAGAATATTTGCCAATAAAATTATATATTCCGAGATAAATCTATAGATCTATTTGCGGCGAATGGTTGTCTGCCTGATAAATGATAATTTCTTCTTCTATGTTTTTAATTTCTTTGCTCATATTGTTATTTCATTCGGTTTATAAGGGGGATTTTTTCTGTGTATCATAGAATGACAATTAGAGCAAAGAGGTATTAAATCTTTCGCGGGGTCAGTACCTTCATATCCTTTTGAAGTTGTCAACTCTCCAATAGAAGTAATGTGATGGACTTCAATATAATCTTTACCTAAATCTCCATATGTTTTTTGAAAATCAAATCCGCAAATATTGCAATAGCAACCTTTCAATTTGATACATTCATTTCGTGCTTCTCGACTTCGCTTAATTTGCTGTGTTGAGACAATAATATACGTTTTATTTTCATTGTGTAACGAATATTTATATTCATCAGATATGTTACTTTTAAGAATGTTTCCAACATATTGTAGAGCTTCATTTCTTATTGTACTGTCTATATTTTTATCGGCGTACCAAATATTTGATTGTCCGTGCCCACTATTTTTTTTAGAATTAGTATGTGGAATTTCAAAATCACGGTCATTTTGAGATATTAAAATGGCATTGTCTGCATCACAAATCAAGTTATATGGAATAAATTCTCCATTATATATTCGAGAAGACCTGCCATCATTTACAGGATTTGCATAGACACGAGCATTTTGATAAAAACCTGCAATAACACGTTTGCCATTTTTACCTTCGCAAGTAAAAATAACAAGCACATCGTCTAAATATTCTCCCAAAACGTCTTTGCTTATCTCGTCTTTTGAAATTTTCTTTAAATTTATTTTACACCATGGTGCTGTATAACCATAACATTTACTATCGTCATTTTGGAAGTTAAAAAGTTCATGTCCAAAACCTTCTGCTGCAACATATCGTCCACCGCCAATTACATCTTTTTCATAACCACAGTATTTTTCCATATTTGTAATATGGTCAAAAAACATTTTATTAATTGTAGAATCCATAATACTAAATTTATATTGTTAATATTTTCTCCAACTATTGTACCGGTATGTTTTTCTTTGTTGCAAAAATACTCATCTTTTGATTATTAACGCGGTTTTACAGTAATTTATTGGGGTCTTTCCTATTTACATATTCTACACAAATCCTGTTTCTTGTAATTTTTGACAAGATTCTACACCGGCTTAAACTTTTGCAATGAGGGATGGAACTTATGGGACATGCCTCGACCTTCCGGATACGATATCCAGGCATCTTCACGCGGGAAGTTTACTTCTCCCGCAAGAATCTCGTTCTTGTGGGTCAAGGTGATACAATGCAGGGCAAAAAAACTGCCATGCTCACCACTGTCGGCGGTGCCTATCTGCGCGGCCACCTTACCGGTTGCAATATCAAACACCCTGATTTGAGAGTGATGATGCTTCGTTCCGGGCTGATAAAGCACATTGTCAAGATAAAACAATTCTCCCAGTTCGGCAACGTAGGCAAAGCCATCACGGATAACCAGTTCACAGGGTCGCCAAATATCGTTCCAAATCGTTTTTAGTTTGCCTGCCTGGTCAAAAATCTGTATCCGCTCATTTTCACGGTCACAAACATAAATATCGCCGCCGTCAGGGTCAACGGCTATGCCGTGAGGTACGTTGAATTCCCCTTTCCCCTTTCCCGGTTCTCCCCAGGAATTGAGCAATTTTCCATCTTTTGAAAAATGATGAATGCGCGCGTTTCCATAGCCATCCGCCACAAACAACTCGCCATTGTCCGCTATGGCAAGTTTGGAGGGAAAATTGAAAGGTCCGGCTGAGTTTTGAATGGTGCGAAAATCCATATTGATACAGCCGCTGTCACTGGGCTGATTGGGGTTTCCGATAGTAGCCAGCAGCGTGCCGTCTGTTTTGAATTTGTATAGGCAATGGGCGCCGGTATCCACCACATAGAGATTGTCTTCTTTATCAATAGCTATACCATGGGCGTTTTTGAAAAAAGCGGTGCCGATACCGCGCAAATATTTACCCTGCGGGTCAAGTACGACAACGTGCGTACCAAAGCCGGGGCAAATACGGGTTGTGTAGTAGATATTGTCTTTAGAATCGACTGCTACCGCCGCAACATCCGGCATTTTACGAATTGTGAAATCCATGGGTACCCACTCAAAGTTTAACCTTTTGGCGCCAAATACATCTTCTGTGGAAGTTATCTCACGTGTGAACGCATTTTCACCGGCAAATACGGCAGGAGCAACCATGGCTGCTACTGAACCGGAAACTGCTTTTGTAATAAAATCTCTACGAGATTTGTTGGTAGTGTTTTTCATAAATAACTCGAATTATTTGTTTTTAAGTTGTCAACTTTTTTTCTATTCTTAAATCAGGGGGTTAAATTTACGTATAATTTATCAAAATAAAAATAAATCACTTATTTTTGTAAAAAAATCATGGATGTCATGGCAGAAAAAATAATTTATGTAGAAAACAGTTCCAAGGAAGAAAAGTATCAGTCCCTGCTTCCTCAGATAACAGCATTGATGGACGATGAACCGGATTTCATCGCCAATCTGGCTACTGTCTCCGCTGTTTTAAAAGAGGCTTTCGGTTTCTTTTGGGTCGGATTTTATTTGGTGAAAGGAAATGAATTGGTGTTAGGCCCTTTTCAAGGACCGGTCGCCTGTACCCGTATCCCGTTTGGAAAAGGCGTTTGCGGAACGGCTTGGAAAGAACAACGGACGATTATCGTTCCCGATGTGGAACAATTTCCGGGGCATATTGCCTGTAGCAGCGAATCAAAATCGGAAATAGTGCTTCCCTTGTTCAGTGAAGGTAATGTCATTGGCGTTTTGGATATTGACAGCAACCGATTAAACGCTTTCGACGAAATAGATGCCAAATACTTGGAAGTCCTGATTTATGCAAAAAATTATTCGTAATTTTGTGCCGGATTTTTATTTCATTTACTCTTCATGAATATGTTAACAGATAAAATAAAACGATTACTGCTGGTCGGTTTCCTGTTTTTGGCGGGCTGCCATACAAACGAACCGGCTCGACTGCAATTGGAACAAGCCCGGAATTTATACGAAAATGCCCAATACGGTTCTGCCAAGCAAACCTTGGATGAATTGAAGACAAACTTTCCGAAAGCCTACGAGGTACAGAAAGAAGCGATTCATTTGATGCGGGAAATCGAAGTCAAGGAACAGGAACGGAATTTGGTTTTTTGCGACAGCCTGCTGTTCGTCCGGCAAGCGGAAGTTGATTCGATGAAATCCTACTTTGTTTTTGAGAAAACGGAATACGATGCGAACGGCCGGTATGTGGATAAATCGTGGAATCCGGCGATCAGTTCGGGAGATAATTTTATCAAAACAAGTGTCAACGAATTGAATGAGATTGCTTTAACTGCTGTTTACAAAGGTGCTGCTATTCAGTACGACCGCTTGAAAGTTTCTGTTTCTTCAGGAGAATATGCTGAAACACAAGCCATTCCTTTTGACGGCGGGGCGAATTATGCATTTAAAGACGGCGCCGGCATCACTTACCAGATTGTTACTTTTCAAAAAGGAAGGGACAATGGAGTCATTCCTTTTATTTATAACTATTCCCAGGAAAAAATTACGATGGAATATGAGGGTGGAAAAAAAGTTTCTCCCCGCATTATTTCCGGTAACGAGAAACTTTCTTTGGTCAGAACCGTTGATTTTACGGCTATATTGAAGGATATAGACCAATTAAAACAGGAAAAAGACAAAGCCGGAAAACGGATTGAATACTTGCAATCGAAATTATAATTTTTAGTATCAAGAAATTGTAGTACTTTTGCGGAAAATTTAAGAGAAATGCTTACAGTAGAAAAAATCGGCGGAACGTCCATGTCGCAATTCGGTGATTGTTTGAATAATATCATCAAACGGAACCGGACGGAATTAACTATGTATAACCGTATTTTTGTCGTTTCCGCTTACAACAACGTGACTAACTGGTTGTTGGAACATAAAAAAACCGGCGAACCGGGCGTGTATTCCAAATTCCTGCATAATGAGGAATACGAAATCGCTTTGGACGAGCTTTGCCATAAATTACTGTCTATTAATCAATCGCTGGTGGCTGTCGGACTGAATGTGACGGAAGCCAACAGTTTTATTACCTACCGCATCGAACAGGCAAAAACCTATTTGTCATCTATGTATCAGGTGCTTGCATCGGGATATGTGGAAAAAAGCAGTATTTATTTGGCTGCGCGGGAAATTTTGGCTTCGTTGGGCGAAGCGCATTCGGCTTGGAACTCGGTAAATATCCTGAATAATCATGGGATTAACGCCACTTTCATAGATTTGTGCGGATTTAATGACAACGAAATGTTGACCATCGACGAACGGATTCACAAGGCTTTTCAGGGAATCGATTATTCCCGGACTTTGTGTGTGGCTACCGGCTATACCAAAGGAATAGAAGGCATTATGCGGGCGTTCGACCGGGGGTATTCCGAAGTGACTTTCAGTAAAATAGCAGTGGAAGTGAAAGCGGACGAGGCGGTGATTCATAAAGAATATCATCTTTCGAGCGCTGACCCCAAATTGGTGGGTGTAGATAAATCCATTCCGGTAGGAAAAACCAATTATATTATTGCCGACCAGTTGGCGGATGTGGGCATGGAAGCTATTCATCCCAAAGCTGCTAAACCCTTGGAATTGGCAGGAATAAAAATCCGTATCAAAAATACGTTTGAACCCGACCATCCGGGGACGGTGATTTCGAATGATTATGTTTCTCCCGAACCCAAGATTGAAATCGTTTCGGGTACCGATAGAGTCATTGCTTTTGAAGTACACGACCCTTTGATGGTGGGCGAAGTGGGCTATGACTTGAAGATTATGCAAATCATGGAAAAGCATCACATCAGTTATATCCTGAAATCGACCAATGCGAACAGTATCACGATGGTACTCTGGGATAAACCGCATGCACATAAAATGCTGCAGGAAATGAAAAATTTGGTTTATCAGTTGACTGTCAAACCGGTAGCTCTTGTGTGTGCTATGGGAACCAATATTGCTCATCCGGGTTTTCTGTATAAAGCGGCTAAAGCGCTGAGCGATAACAATATCAACATCGAGTGTTTCGGACAATCCTTAAAGCAGGTCAATATGCAGTTTGTGATTGCCCGCGAAAGATATGCCGATGCGGTGATTGCCTTAAATGATGCCTTATGTATTCATCCTTAATCAGTCATTATGTGGACGTTTAATATTCAAGATTTTTTAAGTGCATTTATTGTACTTTTTGCTATTATCGATGTAACCGGTTCGTTACCGATATTTGTGGATTTAAGGGACAGACATCAGACATTCAGCCCGTTGAAAGCTTCCTTTTTTTCGTTTCTCATCCTTTTGGCCTTCTTTTTTGTGGGCGAAGGAATATTACGGTTATTCAATGTCGATGTATCTTCGTTTGCCGTTGCCGGATCCCTCGTGCTGTTTGTGATTGGTTGCGAAATGACTTTTGGCGTGGAAATATTCAAAATGGACAGTCCGACGAGTAATGCCACGATGGTTCCCATCATCTTTCCTTTGCTGGCCGGACCGGGCGCTTTTACCGCTTTACTTTCATTAAAAGCCGAATATAATTCTTTCGTCATTATTTCGGCTTTGGTGCTCAATATGGTCATTGCATTTTTCGTGATGCGAAATGTCAATTTAGTGGAAAAACTAATCGGCGCAGGCGGCATTTATGTGCTTCGTAAATTCTTTGGAGTCATACTTTTAGCCATTGCAGTAAGACTTTTTATGAGCAATATAACAACGTTATTAGGAAATTAAAAAACAAATATGGATTGGTTAGTCGAGTTATTGTGGGGTGACGGTGTCGCCCATACGGTTTTGTTGTTTGCAGCCGTGATCGCCATTGGTATTCCGTTGGGAAAAATTAAAGTTTTCGGTATTTCCTTAGGTATCACCCTGGTTCTTTTCGTAGGCATTTTACTCGGACATTTCGGATTTAAAGTCAATCATGAAATCCTGCATTTTATGAAAGAATTCGGTTTGATACTTTTTGTGTATTCTGTTGGATTACAGGTCGGTCCCGGATTTTTCTCTTCTTTCAAAAAAGGAGGAATTACACTCAATATGCTGGCGATGGGAATTGTTTTCCTGGGAGTAATTACTACCATAATTCTTCATTACGTAACGAATATTCCGGTACAAACGATGGTCGGTATCATGTCGGGAGCGGTAACCAATACGCCCGGTCTGGGCGCAGCACAACAAGCTTTCTCCGATATGACCGGAGTGCGCGATTCTTCGATTGCCATGGGTTATGCCGTGGCTTATCCGTTGGGAGTAATCGGAATTATCGCCTCTATTATGGCGCTGAAATACATTTTCAAAGTCAATCTTGAAAAAGAAACGGAAGATTTGAATAGCAATGCCACTAATAAAGATGACAGTATCGAATTAATTTCATTGGAAGTAAGCAATCCGGCTATTTTTGGAAAAAATATTCATGAAATCCATCATTTAATTGAACGCAAATTCATTGTTTCCAGGGTTTTACATGCAGAAAACAATCAAATAGAAATTGCTTCCTCCCGGACGGTTTTGCACGAAAAAGACAAAATTTATGTAGCGACCACTCCCAAAAACCGGGAAGCCGTGACTGTTTTTCTTGGTCACTCCATCGAAATGGGTCAGGAAGAATGGGATGTATTGGATACGCATTTGGTATCCCGCAGGATATTGATTACCAAGACAGGCGTAAACGGACGAGCCATCCGGCAACTGAATTTACGGACAAATTTCGGTGTCAATATTACCCGTGTCAATCGTTCCGGAGTGGATTTGATTGCCGACCCGAGCTTGAAATTGCAAGTAGGCGACCGCGTGACGGTGGTAGGCGATGAAAATGCCATCAAAAGCGTGGAACGGGTGTTGGGTAATCAAATGAAACGCCTGAACGAGCCGAACCTGATACCGATATTTATCGGAATATTCCTGGGGGTTTTGTTGGGAAGTATTCCTTTTGTATTTCCGGGAGTTCCGCAACCGGTCAAACTCGGTTTGGCAGGCGGACCCTTAATTGTTGCCATTTTGATTAGTATCTTCGGACCGAAATATCATTTGGTCACTTATACGACCATGAGCGCTAACCTGATGTTGCGGGAAATCGGTATTTGTTTGTTCCTTGCCTGCGTGGGATTGGAAGCCGGCGAAAATTTTGTTTCTACCATCGTCAATGACGGAGGTTTGAATTGGATAGGCTATGGCGTGATTATTACCCTGATTCCGCTGTTAATTATAGGCATCTTGGGACGTTCGGTTTTCAAACTCAACTACTATACCCTGATAGGATTATTGGCGGGCAGTACTACCGACCCGCCTGCCTTGGCGTATTCCAATGCGACTGCCGGAAATGATGCCCCGGCGGTGAGTTATGCAACGGTTTATCCGTTGACAATGTTCTTAAGGGTATTGTGTGCACAATTACTTATTTTATTTTTCTGTTGAAAAGGAAATAATCAATTTGGTAGTAAATGTGCATTTTTTTAATTACTAACTAAAATAAAATTACGTTGAATACGTTTAGGTATATAGATGAAAATAACATTTCTGATACCTCCGGTTTTGAATCATAAAGAGCGGCCTGCGGAACGAACAGCCGGCTGCACGACTATGGTATATCCTATGGTGAACATTTATGAACTCACCGTTGCGGCTATATTGGAAAAAGAAGGCTATACGGTGAGTTACGAGGATTTTATTTCCACCCGGCGAAATGTAAAGAAATTGAAAGCATTCTTGCAGAAGGACGATTCCACGATTTACATCTTCTGGTCGGTCAATTTGTCGATGCGTGACGATATGGAAGTTTCCCGCATGATACATGAATATTCGCCGGAAGCCTATTTGATTTATTTAGGGCCTGCTCCTACTTTTTATGTAAAAGAATTTTTGCAATACCGGCAACAAATCGTTGTCAGAGGCGAACCGGATGTGACTATCCGGGAATTATGCCGGTGCCTGGCTACCGGTACCGATTTCAAGGAATTGAAAGGCATTTCTTTCCTGAACGACGACAGTACAATAAAGAATAATCCATCGCGCGAATTATTAAAGGATTTGGATAGCTTGCCTTTCCCCGCCCGGCATTTTATTAATAGGGAACATTTTAGCAACCCTAAATTGAAACGTACTCCCTATACGTCGATGGTGACATCCCGTAATTGTCCGTTCAAATGTGTTTTTTGCGTCCCGAGTTCGCTTACTTTTGCCCGGGAATTGGATGCCAAATCGCAAACCGGGAGAAAACCGTTTATTTCGATGCGCTCGGTGGAAAACGTGGTGGAAGAAATTGATTTATTAGCTTCGGAAGGATACAAAGCCATTGGTTTTATGGATGATAATTTTATCATCACCGAAAAACGTTTGCGTCCGATTGCCGATGCGTTGAAAAAACACGGAATCATTTGGGGCTGTCAGGCGCGGGCGGATGCCATTGACGAGAGTATTGCCCGGATTTTGGGCGAAAGCGGATGCCATTATGTGGATTTGGGCGTTGAGTCTTTCGATGATGAAATTCTAAAATACATCAAAAAAGACCTGACCCGTGTGCAAATTATTGACGCCATCGAATTACTGAATAAATATAAAATACCGGTCAAACTCAATATCCTGATAGGTACCAGTCCTCTGGAAACGAAAAATACCATCAAGGAAACCTTGGATACGGCGATAAAATTGAAAGCCGACCAGGTGATGATTAATATTGTAGCTCCTTTCCCCGGTACGGAATTTTATGGAGTAGCCAAAGAAAACGGATGGATTGTGAACGGTGATTATGTTCCGACGGACGTGCAGCATCATTCGATTCTCTCGTATCCCAATTTGACGAGTAAAGAAATGGAACACCTGCTTTATTGGCATAACCTCCGGTTTTTTACTCGTCCCGCTTTCATATTTTCGCAACTGCGGCGTTTTTCTTCCTTCTCGGAATTTTGCAGAGCTTTCAAAGCCTTAAAAAATAAATTAACCACAGAAAAAACAATATGAAACTATCTGTCATTCTAATCGGATATGATTCATGGCATTTCCTGGACAAGAGTTTAGCATCCATTTCTTTCTTGGACAAAAATCTCGATTCGGAAGTCATTTATATCGACAACGGTTCCGGAGATGGAAGTTTTCTCAAAACAAGAGAGCATTATCCGTGGGTACGTGTCTTGAAAAATAACTGGAACGAAGGAATTTCGGTCGCTCGCAATCAGGGAATGAAGCAAGCTGTTGGCGATTATATCTTGTTGTTGGATAGCGATACGGAGGTAACAAAAGAAGCTTTGGATGCCATGCTGGCGTTTATGGAAGAGCATCCGGAAGTAGGTTTGTGCGGATGTAAAATGTACGGACAAGACGGAAGTGTGCAGGATAGTTGCCGTCCTTTTCCAAGTATCCGGGGAAAAATAAAAGCCGGTTTTCAAATCCTTGCAAAAAAGTTGCATTTGCCGGTTTCCAAAACCGGTGCTTATTATGATAAAGAGGCCGCAGAACCTTTTGAAGTCGATTATGTGATTGGTGCTTGCCAGTTAATACGGAAAGAAGCGTTGCAAAAAGTCGGTTGGTTAGACGAAAAGATTTTTTACGGACCGGAAGATGCCGATTTTTGCTTACGCATGAAACGTGCCGGATATCCGGTTTATTATTTGCCGCAAACCGCTATTTATCACGCCTATCAACGGGTATCTTCTCATCGTATTTTTTCCCGATTGAACAAAAAGCATATACAGGGATTGCTTTATTATTTTTGGAAACACCGGATACGAAAAAAAGCCTGACATTTATAGAAATACTCCGTAGAGATTAGAACACAGATAAAAACAGTCTCATCCGTTTTTATCTGTGTTCGTGTTTAGAAAATGAATTGCTTTTGACCTTGCTTTTAATATGACCAGTTCAGATTCTCAAACTACTGAAGTAAAGAGCAAGCGATTGCGAGACTTTTCAAAGAAAAGATCGTTGACAAAACAATTCACATTGTTTATCTATCTTTCACGCAGCGCACTGGTATGAGTTGTGAACCTGGAATATCACCACCCGCCTGCCATCCGTGTATCGAAGCGATAAAAGCGCGTACTGATTCAGCGCGGAAGACTGACTCTTGATTCCACCCAGTCCAGTTGCCAGAAACAAGTTTTCGGCCTCCACCTATGTTCCACCAGAACGTATTCTGCACAGGAGTCCAGTAGTCATCGGTAAGACGCACCAATATATCATCCACATCGAGCCGGTTCGGCAATCGCCACGGATCCGGACAAACGGAAGCAGCCCCCTGAGCATTGTAATAGTACCCACGCTCACCCGCGGGCAAAGGGTTACCGCCGTTCGCGCTCACATCAACCGTCCCGCTACCATTGTATGTAGTCTCATAGACACCAGCAGACGGTATTTCTTTCAAATTTTCTACCATCCAAACTCGGCTACCGAAAGCAGCTACTTGATAATCATTTTCACCAATTTTTTCTTTGGTGAAGTAACTATCGGACTGAACAAACAGATTTACGGCACCAGACACCCCATTGGAAGCAGATGCTTTTATAGTCGCGCCCCCTACGCCTATTGCGGTAACTAAACCATTTTCATCAACCGTAGCGATATTAGGATTTTTATCGATGCTCCATACAATATGTGGATTGCTTGGATTTTCTGGAGTAAGAATAGCGCTTAATTGAAAAGTAGTCCCTAACTCCAGCAGACGGCTACCAGTGTAAGAAATTGTGATACCCGTTACCGGATTTTCCCCTACACTTGCTTTTACAAGCAACCACTGACCACCATCCCAAACATAAACTCCTTCTCCAACTTTAGGATTCGTGTTGTAAACATACATCCCTTTCGCATCAGTTGCAGGGTCGGTATCAGGCAATCCGAAAACCGTCAAGTCATCGTCAAGCGCTACATTGGGTAACTTTAACCCCAGATTATCGGATTGTAAATCCAGAACAGCACCGGAATGCGGCACCTTGTGGCTCCCGATCGTTACCTGCGCATTCACACTTGCTACACTCAAAACCGTGAGTGTCAGCACTAAAAAAAACATTTTTCTCATTTTTTAAAATTTAAATATTAATTACGATGCTTCAATGAAAGAGAAATGATTCCGGTAAAGACAACCGGAACAGTGAATGAAAAAAATGATGTAAAAGAAACTGGGTCGCCTTTACCTTCGTCAATTTTTCCTCCATGAAACGATTAATTGTTCAATGCAATAATGGATTTATTGCCCCCAAGTCCCCAAGAAGCGGTTAAAACTCAATAATTTAAAATAAGAATACGTGGGACTTACATACTTATCTGACCCTCGAGGTTGTAGACTACCTGTGTTGACAAATAAATAAAGCCCACGTAACACCGTGAGCGTTTACTTACTTTATTTTCGTCAACACAAGAAATTGTCTACATTTCGAGGTGTCAAGAATACAAGCTGTAACGCTTTTCTTAATTATGTAAAAAAATATATTTCATTTTCCACTCGCTTGTGTATGAAATATTTCACAAAAGTAGCCATAGTTTTCAGATAAACCAAGGAATGAACAAAAATTAACAAAAAATGCGCTTTTATATGTTCAATTGGGGAGGGCTATGTAAGTCTTATGTTATTTTTATGTTATCTTTTTCAATAACCCGTTTTTTCATTTTTTTTAATGGAATATTCTTCTTATTTTTGTTGCGATTTAAAATCAGCCGGATCATATAACACATAATTACTATGGCAAAAATAAATGTAACAGGTACCGATATAACAGTAATCCAAATTGACGATAAGGATTATATTTCGCTTACGGATATGGCACACAGTCAAATGGAGGAACATATTATCATCAAATGGTTAAGTTTGAAAAACACGATTGAATATATAGGTGAATGGGAAATTTTATTCAATCCCAATTTTAATTGTACCGAATTCGGTACAATTAAAAATTCCGCAGGTAGCAACAATTTTGTCTTATCGGTAAAACAATGGATTGAAAAGACCAATGCTATTGGAATTAGAGCAAAAGCAGGCAGATATGGTGGTACTTATGCACATAAAGATCTTGCATTTCATTTTGGTATGTGGATAAGTCCCCGATTTCAATTACTTTTAGTAAAAGAATTTCAACGTCTAAAAGAGGAAGAACAAAAAGCATTTGGATGGTCAGCAAAACGGGAACTTTCCAAAATCAATTACCATATCCACACAGATGCTATCAAACAAAATCTTATTCCGGTAGAGTTGACTCCGCTGCAAACTACAATCATTTATGCCAGCGAAGCAGACGTTTTAAATATGGCCTTATTCGGAATGACAGCCAAAGAGTGGCGCGAAGCCAATCCCAATTTGAAAGGAAATATTAGGGATTACGCAACGATTAATGAATTGATTTGCCTGTCGAACATGGAAAATATCAATGCTGTTTTTATTAATGAAAGGCTTGTGCAAAGCGACCGTTTGATAAAATTGAACCGAATCGCTATTCAACAAATGAGTGTGTTACAAGAAGTAGAAAACCGAAAATTATTGAAATCGTAAAGCTACGCTCAATACGGAGGAAGAAAAGAATGGATGGTAATGCCTTAACTGAAAAAGGATGAATACGAAAAAAGCCTGACAAACAAGCCAACCAAGACGACCCGTAACTACAAATATGCTAATCTCACGCATTCAGCGTAAGCATCTAACATATTCTTATAGTTACCGAAAGTGTCGAATTTTCAGATATAAGAATAATATTCCATTCTCCTAAAAGGAGATTATATGTTTAAAATTTTCTATCTATTTTATCATAAAAAATTTATTTATCGTTTAATTAATCTGCTGTAGGGGCGAAAAATGTTTCGCCCTGAATTTACGGTTTGTATTTGACTGATGTGTTCATCAATCATCAAAATATTGCGCCGTTACATGATTATTGGTAATATGACGAATTAAAAATACATTATCGTGTTGTTGATAAAAAATATACCACCATGTGTTTTTGTTCGCACGATAGGTAATATACTTCAAATTGGTACCATAATGGTCAAAAAAAGAAGGGGCATTTTTTCCTGAAATAATCCCTATGTATTGTTCGACATAGCGAATAAGGCGGTCAACATACAATTTTGCATTATCTAAAAAACTAAAATATCCTTTCTCGAAAAGCACTATTAACAATTCAGCATAAAACAATTCTACTTCCTCTGTAAGAATTATTTTTCTTTCCATGGCCAGGCATCTATTCTTTTATACATGTGTTGCCGGAATTCTTCCATGGTTATAGCCGTAGCTAACGCTCTGTTAAAATCGTCTTCAAACAACTCGGTTTCAGATTTTGTTTTGTATAGAACTTCCGGCTCCTTTACAACATACACAGGGGCGTCTTGTAGCGAATACGCTTTACTTTTAGTACCTTTTTGGGGGTTTTGTTTGTTCATAATTATTTTGCTTCTATTTATAAATGATTTAATTCTTGATGCAAATATATACTATTTTGTTCAAAATACAAATTTTCTATCTGTTTTTTAGCCTTATTTTGTCATAAAAAATTTATTTATCGTTAAAAGGATGAATACGAAAAAAAGCCTGACAAAATAAATGTCAAGCTTCCTATTATAATAAAATTACCTCTTATTTTTTGTTCCGGTTACCGTAACGGCTCATGAATTTATCTACACGACCGGCAGTATCCACCAATTTTTGTTTCCCTGTGTAAAAAGGATGCGAAGTGTTCGAAATTTCAATTTTAATCAAAGGATAAGTCACACCGTCTATGTCGATAGTTTCTTTCGCATTGATAGTAGAACGAGTGATAAATGTATCCTCGTTTGACATGTCTTTAAATACGACCGGACGATAATTTTCTGGATGAAGCCCTGTTTTCATTTGTATATTTTAATTTAGTTGTTTACTTTTAAACGATTTGGGATGCAAAGGTATAAATATTTAGATGAATAACAATGTTTTTTCGATGATTTTTTTTTGAATGCACCGGCAGAATGTATATTGACCGTATGAATCTTTTTAATTATCTTTGCAACCTTATAATAAATAACACATTCCGGTATGAGTCAAAATTCTCTGTTAGAGAAATTAGATACTTTAGTTATTCGTTTTGAGGAGATTGGTAAATTAATTACCGACCCGGAAGTCATGACGGATATGAAACGCTTTGTCAAACTCAACAAGGAATACCGGGATTTGGAAAAAATTTCGGAAGCCCGCAACCGCTACAATCAATTATTGACCGGAGTAGAAGAAGCCAAATCCATACTTGAAAATGAATCGGACGCCGAATTGCGCGAAATTGCCCGCGAAGAACTGGACGAATCCACTCAACGCCTTCCACTATTAGAAGAAGAAATCAAATTACTGTTAGTTCCTGCCGACCCGCAAGACGGAAAAAATGCCATCGTGGAAATCCGTGGTGGCACAGGGGGAGATGAAGCAGCGATTTTTGCCGGCGATTTATACAAAATGTATTCCAAATACTGCGAATCCAAAGGTTGGAAAGTAGCGGTGACCAGTTTCAGCGAAGGCACCATTGGCGGTTACAAAGAAATCATCTTTACCGTCACCGGTGAAAATGTGTATGGTACCTTGAAATACGAATCCGGCGTACACCGCGTACAGCGGGTTCCAGTGACGGAAACGCAAGGACGGGTACATACTTCGGCAGCGACGGTTGCCGTGCTGCCCGAAGCAAACGAATTTGATGTGGACATTAAAGACTCGGATATCCGGGTCGATATTTTCTGTTCTTCCGGAGCCGGCGGACAATCGGTCAACACCACGTATTCGGCGATTCGTTTGGTGCATATTCCCACCGGCATTACGGTACAATCGCAAGACGAACGCTCGCAAATGAAAAACAAAGCCAAAGCAATGACCGAATTACGTTCCCGGATTTACAACATGGAGTACCAGAAATACTTGGACGAAATTGCTTCCAAACGGAAAACGATGGTCTCCACCGGCGACCGTTCGGCAAAAATACGGACTTACAATTATCCGCAAGGCCGGGTGACCGACCACCGGATTAATTACACTATCTACAATCTTCCGGCGTTTGTCGGAGGGGATATTCAAGGGGTTATTGACCAGCTTATTGTGGCTGAGAATACGGAACGATTAAAAGAAAGTGAATTATGACAAAACAACAATTATTCAATAACATACTCTCTAAGCAATCTTTCCTCTGTGTAGGATTGGATACAGATATAAAGAAAATACCGCCGCATTTATTAAAGGAAGAAGACCCGATTTTTGCTTTCAATAAAGCGATTATTGATGCTACACAGGAATATTGCGTAGCCTACAAACCGAATCTGGCTTTTTACGAAAGCCTTGGCGCGAAAGGACAACTTTCTTTGGAAAAAACAGTGAATTATATTCGCTCAACTTATCCCGATCAATTTATTATTGCCGATGCGAAACGGGGCGATATAGGTAATACTTCCGAAATGTACGCCCGCGCTATTTTCGATTATGCCGATTATGATGCGGTAACGGTGGCGCCTTACATGGGGGAAGACAGTGTAACTCCTTTTTTGGTTTATCCGGGTAAATGGGTGATTCTGTTGGCCTTGACATCCAATAAAGGTTCGCAGGATTTTCAATTGACAACGGATGCCCATGGCGAACGGCTGTTTGAAAAGGTGCTGAAAAAATCGCAGGAATGGGCAAGCGATGAACAAATGATGTATGTGGTGGGCGCTACACAAGGTAAATCGGTTGAAGATATTCGGAAAATCGTTCCTGATCATTTTTTGTTGGTGCCCGGAGTGGGGGCGCAGGGAGGCAGTTTGGAAGAAGTCGCTAAATACGGTATGAATGCACAGTGCGGTTTGTTGGTCAATTCCTCCCGGCAAATCATTTATGCGGATCATTCGGAAAACTTTGCGGAAGCGGCAGCCCGGGAAGCCCGGAAATTACAGGAAGAAATGGCAACCCTTTTATTGTCATTGCGGGCTTGACCCGCAATCCCATGAACAGCAATGGAGAATAAACGCAAAATAATCAACGACCCTGTATTCGGATTCATTAATATTAGTAACGGATTCATTTACAATATTATTAAGCATCCGTATTTCCAGCGCTTGAGCCGGATCAAGCAGTTGGGACTGACGCATTTTGTTTATCCGGGAGCACAACATAACCGCCTCAGCCATTCCTTGGGCTCTATGTACCTGATGAATGAAGCGATTAATCAATTACGGGCCAAAGGACACACGATTACTCAGGAAGAGGGACAGGCAGCTTTGGCTTGTATTTTAATGCACGATTTGGGTCACGGCCCTTTTTCTCACGTGTTGGAAGATACTTTGGTTCAAAATATTCATCACGAA
>BNYG01000025.1 GCA_026000155.1 Bacteroidia bacterium | reverse complement strand
CGGCAAAAAGATTCGCTCCGCCTGCTCATTGCCCATACCGAAGGCAAGGAAAAGCTGACAAACTACAAATATTTATCGGGGCTTTATTTTACCGAAGTGGCGGACGACCGCAAAATGGATACCCTTGTCGCTGTTATTAACGAACTGAACAGGGAAGCTCAAAAACAGGGAGACATATCCATGCAGGGTGGAGCGCTGGCAACCCTGATGAACGCTTATTTGAATAAAGGCGCGTATGACGAAGTCTTCCGGCTGGCGCCCGGATACATGGATGACCTGGCAAAACAGGAGGCGTGGGACTTTTATTTCGGTATCTATCAATCGCTGTTTAAAGCGCATCTGAACAAGGGAGATTATCCGGCAGCCCTTCGCATAGCTGAGCAAATGTATGCCGACGCAAACGGTCGCGGGAATAAATACGGCTTATCTCTCGCCCAGTATTCGTTCGCGGATGTTTATGGCAAACAATTCCGGTGGGAAGAACAGGAAATATACATGAGGCGGTGTATCGAACTGTTGAAAGGAGAAGACAACCGGCTCAATAAATTAACAGAAGCCTATTTTCAGTTGTGCCAAAACCTGATACGCCAAAAACGAACAGATGAAGCCCTCCAAGTTGCCGGTGAATATGAAAATGCTATTCACCGCTTCGAAGAACACCGGAAATCCCCGCAGGTGATGTCATGGATTAACTTATACAGGACTTACTGCACGATATATTTAGAAAAAGAAGACTTTGATAATGCCGAACTCTATTGCGATAAATCAGACGAGTTAGACCAAAGAATCTATGCTCAATTCACCTCATTCAAAACGCGGGCGCGCATTTTTAATGCTCGCAAACAATACGACCGTGCGTTGGAAATGGCGGATAAGGCGATGGCGATAGCCAATACTGCCACAGAAAAAAACGAGGTGCGGGGAATTAAAATGCAGATTCTCGCCAATACGGGACGCAGCGTGGAACTCTACTCTCTTGCCGAAGAAGCCGCCCTGGTGCACGATTCCATCCGCAGTCTGGATTTTAACCGGCAACTCGACGAACTCCGCACCCAATACGAACTGGATGAGGCACAACAGCAGATACGCCTGCGGGAACGGACGATAATAGCCGTTTCAAGTATTATGCTGCTGCTTGCAATTACACTAAGCATCATTATCTATCTCTATCGCAAACGGCAAATCGCCTACCGCGAACTCGTCCGTAAAAACCTGCAATGGGCTGATGCCGATATGCCGCGGGAGGTCGGGACGCCGGATGAAATTCGGGATGAAACGCCCGCAACGGAACCTGTCGAGACCGGCAAAAAGGAAGCGGACAGCGGCAAAACAGCAACGCCTTCTGCGATGGACACAGTTTTAATGACCGAGATACGGCGGCGGATGATCACCGATAAAATATACACCAATCCCGAATTGACTGTGGACTGTTTGGCACGGGAATTGGGCGTTAGCATCGCTTACGTCTCTGCGGCTGTCAATCGCTGCGAGCAGAGGAATTTCAACGCTTATATCAACGAATTTCGCGTGAAGGAAGCCATTCATCTGCTGTCGCAGCAGGCGAGCGCAGGCAAATCGGTCGATGAGATTGCCGATACGGCAGGCTTCAACGACCGTAAATCATTCTACCGCGTATTCAAAAAAACAACCGGACTGTCGCCTACCGATTTCAGAAAGAACATGCGGAAACAGGATTGAGAATTATCAATATTGTAAACAAAAAGATAGAAAAGAACTTGTTTATTGCCGAGAATTTACGACCTTTGCAGAAATTAAAAAGGCAGGCAGTATGAAATATTCTTCTGTTATCCTGGCTGATAATCAGGATATAACAGCAGCCGGTATTTATTATTTTGTTCAAAACAATCCTCATTTTTCCCATTTTGCGGAAGTAAGGAACAAAAAAGAACTGATCGGGGAGTTATTTTCCGACCCGAATGCCTTGGTAATTCTGGATTATTCCCTGTTCGATTTCACGAGTGTGGAAGAACTCCTGATTCTTCAAAACCGTTTTCCTCATTCCCATTTTTTGCTTTTCTCCGAAGAATTAACGGACGATTTTGTAAAGCAAACCACTTATAACAGCAAGTCATTCAGTATTTTACTAAAAGACTGTTCCAAGAAAGAAGTCATTTCCTCCATCGAATCCATCCTGAAAGGGGACGTGTTTATATGCCACCGTATTGTTCATCATCTGGCAGCAAAGAAAAATTACGAAGTCCTGGAAGAAAAAAAACTGACGGTTACCGAACGGGAAATCCTGAAAGAGATTGCTTCGGGAAAAAGCACCAAAGAAATTGCCAACGAACGGTGTCTAAGTGTCCATACGGTTATCACGCACCGTAAGAATATTTTCCGCAAATTGGAAGTCAATAATTTGCATGAAGCAACTAAGTATGCTTTGCGCGCCGGGATTATTGACGCGAGCGACTACTACATTTAGGGATGAATACCACTAATCATTATGAACGAGTTTGACGAATACATCAGACAGGGAGAACCCGACAAAATAGAAAAAAGCCACATTTGGCAAACGGCTATTGGCTTACAGCAGGTGGATGGCTTAACGCCGTCTGCCTACCTCATCGAAACCGCCAAGCAAAACATTGAGGGCGATATTACTTTTGACGAAGTTAAAAGCCGTATTGACACTTATTATCAAACCAAAACCGTTGGAAACAGCGATGACGACCGCACGGAAGAAGCCGACAAAGTTTCTTCTCGCATAGCTGAGATTTTATCGAGCAATACTTTTTCTTTTTCACCGGTGGAATATATTGGCATTCACAGGCGCCTTTTCTCAGGAATTTACAAGTTTGCAGGTAAAATACGCGATTATGATATTTCAAAAAAGGAATGGGTGTTGGACGGAAAAACGGTATTATATGCAAGTGCCATTAATTTAAGGGAAACACTTGAATATGATTTTAAGGAAGAAAAAGCCTTTAATTACAAAGGATTAAGCCAGCAGCAGATTGTAGAACACATAGTCCATTTCGTTGCTTATTTGTGGCAAATTCATATTTTCGGCGAAGGAAATACGAGGACAACGGCAGTATTCACAATCAAGTACTTGCGAACATTTGGCTTTGAGGTTAGTAACGATGCTTTTGCTCAAAATTCGTGGTATTTCCGCAACGCTCTTGTCCGCGCCAATTACAACGACTTCAAAAACGGCATTCACGCTACAAATGAGTATCTAATGCGATTTTTTGGTAATTTGTTGCTTGGCGAAAACAATGTATTGAGAAATCGAGAGTTGCATATTCACTTTGTTGTACCTGAAAAGTTGGATGTAAACAAAAATACACCCAACATATTGGGTGTAAATCAAAATAAGTTGGGTGTAAAATTGAATAAAAATCAATTCAAAATGCTTGAATTGATAGAAAATAATAACAAAATAACCATTATAGAAATGGCAAAATCGCTTTCAATATCGGAAACTGCAATCGAAAACAACATAAAAAAACTGCGAGAAAAAGGCATACTCTCTCGTGTCGGCAGCGACAAAACAGGGCACTGGCAAATTAACAATTTTGATGGTAAAAAATAGTTGGGTCAAGAGAATACAACCTCAATAAAAAAACTCCCAATAATCAGCGATTATCAGGAGTTTTTATCTATTTGTGCGCCCGAAGGGACTCGAACCCCCACGCCTCTCAGCACCAGATCCTAAGTCTGGCGTGGCTACCAATTACACCACGAGCGCAAAAGCGAGTGCAAAGGTACTATTTTTTTTGATGTTTTCGGATAAAATCGGAACATATTTTTAAAAATGTTACCTTTTTTTCGTATTTTCGTCTTCATTATAAAAGGGATGATTATGCACAAATATCATACAAGCGATGGATGCTGAGATTTTCAAGAAAGTGTTTCTTCCGTACCATAAAAAGTTATACCGGATGGCTTATCGCTTCCTTGAAAATCAGGCGGATGCAGAAGACATGGTTCAGGAAACCTATATCAAGTTATGGCGGAAACGCGAAGCATTGGAATCTCTGATAAATCCTGAAAGTTTTGCAGTCACCCTGTTGAAAAACAACTGCTTGGATTTTCTCAGAAAAGCAAAACCGGATTTCTCCCGGATTCAGGAAGTGAATATTCCGGAAATGGATTCGTTAGCGGTTCAGATTGAAAACAGGGATCAATTAGAGCATATTCAGGTTATTATGAGGCAATTGCCTGTTCAGCAAAAACAGATTATCCAATTGAAAATCTGGGATAATCTTCCGGACGAAGAAATTGAGAAACAAACGGGATTGAAAAAAGGAAATATCAAGGTGATTGTTTCACGTGCCAGAAAAACGATTAAAGAACTGTATCAAAAATGGGAAAATAATGAAAACAGATAAGAGATTCGATGAAATTGAAGTGCCGGACGGTTTGGAATCCAAATTGGAAACCCTGATCGATCAGTTGGCGGAAAAGGAACAACAATCGAAAAGGAAAGGCGAACAGATCCGGTTGTGGATCGTAAGCGCTGCGGCAAGTCTTGCCCTCTTGATTTCGGCAGGTGTATTATTTCATTCCAAAAATGGAAATAATTATCCGGTAACAGCACAGAAAGTTCACACCATTGAGGATCCGGAAATCACTCGTCAGGAAGCAGAAAAAGCTTTGACATTGGTTTCCATTAATTTTAACAAAGGGATGGGCCAATTGGCCATCGTTACGAATGAGATAGAAAAATCAAATACTACATTAAATAAAACATTTAAAAAATGAAAACAAAAAATTTACTGACAGTACTACTGTTGTTTACTGCAATGACCGGTTTTGCACAAAATGATTTTATACAAAATGATTTGTTCAATAAATTTGCCGATCACCCGGACATCACCCAGGTAACCATAACCAAAGCGCTTTTGAATATGGTTCCCGGAATGACTTCTTCGGTGGATATGAATGGAGTGGATCTCAGTGATATAATGAACAAATTGGAGCAAATTGATATTTTTACTTCCAAAGAAAATGCAGCGAAACAACTGATGCGGACAAATGCTATTGACCATTTCAAGAGGAATAAGTCGTATGAAGTATTGATGAAAATCAAAGATAAAGAAAACAATGTGGTTTTTTACGGGCTAAAAGACGGCGATTTCATCAAATCTTTGGTGATGTTTGTTGATGGGGATGACGAATGTGTTTTAATCCGCTTATTGGGAAAATTCACTACTCAGGATATTCAGAAAATTACGGAAAGTACGAAGAAATAAATCGTGAATATTATTGAACTTTAGTCGTATCTGCAGGAGCTTCCGGCTGTAAATTAAACAGATGAAGCTCCTTCCGCCTGCTGAAAAAATCTTTCAGATTATTGAAATCCCTTTTGAAAAGAATGCCGAAACCTTGCGTCATTTCAGGAGTTAAACTGTAATAATTGCGGTAATTATAATGATTAAAGCCTTTCAGGCGAATATCCCCGCTTTTCGTTAATTTATATTCAATATCAAAATCCCCGATTAAAGGCGCTTTATTATTTGCCGTATTCAAATAAGGATTATCAATGTAACCAAAATTTCCATTGAGAATCAATCGGTTATTCAACAACGTACTGGATAAAAGCACTTCCACTTCCGTATTCGTATCCGCACCGTCGGTCGATTGATGGAATTTGGTTCCTACCTGAAATTTATTGCTCAAACTGCCCAACATGCTGGAGATATAGGAAGAAAGGGTCGAAGTGAGGAGTGATAAATTATTGTTGAACTTGACATCCGTCCGGGCGTATTCCGGCGCCGTGTAAAAACGCCCCATAATCAGCAAATAAATCATTTGCCGGTTCATCATGTCATCGGTACGGATATAACTTTTCACCTGCCGTTCCAATTCGGCGGTAGCTCCCGGCAATTCCAGATCAAATTTAATAAGCGGCTGTTCGAGCGGCCCGGAGAGCAAAAGTACGCAATTAACAGGGACGTTATCCCTCGCGCTTAAACGGTGATTGTCTTCCGAAAGGATCAATTGCTGATCTAAATCGCCCAGATTGGCGGTGACCGTATAAGCGGCTTTGATATTCAAATCGGCGGTAAAAGGATCGCCCCGGAAATTGATGGAACTGCCGTCTTCTATGTCAAAGTTGCGGAAAAATGCCTGCTGGAAACTGAAATTATATTTGCCGTTTTCAATACGATAGTTACCGAATACTTTCAAAGGCGTTTTGGTTCCATATTGGATTTGCATGCTTCCGGCTCCGGCAGCGCTTATTTTATCGCCCGTTACCGGATCCATAATCATTTCGAGTGTCGCGGCATTATTGGCGTTCACCAACAGATTCAAACGGATGTCCGTTCCGTATTTTGATTTGGGAAGAACCGGAGTGGTGAGACGTTGAGGTGATGTTTCCGGTACGTTTTTTTCTTCTTTCGTTACAAAATTGATAAAATCATATTCCACAATATCCGGTTGTTCCATGACATTCAGGGTAAGAGCTGTCCGTTCGTTATTTTGCATGGACACATCCATGAGTACGGATTTCTCCGTACCGGAAATGGTTGCTGTTCCTGTTCCAAAAGCCTTGCCGTAAAAAAGGGGATTGGCCCGGGCAGTGGCATTGAACACCAAGAAATTTTCGTACGAAAGATTGGCGGAAAAACGGAAATCGCTAAATAAATTATGCTGTACGGCACCGGTAGCCAAGGCTTTATTGCCGTATGGATCGTATAATACCACATTTTTAATCGAAATTTCATCCGGCGTCAGTTTCACCCAATCGGTAAACGTATAGCGGGTATTGAGATACTCCACTCCAAAACTGCCGTTATTTACCCACACGTTTCCTTCGACAGTCGGATCGTCCCAATTGCCGAATAAACGCAATTTGCCGGTAAGTTTTCCGGAAAGATCTTTGGCGATGTTATCCACGTATTTTCGAAGAAAAGCGGCGTTCGTATTTTGAGCATCAAAAAGAATGGAAAGTTCTTCCCGCACCGGATAAATGAAGCCGTCCACCCGGACATGAGTAGTATCATCTTGGATTACATTGCCTTTCATTTCCACGCCTTGTTCTTCGTCATCCCAACGTCCTTTCAACGCCAAATCCCCGAATATCACATCGTTGAAAGAAAAACGGGTAATATCTAAATTGGTGGACAGTTGCCGGGTTTCGTACAGATCTTTCGCCGTAACCTGTCCGGTGGCAATTCCTCCGAAAGTCAATGCTTTGATGTTCAGTGATTTGAAAACATAATCCAAATCCACTTTGTCCAACGAAACATTGATCTGATCGGTTTCGTTTTCCGACACATCTCCTTCAATGGCAATGAATTGTTTATTATGATTGGCTTTGAAATGATGGATGCTTACTTTGCCTTCCCTGTATTGGATTTGGGTAGGAGAAAGCGTCCAAATCGAATCATTGAACACCAATTCGGACGGTTGGATTTGCATGGAAGCGGCGACCGGATATTTCCTTTTTTGATAAGCCAGTTGGGTCGTGAAATCCAATTTTCCCTTGTATTTCAATTCTTTATTGTCATTCCAATAAACGGAAGAATAAATCTCATCGTTCAGCGCTTTGAAATCCGCCGCAACAGTCAGTTTATTGTCTTTTTTCTGTTGCTGTATTCCGTTGAGTTTTAATTCGATATAACTGTTTCCGTTATCCAAATCCACACTTCCGTTTTCGACGATAGAACCGCCTACTTTCAAGCGGTGAAAATGAGCGTTCAAACGAAATTTATTATACAAACTATTATACACGCCGGTAATTTGGGATTGGTCGTACAACACAACCGGAAGTTCCAGAATATAAGATAGTTCCTTCGTATCGTTGATCGTAAAATCCCATTGGAAAATGTTATCATCTTCTTTCACCGGTTTTTGACCGGGAGGAATTAACGAAGGCAAATAAGCCGAAAGCGTTTGTTTCAAGGCATCCGGTAAGGTTTTCAGCGAATACCGTCCTTCTATTTTCCCATTGACAATATCCGAGTTGACTAACAATTGTTTATTATTGTCATTTTTCAAGGCATCCAAGACCACATGATCCACCGAAAAAGAACCTTTATCGGTAGAAAACAAAAGCTTGCGGAACGACAAATTACCGGTTAAATTATCAGGACTATCTCCTTTGAAATCAGCGTTTAACGTAAACGAAAGTTCCGGATTGCCGTATTTTTGGGTTAAATTTAATTTGTCGAGCAAAAGGTTTGACACTTTGGCCGAAAAATTGAAGTTCGAATCTTTTCCTTTCAACTCGAAAGAACCGTCCGCAAAGAGTTGTCCGTCAGGGCTATCGGCTTTCAATGCACCATCGAAACTATCCGCTGTGAAATCGCCCGAAAAATGAATATTTTCGTAATGATAGGCTTTATAATCCACTTGGTTGACCAAGGCATCAATTGTTCCTTTTAAATCCGCTTTATTCGTAAAAGTCGTATTCAAGTCAATTTCAAATTGAACGATACCGAAATTATTGTCATTCAGCAGTTCCTTGATATTGATTTCGGGAGTGGAAAGTTTTCCCTTCAGGAAATTCGTCTTGTTCTTTCCGAAATTGACATCCGTCCGCAAATTTCCCACCTCTGTCCGGAAATTAACAAACGTAGTTAAATTATTCAAATTGCCGGAAATCTCGCCATCCAGAAAAACAGAACCCAAACGTTTGACCGGTTCCGGGAGCGTCACTTGTTCCGGACTGAAATTGTTCGCCATTTTCTGAATTCCTGTCGAGGTAATATACGAATTTTTAATATGTCCGTTGACGTAAATATTGGACGGAACAGCGCTGTTGAGGTCGCGGACATTTGCATCGACTTCGAGGCACAGATCGTTTCCACCCGTGACAATCAGGTCGGTTAAATGAATATCGTTAAAAGTTCCCGAAGCCGCGCCTTTCATTTCCAAAGGGTCTTTGAAATACGCGAAAATCGGAACAAGAGGACCAATGTCTTTCAATAAAATCCGGGAAGGTTCTATTTGCAGGTTAAAACCGATTTTGTCTATGAAATTTTCCTCCGGGTTGATGTGGCTGTAATCGGCAGCTATTTCCGTCAGATGCAGGTTGGAATGGGGAAGTTCCAAATCCAGGTGTTTTATTTTCGCTTCATCGGCATTCACCGCCAAATCGAAAGCGAGCTGTTTCACCTGAAATCCGGATTGTTCCTTCAAACTCATGCGTTGAATCGAAGCATCCAATGCCTCGCTTGTCAATTTCCGCAACCGGATTTTGCTTTTTATATCACTCAAATAGATATCGTTAGGATTAAACAGTCCCGGCGAGGAATCCGTGTTTTTGACACGGTAAGAAAAATTTCCATGACTCATGGATAGGTCTTTGATATTTAAATCGATACGCGTTTTTTTCGGTTCTTTTTTATTTTGAAACGCATCAATAATGTATTGAATATTCAGGGGCGACTCTTGCGTTTCCTTATTCAAATGAACGGTAAAAGTATAAAGTTGTACGGAACTGAACCGGAATTGATTTTTGAACAGCGGAATCAGGTCAAAACCGGCAGCTACCCGTTTGGCCGACAGTAAAGTATCGCCCGATTGGTCTTCCAAATAAACATCTTTTAAGATTAATTGGTTGAAAAGCCGGAAATCGACTTGCTGAACCTGCACTTGGGTTCCGATTTTTTCCTCCAGATAGCCGGTCGCAACATGAGCGACTTTTTTCTGAAAATAAGGAATTTGCAACAAGGTAGCGGGTAAAATATAAAATATTCCCACCAAAATTAAAAGAATCCAAACGGTGTATTTTAATGCCTTCATGCAAGTTCCTTAGTCCTTTTTATTTTTTGTATCCGACAGTCTGTATCAATACCGGTTCTTCGGTGGCGCTTAATTGCAAAGCCGTTTTCACTTCCTCTTTGTCGTACCAACCCCTTACCACAGTTCCTAAACCGGCGGAAGCGCAATATAAATACACATTCTGGGAAATAAAACCGACATTAGCAGAGGCGCCTCCAGCATCGTTTTTAGTCAAATCCGCCACATAAACCAAATTTAAAGGCGCAACGGTGACAAAATCCTGTTTGCCGGTGGCTGCCCGGAAATCGCCTTTCACTTTTTGAATCAAGGTATTTTCTTTGGCATCATAGACATAAACACCCGATTTCAATACGGCATACAGAATAAATTCCTGTTTGTCATTCGCCGACGGAGCGGTCCGTTTATCTTCGCGGTTGAAACCGTAAGCCGCCCATAATAAATCGGATAAAGTCTGATTATCCAATTCCCGGTCGGAATATTCGCGCGTCGTTTGCCGGTGGCTCAATGCCTCCATTAAGGGTTTGCCGCCTGTTTTTTGAGGTTGCGGCAACGTAATATCCTGTGCTGTACAGAAAATGCAAAAACTTGCCATGATTGTAAAAACTAATACTTTGTTCATTTTGTTACTAGATATAAAGTTAAAAATAAAAAACTATTTAACGTTCAAAGTTCCGCTATTAGTGAGTGTCGTAGTAGCGCCTACTTCCAAACCTTTCACGTTCAATGTACCTGAGTTGTTAAAAACCGGCGCCTGCAAAATCATGGGTATCGTAGAATTCATTAATCCGGTATTCACCATATTTCCCTTTACTATCACTTTAGGTCCGGAGAATAGTGATGATTCCGATTCGATCACTGTTATCTCACAATCGGCTGTTTTACTGCCATCTTCAGTAGTAGCGGTTATCGTTGCTGTTCCTACGGCTATTGCAGTTACTTCACCACTGTGCGAAACCGAAGCTATCGCAGGGTTGCTACTTGTCCAAAATACAAGTTTGTCTGCGGCATCGGTCGGATTCAACGTTGCTGTTAGTGTTTCCTTACTACCAACTGCTATTGTTGCGGTTGATTTATTGAGAGAAACACCGGTAACGAGAACCGGCTCACTTCCAGCGCCATAAGAAATTGTAAATGGTTTTAGCATGGCAGGAATAGGGGAATATTGTTCATTAGAAATATATCCGGTAAGAGGATTGTCCCCAAAACAAATAGCTTCTGCTTGCCCCATCGAAAGAACAGTACCAATACTTAAAGGAGCGTAAACCGTTCCCGTAGAAATATCATCTCCTTGAAAACCGGAATATATGCGAGCATAATGACTACCAAAACCGGAATTTTGATAACCAAGCAATACTACTTGATTAATTCCTGAATAATCAGCTCCGGTTACTAAAAAATTGGTACTGTGTTCATTGAGCTTTGTGGCCGAATACTTGGCTCCCGTAGGATGTGGAATATTAGGTACAAAATATTCGGTAGTCTTAGTTTTATTTACCCAATCTTTTGTAAACAGGTGAATTTTATCGTTAAAAATCAGAATCGCTTCACAATCGAAAGAAGTATTATTACTGCTTGTAGCAGTTGGATTCTCTCCTTGTTCCGGATAATAAAACCGGATAGTTTCTATTTTATCAGACGGAATGGTTCCATCTCCTGTCAGAGGAATATCATCCAGATTGATTTTATAAATGGCCAAATCAGTCCGTGCTCCATTAACATTATTTCCCGTATCGGCAATATACAGGTAATAACCGTCTGAAGCCAAATCTTCCCAGTCAACATTTGTTATTCCTTGCAAGGTAATTGTCTGAGTAATAGCACCGGTTGCCGGATTTATAACGTATATTTCAGGCTCTCCACCGCTATCATTATGTGTCCACAATTTTCCCCGGCAGTATTCTAAACCCGAACTTTCATCCAAAGCAGGGGTAGCTAACGGCACAGCAGCCGACAAACCAAATCCGGAGACTTGCGAATAAACTGTTGCTCCTGATAGAAATAAAGTTGCTAAAAAAAAGAGTACAATTTTCTTCATTTTTGTATGCAGTAAATTGAAATATTAGTACAAAGGTACAAAAAGAATGCCAAAAAAACTTTAACTTTGTACTTATGAAACGCTATAGCTTGTTTTTTTTGTTTTTTTGTTCTTTTTTAATGGTCAAGGCTTTTCAAACGGATAGTTTGCAAGTCAGCCTGTTGACGGTATTGCCGCGTCCCAATGAAGCTTACACGATTTATGGACATACAGCCTTGCGATTGTACGACCCGGAGCAACGGACGGATGTAGTTTTTAATTGGGGCACTTTTGATTTTGACGCTCCCCATTTTTTGTATCGTTTTGTAAAAGGGGAGACTGATTATTTTTTAAGCTATACGGATTACAAACATTTCCTGTATGTTTATTCCATGGGAAATGCGACCATGGTAGAACAGGTATTGAATTTGACTGCCGAAGGAAAAGAAGCATTAATGCAAAAACTGTCCCTTAACCTGCAACCCGAAAATTTGGTGTATCGTTATAATTTCCTGTTTGATAATTGCACTACGAGAGTACGTGATTTAATTGAACAAAGCACTGAAGATCAATTGGTTTATCCCGAACAAACCGGAACAACGACTTTCCGGCAGTTGATACATTCCTGTACGGAACCGTATCCCTGGATGACTTTCGGCATTGATTTATTGATTGGAAGTGGTGCGGATTCGTTGATTAATGCGCGACAAGAATTGTTTTTGCCTTTGAAATTGAAAGAGGCTTTGGACAATACACCCATCGTAATATCATCCAAGCAAGTCTTAACTTCTGTACCCGAACAGGTTGTCAAGCGATGGTTTTGGGAATCACCACTCACAATAGGCATACTTATTTTCCTCGTATATTTGGTTGTAGCCGGTATGGGATGGTGGAAACATCGTAAATTCAAAGGATTCTTTGCACCCTTGTTCTTTATAGCCGGAGCAGCCGGGTGTTTAGTTGCCTTTGTCACTCTATTTTCGTATCATCCCTGTACTTCGCCGAATTGGAATTTGCTCTGGCTGCATCCGTTTCATTTGATTGCTTTTGTTGGATACTTTTTTAAGAAACCGAATCGCTTAATCTCTGGGTATCATTGGATTAATTTAGTGCTCTTGGCTGGTTTATTGCTGGGATGGCATTGGATTCCTCAAGCATTGAATCCTGCGGATATTCCGTATATACTTTGCTTGGGATTAGCGTCGGGATTTTGGCTTTTAACGCTGAATTATACCTGCAGAAAGTGATGTACAAGGAAATGCCCATTATACAGTATCATAAAGTATAAAATATTCCTTTATTTGTTGTTAAATTCTTGATTAGAAATACAATTATTACTATTTTTGCACAAAATTTACGCAACATGCTTTTTAATTCTTTTGCTTTCGCAGTATTCCTACTGATTGTATTTGTTTTATATTGGCGTTTTTTCAACCGAAAAAGTGTAAGCTTGCGCAATTTGTTTTTATTAGTTGCCAGCTACGTGTTTTACGGTTGGTGGGATTGGCGTTTTTTATCGCTTATCGTTATCAGTTCACTGATGGATTTCCTGCTCGGCTGCAAAATCGACACACTGAACAAGCGCGAAGACGATGCGTCGGACGATGCACTTCCTGCCCTCAAACGCCAAAAGAAAAACTGGTTATTGGTCAGTATCGTCGTTAACCTTGGATTTTTAGGCTTTTTCAAATATTTCGGTTTTTTTACGGAGAGTCTCGCAGCCTTGCTGTCCACCGTTGGCGTTAGCTTGTCGTCCACCACACTGAACATTATTTTGCCGGTCGGCATCAGCTTCTATACCTTTCAATCGTTAAGCTATACCATTGATCTTTATAAACGCCAGACAGAGCCGGCTAAAAATTGGATACAGTTTTTTGCCTTTGTGAGTTTCTTCCCGCAATTGGTGGCAGGCCCGATTGAACGTGCGAAAAACTTTCTGCCGCAGTTCGATACACTCAAAAAGCCCGACTATCCGGTTTTTCGCAGCGCCCTGTTGCTTGTGGCGTGGGGATTTTTTAAGAAAATAATGATTGCCGACCGCTTGGCGGTGTATGTGGACCTGGTTTTCAAAGATATTCCGGCAGCAGAGGGATTGCCGGTGTTGCTGGGGATTGTGTTCTTTGCCTTCCAGCTCTACCTCGACTTTTCGGCCTATTCCGACATTGCTATCGGTACAGCTCATTTGTTTGGCTTCCAATTGCGCAAAAACTTTAATCGTCCTTACCTCGCTACTTCATTCGGGAATTTTTGGAAACGGTGGCATATCTCTTTATCGTCATGGTTTCAAGATTACGTATATATTCCGTTGGGAGGCAATCGCAAGGGGGCTTGGCGTACCAGACTCAATGTGCTGATTGTGTTTGCACTCAGTGGTTTGTGGCATGGCGCTTCGTGGAATTTTGTTATTTGGGGCACGCTCAATGCGTTGTTCCTTATCCTTTTAGACCCGATTTTGAATTTAACCCGATGTGAGAAAAAAGATAATTTTATTATTCATTTCTTCAAATCCATTTTTATTTTTGCTTGCTGGGCGCTTTCGCTTGCTTTTTTCAGAGCACAAAGTTTTGAGGCAGCCTTGGATTGTTTCCGTTACCTGGATTTTTCCAATGCGGGTAACCTGCTTAATTTCGGCTTAAATGCTGCCGAATTGAAACTATCCGCCCTGCTAATCGGCATTTTGTTGTTGAAAGAAATTCTTTGGGAAAAGAATGATACAGCCGTTCAAAAATATTTTTTCAAGATGCCGGCGATTATCCGCTGGATATTCTACATCGCGTTTGTACTCAGCATTGTTTATTACGGACAATATGGAGGCGACAATGAAAACTCATTTATTTATTTTCAATTTTAATTCGTCATGGCACAAATAAACAAACAGGAAAATAAAGTTGGAGTAGCATTTAATTGGATTACGTTTGCGCTCAAATTGCTGATGCTTTTTGCCATTATAGTAGTGGTAGTGAGCTACACAGACAGGAAAGGCTATTTTATGTCCGACCAAAGCAATAATCACACCAAGCGAAAATGGGACGCATTTTATAAATTTACCCAAATAAAAAAAATAGATGTGCTGGTAGTCGGCAATTCACACGTTTTTACAGGCATTGACCCGTTTGTTCTTTCTGTGGCAACCGGCAGCAATTGTTTCCTGTTGGGCAATTCCGGCGCAGGAATAGCCGACGCCTATTTTTCATTAGGTGAAGTATTGCAAAAAATAAAACCGACGGTAGTGATTGTTGAAACTTACGCCATTAACGATAATTCCAAAGTCGAAGGAATGGCAGAAATACAAAGTTTTGAAGCGCATCAGGATATAGCGTACAAGTTGCGTATGATGCCGGAACTTTTCAACAGCAATAATTGGGTAAAAATATGGTCGCCCAGTATTCGCAACCATTCATTTTTGCTTACTAACACAGCCCAGATAGAGTCCAACAGGAAAAATATTGCACCTCCCCGGCAAAATAAATTGGAGTTAGGTAGATTTGCCCGCTTTGAAACGGGTTTGGAAGACAGCACTTTAATGAAATATAAAACATTGGGAGCGCCCATTGATGGACGGGAGCGCAACATCTCCGAACACAGCAAAAAATACGTGAACAAAATTATCGAATTGTGCAAGTCAAAAAATGTTCCGGTTTTATTTGTTACAGCGCCCATGTATCACGCGCATATTGCCCATTATGAAACATGGAAGGCAACGTTAAACGAAGAATTGCAAAAATATCCGTCCGCCCAATGGCTGGATTTGCAATCGCCCTACGATACTGTGCGTTATACGCCGGCCGCTTTTGAAAATACTTATGGCGCTAATCAGCACTTGTCCAATACAGGCATGGTAATCACAGGATACAAATTGGCGGAATATTTGAGCAATAATTATTCTTTGCCCGACCGAAGTAAAGATCCGCAATGGATTGCCGATTTTGAGACGCAGCCTCACTTCATTTTTAATCAAGACGCAACCCCGAATATGTCCGATTATACGTCCGTCGTAAAAAATAAAAACAGGGGTGCGGAAAAAATAAAAGACTTGTTGGTGCAGAAAAATACAAATCATAACCGGATAATTATCAAAATTGAAAAACCTACCACCTTAGGGGAATCCATTACCGGTGTTTTTCAAGTTCAATATCAAAACCAGCAGTTTCCGGCATCTATTCCAATGTACAGTTTCAAAGAAGTTTTTCCACCGCACTACAATGTTTACGTTGCCGATATACAAAGCGATGTGCAAATTTTAGATGTGGTCAGCATTCAGTGAGAAACGTATTTTGCAGACTGAAATACTTTTTGTACTTTTGTCTTGTTTTTTGTATCCCACAACAAAATGAATAAATGGTTTTCTTCTCTTTTATCCCTATTGGCCATCACCGGCTTACATGCGCAGCAAACGGTGGAGACGCCCAAATTGGTGGTCAGCATTGTAGTTGACCAGTTACGGGGGGATTACTTGCAATATTTCGCTTCTACTTTCGGGGAAAAAGGATTCAAACGCCTGATGAACGGAGGATTAGTCTATCATTCGGTGGACTTCAACTTCCCCAATTTGAGCGAAGCTTCTTCTATTGCCAGTATTTACACCGGAACTTACCCTTATTACAACGGTATAACCGGAGATTATAAGTACGATATCGACAAAAACCGCGAAATATCCATTGTGGCGGACGATAATTACATGGGAAATTACACTTCCGACCGCTTATCTCCCTTGACCTTACTCGCCACTACTGTAAGTGATGAATTGAAAATCGCTTCCCAAGGACAAAGTTTGGTCTATGCCGTAGCGCCGGATGCGGTAGAAGCCATTATTTCCGGCGGCAGATATGCGAACGGTGCGTTTTGGTTGGACGATTATAATGGCAAATGGGCGACCAGCACTTACTACAAAGATGCTCCCTGGTATGTAGAACGCTATAATTCGTCCGAAGCCATCGGAAATTTTCCTGAAAAACAATGGAATCAATCCTATTCCTATTATGCCGGTCTTCCCTATTCGACAAGGTTAAATCCTTTCTCGTATAATTTCACGAAAAACGACAAAGACCGCTTCCTGAAAATCAAACAAACTTCCCTCATCAACACGGAAGTAACCAATCTGGCGGGTAGAATCATCGAAAATGCCGGATTTGGCAGTCGTTCTGCATCTGATTTTATTTCCATAAGCTATTATGCTGGAAATTATAAATTGGGTTCTGACCCGGAAGAATACAGCTATGAAATTCAGGATATTTATTACCGGCTGGATAAAGAATTAGAAAAACTTTTGGATTTGCTGGAACGGAAAGTCGGTCTGAAACATACACTTATCTTGCTGACTTCGACCGGATATTATGATTCGTTAAACAAGCTTCCACAAGGTTTCAAACCGATGGGAGAATTTTATCCCAACCGTTGCACCGCCCTCTTAAATATGTATTTAATGGCCATTTACGGTCAAGGAAATTGGGTAAGCGGGTATTATAATCAACAGATTTACCTCAATAAAAAATTAGCTGAAGAGAAACAAGTCAAGTGGAACGATTTGGTTCGTAGCGCTGCCGAATTTACGGCGCAATTCAGTGGCGTTCAGGAAGTAACGACTGCCGGGCAATGGATGGTGGACGATACCGGACGGGCTGCCGCTTTTCGCCGGGGAATGAACAAAAAACTGAGTGGAGACGTTTTTATAGAGTTACAACCGGGATGGGTGGTAGTGAATGAAAACAATCCGGGAAAACCGGAATATATCCGGGATAATGCCATCCTTTCCCCTTTATTTATTTTCGGCGAATATGTAAAAAAAGAACATATCTACCGGAAAGTAAAGGCAACGGAAATTGCACCGACTATGTCGTTTGTCTTGCGCATTCGACCACCTAACGGATGCAAGGATTTACCGTTGCAAGAGATCATTCGCTGATCTCTGCGGATCTCTGTCATGGCGGGCTTGACCCGCCATCCCATGATGTCCGTTAATAAGTGTTTAACGATTAGCAGGGGATTGCGGGTCAAGCCCGCAATGACAGAATACTGAAAGAATAAAAATTAGTAAATAACAAAAAAATATACATAATCATGGGTTTTAATGACGTATTGTCCAAATTATTTGGGAACAAATCCCAACGCGACTTAAAAGAAATAGATCCGTATGTACAAAAAATATTGGCTGTCTATCCGAAAATAGAAAAACTGTCCACCGACGAATTGCGGGATCGCACCCGGCAACTTATGGATTATATCCAGGAAAAAGTCGTAAAAGAAAAAGGTAGAATCGAAGAATTGAAAGCTACTATCGAAGACCTGGAATTGGAAGACCGCGAAAAAGTGTGGAATGAAATTGACAAAATCGACAAAGAAATTTTGGAACAGCATGAAAAAACGCTGGAAGAAATTCTTCCCGAAGTGTTTTCCATCATGAAAGAAACAGCCCGCCGGTTTACCGAAAATGAACAAACCGTCGTCACCGCAACCGATTTTGACCGTCAATTGGCTGTTACTCACGATTTTGTGTCGATAGACGGTGATAAAGCGATTTATTATAATCACTGGGTAGCCGGTGGAAATGAAATTACCTGGGACATGATCCATTACAACGTGCAGTTGTTCGGTGGTGTCGTTTTGCATAAAGGAAAAATTGCGGAAATGGCGACCGGTGAAGGTAAAACTTTGGTGGCGACACTTCCGGTTTTCCTGAATGCCATGACGCACAACGGTGTACACATCGTAACGGTCAATGATTACTTGTCTAAACGTGACTCTGAATGGATGGGACCTTTGTATATGTTCCACGGACTTTCAGTCGATTGTATTGATAAACACCAACCCAATTCGGATGCACGGCGCAAGGCCTACGAAGCCGATATAACATTCGGAACCAACAATGAATTCGGTTTCGATTATTTGCGTGATAATATGGCCATCAGCCCGCGCGATTTGGTGCAACGCAAACACAATTACGCGATTGTTGATGAGGTCGATTCCGTGTTGATTGATGACGCCCGTACTCCGTTGATTATTTCCGGTCCGGTTCCCAAAGGCGAAGACCAACTGTACGAAGAATATCGTACACGGGTCGAAAATGTGGTGGAAGTACAACGAAAGCTGACCAATAACTTATTGGCGGAAGCTAAAAAAATGATTGTTCCCGGTGGCGATTCGAAGCAAAACGAAGAAGGATTGAAATTGTTGTTCCGGTCGTATAAAGGGATGCCGAAGAACAAGGCGTTAATCAAATATTTGAGTGAACCGGGCGTAAAAGCTTCCATGTTGAAAACGGAAGAGTTTTACATGCAGCAGCAAAACCGCGAAATGCACATTATCACCGATGACCTGTATTTTGTGATTGACGAAAAAAATAATTCGATTGAACTGACGGATAAAGGGATTGACTTATTAACCGGAAAATCGGATGACCCCGAATTTTTCGTATTGCCCGATATCGGCGTAAAAATAGCGGAAATAGAAAACGAAACGCTGACCGATGAAGAAAAACAGGCGAAGAAAGATGAATTGTTGCAAAATTACGCCGTCAAATCGGAACGTGTTCACACTGTCAATCAATTATTAAAAGCTTATTGCTTGTTTGAAAAAGACGATGAATACGTCGTTTTGGACAATAAAGTGTTGATTGTAGATGAACAAACCGGTCGTATTATGGACGGACGCCGCTATTCCGACGGTTTGCACCAGGCCATCGAAGCCAAGGAAAGGGTGAAAGTGGAAGCCGCTACCCAGACTTTTGCCACCATCACTTTGCAGAATTATTTCCGTATGTATCACAAATTGGCGGGTATGACGGGTACGGCTGAAACAGAAGCCGGTGAATTTTGGGATATCTACAAATTGGATGTGGTGGTCATTCCGACGAACCGTCCGATTGCGCGGAACGATGAGAACGACCGTATCTACAAAACAGCCCGCGAAAAATATGCTGCCGTTATCAATGAAATAATTGAACTGCGCGAACAGGGACGTCCGGTACTGGTAGGTACCACTTCGGTGGAAATATCCGAATTGTTGAGCCGTATGTTGAATATGCGCAAAATTCCCCATCAGGTGTTGAATGCTAAATTGCACCAGAAAGAAGCAGAAATTGTAGCACAAGCCGGTCAAACCGGAACGGTCACTATTGCAACCAACATGGCCGGTCGTGGTACGGATATCAAGCTGGCGCCGGAAGTAAAAAAAGCCGGTGGGTTGGCTATTATCGGTACGGAAAGGCACGATTCACGGCGTGTGGACAGGCAGTTGCGCGGTCGTGCCGGTCGTCAGGGAGACCCGGGTTCTTCGGTTTTCTTCGTGTCGCTCGAAGACGATTTGATGCGTCTGTTTGCCAGCGAACGGATTGCCGGAATGATGGACCGGATGGGCTTCAAAGAAGGGGAAGTCTTGCAAGCCAACATATTGGACAAATCCGTGGAACGCGCTCAAAAGAAAGTGGAAGAAAACAACTTCGGTATTCGTAAACGCTTGCTGGAATACGATGATGTAATGAATTCCCAACGCGAAGTGATTTATACGCGCCGCCGCCACGCTTTAATCGGTGAACGGATTGGATTGGACGTCCTGAACATGATTTACGATACGGCCAATACGATTGCCGAAGATTATTCTAATTCCAACGATTACGAAGGGTTGAAATTTGAATTGTATAAAACCTTGGCTTTGGAATCGCCGGTTACGGAAGAAGAATTCAAGGGAATGAAACAGGGCGCTTTGACCGATGCCATTTTCGATGCGGCTATCGAAAACTTCAAGCGGAAAAACGAACGGATGATTCAGATTGCCCAACCGAATATCATACGTGCGTACAAGGAAGTGGGAGATAAATACCAGAATATCATGGTTCCGATTTCCGATGGCAAGCGGGTGTATAATATCAGTTGCCATCTGAAAACCGCTTACGAAACAGAATCCAAAGACATTGTCAAATCGTTCGAAAAGGCGATTTTACTCCATTCCATTGACGAATCGTGGAAAGAACACCTGCGTGAAATGGACGAATTGCGCCATTCGGTTCAGAATGCCAGTTATGAAAATAAAGATCCGTTGTTGATTTATAAACTGGAATCGTATAACCTGTTCAAAAGCATGGTCGATGCCATGAACAAAAAGACGATTTCGGTGTTAATGAGAGGACAGATATACATCCGCGAACAGGAAATCCGCGAAGCGGCTCCCGAAAAAAAGACCGATTACAGTCGTTATAGAACACAGAAAGACGAATTGGCAGAAAGCCGTCGCGTTCAGGGAGAAGTAGCCGGACGGGATACCCGCGAACGACAAATAACTGCTCCTATCCAGGTAGCAAAAACAGCGGGACGAAACGATCCCTGCCCCTGCGGTAGCGGAAAGAAATACAAAAACTGTTGTGGGAGAGAATAATACAATAGCACGCGGATGACTCGGATTGGGCGGATTTACACGGATATTATTAAAATCTGCGCTAATCCGCCTAATCCGAGTCATCCGCGTGCCATCAATTTTGAATTATATGGCGTACATTGATTATTACAAAACATTGGGAATCAGCAAGACGGCTTCTACGGACGACGTTAAGAAAGCCTACCGGAAATTGGCGCGCAAGTACCATCCCGATTTAAATCCCAATGACAAATCAGCTCATCAGAAGTTTCAGGAACTCAATGAAGCCAATGAGGTATTGAGTGATCCCGAAAAACGGAAAAAGTACGATGAATACGGCGAAAATTGGAAACATGCCGATCAATTTGAGCAAGCCCGCCAACAACAAGGCGGTGGTTTTGGCGGAGGCGGCAGTTATTCTGCGCAGGATTTCGGCGATTTCGGCGGATTCAGTGGTTTTGGCGGAGGCGGTTATTCCGATTTCTTCGAAAACCTCTTTGGCGGAGCCGGACGAAGAAGCGGAAGAACGTCTGCTTTCAAAGGGCAGGATTATTCCGGCGAAGTCCATCTGAGCTTTCGGGAGGCAGCGCAAACCCACAAACAAACCATCGAAGTCAACGGTAAAAAATTGCGGATAACGGTTCCTGCCGGTGTCAGCAACGAACAACAAATCAAACTCAAAGGACAAGGAGGGCCGGGTTCCAACGGCGCTCCTGCCGGCGATCTCTATATCACTTTCATCGTCCAGAGCGATCCGGTTTTCAAACGAAACGGCAACGATTTGTATGTGAATGCCGATGTGGATGTATATACGGCCGTTTTGGGTGGCGAATTATTGATTGACACCTTGGATGGAAAAGTGAAAATGAAAGTCAAACCGGGCACACAACCCGGATCAAAAGCGCGCTTGAAAGAAAAAGGCTTTCCCGTTTATAAAAAAGAAGGTCAGTTCGGCGATTTAATCGTAACGTATAATGTGCAGGTTCCAACGAATCTTACGGAAAAGCAAAAGAAATTGTTTGAAGAATTGAAACAAACTAAATAACCGGAAACCATGGATACAGAACTCATTATTATTAAAGAATACATTCAACAGGCGAATATCGAACCGCAGTTCATTGCGCTATTGGAAGAAAACGGATTAATTCATATTCAGGAAATGGATAACGAACGTTACCTGCCGGCGGACGAATTGACGGAAGTGGAGCGGTATGCCCGTTTATACTACGATTTATCCATCAATATGGAGGGAATTGACGCCATTCACCACTTGTTGGACCGGATTTATGCCCTGCAGGATGAAATGCGGACTTTGCGGAACCAATTACGGTTTTTAGAATAAATCCTCAGACGTAGATTCAATAGTCTTTCCGGTTAAATATTTCGGTGTAAATGACGGCTTTTTTAATATCCTCGACATCCTCAATATTTAAAACAGCTTCGCCGAATTCATCACTATCTTCCATTTCGACCGGAATTATTTGCTCGACCGGAGTAATCATTGATTGATGGACAGGTTTGGGTGCCTTTATTTTTTCTTTTGTTTTCTTGACAGGCACAGTTTCTGGAATAGTGATTATTTCACCACTCTTGCGACCGGGCAAGGTAGTCTTAGTCATTTCTTCCTCTCTTTTTCCGGCACTTTTGCGGATGGAAATAAGAATGAAAACAAGAATAAATAGTAACGGAATGTATTCTGATAGCGTATTCATGATATATTATTAATTTTACAAGTTATTTAAAAATATTAGGGATGACTTCGCAGCCACCCCTAACCCATTTAACCAAAACCTTAACTATGAAAAAATTTTACGTTTTTCGATTACAAATGTACGGACTTTTTTTGAATTACCAAACATTTATCAAAAAAATTTCGTATTTTTGTAGTTAAATATTGTTAAATGAAAATTAACCCTTTTAAAAATAAAAAAACAAGCATGGTAAAAGCAAAAGAAACGGACTTTAAATCCGTGACTAACAACAAATTAAAGAGAATCTTTATTGAAACCTACGGTTGCCAGATGAATGTCGCCGACAGCGAGGTAGTAGCCTCTATTATGCAAATGGACGGCTTTGAATCGACCGGAAATATTTTGGAAGCCGACTTAATTTTAGTTAATACTTGTTCCATCCGGGATAATGCCGAACAAAAAGTCTTATCGCGCCTCCAATATTTTCAATCTTTGAAGAAAAAAAAGAAAAAATTAATTGTCGGCGTATTGGGTTGCATGGCCGAACGGATAAAGGAAGAACTTATCCGCGAGCATCACGCCGATTTAGTAGTAGGCCCCGACTCGTATCTGGATTTACCGCATTTAATCGGAACCGTTGAACAAGGCGAAAAAGCGATTAACGTCGAATTATCCACTACTGAAACCTACAAAGACGTCATTCCCCTGAAATTATCGGGCGTAAAAATTTCCGGTTTCATTTCGATTATGAGAGGGTGCAATAATTTTTGTTCGTATTGTATCGTCCCTTACACACGCGGGAGGGAACGCAGTCGCGAGCCGGAAAGCATTTTAAATGAATTGCGGGTTTTGAAAGAGCAAGGGTACAAAGAAGTCACCCTTTTGGGACAAAATGTCAATTCCTATTCCTGGCTGGGGGTCAGTTTCCCGCGTTTATTGGAATTAGTGGCTTTGGAAGCGCCGGAAATGCGTATCCGTTTCACCACTTCCCACCCGAAAGATATGAGCGATGAAACCTTGGAAACCATTGCGCGTTACGATAATATCTGTAAACACATCCATTTGCCGGCTCAATCGGGAAGTTCCAAAATTCTGAAAGCCATGAACCGGAAATATACCCGCGAAAGCTATTTAGACCGGATTGCGGCTATCCGGCGGATGGTGCCGGAAGCCAGTATTTCCACCGATCTTTTTGCCGGCTTTCATTCCGAAACCGAAGAAGACCATCAGGAAACCTTGTCTTTGATGCGGGAAGCCAGTTACGATTCGGCTTTTATGTTCAAATATTCGGAACGCCCGGGAACCTATGCTTCCAAACATTTACCGGATAATGTGCCGGAAGAGGTGAAAATCAAACGCCTGGAAGAAATTATTGCCTTGCAATTGGAATTATCGCTGATGCGGAACAAGGAAGACATCGGCAAAACCGTGGAAGTGCTGGTGGAAGGATTTTCCAAACGCTCCCGCGAACAATTATACGGCCGGACTTCGCAAAATAAAGTGGTTATATTCGACAAAAACAATCATCACGTAGGAGATAAGGTATTTGTAAAAATTAGAGAAGCTAGTGCAGCAACCTTATTCGGCGAACCAATTTAGTTGATATATAGTATTATTCAATTATTTTTCATACCTTTGCACTGCAAAATATCATGATGATTTGCAACAATGATGCAAATTATCATGATACTTTGCAGTTGAAAAATTAAAAAACAGGTGATATGTACAACAGAAAACAGATTTTTGAAGGATCGGAAAATGAAAGTGTATTTCTTTGGGGCGCGAGGCAAACAGGCAAAAGCACTCTGATTAAAGCGCTGTTTCCGGATGCGTTGTTATTTGATTTATTGCTCACTACTGACTACGAAAAACTGCTGAACAATCCCTCTCTGTTGCGCGAAATGATTGAAGCGGATAATTCAATCCGGACAGTTGCCATTGACGAAATTCAACTTTTACCTAATTTATTAAATGAAATTCATTGGCTGATTGTAAATAAAGGCATCCGGTTTATAATGAGCGGATCAAGTACGCGAAAAATTTCACGTTCCGGTGTCAATTTGCTTGGCGGCAGAGCGTTGCGTTATGAGCTTTATCCTTTGGTAAGCGCTGAAATTCCTGATTTTGATTTGTTGAAAGCATTAAACAACGGTTTGTTGCCGCGACTTTATGATGCTGCCAATCCAAAAAAGATGCTGTCGGCATACATCGGCAGTTATTTGCGTGATGAAATTGCTGCGGAAGCGCAAGTCAGAAATGTACCTTCTTTCGGACGATTCCTTGAAGTGGCCGCTCTCACCAATGGCGAAATGGTGAATTATACGAATATAGCCTCTGATACAGGCGTGAGTGTGAACACTGTTAAAGCTTATTTTCAGATTCTGGAAGAAACGCTTTTAGGACGCTATTTACCTTCCTTTCAGAAAAGACCGAAACGGCGTGTGATTTCGGCTCCCAAATTTTATCTGTTCGATGTCGGCATAGCTAATTCTCTCCTCCACAGAGGAAAAATCGAATTTGGAACGGAAATTTTCGGTAAAGCATTCGAGCATTTTATTTATCAGGAAATATATGCACACAGTCGTTATTCCGATAGTAATTATCCGATATATTATTGGCGGACAGCTTCACAATTAGAGATTGATTTTGTGCTTGGCGATCATGAGGTTGCCATAGAGGTCAAATCGACCACGCAAACCAATCCGCGTCATTTGAAAGGATTAAAAGCATTTGCCGAAGAATATAATGTGAAACATAAAATACTGATTTCCAACGACCCCTATCCGCGTTTAGTGGATGACATTATGATTTATCCTTGGAAAGTTTTTTTACAAAAACTTTGGGCAGGTGAAATCATTTAGAAGTAAAATCACCGGTTAGTTCCTTCAAATAAATCGTTAGCTCCGGCATCCGCTTTCTTCGTCGAATTAAAGTTGTTGAAAGTGTAGGACAAACTGATAGTGAACAAGGGCGAGTGAGGATATATCTTCGAGAGAGAGGTAAAACCTTCACTCTGCCGGGTGTTGATGTATTTGGCGGAAGAGAAAACATCCCGCACCACTAAGCTGGCCGTTAAGCGACGATTCAATAATTGTTGCCGGATGGTGAGATTGAAATAGAAATAATCCTCTACTCTTCCTTGTGTGCTCACGGTAGGTCCCACGTAATTGCCTTCCAAACGAATGCGAGTGTTCTTTGTTACATCGAAATTGTTGTTGACGGCTAATTGCCAATTCCAACTCTTCTCATCTTCACCGTTTACTTTCCATTGGTTTTGGATGCGATAATCATAGAACGTTCCATTGGCGTCCAGATTCCACCAGGAACGCAATGGCAGCATGGCAGCCAATTCTAATCCTGTGGCATAGTCATTGCCTACATTAGCCATCGAATCGAGGGTCACACTGGTCTGATAGGGGATGCGAATACGTTCAAATTTGTCTTTGCGCGCCCGGTGAAACAAGGTGGCGGATACACTGTTTTTCGTAAAACTCTTGTTGTAACCCAGTTCTACGGAATTGGTAAGCTCGGGCCGGATAGATGGGCTGCCGCATTGGGCCGTATAATAATCTACATAGACTACATAAGGCTCCACATAGAAAAGCTCGGGTTGAGTGATCCGGCGCGAATAGGCCGCTCTGATTCTTGAACTTTCATCTAAAGTGTAAGCCAGATGGACGGAGGGAAAGAGATCGAAGCGATCGCGATGGTGCTGAGCATCTGTCTTTTTTCCGGATATATCCGAGTCATCTAATTTCTGATAGTTATATTCGCCGCGCAAACCTAATTGATAGCTAAATTGCTGATGGGTATTAGAAAACAAAGCATACAGGGCATGGATGTCCCGGCGGAAGAGGTAGTTGTTGTAAATCTCATCATGCCGTTCAAAAACCCCGGTAGCAGGATTGTACTTGTCAAACGTATAATCCCCGTCTTCGGTATAAGTATAATACTGATAACCTGCTTCCAATTTGCCTTCCGAATCAGCAATTGGCCGTACATAATCGGCATTGGCTTGGCCTGTAAAACGATATTCCGCTTCCCATGCCTCGTGCCCCTGGGCTTGTTTGCCTGTCATATCCCAAAGGTCGGTTCTGAAATTCTCCATCGCATCCCCTTCGTACTGCCCGTAAATAGAAGCAGAGAGAACATGACCCGGTTCGTCGAATTGATGAGTTACACCCAATTCCTGTCGCAGACTATATTCATACAGATGGACATAATCGCTACCGTTGAAGGAAGCATAGTCGATATTTCCGGTGCTGATGGATTGATAAGAGTCTTCGTAATGCAAATCGCCTCCCCGCCACCGGTCCCGATAGCCTATTTGGGTAGCTGCCGACCAGGTGTTGTTGCCTTTATACCAATCCCAAGCCGAGCGCAGGTAATAGTTGCCCGTAGTGATTTCTCTATCGCCTGTCGAATGGTCGGTGGTGATGGTGTCGTTGTTGGTAATGGTTTTCAGCTGGTCGTAGTCGCTCAATAAAGTCCGGACGGAAGCTTCGCCCGACAGTTGCCAGCGATAGTCTTTCTTCCGCAACGATAAGAGGAAATCAAAATTACGCGACCAAACCGAACTTCCCATGGCATTCACCATGCCGCTCCATCCTTCAACAGTTTGTTTTTTCGTGTTGATATTGATAATTCCGGCAGAACCGTCGGCATCATTTTTGGCCGAAGGCGTAGTCAGTACTTCAATATTTTCAATCTGTCCCGCCGGTATCTGCTCCAAAGCAGCAGTCGCCTTCAATGAACTCGGTTTTCCATCGACATATACTTTGAAACCCTTGCTGCCGCGAAAAGATATTTCGCCGTCGGCATCCATGCTGATGGAAGGCGTTTGTGACAATATGTCCACGGCTGTTCCTCCCGCTGCCGAAAGAAATCCGGCGGCTTCAATCACTTGCCGGTCTAATTTGTACAGGATTTGCCGTTTTTGCCCGACGATTTTCACTTCGGATAAGATTTGTTCCCATATACTGTCGATCTCGATACTTGCATATCCGGCGGATATACTGTCTGTGGAATTTTGCGCTTTTACAGGGCTAACAGATAAAAAAAATAATACAATAACGAGGAAAAGAGGGTGTTTCATTTATTCTTTCGCTTTATTTGCCACAAAAGTAAATAAAATTCTTTCATTTCTTGTTTTTTTATGCTTATTTTGCAGTTTAGTTGGAAAGTTGATACTATTTTAAATAAAATACCATGATTTGGAATGAAACGATGGAGTGCATGAAGCGCGACGAAATGAACAAACTCCAAGGAATCCGCTTAAAGAAAACGGTCGAAAAGGTTTACTACAATTGTGAACCTTACCGCAAAAGAATGCAGGAGGCAGGTGTTACGCCCGATGACATACAGAGCATCGACGATATTGTGAAATTGCCTTTTACTTCCAAAAAGGATTTGCGCGACTACTATCCTTTTGAATTATTGAGTGTCCCGATGTCGGAAATTGTCCGGCTGCAAGCCTCGTCCGGCACTACCGGAAAACCGATTGTAGTCGGTTATACCCGCAAAGATCTGGCTATTTGGAACGAAGTCGGTGCGCGTTGCTTTACGGCTTTCGGTTTGGGTAAACAAGATGTAGTGCAGGTTTCGTATGGTTACGGATTATTCACCGGAGGTTTGGGCGCTCATGGCGCTGTGGAAACTATCGGAGGCGCTGTGCTGCCGATGTCGAGCGGAAACACCGAAAAACAAATCATGCTGATGCACGATTTCGGGTCGGTGGGTTTGGCCTGTACGCCTTCCTACGCCTTGTTTCTCGCCGATGCCCTCAAAGATTCCGGTCTTCCCCGCGAAGAATTCAAATTGAAAACAGGCGCTTTCGGTGCAGAACCTTGGACGGAAGCGATGCGGAAAGAATTGGAGGAAAAATTAGGCATCAAAGCATACGACATCTATGGCCTGACGGAAATCATCGGCCCGGGCGTGGGGCATGAATGTCAATACCAAAACGGTACGCACTTGTGCGAAGACCATTTCTATCCCGAAATAGTGAATCCGGAAACCGGCGAACCGGTACCGCATGGAGAAATGGGTGAATTGGTTTTCTCTACGATTACCAAAGAAGGAATGCCGCTGTTGCGCTTCCGTACGCGCGATTTAACGAGTCTGAATTATGAAACTTGCGAATGCGGACGCACTTCCGTTCGCATGGGACGTATTTTGGGACGTTGCGACGATATGCTGATTATCCGCGGAGTCAATGTTTTCCCCTCGCAGGTGGAATCGGTTATCTGTGAAATGCCCGAATTGGAACCGCATTATTTTATTGTGGTTGACCGTATCAACAATTTGGATACCTTCGAGGTGCAGGTGGAAGTGAAGGAAGAATTTTATTCCGACGAAATGAGTAAATTATTGGATTTGCGGAAACGCATTGTCCATCGCCTGCAAAGCGTTATCGGCCTGTCGCCTGATGTGAAATTGGTGGAACCACGCAGCATCGAACGCAGTCAGGGCAAAGCCAAGCGAGTGAATGATAAAAGAAAACTCAATTAAAAAACAAAGTCATGTTAATCAAGCAATTATCCATATTTTTAGAAAATAAAAAAGGCCGTTTTACCGATGTTGCCAAAATATTAGGCGAAGCAGGTATCAACATGACGGCTTTTACCGTTTCCGAAAATTCCGATTTCGGAATCCTCCGGCTTATTGTTTCCGACCCGGAAAAAGCCATGCAAGTATTGAAAGATTACCAGTATGCGGTGAGTTCAACGGATGTCGTTTGTGTGCAATGCCCCAATAAACCGGGCGCTTTGGCAACTGTCATGTCCCTCATTACCCAAGCAGGCGTATTTGTGGAATACATGTACGCCTTTTCGTCAGGAGAGAAAGCCCTGGTGATTATACGCCCCGATAATCTGGAAAAAACCGTGGCGGTGCTTTCCGAGAATAAGGTGGAATTATTGGCGGCAAGTGAATTGTTTGCGCTGTAAGAATAACGTATTTTCCATTGAAATAGAACATTTGAAACAATTGGGGAAATTACGTACCTGACTTCAAAACTGTTCCAATACTTTTATTCGCTTTTCAATCGGAGGATGCGTAGCAAACAGACCGCTTATTCCGGAAAAGGAACTTTTCACTTTGCGTGGATGTTCAATAAACAACTGCGCTACATCGTCTCGTGTAACTGCTTCAATGGCTGGGTCGCGCGATATTTTGCGGAGGGCGCTTGCCAGGGCTTGCGGTTTGCGTGTCATCTCGGCAGAACCGGCATCGGCGAGGTATTCCCGGTTCCGGGAAATAGCAAAACGCATCAGACTGGAGAAAAAATAACCGATTGCAGCAACGGCCAAAGTGATAAGAATGATTACAATAATGCCGCCGCCGTTTTTGTTGTTGCTGCTCCGGCTTTGCCGGGGAGCACGGAGAAGTATCCGGAAAGCAATTTCCGTCAGCATGGCAAATATTCCAACAAAAACAATCGAAACAATCAGCAGACGTACGTCGCGGTTGCGGATATGCGACAATTCATGTGCGATCACAGCTTCCAATTCTTCGTCGTCTAATTTATTGATGATGCCACGGGAAAGACTGACGGTAAACGTACGGTCATTGATACCGCTGGCAAAAGCATTCAAAGAATGGTCTTCGATAACGTTTATCCGGGGCATTTTCATTCCCTGCGACATGCAAAGGTTTTCCACCAAGTTGTACACCCGCTTGTTTTCCTTGCGTTCCAAAGGATGTGCTCCGGTGGCTTTCCGAATGATGGCGGTATTCGCAAAATAGGCTATCAGAAACCAAATCGCAACGCCTGTCAAAATAAAAGGCGCCAGTTGTTTAACGAAAAGCAAAGATTGTTCCCAAACACTCGCGTTGTTCGACCCGTCATTTGTAGCAAAGACTAATAGAACAGAGAACAAGAACGTAAGCAAGATAACCAAACAAGGAAAAAGACAGAGCAACACAACCGACCGGGTATTATTCCTGACCTGTTGTGTATGTAACCCAACATATTGCATACCTTAAAAATTTATTTCCGGCGCCTGTTCCAAACTTTTACGTTCCGTTGTGCCCAAATCGAACATCATTTCTTTGTGGAATCCGAACATTCCGGCAATAATATTGGAAGGAAAAACTTCTACAGCGGTGTTCAATTCCTTGGTGGCCGAATTGAAATAACGTCTTACAGCCGCCAATTTATTTTCTATATCCGAAATCTCTTCCTGCAATTGTTTGAAATTGACGTTCGCTTTCAAGTCGGGATAAGCTTCTACAGTCACTTTCAATCCCGAAAGGGCGGAAGTAAGCGCATTTTCGGCCACAATTTTTTCGTCAATGCTTTGGGCGTTGATGGCTCCGTTGCGCGCATTGACTATCCGGTCGAGAGTTTCTTTTTCATGTGTGGCATAGCCTTTTACGGTAGAGACCAATTGGGGAATCAAGTCATGCCGTTGTTTCAATTGAACATCGATGTCTGCAAAAGCATTTTCACGGTTATTCCTTAAGCGTACCAATAAATTGTATTTAGATACCGTCCAAATAACCAAAATCACAATAATACCTAAAAGAATGTATAAGACTGTCATATTCTGTTTTTTTAATTCTTGACAAAGATAATCTATTTTTCCTTGATACCGATCATTTTACGATAATTGTAAAGAGACTTTTTTCATTATAAATAATTTTATTCAAATTGAATATTATCCAAGTAAAATATTACTCCATTTGGATTTGCCTGCCACTTTGCAGCCCAATAGAAACCGCCAATTACAGAAGACAAATCGACTCCTGAAAGATTTATGGAATACAGCTTCCATTGATTGGTTAATTTCTCCGTTATCCAATACTTTTTATAACTATCTTTATATTGAAATGTTTGAGAGTCAGAAGTCTTATCTATACCTCCTGAGCCAAACTCTATCGTTTCTCCTCCATCGTTTCCTTTAGCCCAAAATGTTATTTTTGTAAATCCTCTATTGGAAAAATCGGTTCCCTGACGTTCACCCCAATTGTTTTCTTCGTTCGTCCAATACACTCCTGCCCATCCATTATTATTATTGCATGAAGATGTGAATTCAATTTTAAAACACATGGGAGCTGAATATGGCTCAATAGAATATGCCGGATTAACGGATATTTTCTCTGTACATCCCATGTATCCATAAGGAAAAAATTTATCCCCAATATTGAAAAATGAACTATTTTGAGCAAAAATATGCATATTAACGTTCAAAAACGCTATCACAAAGATAAGTAAAATAGATTTGTTTGTTTTCATACCGGTAAATATTATAAAGTTTTTAAAAGATCAATTATTTTTAAAGTTTTTGTTTTGGAATCAATACGTTCCTTTTCTATATCGTCGATTTTTTGGCTAATACTTGAATTTATCCCCTTACATTTCTGTTCCCACGTTTTGTAATCGGAAGAGACTCCCGGTTTATCATTTTTAATATCTATAAGTATTCTGTTTCCCGTTGATATTAGGTTCTCAATTTGCTTGCCACTGTTAAGGCTATTTTCAAGATCTTTGATTTGGGTTTGTTGAGTTTTAAGTGCATTTTGAAGGCTATCTATCTGAGTATATTGAATCCGGATTGTATCTTTACGAAGTTCTATTTGTTTAGTTTGATCCTCTATTGTGTATTTAAGATTTTCTATTTGTTTATTAAGTTTGGAATCATTAAAATAGGATATATAATTAATACCATTGCTTATTACTGCACCTATTATTAAGCCTACTGTTCCGAGTATAGCTCCGAGTATGTATGCACGCGTATTGTTCATTTTCTCTTCCATTGTAAACTCTGTTGCAAAATCCGTAACAAAGTTATTTGTTTTTTTCACAAAATAATATAAAATCTGTATTATTTTCAGAATTTTATGTATCTAAGGGATCAGGCACATGGTCGGTGATGATGTTTTGACAAAAATCCGTCATTCGGTGATTTTTTTGCCGATTAATAATTGTTAATCTATTTCTGTTATAGTGCAAATATTAATCAAAATTCTCTATCTTTACAGTCTTTTTGTATCCGCTAAATATAATACTGACAAGTTAAGATGAAAGTTCGGAAAAAACACTTTTTTACAAGGAAAATATTCAAAGGTAAATCTTTTTATCTCCTGCTGGGATTATTTCTGGGAATAGCTATCGTTGTTGCTTTGTATCAGACTTCTGTCTATTTTTCCACAGATGAATCGTGTATGAGTTGTCATGTACACCCTCATGTGGAAGACAGTTGGAAATTATCGAAGCATTTTAACAACGCCAGCGGAACAAAAGTACACTGCGTGGATTGCCATCTTCCGCCCAGGAATCATACCTGGAGTCATTATACCGCTAAAGCAAAATTGGGAATGAGAGACGTATGGGGCTACCTTACCAAAGACAGTACGGGCTTTGAATGGGACAAACTATCGGAGATTGAATCGGCAGTCAAATATATTCCAAACAAATCCTGCAAGGAATGTCATCACAACTTATTTCCCGAAGGCGTTACCGATGAAGCCGTTATTGCTCACTTGTATTACGAAGAAAATGAGGAAAAACTGAATTTGCAATGCATCAGTTGCCACTTGGATGCCGGCCATTATAATCCGAATTATAAACATTCCAAAATGGCAGGCGCTCCGGTGATGTCCTCGGTAACGATTGATACCGCTTTGTATTTCAAAACGGCCACTCCGGTTACCGAATTTAAGAATTTTACCGAACAAGTACCCGGTTCGCTCGTCACCTTTGAGATGATAGCCGTTCCCGGCGGATCTTTCAAAATGGGAAGTCCGGATAAAGAAGCGTTTCATAAAGAAGAGGAAGGGCCTGTCAGGGAGGTAACGCTCAGTCCTTTTTTCATGTCCGAAGTGGAAGTGACTTGGGATATGTATTGGGCGTTTTATGTAAAAACGATGAGCGAAGGGCGCACTCCGCCGGCCAATGTGTTTGCCAATAATAGCCGTCCGGATGTAGATGCTATTTCAGGGCCGACGCCTCCTTTCGGATTTCCCGACCAGGGCTGGGGTGGAGGCAATCGTCCGGCCATCACCATGACGCATTATGCTGCGGAAACATTTTGTCAGTGGTTGTCGCAAGTGACGGGTAAGAAATACCGTTTGCCGACCGAAGCCGAATGGGAATACGCCGCTCGTGGAGGTACGGAAACGCCTTATTTCTTTGAAGGCAATCCGAAGACATTCTCCAATGAAGGTTTCTGGCGCAAGTTTTTCGATGCCGGCACAGACGTTATTTCTTCGTATGTAATCTATGGAAATGACAGTAAAAACCGGACGCAAGAGCCGGATGCCGTTAAAGCCAATCCGTTTGGATTGAAAAACATGCTGGGAAATGTCATGGAATATTGTGCCGATAAATACGATCCGCAAGCCTATCAAAAAACCGGAGGGAAGGTAACGGATCCGTTGGTTAGGGAAGGAACGGAATGGGTAGTGCGAGGCGGAAATTATGCTTCCGATGCGGCGGATGTGCGCTGTGCGGCGCGCGATTTTTCGCGACACGATGCCTGGCTCAAAACCGATCCGCAACAGCCCAAAAGTATCTGGTGGTATTCGGATATTCGGGGTATTGGCTTCCGGATTGTATGTGAAAAAGAATAGTTTGTTTAATAAATACAATACACATGAAAAAAGAGAACAAAATCAGTAGAAGATCTTTCTTAAAAAACTCAGCGCTGGTCGGCGCTTTGGGTACCGTGGGAGTAGGTAGTCCAATGTTGTTAAGCTCTTGCAACAAAGGTGATTCCAAATCGAAATTAATACCGTTGAAAGCGCCCGGAAGTTATTATATTCCGGATTTAGTAGATGTGGCGGCCGATGGACGGGAATTGAAAGCGGGCATTATCGGTTGCGGCGGACGCGGCTCCGGTGCGGCTTTTAATTTTTTGGATGCAGGCAACGGCCTGACAATAGTCGCATTGGCAGATACTTTCAAGGACAGGGTAGATGATTTAGCCGGCAAATTGAAAACGGAAAAGAACATTGATATTCCGCAAGAGAAACGCTTTGTCGGTTTGGATGCTTATAAGCAATTGATTGACAGCGATGTCGATGTGGTGATTATAGCAACGCCTCCCGTCTTCCGTCCGCTTCATTTCAAATATGCTACGGAAAAAGGGAAACATTCATTCCTCGAAAAACCGGTTTGCGTAGATGCGGCAGGCTATCGCACGATTATGGCGACTGCCAAACAAGCTGCCGCTAAAAATCTGTGTGTAGTTACCGGTACGCAACGCCATCACCAGCGGAGTTATGTAGAGTCGTACAAGAAAATCATGGAAGGCGCTATCGGCGAAATTACCGGCGGTACGGTTTATTGGAACCAGTCCATGCTTTGGTATAGAAGCCGCGAAAAAGGATGGACCGATGGTGAATGGATGATTAAGGACTGGGTAAACTGGAAATGGCTTTCCGGTGATCATATTGTCGAACAGCATGTACATAACCTGGATATATTTACTTGGTTTTCAGGATTAAAACCGGTAAGCGCAGTGGGTTTCGGCTCTCGTCAACGCCGGATAACAGGCGATCAATATGATAATTTCAGCGTTGATTTTGTCATGGAAAACGGTATTCATTTGCACAGCATGTGCCGCCAGATTTCCGGTTGCGCCGACAATGTAAGTGAATTTATTCAAGGAACCAAAGGCTCCTGGTCAACGAGAGACGGGGCGCAAATTAAAGATTTGGCAGGCAATATCCTTTGGAAATTTGACTATGATGCCGAACAGGCGAATTTCAAACAAACCGATGCTTATGTATTGGAGCATGTCAACTGGGTCAATCATATTCGCAGCAATCAACCGATTGATCAGGCTTCGGAAATCGCTGTTCCGAACATGGCGGCTATTATGGGACGCGAATCGGCTTATACCGGTGCGGAAATAACATGGGAACAAATGACGGCTTCCGCCCTGGATTATACTCCGGCCGACTTGAATTTGAATGGGAAAATGGATATGAGTAAGTTTGTCGTTGCCGTTCCGGGAACGAAATAAATGCATGATTATGACTGACAGAAGACATTTTTTTAAGACCTCTTTATCCGGATTGGCGTTGGCTTCTCTGGGTAGTGTTTCGTTGGCTTCCTGTACTAAAAAAGAGCAATCGCAGGAAAAGGCCTGTTGCAGTAAAAGTGCACTGGAATTGAAACTCTCTTTTCAGGAAGGAATCGCTCCGGGCGAAAGCTTGAATGAAAAGTTTGACTATATGGAAAAGCTCGGCGTCGTCGGTTTTGAACCGGGTGGCGGCGGACTTGCCGGACGGGTAGAGGAAATCAAGCAAGCCCTTAACGGTCGCTCGATTAAAGTAAGCGCTATTTGTGCCGGATTCAAAGGATTCATTCTTTCTACCAACCCTGCTATCCGGCAAGAATGCTTGGATACGATGAAAGAAATTATTGCCGCTGCCGGCGAATTGGGTTCGACGGGCGTAATCATCGTTCCGGGTTTTAACTGGCAACAACCGGCGCTTCCCCATACACAGGAAACGCGCGATTTTCTTTGCGAACAGTTTACCGAATTAGGTAATTATGCCGTTAAATACGGAACTACGGTTATTTTTGAACCCTTGAACCGCGGAGAAGCTTTCTATTTACGTCAGGTAGCCGATGCAGCCTCTATTTGCCGCGACATCAACAATCCGGGTGTGCGTTGCATGGGCGATTTTTGGCACATGACTGCGGAAGAAACGTCAGACGAAGGTGCTTTCCTTTCAGCCGGAGATTATTTGCAACACGTTCATATTGCCAGCCGCAAGCGTCGCAGTATGCCGGGCGAAGACGGAGAGGCCGATAATTACATCAACGGATTCAAAGCTTTGAAAGCGCTCAATTATGATAAATATGTAAGTTACGAATGCGGATGTCAGGGCGATCGCACTATAGTCGTTCCCGAATCGGTAAAATTATTGCGTGACCAATGGGAAAAAGCCTGATTTACTCCTATAAAACAGCTATCGTCTTGCTCCTGATTTATGCTTTGGGGCTGGCGATAGCTACTTTTGTGGAAAAATATACCGGTACGCAAACAGCCAAAACGCTGATTTACTATTCTCCTCTTTTTATTTTTTTGCAACTCTTGTTGGTTGTCAACTTTATTTTTTCTTCTATCAAACACCGGCTTTTCGAGAAAGGAAAATGGGGTTTTGTTTTGGTACACGGCGCGTTCATTGTGATTCTTGCAGGAGCGCTTACCACGCATATTTTCAGTAAAGAGGGAACTGTTCATTTGCGGGAAAACGAAAGCAGTGACCGGTGGATTACCCACACAAATAAAGGCGAAACCACTCACCAACTGCCTTTTCAATTGGAATTGAAGCAATTTACAATGACTCGTTACCCCGGTTCCTCCAGTCCTTCTTCTTTTGAAAGCGACTTAATCATTCACCGGGGCGACCAATCTTTTGAACGGAAAGTATCCATGAATCATATCCTTGATTTAGATGGCTATCGTTTTTTTCAATCTTCGTATGATAAGGATGAAAAAGGGACTGTCTTGTCCGTCAATCAAGACCTTGCCGGACGCAATATTACTTATACCGGTTATGGGATATTAATCATGGGGTTTATTCTTTGTTTGACCGGCAAAAAATCACGCTTCCGTCAATTGGCAGTTCAATTAAAGCAAATAAGAAATACATCCGTTCTGCTGCTGTTTCTGTTGCCTGCTTTTCCTTTGCCGGCGCAAAATGATCCGGGAAAAGATTTGTTGGCGCACATTCAAAAAGGGCAAATAAATTCCCGGCATGCCGCTCAATTCGGCGCTTTGCCGATGCAATCCATAGAGGGTCGCTTGGAGCCGGTCAATACTTTTTCTTCGGAAGTGCTTCGCAAACTGCATCATTCCGATAAAATCGGCGAATTTAATTCGGATCAGTTCCTTTTGAGTTTGCTTACCCGTCCCGAAATGTGGACGTATGTTCCGTTTATTACCTGTTCCAATCCGGAAATTGCCTTTCGCTTCGACCTTTCGGAAAAACAATGCGCCTATTATGAATTGTTTGATTCAAACGGTAATTATAAATTGCAGGACGCCTTGGATGCTATTTTCAGAACACCGCCCGCTGCACGTTCGCGTTTGGAGAAAGATTTGATCAAATTAGACGAACAAATCCATATTTTTTATCAACTGATTAACGGAGAAATGATTAACATTTTCCCCGTCAAAGACGATCCAAATCATCAATGGCAAGCTTCCGATGACCGGATGAACGAATATTTGGAAGCCGTATTGCATGCCCTGAAATCCAACGACTGGAATCCGGCGGATAAAGCCCTTGCCGCCATTCGGGACTATCAGGAAAAAAACAGCGACTTAGCGATTGCCTCACAAAAAATAAACGCCGAGCTACGGTATAATCAATTGAATGTATTTAGTTTATGTAAACGGGTTTATTTGATTGCCGGCGGATTGCTATTGGTTTTTTCATTCATTCTATTATTCCGGAAATCTCAAAAGGGTGTTTACTCCTGGATCTCTTTCGGTTTGATTGCGATGATTGCGATGGCCCTGCTTTATCATTTGTTTGGCATAGGTTTGCGTTGGTATATAGCCGGTTACGCACCCTGGAGTAATGCTTACGAAACGATGATTTATGTTGCCTTTATCACGGTGGTGGCAGGTATTCTTTTTGTCCGGAAAAGTACGATCACTTTTGCTTTGGCCAGCCTGTTCGGTGGAGTCATCCTGTTCGTTTCGGGACTGAATTGGATGGATCCGCAAATTACGCCTTTAGTTCCGGTACTCAAATCGCCCTGGCTGATGCTTCATGTGGCGGTAATTATGGCGGCTTATGGTTTCTTTGGCGTTAGTTTTTTGTTGGGAATCACCAATCTTGTCTTGTCGTCGTTCCATCGAACCAATAGACATCCTTTGCTTTCGTTTCGATTGCGGGAGCTAACGATTATCAATGAGTTGTCGCTGTGGGCAGGTCTGATATTGATGACAACCGGCACCTTTATGGGCGCTATTTGGGCAAATGAATCCTGGGGGCGTTACTGGGGTTGGGATCCGAAAGAAACATGGGCTTTGGTAACTATCGTTGTTTATGCCATCGTTACCCACCTGCATTTAGTCAAGAAATGGGATAATCCACGCCTTTTTAATTTGCTGTCTGTCCTTGCTTTCGCCTGTGTATTGATGACTTATTTCGGTGTCAACTATTTACTGAGCGGAATGCATTCGTACAGATGAATTATTGTTTTTCGTTTGGTTTGTGTAAATATTTTTTCTGTCTTAGCCCCCGATGTGAACGAAACAAGCCGCCTCTAATTATTTTTCATTGCGCAAAATAATTAAAAATTCCAAAAAATTTGGATTTCTCACCAATTTGGAGTACTTTTGTATCTGAAATGCAAAAAAATGAATGAATTGAAAAATAACTATCGTACAACTACTTTCGTAACTCCTGAATTATCAAGGACTTGTGCAACCCATAGGGGGGGGTAATTTGCTTACTATCAAGCAGTTATGTTGATTCAGCATCTTTTCAAGTAACATTTTTCAGTAAAATAATGCAGCCGTAACAGGGTAAATTCCTTGTTACGGCTTTTTTGTTGTGTCCCGCTTTTCAAAGGATCTTAAGAATATTAAGAAACCTAAATATAAATTTTAGAAATAGAAAAAATGAAGAAAAATTTGATTTTAATGATGCTGCTTTTAGCAGGGACAGCAAGTGTGACCGGGCAGGAAGCGAGAATGGTCGTTACCGGAAATATGGTAAATACAGGAACAATTGTTTCCGAGGTAGCTATTGATTTACGACAGAACTCCGATGGAACCGGTGTGATAACGAATACCGGTGTAATAAAGACCCCTGCTTTGACGGTGGATACCGGCACGACGTTGAATAATGAAGCAAGCGGCGATATTTGTGTGGGCTGTGAAGCAGGTGCTCCCGCTTGGCCTGCTGCGTTGCTGTTAACCGACGCTGCGAAAAACTACTCCGGTGACGCTGATGAGAATCCGGCTGAAGGTTGGACAGGCGCTACCAATGGAGATCTCTCCGGTACTACTTCTTATAGTAGTTGGCAAACCGGCGGCACTGCGCCTGCAACTAAAAAGAACTTGATGGTTTCTCAATATGTTTATGCCGGTACTGCGGATAACCCGGTATCAGTACAGTCAACAACGGCCGGATCGAACAATTACACAGCTGCGGTTTCTTTAAGTAGTCTTTCCGCCGGTATAACCTGGGAAAATGCTGTTAAATTATGCGCGACCTCGACCGAAGGCGGTTATACGGACTGGTACTTGCCAAACTCGATGGAAATCGATGCATTGTATAATGCTAAGCTGTTGGGCTGGTCCAATATTTCCAGTCGCGCGAGCGTCAGCTATTGGAGTAGTACGGAGTACTCTGCTACCATCGTGTGGACTCGCACCTTCAATAGTAGCAGTGCGGTTACGCTCCTCGACCTTAAGACGAACGACTCGGTTACTAACTATACGTGGGTAGCGAGGTGTGTGCGTAGGACCAATTAACAATTTAACTTTTACCGCCTGCTATCAGGCAGGCGGTATTTATATTACGATATGAGCCTTTTTTTCTTTCCCTGTCATTGCGGGCTTGACCCGCAAACCCATGATAGTCGTTAAACACTATTATTCAATATCTTGCATCATTGGTAATTAACGTTTTTCAGGGGATGGCGCGTCAAGCGCGCCATGACAGAGAATGGGAAAACATTTAATTAGCTCCCAATTTGCACCTTAATAGATA